>JABAAB010000110.1 GCA_014238945.1 Lysobacterales bacterium
GACACCCGTGGTCAGACCGGTCGGTGCTGCAGGAGGATCGGGAATCTCACCATTCTCACTGCGAATGTACAGGTGGTCCACAAACACCGTGTTCTTTTCCCGGTGGCCCTGGCTGCGGTCACTGTCCCGGACACGGATGTAAATCACGCCGTCCGATGGAATCGGTGCCGACTGAATATTTGTGTTGCTGGTGCTCGTTACCGTCAGCAGGTCACTGAAGTTGCTGTTATCCGGTGACCAGGCAAAGATGAATTCGTCCCCGTCTGTTGAGCCGGATGACCAAGCGTTGGCATACAGGGTGACCATGGAACCGGGCACCACGCTGAATTGCCAGGTTCTTTCCAGGTAGGTATGCCGGTTCTGCTTCTTGCCGCCACTCTCGACCTCGGTGATCTGCTGCCAACTGCCGTCATCACTGTGGGTGTCGGTATAGACACCGGAAACGGTGCCGGACCCACCCAGGTCTTCCTCGGCGACCTGGTCGACCCAGGCAAGAGGTTCGGTTACCACAATGGAAGAACTGGTGGCATCTGTCAGGGCCTCATCATCGGTGACGGTCAACGCCACCGTGTAGTTGCCAGCGACGGCATAGGTATGTGAAGGACTCTGGGCGGTGGACGAATTGCCATCACCGAAATCCCAATCCCACCCCGTGACCGTACCATCGCTGTCAGATGATGTATCGGTAAAGATGCAACCAAGGTCCGTGCACGCCGTAGTAAATGAAGCGACGGGATTGATCAGTGCATTCACCGTTACGCTTTCAATGTGCGTGTCGTTTCCACCATCGTTGTCGGTAACCGACAAACTCACCGAATAAGACCCTTCAGCAGCATACGAATGCGACGGGTTTTGCGTAGTTGATGTACTTCCATCACCGAAATCCCAGTCCCAGCTGACGATGGAACCGTCACTGTCGCTGGAGGTATCGGTGAAATTACAATCCAGATCGGTGCAGCCTGATGTGAAGTGCGCGGACGGGTCGAGATTAACCGGATCGGCAGGCACCCTGTAAGTCACCGTCAGTTTCGGCCGGGACAAGGTCGTCGCAGATTCACTGGAATGGAAATCCGCACCATCCGAGGTCGAAGGATTGGCGATTACCAGTCCATGGTTGGCAGTTGGATCATTGACCCAGGTCTGCAGGAACGCCAGTCCTTCAGTGGTGAAGTTCACATTCAGCGTACCGGTTGACCCGGCCGACACGGTGCACAGCACATCAGTGCCACGGTCTGAACCTGAAGCAGCGCCCGGCGCACCCCAGCCCACACCACTGGAGCCCTGGTTCCATGTCACTTCACCCTGGTTCCAGGCGGTCAATAAACCATAACACTGGTATGAACCACTGCTTGCATTGGTCACCTGCAGACTGAAATGGGCATCCTGCACGATCGCATCGGTCGGGATACTGCCGGTATCCCAGCCCAGCACGATGTTCATGTCCGTGGTTGAACCGGATGGCTCACTGCCATCGACCTGCAGGGTTGTTTCCAGTCCGTGGGCCGTGTCCGCAGATGCTTCCCGAATGTAGGCGTCCCTGGTTCCGTCATAGCCTGGATCAGGTTCCAGTCCATCCTGGAATGACGCCGTCATGATGTCGAAGAAATCAAAACTGATCTGGCTGTTGGGCACGATGGTGTTCAGGAATACGTCCTGTACATTGTTCACAGTCAATGTGTAGTTGGCATCCGGTGTCATGGCACTGGTAGTCAGTCGTACACTGCGGTCACCATCAAGCAGTAGCGCCTGGCTTACTGTCAGACCACCGATCAAGTAATTGGCGGCATTTTCAGCTTCGAGTGCATCCAGTGCCTCGTCGAAGTCCACCTTCACGTGGGTGGCATCCTCGGCGCTGGCAGCTGACAGCAATGGTGGTTCAAAATCCGGTGTCTTGGCAATTGAGAATTCGTCCGCCACGGTACCTGTCTCATCCAGAAACACCACGTCCATGCGATTCCCGGATACATCCAGGATCATCGAGCCCAGTGAACTGAGCGAGACAAACATGGCGGGATGGTCAAGCGATCCACCCGAAACCTTTCCGGAACTTCCAGCCACGGCGTACACGGCACCCTCACGCATGGCGGCAATGATGTCCGGTTTTTCATAGACTCCATCGCCTGTCTCACTGCCATCTCCAGGATTCAGCACGTTGGCCACGGGGTCCAGTGAGAGCGAGTCGCCATAGTGCCCGTCGATCAGGTAAGACCGCTCATAGGAGTGGCTGTGACCACCCAGGACCATGTCGACACCCCAGTTTTCGAGAATCGGCAATGCATTTTCACGCATGTCGATCAGCCGGCCTTCCGTATCCGAGTTGTGCGAACCCTTGGTGTAGGGCGGATGATGCCAGAAGGCCACCACCCAGGGTTGCGTGTTCAGGGCCAGGTCACTTTCCAGCCAGGTCAGCATGGTTCCGCCAACCGAGCGGTCGGTTTCATAGGAATCCAGCGTCACAAAATGAATATTGGCATAGTCGAATGAATAATAGGCCTCGGTGCCTGAAGCCAGTCCGCCGATCTCGCCCCCGGTGGGCAGACTGTGGATGTCATAGTAGGGGCCTGTCTGGGACGCGGAATCTGCAGAATGCCCGTCATGATTCCCCAGCGTGGAGAACAGCGGTGTCTTTCGCAGAACTTCGGGGTAGGTATCGAACACCGCGGCCTGGTACTCGGCATCGGTGCCATCGTTATAGGCATTATCACCCAGCATCAGCAACAGGTCTGCAGGCTCCGAACCCGTCCATGCCTTGTAGGCATCACGTACCGCACGTGCGTCCGAATTTGCGGTTCCCGAGTCGCCCAGCACCCACATTCTGGTATCGGTCGCAACGCCCGGTGTCGGCGCCGTCGAGAAATGATAGCTGGCATCTCCACCAATGGTCACGACACTGTCACCGACCGAGTAATAATATTTCTGGTGGGTGGCCAGACCGGTAATCTGTACCTCGTGATCGGTGCGTGAGCCAGCGACGCTAACAGAATTGGTTAAAGAGCCCTCTGACAGTCCATACCAGACTACCGAGTCCGTGGCGCTGTCGGTACGCCAGCGCACCGTCATCTCGCTGTCCGTCTGCATTTGCAGGTAAGGTCCACGCACCAACTGCAGATTGCTTACATTGACCACTTCGGTCGTGTTATTGGAGGCCCCGTCATTATCGGTGACCGTCAGCATAACGTTGTATGACCCGTCCGTGGCAAAAGGGTGGCTGGGCGCGGAACCGGTTCCGTTATTGCCATCACCAAAATCCCAGTCGTAGCTGACGATGCTGCCGTCAGCATCGGTGCTGGTGGTCGCGTCAAAATCGCAGCCTAAACCATTGCAACTCCAGGTCATTGCCGCGGACGGGGTCTGATTTGGGGCACCACTGCAATCACCCCACTCGGAAAAAGCCGTATCCCCGGAGGCAAAGACCGCGGCTGCCTGCACACAGGCCGCAGTTCCTTCCAGGGCCTGGAATTCCAAATCCACGCTGTAGTCATCAACATCGCTGGGCCAGTACTTTTGGGTGCGAACGTGCAGACCATTGAACAACCCTTCCAGCGGATCACCCGGATCCTGTTGATCCATGTGTACATTGGCATTGTAGGAGGCACCGTGATCGGCATGGTATGGACATTCATCTGCGCCACCACTGCCGTAGTTGCTCCAGGGGTAGGAGGTGGAGTCTTTGTGGCTGTACTGGAAATTCCACAATTCCATGTCAAAGAATGAAGGCTCAATGTAATAACCATTTGCATTCGGTGTATCACCGCTCTGGGCAATCACCTGCTGGCTGCCATCCAGCAAGGTCAGCCCGACGTACACGAGGTCGAAGCGATTTGAAGTGATGTTCAGATCCACAACACCTGCGAGTGGATCGGATAAATCCACACTGTTAAAAGTGATCGTGGTGCTGTTTGCAGCCGCATACGGAACCACGCTCAACGGGTGGATCGCGTCACGCGACCAGGCTGAAAATGCATCAAAGTCAGGTGCGTCACGTATCTCGAAATGCACATGGTCAAAACCCGAGGCGCTCTCCCCGGTATAGCCAAGTAACTGGCCTTTAACTACCGTATCGTCCTGGTTGACGACCCAACTGTCGATGTGCAGGTAGTAACTGTGGTAACAGCCGCCGGCATTGCAACTGGTCTCACCCGGGCGAAAATGCCGCAGTTTTACCAGCGGATCAGAGTAGCTCGAATGATTGCCTGAAATCTCTACCGTTCCATCGGTGATGGCGAAAAACGGTGTGCCGATCGGGGTGGCGATATCAACCCCACGATGAAAATCATAACGATTGCTCTCCGAGGCCAGGGGCCTCGGACCAAAGGTCGATGAAAGCGGTTCGTCGGAATGGGCAGCATCACCAAAGCGGTCCGCGGGGCAACCGTCGGTCGCCACCCAACCTGCCGGTGGGCTTTCGGAGATACGCCCGCACAATGGCCAGATGGTATTTGCATCAGTGTTTGCTGCCATAACATCCAGGCACACAAAGCACATCAAGGAAAATATTAGTGAAGTTGCGTGTGTTCGTTCCATTTTCATCATCAGGAGTTTTCCTGACCTCAAGGTCTTCCGTAACCTGTTCCCACCATTATACGCTGAACAAAGGGATTTTTTCTTACCCGCTTGATTAATGCCAGTATTTGGATGGAATCAATAAGTTACAACAGATAGATATCGCCGCAGAGTGATAAATGATTGCGATGCTGTATCCCGGCCTCCTGGATCGGGTTCAACAATCATCACATTTTCCCTGCGGCAAGGCAGTTCTTATTATGAACCGGTATCCTGATTGCTCATCCCTGAAATGGCCATTATCCGTTCATTCCTCAGTTTCTCACCCACGACCGGACCGGCCAGATCCCCCAGTTCCAGGTCCCTGGCCCTGATGGCTGCAGCCACGTGAAATGCCTGCTGAAGATGAGTCCCCTGCGGATATCCACGGTCCTGCAGGCCCTTGCGGCCACGGTAATCCGCTTCACAGGCCGCGACGAAGAGCGGCAAAATGTGGGGTTGCCGAAATACATCCAGTTGCTCAAGTAAGCGCAGTACGGTCGCCGGGCGGGCCTCAAGGATTCGGTGACAACGCAGGTGTCCCAGGGCGACTTTGCGCGCCAGGTCGTGTGTGGCATTGGGCGTTCTGAAACGACGACAGACCGCGTCGACCAGCGGCAAACCCGCGGCTTCGTGGCCGTGATGCGACGGCCATTGCTGCTTCGGAGTCAGGCCTTTGCCCAGATCGTGTAATAGCACTGCAAACGAAACCGATGCATTGCCCTCTTCCAGACCGGCGGCGATATCCAGCGCCATCAGCAGGTGGGTTCCGGTATCCACTTCGGGGTGATGTTTTTTTGGCTGCGGCACACCAAACAAGGCATCAACTTCCGGCAGCAGTATTCCCAGAGCCCCGCAGTCCCTGAGCACCTTTACAAACTCTGACGGTCGTTCCATCGACATTGCACGATCGATTTCCTGCCAACAACGCTCGGGGGAGAGATGCTCGAGTTCGCCGGACCGCGAGATCTCCCCCATCAGTGCCATGGTCGACTCATGGACACGAAAACCCAGCGGAGCGAAACGGGCGGCAAATCGCGCCACCCGCAATACCCGCAACGGGTCTTCCACAAAAGCTGATGAAACGTGTCGCAGGACTTTGCGTTCAAGATCCGCCTGGCCACCAAATGGATCGATCAGGTTACCGTCCCCATCTCGGGCGATGGCATTGATGGTCAGATCCCGACGCTCCAGGTCCTCGTTCAGCGTGACGCCCGGATGAAAATCCACCTTGAAGCCATGGTAACCGTGGCCCTGTTTTCTTTCGGTACGCGCCAGCGCGTATTCTTCCCCATCTTTGGGGTGCAAAAACACGGGAAACGATGCACCAACCTGTTTGAAGCCGCTGGCCAGCATCTGGTCTGCAGAACTCCCGACCACTACCCAGTCCCGTTCTTTCGCTTCCAATCCCAGTATTGCATCCCGTACGGCACCACCTACCAGGTAAGTCTGACCCCCACGTAGCGGCGTGGCCATCAGATCCGTGGCCGCCGCCGGAAAGATTGCAACCGACGCTGGCGGGTCGATCCGGTCAGGTAATCTGGCACCACGGTATCAATACCCCGTGGATAGATACCAAAACAGGTAAATCCTTTCTGTTCCGAGGTGTTGTCGGTCTTGAGAGATTGATAGTTGTCCCAGGAGAAAGGCTTGCCGGGCACCCATTCCATCAGCGCGGCCATCAGCGCCGACAAGGGCCCGGGTAAACCGACAATGAGGCGGCGCTTACCCATATTTTTCGCTGTCCAAACAAGCATTTCCTTTAACGAATATATTTGCGGACCAGCCAGTTCATAGCTCTTGCCGCAGGTCATGGGGTCATCCAGTGTTGCCAGCATGGCGTTGGCAACATCACCGGCGAAGACGGGCTGAATACGGGCAGCGGGACAGGCCAGTGGTAAAACCGGGGTCAGGTGCAACATCGCAGCAAAACGGTTGAAAAAACTGTCTCCCCTTCCAAATATGACCGATGGCTGAAATATGCTGACATCCAGGTCCTCAACATGCTGCAATAACTCCTCTGCCCGGCCCTTGCTCTTCAGGTAATGACTGCTGCCCTTGCCCGCGTTGAGCGCACTGACATGCAATACACGCTTGACGCCGGCCACGCGGCAGGCCTCTACGATACCCTCTACCAGTTCGACGTGGACTTTTTGAAACCCCCGGCCACCGCGACCACTTTCATTCAGAATCCCAGCCATACTGACCACCACGTCGGCACCGGCGAACTGCCGCGTGAGGACATCCACATCATAAACATCTGCCTGTACCAGTTTCACCCCGGGCATCAGACCCAGGTTGCCATGACGTATGAGGGCCCGGGTCAGCACCCGGCATTCATGATTTTCTGCCGCAAGTGCGCTCAGCAGGTATCTGCCAAGAAATCCACAGGCACCGATCAATACAACTTTCATTTCAGTCACTGACACTCATAATTTCGAGATACCCGATAACCGTGCTCCTCAACCCGGCAGGTCAAATCTTTTGCCCTGGTCGATGCGGTCAATCCGGCTCGTTGCAGACCACACCGGTACTGCCATTGATGCTTATCTTACCGGAATCAATGTGTGGCATCCTTGCGGAAATTCGTTTGACCGTACCACCCAGGCGCCAGTCGTAAAGCGTGGTGAAGGCCAACACACGCGGAATATAATCCCTCGTTTCAAAATAGGGCAGGGTTTCCACCCAGATCGAAGTGTCGCCACGCGGGCGTTCGTCCAGCCATCGCTCCACGGCAGTGGGTCCGGCATTGTAGGCCGCCAATACCAGCACCGGGTTGTTTTGATAATCCTGCATCAGATCACCCATGTAGGCCATTCCCAGCGGCAGGTTCCCCTTTGCTGTCTTCAGCTGTGCACTGCCCGTCCATGGAATACCGTGCCGCTTTGAAACCCGTTTACCGGTATCAGGGGTTACCTGCATCAGGCCCATTGCATTTGCGGATGATACCGCGGTCTCCAACATGGCACTTTCCGAGCGGATGGTTCCGTAAACCCAGGCGGGATCCAGGTTATGGACTACGGCACCGCTCTGGATTTCCGTTTTCCAAAGCAAGGGAAACCGCCACTCATAAAAACGCAGATCTCCGCTGTTACCCAGCGCGAATATCGCCCGGTCGTGCCAGTCTTCCCGATGTGCCAGTGCCGCTGCCGACTTCAAATCCTGGGTGGGGAGTTTTTGTGCGGCCATTGACCACTCCTGGGTACTCCAGTTATCCAGCCCCACCCTTCTCAGTTCCAGTGCCCGCAAGAAGCCATCAAGTGCAGCAATTCTCTCTGCTTCGGCGGTGGAAACACCGGGTTGCAGAGGGCAAATGTTGTACGGCTGACCCAACTCATCGGCCGCGAGAAACCCGTAGTAATTGGCCTCCCTTGACAATGCCGAAAGCCGGACTGCGGGATCGGTCGCTATTCCGGACTTCAGTTCCGCCTGTGCGAGCCAGTACCGCCAGCGCTCATCCGTGCGGGTGTTTTCCGGCATTTGGCCGATTACGGCAGCGACCTGCGACCAATCCTGCACACTCAATAGATACCGCGCCCACCATTCCAGCAGCTGTGAATCATGATAGCCAGGCGGCACACTGGCCATGAATTTGGATGTGTCATCATTCAGGTCCACCGCGGCATACAGTGCTATGTCACGCAACAGGTCTGCCCTGCGTTCATCGCCCCAGGTGAAATGAGGGTCCAATGCCTGGAATTTTTCCGCTGCCAGGCTGGCATCCTTGCGAGCCAGTATCTGTAGCGAAGCCGAGGTTATCATGCCGGTGACTTCGTTGTCCGGCCAGCCACTCATCCGTTCCAACCGGGTATATCCACGTCGGGCCTGATCCTGCCATGCTTCAAGCCAGTGACGTTGGTCCTTTGGAATAAAGCGGGCCAGGTAGAGGGTCAAACGCGGATTACCCGCCAGCATCGCCAGCCGGATTCTCTCCCACGCCAGAGGGGGGTGGATGCCGTCATTCCTTATCAACCAGTTGAACACCGGGTCACATTCATCGACCTGCGACTTTCCCACGGTCCAAAGGGCCTGTGCTTCAGTAAGCAGGCCATCGATTTGCTTGACGATAATCCGGCCACGCGCACGCTGACAACGCAGGGTGGTATCAGTCACACCGTCGGAATACTTTACCAAGTCACTCCAACGCCCCTTTTTAGCCAGTGATGTCAGCCAGCTGCGCGTTAAACCTTCGGCAAATGCCCAGTCCTGGTGACCGGAAAGAAACACGGACATCTCATCTGCCGGCACCCTGGAACGACGATTACGATAATCTTCATACTGCAGATAGGGATAAAGCAGGTACGTCTGCAGATTTTGTTTAATCTTTCGAAAGCTGACATGGTCGCCGCGACGGGCAGCGTCCCATGCCAGTATGAACTGTTCCGCGTCAGTATTCGTATGGCCGTCTGCCGCCGACACGGGGCCGGTGCAAGCACAGCAAAGAATCAACGACACAATGAAATGTTTCAGGCCGTATATCTGGGTTATGCTTTGCTGCGCAATAGGCTTCATGGACTGGGTTAATTTATGCAAATGTGCGGCGTACGGCAAGCCAAATTTACAATGAGGCAATACGGTTTCTCCCGAGGCCTGACAGTTTGGACATGATCTGGATCGAATATGCAATAACCGGTTTGCTGGGTGGCTTCCTGGCAGGCTACCTGGGCATAGGGGGTGGTATGGTGCTGGTACCCGTGTTGAGCTGGTTGTTCAGTCGCCATCCCGCCACGGCCGATACGGCAGTACAGATGGCCGTGGCCACGTCCCTGGCGACCATGTTGTTCAGCTCTTTAAGTTCATTGCTGGCACATCACCGGCGTGGTGCCATATTGTGGCAGGTGGTCAAAACACTGCTGCCAGGTCTGCTGGCCGGCGCTCTGCTGGGAACCCTGATCGCGGACTGGTTGGAGAGCGCCGCCCTTGGCAAGGTATTCGGTTTTTTTGCATTGCTCGTTGGTATGCAACTGCTATTCGTGGCCGACCAGCAACGAAATCTGCCGTTACCGGGTATGCTTCCTGCGACCGGAGTTGGGCTGGTGATTGGTTCAATTTCCAGCCTGATTGGTATCGGTGGTGGCAGCATGACCGTTCCATGGCTTTTATGGCATGGACGACAGATCAGAAATGCCATTGCGACGGCTGCCGCCTGCGGATATCCGATTGCACTTGCGGGTACATTCGGCTTCATCCTGCTGGGGGAAAGCAGCCCCGACACCCCGGCGTTGGGGTATGTTCATTTGCAAGCCCTGGCAGGGGTAGCCTTGTTCGCCGTGCTGGGAGCTCCTCTGGGTGTGGTCGCAATTCATCGCAGTTCCCCGCTGCTTGCCAAACGAATATTCGGCGTTTTCCTGCTGGTGGTGGCAGTCAAGATGCTCCTGGCTTAAGCATCAGGGTTAATCAGGAAGACGGGGTATCAAAGACGGGTTGGTGCAAGTCGTCCAATCCCGCGGGCTTTCCGGTTCACCAGCAGCAAACCCGGGTCAGGCACTTCCCATGGGTAATTCCACCAGCGTACTGGCCCCGCCAGTGGCAGGATTTGATACCGAAATACGTCCACTGTGATCACTGACGATTTTCCGGCAGATGGCCAGGCCCAGACCACTGCCCCGGGTCTTGAAAGTGACATAGGGCTCAAAAGGATTTTCCAGCACGCCTTCAGGATATCCAGGACCGCGGTCACTGATTTCGATCTGCAGCCAGGGGCGATTGTTGCTGTTGGTCAAACGTGAGTGGATATGCACTTCCGCCTGTTCTTCAGGAGCAATGGCCTCACATGAATTACGGATCAGGTTGTGCAACAACTGGCGTAGCTGTACACCATCGGCGGCCAACCCGGTGGGTCCATCCACCAGGACCAGGTGAAAACGAATCCGCTGTTCATCATGCTGGTAGAGGGCAACGACTTCACGGATCAGTTTGCCCAGATCCAGCCTGGTTCGTTCCAGTTTTGGATCCCTGGCGTAATCACCGAACGCATCGACCAACGCACGCAATGCCTCCACCTGCGACACAATCGTTCCGGTGGCGCGGTGCAGCAATTGACCGTCATTGGATTCGAGTTTGTCGGTCAGCTTCATACGAAGACGTTCTGCTGCCAGGCGGATGGGCGTCAGCGGGTTCTTCACCTCGTGGGCCAGCCGTCGCGCTACCTCGGCCCAGGCTGCCTCGCGTTGGGCCTGGTTCAGCATGGTGACGTCATCAAAAACGATTACGGTACCGGCCGCATCTTCGGACTCGGAGCCAAGCCGCGAGCCGCGCACCAATAATGCCAGGGATTTGCCCCCGGTGACCCGCTCAGTGGCCGCGTTGGCCTGGAGCCGGATCTCACGTTGCCACTCGGCTGGGCCCCTGCCAATCTGGCGCTCGACCTGTTCAGCCAATGGCGCCAGGAACGGGTTGAGTTGTGCAAGCCCCGACAAACTGTGGCCGACAAAAAAACCGGCGGGCAAACCCAGTATTTCCTCCGCTGCGGCATTGGAGGTGACTACCCGGTGCGCATCGTCCAGTGTCAGTACACCCGCCGTCAGACTACCCAGAACGGTCTCGAGATACTCGCTTTGTGTTTGCAATTGTGCCCTGCTGGTTTCAGCTTCGTCACTGGCCCGGGTAAGAGCTTCGGTCATCTCGTTAAAAGACGTCACCAGGAAACCGAGCTCATCCCTTTGACCAGCCTGAACTTCATGGGTCAGGTCACCGGCGGCTACCTCGCGTGTCGCCTGGGCGAGTTTTGAGATCGGAGTCACCATTTTGCGTGCCATGTTCAAGGCGGCCAGCATGGCCAGCAACACCGTCAGCAACAGTACCAGTGACAGGATCAATATAAAGCTCTGTTTCAGGGAATTTCTTAAGTAACTGACGTTCTGGTAGCGATGGTATTCCCGCTCGATTTCACTGACCAGGCCAGTAATAGTCTCCGGCAAGGGATAAATGGCCTGTAAAAGATATTCCTGGCTACCTGGAAAGGCAACTGGCAGACGCTGGATCACCCGAATCCGCAAAACGCCGTCGGCAACGGGTTCTGCAGCCGCATATTCCCCGCGGTCCCGCGCCTGCAACAGGGCATAATCCCCGGGTCTTTCCGGTAAATCTGCCAGCATGTTGATGTTGGCGCTGGCAACCAATCCACCATCCAATTCCAACACCGACAACTCCAGAGGTCCTGCCGCGCTGACCCGTCTCAATAATGTCTGACGTATCAATTCCACATCATTGTCTCCACCAGGGCTGTCAATTTCGCGGCTCAGGCGACGTGCCTGGTTGTGCACCTCCAGGGTACGGATTTCCAGGAACTGCTGACCGAGTTGCAGCGAATTTTCCAGAGCGGTTTCAACACCAACATCAAACCAGCTGTCGATCGTACTGGTCAGGAAATAGGCGGAAAAAAAGTACACGATCAAGGCCGAAGGGAGGGACAAAATAAGAAAATTTCTTACCCAGCGCGCCGAAAGCAGGGCACCCGGAGCCTGTGCGCGGACTTTTCTCGCCAGTGAGAGAAACCGGTGCAGAATTGCGACCAGAATGACCAGCAGGGCCAGGATGGTCAATATCAGCACCCACACGTACTGCCGACTCAATTCACTGGCTTCATGTTGCACACTGCTAACCAGGATCAGCGATACCAGAAGGACGGCGACCGCAGCCACCACCGGTAAAACCCTGAGCAACAGACGCTTCAAATGTTTACTTCGAATGGCCATACTGACCACTCCGAATCGTGCTGCCACTGCGACGACAGCCAGGCCGGCAGCTGCATCGGCGCCGGCAGACGGCTTTCATCCAGACTGATACGCGTTCGAAGTTCATATCCACCCGCGGGTAGCGGGCCGGTCGACAGTTGCACATCAATATCATCAATGGCGGCAAGCACATGACGTAGACGGGGGAAGGTGAGCATGCGTTCCGATTGCTCATAAGACAGCTGGTAACGCTCGCTCAAAGGCAGGTATCGAATACGAAAACTCCTGTTGTCCCGGCGAACGGCAATCAAGTTACTGTCATGGCGAAGTTCCAGGTCCAATTGGATGATCAGTGTTACACCGCTCTCCAGGGCGTCGCGTGCCTGCTGGCTCAGGCTCAGGCCCTGGTTCAACCTGATATTGAGAGACTGGTATCCCCGGCTGACCGAGACGGTATTGATCTCAAAACTATAATCCAGATCCTCTTCACTACATGCGCAAAGGACCAGCACGGCCAGAAGTGAAATGCCCCTGACGCGTCCTTGCAGATCAATCAACCGGTCAAGCCGATTTTTGTAAAACCGCATAAAAAAACCCATCCATCTGCTCATCTCCGGGCATGAACTGGTACCCACCAGCGACTGCTGTACCCCCATCAAGGTCGGGAATGACGGCGACCGCATCTGCATGCTGCTCCAGAAAACGTTGAATCTGACCGGAATTTTCAGGTCTCAACAGGGAGCAGGTTGCATAAACTAGCATACCGCCGGTATCCAGCAGTGACCATAGCGCTGTCAATAAACGGTACTGGGTGCGAACCACGGCATCGACCTGTTCAGGGTTCCTGAGCCACTTGATTTCCGGATGACGACGGATGACACCGGTCGCGCTGCAGGGTGCGTCGAGCAGGATTTTGTCAAATTTTTTTCCGTCCCACCATGAAGCGGTATCGGTGGCATCACAAACCTGTATTCTGGCTTGCGATGACAAGTCCAGCAGACCCAGCCGTTCAAGATTCTGGTGTATCTGGTCAATACGATGCTGCTGTTTGTCGAGTATCGTCAATTTGAGTTGTGGACAGGATTCCAGCAGATGTGCTGTTTTGCCACCCGGTGCCGCACAGGCATCCAGGATTCGCTCACCCGGGTGGGGATCTATCAGGTCTCTGGCAAGTTGTGCGGCAGGATCCTGCACCGATAACCAGCCATCTTCAAACCCGGGGATCCTGGCAACCGGCGCCGGGGGTTTGATGGAGATGGCGTCGCGGGCCAGTGGGTGATCATCCAATTTAAAATCCGCGGACTGCAATCGGGTCCGAAGCAGGGATTCATCGGCCTTGTGCCGGTTGATTCTCAACCACAACGGCGCCTGGCAGTTGTTGTTCCTGACTATGGAACGCCAGTGCTCCGGCCAGTCACTTTGAATTTCATCCAGTAACCAGGATGGATGTGCATGAACTGCTTTATTGCCAGCCAGTTGTTCGAGCAGGGTATCCCGTTCACGTTGAAACCGTCTGAGTACGGCATTGACAACAGCCACGGCCCACCCTTTTCCCAGCAAACGAGCGCACTGTGCCGTTTCATTAACGGCAGCGTGGCTTGCCATGTGGTCCTGCCACAGTTGATGCAGACCGAGCAATATCAGGCGTTCTATATCACGGTCGCGATGGCGCATTGGTTTTGAAAGTAATTCGGCAGCGAGCCATTGCAACGCCCCGAGCCAGCGCAACACACCGTAGGCAAGGTGCCTGGCAAGCGCGTTATCGCGGCCGTCCTTCAAGCGTGACAATGCCCTGGCGTCAACCAGGCTCCTGTTCTGATCAAGCACTTCCGCCAGTGCTTCAACGGCAGCCAGACGGGGATTCTGTGTGTTCTTTTTACGCATCAGAGCAAAAGATTTCCGTGAGCATTCAAAAATTCGGCAACCGCCATGCGTCTGCCACCGGCACGTTGTATTTCAAGAACCTGTATCGCTTGGTCAATTGTGGAAATTTTCAGAGACTGCACCCCATCCATAAAGACCTGCCGGGGAACACTACCCGGTATGTGATCAATCACTTCAGCCCGCCAGATACGCAGCCTTTGATTATTAATATCACACCAGCTTACCGGCCAGGGATTAAATGCCCGAATCTGCCGCGCCAGAAGTTCTGCGGGTTGATTCCAATCCAACTCTGCATCAGCCTTGCTGAGCTTGCGGGCGTATACCGCTCCGGAATCTTCCTGAGCGCGGGGCGCAGGAAGCTCGCCACGATGAACCAGGTCAAGACAGTATTGCAAAGCCTTTGAGCCCATTTCCGCGAGGCGATCGTGCAGAGTGCCGGCATTGTCTGCCAATGCAATCGGCGTTTCCAGACGATGAAACAACGGGCCGGTATCGAGGCTTGTTTCCATCTGCATAATACATACACCCGTATGTTTGTCACCCGCCTCAATGGCTCGCTGGATCGGTGCTGCACCACGCCATCTTGGCAACAGTGAAGCATGAATATTCCAACAGCCGAGACGGGGTAACGCCAGCAGCTGATCAGGGACCATCAATCCATAGGCCACGACTATCATCAGGTCAGGCTCAAGCGCTGCCAATGTTTGCTGGACATCCGCGTCAGCCAGCGTTGCGGGTTGCAAGACATCAAGGCCGTGTTCACATGCAAACTGCTTGACGGGACTGGCCCGCAATTGTTTTCCACGCCCTGCCCGCCTGTCCGGTTGTGTCAATACAGCCCCAACCTCTTCGCCACGATCAAGCAAGGCTTTCAATGGGGGTAAAGCAAATTCTGGCGTGCCGGCAAACAGGATGCGCAAGCTGGAATTTGAGGCAATCACATTCAGAAAACCACTTCTTGTGCGGCGTTCCGGCGTTGTTTTTCGAGCTTTTTTCTGACCATATTTCGCTTCAGAGGTGACAGGTAATCAACAAAAAGCTTGCCATCCAGGTGGTCCATTTCGTGTTGAAGACACACTGCATGCAAACCATCAAGATCTTCTTCGAAGCTCTTTCCATCCACATTCTGGGCCTTTACCGTAATGATTTCGGCTCTTTTTACACTGGCATAAACACCGGGAACAGATAAGCACCCTTCTTCACGTTTTTGCTCGCCCGACTGGTCGGTGATTTCCGGATTTATGTAAACCAGCAAATGACTGTGATCTTCGCTGAAGTCCATTACCAGCAAGCGTTTGTGTACATTTACCTGGGTTGCGGCCAGGCCGATTCCATTGTTCGAATGGTACATGGTTTCCGCCATGTCATCGACCAGCTTTTTGAGCTGCTTATCGAAGATCTTTACCTTGTTTGCAACCGTCCTCAATCTTGCATCTGGGAATTCTAATATATTGAGTTTTGACATATACTTTTGTGCCTGATAAATAATTTAGGTGAACTTTTTCACCGCAGGATTTATGATAGCCAGTGACGAACTCTGTTCGCCACTAGTTAATAATGGCCGCATCGGTCAAGATGGCTGGATGCCTACTATATGGGGAAAGGAACGTGATTAAGCAAATTTTTCACCTTATCCTGGCGACGATGTTGGCAGGCGCTGCAATGGCACAGGACGTGTCAGTACGGTCTGACCACCCGGATGAATACATCGTCGTAGAGGGTGACACGCTTTGGGATATTTCCGGAAAATTCCTTGAGCAACCTTGGCAATGGCCAGCAATATGGCATGCCAATCCGCAAATTGAGAACCCGCACCTGATCTATCCGGGTGACAGGGTTTCTCTGGTATACGTTGATGGAAGACCACGTCTGATGGTCAATGGGGACAAACGCACCATCAGATTGTCCCCCGCAATTCGTAAGTCCAAACGCGATCCTATCGCGCCTGTTGAATGGGATGCCATCAAGGATTTTGTCACCAATGCACGGGTACTGATGCCAGGTGATTTTTCTGAACTTCCCTACGTGGTTGCAAACGAAAGTGACCGCATCAATGCCACCTTGAAGGATGTTACCTATGTTCGGGGTGTTGACGGACGTCTTGGTGAGGAATTTGCCATCGTCAGGCTGCGACACATCTACTATGATGACAATGGCGTAATGAAAAGGGCGCTGGACCACGGCTACAAGGAACACCTGCCGGGGGACCTTGAGTACCCGGACGACATGTGGAATTCAACCATGTCCTGGCGCAAGAAAAACCCGCCGGTACTGGGATATGAGTTCTGGGATATTGCGGTCGGCAGACTGGTGAAAAAAGGCAACCCTGCCATACTGGAAATCCAGAGTGGGCACACGGAAGTGACCGAAGGTGACGTGGTATTGCCCTTGGACAACCACACTTACGACCCGCAATTGATGCCTCATGCAATGAGCCGGGTACCGGATGGAATTGAGGTCATTGCACTGACACAGTCTTTTTACGGAGCTGGTCATTACCAGATTATCACCATCAGTGCCGGTGATAACCAGGGTGTGGAAGCGGGTCATGTATTCTCGGCGTTCCGGCCAGGAAAAGAAATCCAGGACGAGGTCAAATATCCCGGGGAAAGCTGGGTGGCATTGAAAGGCCACAAGGAGAAAATGGTCACATTACCGGCCCAGTTCAGTGCACACATCCTCGTTTTCAGGGTATTTGACGAGGTCAGTTATGCCATGGTAATGGATGGCGACCGTCCAGTTCGAGAATTTGACATACTGCGACATCCGGACGAAACACTCTAAGGTTTAAGCAGGAGAGAGCAGTTAGGGGGGACATCACGAAGCATCGTGATTGGTTAATCATATTGAATGCGCCCTCGATCGGGGGCGCATCGCTAATCCGGGTCATTAAAACACTGGGCGGTGTCTCGGCCATGGTTGCGGCAAATCACCGCGATCTGGAACATCATGGCCTGCCCGCAAACGCCATTGCCGCGATCAGAAATCCTGATCAATCACAAATTGAGGCTGGCCTGGAATGGCTTTCCCTGCCCGGTCATCACCTGTTGTGCTGGGGTGATGATGCATATCCGGGTCTGTTGAGCCGTATCAACAGCCCTCCTGCGGCCTTGTTTGTGGATGGTGATCCCAACTGTCTTTGGCATCCCCAGATCGCGGTAATAGGTAGTCGCAACCCCACTGCCGGGGGAGTGGACCACGCCCGTGATTTTGCCGCTACCCTGGCCCGGCAGGGTATGACCATTACATCGGGACTGGCTGACGGAATAGACAGCACTGCGCATGCTGCGGCCCTGGATGCCGGTGCTTACACCATCGCGGTTAACGGTACCGGATTGCAAACAGTCTACCCACGCAGCAGTCGATTGATTGCCGAACGGATTCCTTCACGTGGAGCAATGATTTCTGAATTGCCACTGGACGCGCCGCCCAGGCGTCGACATTTTCCGTCCAGAAACCGCATCATTTCCGGATTGAGCCTGGCCGTTCTGGTCATTGAGGCGGGACTGAACAGCGGCACCCTGATCACAGCAAGAAAGGCCGCAGAACAGGGACGGGACGTGTTTGCCCTGCCAGGCTCGTTGCACAATCCCATGGCCAAGGGCTGCCACCGACTAATCAGGGAAGGGGCGAGGCTGGTGGAAACCACCGATGACATCATGCAGGAACTGGGGCCCGTCGCCACAGAATTGAAAATGGAAATACGGCAACGTCTTGATCAGGCAGATACTCCTGTCCCGCATCAGGAGAGTCAGGCAGAAAGCCTGCTGGATGATCCCGATTACAGCACATTGTGGGCTGTACTTGGTTACGATCCCAAGCCGGTGGATGTCATCATTGATCAAACAAGACTTACTGCTGGCGCCGTATCTTCCATGCTGTTGATCATGGAGCTCAATGGAATGGTAAAAAATAACGGCAACGGATGTTATCTGCGTGCCTGACCCACTTTTTTTGCAGTAAAATGCGACTTTTTGTTTGGAGGCACATTCAGGACCTTGAACCTTGACGCAGGCATCCCAATCTCCTGCGGACATGATGCTGATTCGCCGTGTATGTCATATCAATTCCGGACAGTATCATTGGCAAATGTGCATTGACGCTAAGGCTGGTCTCAGCCATGCTGTTATGTACAACGGAGAGGAGACGATCCGGGGCATGTTCCAACAAGCCACCGGTCAAAAGCCATAGAGGCAAATGAATGAAAGAAAACGTGCTTGACGTACTGATGTTTCTTTTTGAAAATTATCTATACGATGAACCCGAAGAAGCACCCGACAGGGCTTCTCTGGAAGAAAACCTTCACCAGGCAGGGTTCACCAATGGTGAGATCGACAAGGCATTTGCATGGCTGGATGGATTGGCCGAGCAAAGACATCAGCCCGACCTGTTTAAGAACACCCAACGCCCCATTCGCGTATATGTCGAATCCGAATTGACACGTCTGGATACCGAGTGCCGTGATTTCCTGATGTACCTGGAAAATATCGGTATCGTGGATGCACAACGCCGGGAACTGGTTCTGGATCGTCTGTCAGCCCTGGAAAATGAGGAAATCAACCTCGAAGATATGAAGTGGGTGGTACTGATGGTGCTGTTCAATCAACCCGGACAGGAGGCCAATTTTGCCTGGATGGAGGATTTGATGTTTGACACCGAGCAGGAGTATCGGCACTAATAATATAAGGAAGCGGCAAGATCCTGTCTTCGGATTCGAGCCGATCAGCCGCAAAACTGGAGGGTATACACATTCGGACACCATCCTGCCCCGATGGCAGTTAGTGTTTGCTTGAACGTCAATCATGGCAAAAAATCTGCTCATCGTAGAATCGCCTGCCAAGGCGAAAACCATCAACAGGTATCTCGGCAAGGATTTCGAGGTACTGGCCTCCTATGGCCACGTACGTGACCTGCCATCACGTGATGGCGCGGTAGATACTGAAAATGATTTTTCCATGCACTACGAACTCAGCGACGGCAGTAAAAAGCATGTCGACAAGATCATCCGGGCAACCAGGAAAGCGGATTCAGTCTACCTGGCGACTGACCTTGATCGTGAAGGCGAGGCCATCTCCTGGCATATATTCGAGATACTGAAAGATAAAAAACTGACCGATAAGATTCCGTTCTACCGTGTTGAATTTTCAGAGATCACACAACGTGCGATAAAGGAGGCTGTTGCCAACCCCAGGGAACTTTCCATGGATCTGGTCAATGCCCAGCAGGCCAGACGGGCGCTGGATCACCTGGTGGGGTTCAGCCTGTCACCACTGTTGTGGAAAAAGATCAGACCGGGTCTTTCCGCCGGCAGAGTCCAAAGCCCTGCACTGCGTATGATCGTTGAACGTGAACGTGAAATTGAGGCCTTCAACCCTCGCGAGTACTGGACGATTGAAGCCGATCTGCAAAAGCAGGACAGTGCATTTTCCGCCAGGCTGGTACGCCTGGATGGCGATAAATTCCGGCAGTTCGACATCCAGGACGGGAAACGCGCCTCAGGCGTGCGTGAACAGTTGCTGGCCAACGCCAATGGCCAACTAAAAGCGGACAGGATTACCCGCAAAGAACGCAAACGCAGACCGTCACCACCCTTCATTACATCCACCCTACAGCAGGATGCATCAAGGAAACTTCGTTTTTCAGCTCAAAAGACCATGCGCACCGCTCAATCCTTGTATGAGGGTGTCGAGATCAACGGTGGCACCCAGGGTTTGATCACCTATATGCGCACCGATTCACTCATGCTGTCGAACGATGCATTGCAGGATATCCTAAAACAGATCACCGATCAGTTTGGTCTCAATTACGTGCCGGAAAAACCGAATTTTTACAAGACCAAGTCAAAGAATGCCCAGGAGGCCCACGAGGCCATACGTCCAACTTCAGCCGGACTCGTACCTGGGAAAATCAGGTCGAGCCTGAGCGACGACCAGTTCCGGCTTTACGAGTTGATCTGGAAACGCACGCTGGCCAGCCAGATGACACCGGCACGAATGGATACGGTCGCAGTAGAGTTTGATTGTGGTCCCAGTGCCAGCTTCCGGGCCAATGGCTCGGTCATCACATTTCCGGGATTTCTCGCCGCCTACGAGATATCCATGCCGGCAGGACAGAAACAAACGGAGACCAGCCTGCCGGAAATGCAGCAGGGTGACATCCTCAAGCTGGATGACATACGCTCGGAACAGCATTTTACCGAGCCACCGCCCCGGTATTCAGAAGCCAGCCTGGTCAAGGCAATGGAAGAATACGGTATTGGCCGACCTTCGACCTACGCCAGCATCATGTCAACACTGGTGCGCAGACAATACACAGAACTGGACAAGCGTCGCTTCAAACCTACCGATACCGGACGTGTGGTCGAGCGCTTCCTGGAACGTCATTTTGACGCTTACGTAGATTACGAATTCACCGCACGCCTGGAAGACCGTCTGGATGCAATATCCAGGGGAGAAGAGGATTGGATACCCCTGATGCATTCGTTTTGGAAACCGTTCATAGAACGGGTGAACGAAAAACAGGAATCGGTCAGTCGTGACGAGGCCAAGGCAGCCCGTGTGCTGGGTATCGACCCCGCATCCGGCAAGCCACTGTCGGTCCGTCTGGGTCGCTATGGCCCCCACGCGCAGATTGGCACCCGGGATGATGAGGAAAAACCAACCTTTGCCGGCTTGAGAGCCGGACAGAGCCTCGAGACCATTACGATGGAAGAGGCACTTGAGTTATTCAAACTTCCACGCACATTGGGTGAGACGGGTGAGGGCGAAGAGGTTGTGGCTGCCATCGGTCGCTTTGGTCCCTACATTCGTTATGGCAGCAAATTTGTTTCATTGAAAGACACAGACCCGCATGATGTCACGCTGGAACACGCTTTGACCCTGATTGCGGAGAAAAAAGAGTTCGATGCCAATCGCATCATCAAGTCCTTCGATGGCAGCGAAATCCAGGTCTTGCGTGGCCGTTATGGTCCCTATATTACCGATGGTAAGAAAAACGCCCGGATGCCTAAAAACCGCGAACCGGAGTCATTGACACAGGAAGAGTGCGAACAACTGATTGCTGCTGCTCCTGATCGCAAACGCGGCAAAAAA
>JABAAB010000068.1 GCA_014238945.1 Lysobacterales bacterium
CACCTTATTTGCAATTCAGCAAAGTATCAGTGACCGTTGACCCCGTGCAACCCCGTGCATATTTGACCTTTGCCGTCCCCGGGCCACCGGTGTACTGGTCATCCGTGCGCCTCAAACCGTCCCCTTTGGCCTCAAATGACTCCCTTCCCGTAGCGCAGCCGATATCGGCCCCGGGCCAACCGCCC
The DNA here is from genome assembly GCA_014238945.1 of Lysobacterales bacterium. Taxonomy (GTDB): domain Bacteria; phylum Pseudomonadota; class Gammaproteobacteria; order Xanthomonadales; family SZUA-36; genus SZUA-36. Next base: position 186 of record JABAAB010000068.1, read on the forward strand.
CCCAACATCAAACCAGCTTTAGCAGTCCCTCTGCAGGCCCCGGCGGTGCGCGCGCTGCGCTGCGCTCCTGCTCATCACGCTGGCGCACATGCCCAGGATCTTCGCGATCAGCAGCGCATCCTCGATGCATCCTCGATGCAGGCTATCACCCGCAATGTGCCGCCACAATCGGGACACGTCTCAATGTCGATGGCGAACACCCGCCTGAGGCGCTGCATCCATGACATCGGTGCCCTGGGCTTGTCGCTGTCCACCCGACCCCGCAGCTGACGGGGAACGATGTGCGCCCGATGTTTAAAGTTGGGCGCAAATACACCGTGAAAACGCGTCAGGTTCAGCCGTGGTCTGGGCACCAGTGCCGCCAGGCGTGCCATGAAATCCAGCGGCTCCAGTACCACCTGCGTTGAACCATCCCGGAACGGGCGCTTGTAGCGGTATATCACCCTTCCCCGGTCATCGACCGACAGACGCCGGGTGGCAATCGGCGATCGCATAATTTCAGCACCCCGGGAAAAATATGTTCTGGTCAACATCTACGTCCTGTTTAATCAAACCATAACCGTTTATTGCATCATATTCGGTTATTGCATCATTTTAGAGGACAATAAAAATGACGGGACGCTCATATCTCAATAGTGAAACCTGGAAGTTCTTCTGGCATCCAGTTTGCACAAAAATTAGCTGCTTGAGGGCGCAGGCGACATTGGCGCGATAAAAAACCGTGGCAATATTCTGCAGCGAACGCTGCTTGGTCGGAAGCTGGTAATCGCGCAACTGGGCTCAGGCGAGGTTGCAACAATGGATGACCGCTGCCGACATCGATCGGCGTCGTTGTCTTGCGGCTGGGCCGAGCAAAATGGTGTGCGATGCGCTTATCACGGTTGGTTGTACGACAAAAATGGACGCTGCGTTGAAGTGCCATCAATGCCGGATACTGCTATACCGAAACGAGCGAAGCTTTATAGCTATGACGTTGCAGTGCGTTATGACCTTATTTGGGTAAGGCTCGATTCTTCACTTGACACGAAGATTCCGACATTGCGAAGTTGGGGCAACCTATCGCGACGCTGTGTTCAGGGGCGCCCCTATGAATGGGCGACATCGGGACACCGTCGCCTTGAGAACTTCTTCGATTTAGCGCATTTCGCGTTTGTTCACGATGGTTCGCTTGGTACACGTGACGACCCTAGTGTACCAATTCCCATTATCGAGCAATCGAACTCAGAGCTGCGTTGGCAATATTTTCCCGAGAAGCGGCGGCAAAATTGACGCCGCAAGCCGAGGGTGGCCGAAGAATATCCGCACGGCTTACAAAACGACGTTTTGGTTCGGTCCCGGGAACCTACATAGCTTGCCGAAATGACCAAACGGTCTTTTATTACATACAGCGCAAGATGTTACAGTTGACGCCATGTAATTCGGTTCATGTGTTAAACGCAGATCATGTGCCACAACTTAGTATGCCTGGGGAACTGGCAGCCGTAATAAATTCAACGGTAAAAACAACAACCAGGCGATCGAAAAGTGCGTGACGATGCCACGTTCAGATTTGGAGAGCGTTGGAGAGCAGTATGCAAGTAGAAGATCATGATGTAGATATTCTATTCACCGGAGGTGAAATACTAACGCTAGATCCCGCCAGGCCCTATATTCAACACGGCGCCGTCGCGATAACAGGTAAATCGGTTGTCGCCATCGGGTCGGTCGAAGAAGTACGACGGAAAATTAGGTCGGCGGCACGCACCTTCGATTTCTCTGACCTCCTAATGATTCCAGGATTGATAGACTGCCACAATCACCTTTTTCAGACGCTCGGAAAAACGCTGGGCGACGGTCTGACGCTGCTGCCATGGCTATCGGAGTTCATGCTGCCGCTCGCCGCCAATATATCGAGTGATGAGGCCATAAAGGCAGCACGGATGGCGGCGCTTAACTGCGTGCTGTCTGGTACGACATCGGTAATTGACAATCACTACGCGCCCGTTGACGAAGCTACAACAATCGGCGTAGCCACTGCGATCGAGGAAGTTGGATTACGCGGTGTCGTCGCGCGGGGGATATTCGGCATGATGGTCGACGGCGGCATCAAGATGAACTGCGACACACGCCTGTTCAAATACAGCAATAAGGACGAGCTGGAAATAACTCAAAACTGTATTGCGGAGAAGCCAAAAGGGTCGCTGGTCGAGATATGGCCAGCTCCGGAAAATGTGGTTTACGTCGATCCTGAATTAATCATTGCGTGCCACGAATTAGCGACAAGTGCGGATGTGTCATGGCATGCACACTGCAGTGAATCCAAATATGAGGTGGAAATCTTCGAATCAATCCATGGCGTGCGGCCGGCAAAATGGCTCAACAAAGAGGGAATCTTGAACTCAAGGACGACCCTCGCACATGGTATATGGTTTGATGATGAGGAGATATCGCTGCTTGGTCAATGCCGCGCAAACATTTCGCACCAACCTGTCTGCAATCAATATCTCGCCTCCGGCATCGTAAAGCTCGGCCCGTTAATGAATGCAGGTGCCAACGTGGCCTTGGGTACCGACGGGATGGCAGTAGCCGGCCAAAACATGTTCGAGGCAATGAAGTCGGCACAGATGCTGCAACACGTTAGAGAACTTGATCCAACTTCCTCTACGTCAGAACTCGTATTGTGTATGGCTACAAGAAACGGCGGACGGATGCTCAAACGGAATGTCGGAAGAATCGTTGAAGGTTCATTGGCAGATCTCGTTTTCGTCGACATGAGCGGTGTTCATCATCGTCCTGCCAGCAAGAAAGTCTGCAGTCTGACACTGTCGACAACAGCATCTGATGTGAAACATGTAGTCGTGAACGGCCAGATTGTCGTAGAAGATGGTCGGTCTACCTGCGTCGACCAGGAAAAAATTATTGCAGATGCGATGCAGGCGGCGAATGACCTTATTTGCAGGGCCGGTCTGGCCAAGCTAGTTAAACACTGGAACGAGCCGTCCGTTCATTGATTATGCAAAAACGCTTTATAGCTAAACTGACGAGGACAACACCATGCCTTTGTGGCCTGCTATGTATATGCGTTTGTTCAGGAATTGAGTGAGCGCGGGGTAATAATGTGATTAAATATGCCAGGTAGGTCAATGAGTCTGGACCGGATGTCCCCCAGATACCTACTTTTTCGGATGAGGGGTTGATCCTGATGATTCTGAGTAGCAAATGAGAAAGCATTATATAGTTCTTTCTTTTTTTATGATGTTTCTTTTGGCTTCAGCGACTTGGGGAGCTGACAGCAAAGGGGGAATCCCCCCAACAGATCCCGAAATGATACCTGGCGCAGCGACCGTTCATGGTGGTTTGTGGCAGCGCGTAAGTCGTTTCTCCACACCAGCCTTACGCATGAATGCTGTGGCCAGCCAGCAACGTCGTTTGCCGCGCAAATACAGAATGCTGGAGCTAAATGTCAAGGCGCTGGAAGCGATTTTACGTAGAGCACCTTACGAAGATGTTTGGCAACGTCCACCGGGAGTCGTACTGACCTTGCCGGTGGCCGATGGTGGGTTTCAATCCTTTCAGATTTACCAAACCGACATGATGGAGCCGGAGCTATTCGTAAAATTTCCGAAAATAAGGACCTATACAGGAGTAGGCATCGACAATCCTGCTGCCACATTGCGTATCACCTGGTCTCCCAGGGGTATCGAGATCATTGTCCTGGGGACCGGTAAAGGATTTTTCATTGAACCATTTGAGCCGGGAAGTGGCTCATCCAATTACATCAGTTATGAATCGGACGCCCTGGATGGTTTTACCTGCGAAGAGGCAACACCGCCAACATCCCATTCCACATTGGAATCACGATCAAAACACATAGAGTCCAAGCTGCAAGCTGACACCGGTATGGCGCTTGAGGATGTGTCAAGCGGCAGCGATTGGCGAACCTACCGATTGGCAATCACCACATCGCAGGAGTATTACACCAACAATGGTGGTACCGATGTGCTGGTTATGGCCGCGATCACCAACAAGGTCAACCAGCTAAATGCGATTTATGAACGGGAGTTGGCGGTACGCTATACCCTGGTTGCCAATAATGACCAACTCCTGAACAAACCGTATAACGATACCGGTTCGAATATCGCCTGTGGCGGTCCAAATATTACAGACGATATTGACGCGATTATTGGTTCCGGGGCGTACGACCTTGGGCACTTGTTCCTGTATAGCTATGGTGGAGGCGTCGCTTATGTTGGTGTCGTATGTTACAGCGACTGCAAAGCTGACGGCCAAACTGGCGTTAACGCACGTGTCGACGTCTTAGCTCACGAGATTGGGCATCAGTTCACCATGCGCCATACCTGGAATGCATGTGGCACCATACCCGATTCTAACCGTACCGGTTCCAGTGCGTACGAGCCTGGTGCAGGAACCACCATCATGTCTTACGCTGGCAACTGTGGAAGTAATAATCTGCTGGGTGATTTTATGCAGTTCCATGTTCACAGCTATGAGCAAGCGGATGACTTCATCGCTGGTAGTGGATCTTGCAATGGGCTAATAACAACTGGAAATACACCACCGTCAGCCGATAGTGGAACAGCCAGCATCACGATACCCGCGAGCACACCATTTGCCCTGGAGGGTTCAGCTACAGATTTGGATGGCGATAATTTGAGCTATTCCTGGGAAGGCATGACCCTGGGTATTGAAGCGGCTCCGGGTACTGGTACCGCACCATTTTTCAAGGTCTTTGAACCCACCGTAAGCCCGCAACGGGTTTTCCCCCAGATCTCAGACATTGTTAACGGGACCACGACCCAGGGTGAGGAGTTACCCGGCAGTAGCCAGACACTGGACTTTCGTCTGCATGTTTATGATGGGCTTGGGGGCGTAAGTTATGTTGAACCCAACACCCAGGTAATCGTGGATGGTTCCGCTGGTCCGTTCCAGGTTACATCGCCGAATGCCGGTGGTATTAGCTGGACACCGGGCGATTCGGAAACCGTTACCTGGAATGTAGCGACGACCGGAAGTGGAACGACGGTTGACTGTGTCAATGTTGCCATCGATATGTCAGTCGATGGTGGATACACCTACCCGGTACCATTGGAGAGCAGCACCCCAAATGATGGGTCGCAACTCATCACGGTACCTGCTGTGATATCAGGGGCCTCTCGCGTGCGTGTGCGTTGTGCCGAATTTTCGGATCATTTTTTCTTTGATATTTCTGACAATAATTTTTCCGTCTCCGAAACACCCGGAACGGGTGAATGTCCGGCCAGCAGCAACATGGTTAACAGCCTTGCCGATACCATTGCGGCCGACAACCAATGTACCTTGCGTGAGGCGGTATTGAATGTAAGCTCAGGCGGGACAATCATATTTGATGCGGCATTGACCAATGGTGTGATTACGCTGGGTTCCCAGATTACCATTGACAAGAGCATGACAATAGACGGTGGCGGCCGCGGAATGACTGTCAGTGGTGGTGATGCCACCCGGATTTTCTATATTTACAGCTCCAGTTCCACGATCGAGGTCACTCTACATGACTTCACCTTGACCGAAGGTTATATCTCCGGGGATAGCGGTGGTGCGATATATTCCAGGTTTGAGGACCTCACGCTGGATAGGATGGTCATGTCAAACTCGGCTGCTGATGACGGTGGTGCGATGTACCACAGAGGGGCAAGCTGGGGGCCCTTGACGATCACAGAAAGTACATTCATTGCCAATCGTGGCGAATTCATCGGGGGTGCTTTGCGGCTCGGCGGTAACTCTGGTGCCCCGACATCCATAACGGGCAGCACATTTGTTGATAACGAAGCTTGGCGGTACAGCAACAGTGTAGGCGGTGCCATCGGGACTTGGGACGTAAATCTAACTGTTGTTAACTCCACTTTCACTGATAATTCGAGCACCGGCTTCGGAGGTGCGATCGGGGATTATTCAGCTTCAACAGTTTCGGTCTTTACAATTCGCAACAGCACATTCTATGACAACAGTTTTAACTATGGTGCCGGTGCCAATGTGTATCACGATAGCGCTTCAGGGGCGATCCACATCAGCAACTCGATTCTGGGTGGGACATCTGGCGACGATTGCGTTTCACCGATTAGCCCGCCGGATACCAACGTTAATAACCTGATCCAGGATGGCAGTTGTAGTTCGGCGTTCAGCGGTGACCCGATGCTCGATTTACTGGCCAACAATGGTGGTTATACGAAGACCATGGCCCCGCTCGCAGGATCTCCAGCTCTGAACGCCGGTACCGGTTGTGAGCTTCTTGATCAGAGGGGATATACACGTGATGCCGCTTGTGACCTCGGTGCCTACGAGGCGGTTGGCTGTGGTGCTGGCTCGTATAACGTTCCCTTCAATGTGTGGCAGATGATCACCTTGCCATGCGATCCTGGTGCAAGCAATACAATAGCCGGTGTTCTGGGTGATGACCTGAGTGGCACCTATGGCACTGATTGGGGCATGTATAAGTTTGACCCGGCCACAGGAACAAGTGGTGCCTACAGTTTCCTTTCGGAAAGTTCCGCTCTTGTACCCGGTTTTGCTTACTGGTTGCTTCACCTGATCGATCCGGGAATGGGTAGTCCGGAAAGCTGGTCAATGAAAACGACTGACGCAATTAATACCGAACCATTCGATATTGCCCTTACCGCAGCACATGACGGCAGTACCAGTCAGCAAAATATGGTGGGTAATCCTACCGAGAGGACCCTGGCCTGGGAGGATGTCCTGGTTGTGGACTCTTATGGTATTTGTTATGGGAGTCCATCGATTGCGGCGACGGTTGGGTCTCTTGGCCTCATTGATAACGCAATCAATTATTACAATGGCAGTAGTTATACGGTCTGTGATGACACCGGAACCAACCCGCCGTGCACAATTGCTGCAGGCCAGGGCTTCTGGGTCAAGGTACCGGACAACGGCGAGAGTAATCTTAAGATACGTATCGGCGGTGCTTGTGTAAGTGGCAGTGCAGCAGATTCATCAGCTACGGCCGAGGTTAAACTGAAAGAGACTCCGGTGGGCTGGGCGGCATACTTGAAAGCCAGTGCGGGCCCATACGTAGATCCCGTAAATACACTTGGTCAGCGTGAGAACGCGCTGAGCGGGTACGATCGTAATGATCTCAAGGAATTGGCACCAGATCGATCACCCTTTATGACCCTGGTGTTTCCACACCCGGAATGGGGTGATGCGGCGGGTGATTATGGCGCAGATTACCATTCATTGACTAATACCAAGTCCGATGAATGGCACTTTGTTGTCCGTTCCAGTGAAGTATTAGAAGATCTGACCATATCATGGCAGGCTCCGGAGGATATTCTGAAATACTCAGTTTTGCTGGATGTGGACACCGGAGAGAAAGTAAAATTGAAAAAATTACAGAGTTATGGCACCCAATGGTACGGCCTTCAGGAACGTCACTTTAAATGGGTCCTGAAAAAACCCAAGCGGTAAGACATTGATGACCGAAGGATCAGAAAAGTTTATGGCGGAGCAAGAGGTGGAAACTGAGGGCGCAGAATCTGGCGCTGATGTGGAAGACCCGCAACGCCGGAACCTGTTAACCAAGGCGACCAGGCTGGCCGTCTATTCTGCACCGACGTTAACCGCATTATCATTTGCAACCAGCCTGAATGCAGCAATCCCGTCTCCCCCTGATCCACCGTCGTCAGCTGAGGACATGAGGAGGAAGCCACCCAACCGGCGATAAACCGAGCTACTCGCCCGGGTAGCACGACTGCCTCGTAAAAGTTAGGGGTGACGTATTTTAGCGAGCAGAGATATAATCCAGCGATGGGTTTTCAAACTACAGACCAATTCAAAATATCTGAGGAAGTTCTCTCACAGGAAGTTAATGGCGAAACGGTTTTGCTGAATCTTGAGGGTGAGTCTTATTTTGGGCTAAACGAGGTGGGCACGCGTATCTGGCAGCTACTTCAGTCCGGGCGGTCAGTCAGCGATATGTTGAGCTGTTTGGATGAATATGATGTCAGCCGGAAACGCCTGGAAAAGGATTTGTATGAATTGCTGGGTACGTTGATGGATGTGGGGTTGCTTAAATCCAGGGAGGCGTGATGGCCGGCCTCTATCGGATATTTGATCTTACTTTTCAATGTGGGTTTCCGCTTCCGGAGTTATCAAAAAGTTTCGCGAGTGATGCCTCATTATCCGTGAGGCTGGGTGAGCCGGATGTGTTTGATTCATCTGGATTTGAAACAGCATTTGAGTGGCGTGACCACGCTGACAGGCTGATTTGCTGGTGCGAACGGCGTGGCGATGAATATTTGTACGTTTACCCCCAGTACGCCCGTTTTCACGTGACTTCCGATGGACGTATTGATTGTCTTTTGCATACCGATTCCGATATGCACATGTTGCGGCATTTATTATTAAACCAGGTAATCCCCCGTTACCTGGCAAGTACCGGTCACCTGGTTTTGCACGCCAGTGCGGTAACATTGGAAACAGGCCAAACGGTTGCTTTTTTGGGTAACTCGGGCTTTGGTAAATCCACCCTGGCTTCAAGTTTTCATCGCAATGGTGCGCGGTTGATTAACGATGACTGTATCTTGATGCACCCCCGGAAAGACGGGGTTTCTGCCATTGGAAGTTTTGCAGGCATTCGTCTTTTTCCTGATTCGGTCCACGCTGTGTTTGACGAAGTTGGTGGCTTTACCCGCTACACGCCTTACACCGATAAACAACAATTAGTACTTAAAGGTGAAGCGGGCACTTCGCTGCCTGATTCTGCATGTTTGGATGCGATATTTTTACTGGATGACCCGGCGGAAATCGAGCAGGGTGAATCTGTTCAAATTGAACCTGCTTCGGGCACAGAAGCGATGATGGCGATGATCTATTGCGCTTTTAGCCTGGATCCTTCCGATAAACAGGTGATTGTGAGTAATTTTCGCAATATCGGGCAGGCGATAGGAAAGCAGTTAGGTGTTTATCGTTTGCGCTACCCACGGGTGCACGAGCGGCTTCCTGAAGTCAGGGCCGCGGTTATGGAGTGTGATTTTACGTCATCCCGGACTTGACTCGGGAGAAGGCGAGACCGGGAACCGGTCGAGAAGCTGGCCTGGGCCATCCATTTTCACTATTCTATCCGCTAGCGCCAAACTAGCCGGGCGGTGGGTAATCAGGATTACTGTTCGCCGTTTTTAAAATCTCACCGCAGCCTTCGATAAAATCATCTTTACCCTGCGGACCGAACATTGATGTGGCTTCGTCAAAAACAAGAATGGGCGGGTCTGTCAGCAGCGTTCTTGCGAGAGAAATCCGCTGGCGTTGGCCACCTGAAATGCGTACACCCTGGTCGCCGATGGTTGTTTCATAGCCATCGGGCATCTGCATGATGAACTCGTGTGCACCGGCGGCCCTGGCGGCTTTTTCAATGTCTTCCCGGTTCGCGTTGTAACGGCCATAGGCGATATTCTCAGCCGCGCTGCTGCGGATAGGAAGTATAAACCACCTTTTTCGGAATTCAGGCAAGTATCCGAGACAGCAAACTGAGCCGAAATCGGATCTTGCCTGCTACTGAATCCGCAATGGAGTTGCCTGGAAGTCCACTGAACGCATCCCGTTGGCCGA
>JABAAB010000064.1 GCA_014238945.1 Lysobacterales bacterium
CACCGGTTGCTCCGTCCGCTCCTGTAGCGCCGGTTGCTCCGTCCGCTCCTGTAGCGCCGGTTGCTCCGTCCGCTCCTGTAGCGCCGGTTGCTCCGTCCGCTCCTGTAGCGCCGGTTGCTCCGTCCGCTCCTGTAGCGCCGGCTGGGCCTGTAGCGCCGGTGGCGCCCGTTGCGCCTGTAGCGCCAGCGCCCGTTGCGCCGGTTGCGCCGGTTGCTCCATCAGCCCCGGTTGCTCCGGTTGCTCCTGTAGGGCCGGTTGGTCCCGGGGGGCCACCATTGCTTAAAAACCCAATGGTCAGGTCATAGAGATCGTGATGCATTGCGGATTCTTTTTCGCCTTCAAACGCAATGAGTTCCATACTGCCGAAAATATCGCCCACGGCGAGTGGCTGGGAGCAAGAAGTGTGAAACTGGATGTCCTGAGAATCGGCCCCCTCACTGATATTCAATATCAGCTCATTGGGCCATTTCCGTGGATTTGAGGCAGTGAATATGACCGTATCCATGTCAGCAACTGGGGTGGATGTAATAATCCAGCCTGCATTATTGTGTCCTGATGCTATGAGATCTGCGGATCCTGTGGAGCCCGTCATGTCGCCTTCGCAATAAGCACCCTGCTGATTAAAACCTGAACAATCCGTTGGTATGTATTCAAACGTCAGCGAACTTGGTTTTTCAAGGCAAAGTTCCGGACCCGTCACCCATATGGCCAGCAGGTAGTCACCGGCGGGGACATTGGGTTCACCGTTATTGGAAACCGGCAAATCCAAGACTACACAATCAAAATCCGTGGTATCCAGTGGAGGGGCAACAGAGCCCAGTGGTGTCGGACAAAGTGTTTGGTCCGAGGCAATGTTCAGATATGTCGGTGATGTTCCGAAATGAAACTGTGGGTTGTCACCGAAATCCTTGCCCCAGATAATGAGCTGGGTGGGGCCATCTATTGGCCACGGTTGGACCTCGTGAATTTTTGGTGTGCCGAAGGCACTTGGTAAATACAGAATTGTTGAAGCGATAACGCCTACCAAAATTATTGCAAAATTGGCTTTGATCATCCTGTTAGATGTCGTGTTCATGTTCCCTCCCATCAAATGTTAACACTTCCGATATTGAACCTACACGCGATCAGTGCAAACTGTTATTGAGCAGATGTGAAAATAAACGATGCTGATTTGAATGAACCAGGCTATTAAACTGGCTGACAGCAAATCCTGCAACAGTTAGCATTGCGTGTTCCGCACAAAATACCGATAGGTACCCCTTGTGTAGATTTAAAGCTAGTCCCCTGTTTCGTATTCGCCCAACCTGTTGGCGCTAAAGCCATCTTAATCAGATGGGCGATCTTCCTTGATTTAACTCTAACTTTATTATAGCACGCAATTTTTATTGCACATCTTGGGTCAGAGCGATGGACCACGGCCTCTCTGAATAGGGGCCGGTAATTCGGGTAACGCCTGGTATGCAACACTGATGATAATGTTAATGAGGCCAGTTTCAGGTACCAAAAAACATCAGACCACCCTTGGGGATTCGACCATGTGAAAGCCCGGATTTGGGGCAGTGTGTGAATTCGGTCGCCAGATGAGGATTGGGATGGTGACATTCAGGTTGCCTACGTGGATGGTCTTAAGTGGTTGAGGGAGCTGGACGTCTCAAAGAGTGCTGATGTTCGTGAAATAGATTCCTGGGAGAGTCCTGGGGATACCAGCAGAATTCGTCTGTCAGACTCGAGGGTTTGCATTGCGGCACGTTTGGCCGGTCTGATGATCCCGGATGCCGGGTCCCTGCAAAATTAAGATCTCCCCCGGAAAAACAACACATCCGAATCACCTGACCATTGATGATCAAATTTACTCGAACCGGTTCAACCCGCTACACCCCCGCCATCCACCACCAGTGCTTCGCCGGTCACAAAGGAAGACTCGTCTGAGGCCAGGAAAAGTACCGCGTCAGCAATCTCATCAGCGGTGCCAATTCGGCCCAGCGGACGCTCTGCGGCACCGGCGGCATATTCCTCCCAGTCCATGCCACGCTTGGCGGCATCATCGGGCAGCATCGGGGTAATCACGTCACCCGGACACACACAGTTTACCCGGATCCCGTCGGGGCCGTGATCAATGGCCATGGCCTTGGCCATTATGATCAACCCCCCCTTGGCGGCGCAGTACGCAGCCGCTTTGTCTCCCCCCAGGATGCCCCAACCCGAACTGGTATGAATAATCGAGCCGCTGCCACGTTCGATCATTGAGGGCAACGCGTATTTAGACATCAGGAAGGCGCCCTTGAGACTGGAATCGATGGTCTCGTCCCACTCCTCTTCCGTGCATTCCGGGACGGTCCGGGGATGGAACACCCCGGCGTTGTTGAACAGCACGTCGATCCTGCCAAAGCGTTCGAGGGTCTCATCGACCGCCCGTCGACACTCGTCAGCGAAACGCACATCGGAGCGGATGAACAGGGCTTTACCGCCATTTGTGATGATGGTCTGTACCACCTGCCCGCCCCGGTCAGCATCGCGCCCTGTTATGGCCACTGCCGCCCCCTCGCTTGCGAAACGCATGGCGGTCGCACTTCCTATTCCGGAGGTACCACCGGTGATCAGGGCTACTTTTCCTTCTAATCTCATAATTTGACCTTGCATTTTTTTCTTAAAGGCTGCTGATTCCAGAGCAGGTGAATGACTGATTATTCGTGAGCCCACTGGCTACACAGACCACCCGTGGTTTCGGCACCGTCCATTACATAGACCTGGCCGGTGGCAAAGGCCGCGTCTTCGGAGGCAAGGAAGGCGAACAATGCCGCGATTTCCTCGGGTTTTGCGTGTCGGCCCATGGGAATCTTGCGGTTCACGGCATCGAGCATCGCGTCGGAATACTCGGCGCGTTGCATCGGGGTCAGTACATAACCGGGCGAGATCGCGTTGACACGAACGACGGGGGCCAGTTCCAGTGCCATCGTATAGGTCAGGGCGATCACGCCACCCTTGCTGGCGCTGTAATCGGCGTAATGCGGGTAACCGGTGGAACCAGCTGTGGACGCGGTATTGAGAATGACACCGGAACCCTTGTCCATCATGTGACGGGCAGCGGTCTGCGCGACGTAGAACATGCCCTTGAGATTGACACCCACAACCTGGTCCCACTCATCCGGTGTGATTTCCAGGAAATCATGACGGATGCTGATGCCTGCGTTGTTGATCAGCACGTCTACCGAGCCCATGCAGTGAATTGCCTCATCGAATGCGGACTGCACCTGTTCCAGTTCAGATACGTCCGCATCGATCACGGCGGTCAACTCGGGCAGCTCCCGGGTGACGCGGGAACGGGCATCGGTACTTCGATCCAGGACGCAAACCGCACATCCCTGCTCCAGGAAGCGCAACGCGGTGGCCTGACCAATACCACTGGCGCCACCGGTTACCAACACATTTTTCCCACTTAATCCACGCATGGCCGGCTCCGGATTCCCGTTCAGTTGATAAATGCAGTCAGTATAAATCCAATTATCCCGTGGGTGAATATGAGATTGCAGGTATATTGAAGGGAGTTGAAATTCAGCAATGTGGCTATAATGCATTCTGTTCCCGGATGCGGCCTGAGAATTTGAGCACAGGCCACAATAACGTAGTGATGTATGGGAACAAGCGGAATGATCGTTAGACCATTGTTCTGAAGCACAAAACAACAGGAGTAGAAATTGAATCGGTCAGTCGACAAAATTGCAATTGTTGGCGGTGGTTCGGCCGGGTGGCTTTGTGCGACCTTTCTGGCCAGGCACTTTCAATCCCACCTGCCCGGGTCGATTCAAATCACGCTCGTAGAGTCTGAAGATATTGGAACCATCGGTGTGGGGGAGGGGACCATGCCCAGTATTCGCAAGACCCTGAGACAATTGGACATCGATGAAAAAGAGTTTATGCAGGCAACCTCCGCGACCTTCAAGCAGGCAATCCGCTTCGATGACTGGCTGCATCTGCCAACTGAAACCAGCCGGAGCAGTTTCTATCACACTTTCCAGGTTCCAATCGCGGTCAAGGGTGAAAGTATTGCACCCTACTGGGTGATGTCCAGAGAGAAACACGGCAAGAGCTATGCGGACTATGCAACGTCCCAGGCCCAGGTCTGCGAAGCGGGGTTGGGACCCTTTATTTCGGGTATTCAACAACAACCCAATGCGTTGAACTACGCCTATCATCTGGATGCGGCCCGGTTTGGAATCTTTCTGAAGGAGCTCGCAACCGAAATGGGTGTCCGGCACCGAATTGGACATGTCATCGATGTGGTGATGAAACCCAACGGATTCATCGATTATCTGGAAGTGAGGGATCAGGAAGACCTGTTGGCAGACCTGTTTATCGATTGCACGGGATTCGCCGCGCACCTGCTGGAGAAAAAGCTGGGCTCGACTTTTCTGGATATGACGTCAACCCTGTTTTGTGACCGGGCGGTAACCGTCCAGGTCCCTTACGAACAACCGGATGCGCCGGTGAGACCCTACACAACATCGACCGCAAGAGCCAATGGCTGGATCTGGGACATTGGTCTCGGTCACCGCAGAGGCATCGGCTATGTGTGTTCCAGTAAATACACCGATGACGATGAGGCACTGGAAGTATTGATGGATTATGTTGGTCCGGCGGGAAAAGACCTGCCCACCCGGACGCTTCCCATGCGGGTCGGCTACCGGGAAACACCCTGGATCAAAAATTGTATAGCCATTGGTCTTTCGGCGGGGTTTCTTGAACCACTCGAGGCAACCGGAATCCACCAGGTCGAGATATCTCTCAATCGCCTGGCGATGATATTTTCACGCCGTGGTGACTTTGGTTACATGTCACGGCAATTCAACAGGTATATGACAGAATGGTTTGAACTGGTATTTGATTTCATCAAGTTGCACTACTGTGTAAACAGGAGAAATGACAGCGAGTTCTGGATCGACAACCGTAACCCGGAAACCATTTCAGACCGGTTGAATCAACAGCTTGAGATGTGGAAAACACGGCCAACCAACCAGACAGACCTGGGTCAGGGACGTCCGACCTTTGGTCATGCAAGCTATCACCAGATTCTGTTTGGACTGGATTACCTTCCCGATCTGAGCGGGGATGAATTCAGCTATCCCCACGGGAAATTTGCAGAAACCAGATCATCACAGATAGCGGAACGCGCCAACCGGGAATTGCAAAGTCTTCCCAGTCACCGGGATTTGCTCAATTCCGTTTATGCATCAGCGGCGGGTGCTGGAAGACGCCGATATTAGACTCCCGCCTTACAACCCGGAACCGTCTTCGGAGTAGATCACCCAGATTTTCACATATCCATCGGTGTCCCAGGTGCCGGTCCACTCCTTGGGGATCGTGACAGCCTCGCCGGCATCAATCGTCATTACCGTGCCGTCACTGGAGGTCAGCGTGACACCACCTTGCAGGAAATACATGAATTCATCGACCCCGTAGGGCTCGTTTATTACCAGGTGGCTCTTGCCGGACTGGTACATGCCGGAGGCAAATTTCTTGTCACTGCTTAACAGGGTGGTGACATCCAGGGTGGTGTTGCCGTTGTCGCGTGTGGTCTCGATCATGTCCGGGCGTTCGAAGATGGCACCGGCGGCGTCTGCCTTGCTGATTTTCGCCGGGTACAGGGTGTCTGCCTGGACTGGCTGTGCCAGGCAAAAAACGGTTAAAGCCATGAATTTCATTGCAGTCTTTGTGCTCATGATGCGAATCCTTTGGAATCAGGTTTTCAATTGTTCATTTACGGCGAGATCGGCTGCATCAATGGCCCCATTGACATAGGCATAGGCCAGGGCATCCGAGTTGGCGATGGAAATCCGGCCGACTTGTCTGCGGGCAACCAGGTGCGGGCCTTTCTTGCGACCGAAAGTGGGGTCATCAAACATCTCGTTGTATTCATAAGCATATCCGTGGGGCCAGCGGTTGACCGTGATGGCGGCGATATCGCGTTCGGCGTCAAATCCACCACCGGCCAGGGCACCGCTCATTTGCCCGACGATCTGCTCTTCAAAGTTCTCAAAACTCATTTCGTAAAGCCGGTGTCTACCGGCCTTGTGTTGCTCAATGCTGGTCATTCCGCTATCCGGTATTGCGGGTACATAGGTGCCGTGTATCACGGTCGGTTGATCCGGCTGCGGTGTATAGTGGTAATCCCCCATGCTTACCGGAAAATCCATGCCGAAGGAATGCATCAACGGCGGTTGGGCGACGCTCACGCTGTGAATATTCAGATTTGAAAATGCCTGCCAGTTTCTCAGCGCCACATTGATGTAAACCAGTGGAACCTTGGTCACAGAGTCTATGGCTGTTTTTTGCTCTGCCGGCAAATCGGGACAAATATGTGGCAGCATGTTGTGATAACCGGCATAAATGACATGCTGCCCGCGTACCCGGAAAACATTACCGCCGTTGACATAGGTGACATCGACACCTTTCCCGTCCGTGGTCTCGCGCATGTTGACAGCGGTGCAGTTGAGTCGAATACGTACATTTGATGTATTACTGTCTAACAGGCCGTAATCCACCTTCGCCAGCACCAGGTCTTCCATGGTGCTGCCCGGGACCGCCTGTGGCAGTAACCGGCGCACCAGCGATCGGGCCACACCGGCGTTGCCGTCCGGGAAGTGAAAAATGTAGGGCTCTTCCCTTTCCCTCCAATTGCTGTCGAGGTCGCCAATACCCATGTGGTTCATTCCAGCGTTTCCCCAGCGATAAGCCTCCAGGGCCGAGCAGGCATCCCAGCCGACACCCCAGATGCCACGCGGCTGGTCGCGGAAAATCCGGGTGACCTCGACCGGAATATCCGCGTAGTCATGCAGAAATTCGGTATAACTTATGCGTTGCAGGAAGCTGATTTTCTCGTCACGGGTTTTTCCCTCGAGATAATCTTTTTCGCTGTTTAACAGTCGTAATATTGCAGACCTGGCTTCAGACGAGACCGGGAACCTGGCCACGATTTCCTCCAGTTTTGATGACTCTCCCGGTCCCTGAAATGAGCGAAATATATTCGGAGTCAGGACATCTTTGCCGTAACGTCTGGCTGGGAAATGATAACCCCGACCGAGTTTTCGCGAGCTGAAGTAGTTGCGATCGAAATATTCGTAAAAACGATCGGGCTCAATGGCAATATCCTGCAGCACGCCTTTTGCTGCCGCGGAATAACTGGATGGAGAGTCAATTGACTGGCTGCCTCCATATCCAATGAGTTGTTTTCCGTCTATATCAAATTCATTGCGCTTGGCATGGCCGCCAAAATCATCATGGTTGTCCAGTACCAGGATGCTGACATCAGGTCCTGCTTGCTGGCGATACAAGTAGGCGGCACTGAGGCCGGATATGCCGCCTCCGACCACCACCAGGTCATAGGTGGCATCTGTTTGGGCATTTGGAGTGGGATAGTGGAAACTGTCCAGGGATACGGCGTGACCCACTTCGAATGAGCCCGGGTGACTTCCACGCAAACCGGTCAGGGCGGGTGGGTAGGATGCCGTTTTCGCTGCCGCCAGCATTTCGAGCGGTGATAGCGTGTAGCCCGCCGCCACGGACAGTGCGACCCCATTTATGAAATCCCGGCGCGAGATATTGAACTTCCCGGTCATGCTTCATTGTGCATAGATACCGTGCGTGGTTGCAAGCGGGAATACGATGAGGTCAATAATTCCGAGACCGGGGTAATGATTACTTGTACAAGCACTTTATATGTGTCTTTACTCTGACCCAGTTGTCTCCATTGATCATTTTATTGGCCGGAAGGGCCGAACGGATAGGACTCTGATCCCGGTGGCCGTTTCAACGCAGCTTCATCAAAGGCCTGCTTGATTGACGGGTTCAGGATCAGGTGTGCCCCGGTCACCTGGCTGCCATTTCCGGCAATACTGGCATATGAACGTGCAATGATCAGTCCGTCAATATCCTGGTATTCATCGATGACCCTGAGGGTGTCACCGCCGCTGGATTGAAATTCCCTGGGTAACACATCTCCCGGTAATATCGGCATTCTGGTGCCCTGGGTCCAGGCTTTCAATCGTGAAGTCTCCCTGTCAATATACAGGTCGATCACGCCGCTATGGGTCTTGTTTTCAGGGTGGAAAGACATTTGTACGACGTCGTATTGACGTTCCTTACCGGGGAGTGACCTGATGCCGGCATACTCATGCCTGACACCCTCGACCTGGGTCATGAAGGGCAGTGCCACCATACCGTAGTGAAACCACATCAGTTGCAGGGGACCGTCTCTGAATTTGGGTTGATCAAACCCATAGGGAACAACCCAGATCTGCTCACCATCATAGGCCACCTCCGGACCGTCGTGGGTTTCGAACACGACGTCAGCATAGGTACGGCTGGTTCTGGGTTCTACCGTCAGTTGTAATAACGCCAGTTATCGAAGGCAGTCCGATCATCGCCCAACTTCAATACAGCAAGATACATCAGGGCAGTGAACTTGAATGATGGGGCATTGACCCAGTTTTCATACCCGCCATGTGCATCGACCATTTGTTCTATCACTTCCTGTGCCTGGCTGGATGCATAGGTTGCGGCTTCGCTGGCTGGGGTCATTGCGAACTGCAGCAAGATTATGGATAGATAGATTGGCTTTCTGGTTTTCATGTTCAATTCCTCTATATCATTCTTCAATGTGGTGAGTTCTTGATTTTGTTTCAGGGTCATTCAATGATGTTTTCAGCCCCGGTTGGATCGAATACTCGACCGGATTGGGTGGTGAACTGACCATCAGGGAACAGTCGGCAAAATACCTGAGATTTAGTTGCGGAATTGTTGCGGTTTTGAAGATGGAAGTGATGGGGCGGGTAATACACCCATGCGGGCGACAGGGGTACCCGGTAATGTTTTCAATGTCAGGATTTGCTTGAATCGTTCGGGCTGAGTATGGGTATGCCCTGAACCGAATATGCGGTCTATCACGTTTATTACTGAACTGGCAGGTGAGTCAAAACCCTGCGCTTTATTGAACGGGTTAGAACAGGGGGTTCAAAGCCCGTCGGGCGACTTCGGTCATGAATTTTTTTCGCTCTTCTTTCCAGGCCTCATCATTTTTCACATCGCCATGACTGACTTTGTGCCGGTGAAGATCGGCTTCATTGCTTACCCAGTCAATGGTGCTTTGCAAATCTTTTCCCTTAAGGTCGTTTTTAGCGACGTATTTACCCCATTCTTTCTCGAATTTTTTCTCTTCATCCGAGGCACACAGAATCACGATTTCATTCAAATCTGTTTCAGTGGATTCGGCAGTTTCCACACCAGTGGATAGGGGAACAGGGTTGCTGGATCCAGCAACTGCTACGCTGTTGGACAGAAGCGTCAGGGTGATTATTATCGTATAAATGACTTTTTTCATCTGGCTTCCCCGGGCATGAGTATTATTCTATGAGTAGCAATATGACCAAAAGTTGCTTCTGACCAGGAACCCACCTTGTAGTGTTAGGACTGAGCACCGTCATCTTAACTGTCGGCAGGGAGAGCAACTGCCAGTCATTACCACTACATCGGGAGTCCATTTGCTGACGAATTTCAGGGACTGAATCCGCCGTCTCGGGCACACGGTGTGCGCGTGTGCAGGAAAGTTACATATGTGGAACTGACATCTGACCTGGTGGGGCCCAGTGTGCCTTCTGTGCGCAAGCGGAGCTAATATCAGAACCTCACAAAGCGCCTACTCCCGCTTGAGCAATCTGGCCATCCTGGTCAGATCTAACCCCACTAATCCCCATGGCCCCGACAATTTCCTCGCCGAACTGCAGCGGGATACCACCTTCAATCGGAAGCATATTGCAAAGTGACGGTAATCTGCTGACCTTTGCGCTGTGAAGTTGCATTCGAGAATTGGGCGCTGAATCCGGGTGCAGTGATGCTGACAATCCCATCAACCGAATCTACTTCGGGTCGGGCGAGACCTGTGACCATGACCCAGGCCACGCCGTTGTACAGGGGATGGACCCCCGCGCCGCGGGTCAACGCGGAAATATCGGCATCTTCTCCATCGATCGCATCCATTTCGCCGGTCTCATTTCCAACACGTAACCAGCGTTTGTGCAGTAACCCATCCGCCAGTGTCTCTATGTTCGCCGGGTCGAAACCCTGGGGCCAGAGTGGGTTTGACTCGTTGGCCATAATTCCTTTGCCCTGGCCAACTTTTCCACGTTTTCTGCAATCTCAATAACCCGGGCCTGATCGTGTTCTGTAGCGAATGCGTTGTGGCTCAACAGGGCCATCACGATCAGAATATGTGTGGACAGTGACCAAGCTTCGCGAACACGAACGGTTATGGTACGACAGCACTCCATAGCTTCGTTCATATATATCTCCCTGATGTGTGCAATGGCTATCTATCACTGACGCAATCTGAATGCAAAAACGTTACTAACGCGCGATACCGCTGATGGACCGGATCTCAAATGAGCTTAATTTGACATTCCGGCGCAATGCGCCATGCTAGGCGTCTTCCAAAATTATTAATAAAAAATGTCGATAATTTCCGAACTGAAAAGACGCAATGTTTTCCGAGTGGCGTTGCTGTATACCATATCCGGCTGGCTGATCCTGCAGGTGGCCGATGTATTGTTCGAGCAACTGGGTGTCCCGGGTTGGGCATTCCGCCTGGTGTTTGGTCTGTTACTTATCGGTTTTCCGTTGGTGGTGGTCTTTTCCTGGATTTACGAATTGACACCTGAAGGTATCCGGAAAGAGGAGCAAATATCCCTAGACCAATCCATAGCACGCTCTACCGGTCAGCGTATCAACAAAGCCATTGTTGCATTGCTGATCATTGCTATCCTGACGGTCGTTGTCGACCGATTGGTACCGGAAACAGCCGGCACTGCCACAACTGATGTCGCAACAACACCCACCAGCGATGATGGGACGCTTGATACACAAAAAACTATGGCACCCAATGCTGTTTCTGACATTTCAGACAAATCGATTGCGGTCCTGCCCTTCGTCAACATGAGTGGCGATGAGGAGAATGAATATTTCTCCGACGGTTTGACCGAGGAACTATTGAATGCACTGGCAAAAATTAATGATCTGAAGGTCACAGGACGCACATCCTCGTTTGCTTTCAAAGGCCAGAATGCCGACTTGCGTGACATTGGCAAGGCCCTGAACGTTGCCCATATCCTGGAAGGCAGTGTACGCAAGGCAAAGGACCGGGTCCGAATCACTGCCCAATTGATCAAGGTGGATGACGGATACCACCTCTGGTCGGACACCTACGACCGGGAATTGGATGATATTTTTGCAATACAGGAGGAAATCGCATCCAGGGTCGTGTCCCAGCTCACTTCAACCCTGTTGGGGGACTCGGAGGAGCCACTGGTGCGTATGGGTACTGCCAATGCCGGGGCCTACGAGGCATATCTCAGGGGCAGGCATGTATTTGAACGGGCGGTTGATGATCCGCAGGCACACGCAGATGCCGGGCGATTGTTTGACCGGGCGCTGGAACTGGATCCGGGCTTTACATTGGCCTGGTATGGACATTTCAGAGTACTGACTTTCCGCCACCGTGGAGGACAGATTGATTTCAGTGCTGGTGTCAGGCAAATACGTGAACTGGCGGACAAGCTCATTAAGATGGATCCGCTGCTGGCGGAGAGCCACACAGCCTCGGGTCGCGCAAGCCTGGTCGAAATGAACTGGGCCAAGGCCGAGGCCGATTACAGGGAAGCATTGCGGCTGAACCCGGGGAACATTAATTCCCTGATCGGTTACGCAGGATTGTTGTGGCTTCTTGACCGGTCGTCAGAAGGCCTGGGTTTTGCCGTAGAGGCGCTGGAGCGTGACCCATTGAACTTGCAGGCATTGAGGGCAGTTGCAACGAACTACAGTGTTGCCGGTCAGTGTGAAAAGGCAAAAGAAATTGTTGACCGTGCTTTGAGTATTGAACCGCAACTGGGTCGAGTCAGGGCCATTCTTGCCCACTGCTACCTGTACGGTGAGAACAATCCCGGGCGGGCGATTACCTATTTGAATGATGAGACTCTGTCGTTTCGGCGTCTTTCGGGCCTGGCAATTGCCCATGATAAATTGGGGGACCGTGCAGAGGCTCAATTACACCTGGACCAGCTGATCCGGTCTGATGGAGAAAAAGCCAGTTACCAGTATGCTCAGGTTTACGCGCAATGGGGTGAAACCGAGCGGGCCCTGGCTGCACTGGAACACGCCTGGGAAATTCAGGATACCGGCACGGTTCTGATGAAGATTGACCCCCGTCTCGACCCGATACGTGACCAGCCCCGTTTTATTACGCTGATGGAGAAATGGGAAAATCCGGACAAGCGATAATGGTAACTGGGTGAAGTCTCAGTTCATCTGAGGCTGGTTTTTACGGCTTCCAGAAAGTTGGCATCGACACGGCCGATCTGTTCAGTATTCGCAAGCTGTATTCCGTCACGATCAAGCAGGATAATCCGGGTGGTGTGATTGAACTCCCCGCCCGGGAGTTTTTTGTACTTGATGCCAAATACACCCGCAATCATGCGCAGATCACCGTGATCCGGTCTGACCATGGACCAACGATGGGCATCGATAGAATGATCCGTCATCGTTTGCAGAAGTTTCTCAGCGGTATCACGTTCGGGATCGATACTGATGGTCATAACCCTCAGTTGGTCGCGCTCTTCTTCCGTGAGTTCGGATTCCAGAATCTTGATGGTGCTGATGAGCATGGGGCACACGTGCGGGCAACTGGCGTAAAACATGGTGACCAGCACGGGTTGTCCCTTGTACCGATCCAGTTGAATCAAGTCTCCATTCTGGTCTTCAACCCCTAGCTGGAGATGATAGACAGAATCCGGTGGTAAGACCTGGTCATCCCCCGCCCTGGCGATCGAAATTTGCGCAATGGAGAGCATCATGGTCACTAAAATCATGGTGGGCGCGTTGAGTATTTGTCTGTTCATTGTTGGTAACCGGTATCTCTGGCACAACGAAAACCCAGGTTGCGTGTGGTGTAGCGGGCTTCAAGGGCGCTGAGCATGGCAACACGCATCAATACGGCATAGTTTTCTTTTTGCTCCATTGTGATGGCACCAGCGCCACAGAACTGAAGTTCATCTGCGCCGCCCTGTTCCCGGTTATCCGCGCTGACCAGGAATGCACTGAAGTCATCGACCCATTCCCAGACCAGGCCATGAATATCATAATTCCGGTAATGGTTTTTCGGGCCACGCCTGACTTCTCCGATACCGTCGCTGCCAGACTGCGAATACCATGACAGGATCGACTGCCGCCATTCAGGCAGTGCCCTGGCATCTGCCAATTCTTCATTTGCGGCGGCTACATATTCCCACTCGTACCAGGTGGGCAGTCTTGCCTCCTGCCAACCGCAGTAGGCGTTTGCCGCGAACCAGCTGACCTGTGTTACAGGCTGTTTCTGATCCGATTCGGGCCCCAGAGATATCGGGTTGGCCCAGGTGGACAGATATTGATCATCAACAAACAACGCAACCGCATTACCTCGCTGCCATTGGGGGTTATGCAGGACAAAGCGCAGGAATTCAGCATTGGTTACCGGTGTCTCCTGTATCTCAAACGCGACAACAGCGACCAGATTGTCATCCTCCTCTTCGGGAATAACAGATCTGAATTCACCTGTTGGAATGGGTACAAACTCATTGGCAAACGATGACCGAATATCTCCGGCTGACAAGAGCGCAAGCGCGAGCAGCGCGATGATCAGGTGCATATTTCCAGAACTTCCTGATGGCCCTAGTGAGCAGCCCCTTCCGGTATTGCAGTTACAGCACGTATCCCCGCGACCTCATCCGTGGTCACCACCCCGCCTTCGTTACCCCAGCTATTAAGGGAAAAAGTCAGGATATTGGCGATTTCGTCATCATTCAACTGACTCATTGCCGGCATTACCGAACTGTAATCAATCCCATTGACCGTGACGGGCCCGCTGAGGCCATTGAGTACGATCTCAACTGCCCTGCGCTGGTCTGCCATCAGGTAGTCAGAATTGGCCAGTGGTGGAAAAACACCTTCCAGCCCCTCGCCATTTTGTTGGTGGCAGACCGAACAGGTACCGTTGTACAAAACCATACCCGCCTGGATCTGTTGTTCCTTGGTGACCATGCCGGAGCTCTGTGCACTGGCAATTTCACTGACGATCGCCAACTCGTCTGCTTCCACCTTGTCGCCGAGTTAGACGTTGTCGACCTCCTTGCCCGAATAGACTGCCAGGTTGTCAGGACCATCGACCTTGATCATGCCAAGGGCACCCTTATTGAATGCCCTGAATATCGAATGGTCGACGATGATCAGGGTGCCCGGAACTTCCACACGAAACTCGGTCACTGCAAAACCTCCGGCGGGTACCAGGGTGGTCTGTACGTTTTCCTGGTAGTAGGTGCCACCCTCCTGGTATACCTTGTCGAAGATTTCACCGATTACGTGAAAGCTGGAAACCAGGTATGGACCGCCATTTCCAACGAACAAGCGAATGGTGTCACCTACCACGGTGCTTACCGCCTTGTCACCGACAAGGGCACCTTCTGAGCCGTTGAACAGCACATAGGTTGCGTTTTCTTCAATGGCTTTTTGCATATCGAAAGGCTGATGTCCCTTTTCCCGGTACTTTCCGACGGTGTAGAACTCGCCCTGCATGACGTAGAACTCCTTGTCCACCGGTGGAAGCCCCCCGGGCGGTTCCACCAGAATCAGACCGTACATGCCATTGGCCACATGCATTCCGACCGGGGCGGTCGCGCAATGGTATACATACAAACTCTGGTTGAGGGCCTTGAAACTGAATACGGCCTCGTGACCCGGTGCGGTGAAACTCGAAGTTGCTCCGCCACCCGGTCTGGTCACTGCGTGCAGGTTGATATTGTGCGGCATCTTGGAATCGGGATGATTCTTCAAGTGGAATTCCACCGTGTCTCCCTGTCGAATTCTAATAAAACTGCCAGGCACCGTACTGCCAAATGTCCAGAAAGTGTAGGTAACACCTTCGGAGATTTCCATATCGAGTTCCCGCACTTCCATATCGACGATGACCTTGGCCGGGTAGTCACGATTTACCGGTGGAGGGACTTCGGGAGCGGATGTGAGGATGGCCTGTATGGGCTCTCCCTGCGGCGGTCCAAAATCTCCCGCGGCTGAACCACCGGTATCGGTCTGATTCTGTTGACCCGACTCGACAAAATTGGCAAATAGCAGGCAGGAACCAAACGCCAACATCAGGAACTGATTCTTAGAGGAAAACTTACTCATATTTAGATCCTTTACAAGCAACGACTCAATGTGGTTTTAGCCGATAACATCATTCAAAGTTATTTTGGTTTCAGCCTGAGTGCTGCCCCGCTTATAAAGACCCGTATATTTGTTTGGTGGGAACAGGTTTTGGATTTCAGCCCGTAGTCCAGTGTTACCTGGGCCTGGGCAACGTATTGACCATCGACGGTGAAATCGAGGAGGCGGAACCGTTGCTGAGAGAGGCCTTGTCAATCCAGGAAAAGGCACTTGAACCCGGTCACTTGGAAATCGCCGAAACCCGCCTGCGACTGGGTCAATTGCTGCTGAGAAAAGGGGATATGGAGCAGGCCAGCGGTTATCTGAATCAAAGCATCACCATACTGAGTGTGCATTTTGGCAGCAATTACCGGCTTGTTGAGGAGGCACGGGCCACGATTTCTGCCCTGCCGTAGAGTACAGCCAATCTGATAACCGATTAAATCTGGTTTTCCAGCTCCGCTTCTTTTTCAAAATCTCCCTGCTCACCGGCTTCGGAATGGTCCGGATAGTAACGGGCAAAGTCACTCAACATCTGATCGAGTGGAAGGTCTGAAAAAGTACCACGATAATTCAGGTACTCCATGTGCCTTTTCCCGTCGACATCGAACGGGTGGTAGATCGAGTCTTCGAGACCATCGAATTCCAGCGGTTTTAAACGAAACTTTTCACACAGTTGGATGTTGAATGCGGGTGTTGCCTTGACCCATTTCTGTTCCAGGTACACATCGGTGTATCCGTGCCAGTAAAAAATATCTGTTCCCATGCTGCGTCGCAGGTTTTCAGTGGTCATGTGATTTTTGACATCGGCATAGCCGAGTCTTGCCGGGATCCCGGTGGCCCGCAGGCAAGCGGCGTATAGAATGGCCTTGGGTACACACCAGCCACGTGCCGCATCGAGCGTGAATGAAGCAGAATAATCGGCCAGATCTTCGCTGGAGATATACGGGTCGTAACGTATCTGGTCGCGGACCGCGTAATAGAGGGATATTGCCTTGTCCCTGGCGTTGAGATTTGCCGGGCAATGTTCCACGACAAAGTCTTGCACCAGTTGATGATCGAAGTCCATCGTCACCGTGGCGCGAAGATAGGTACTCATTATCGGGTCATTCGATTTCATAGGTTGCCATGTTACTTCAATTCAATCGTGTCAAAGTGTAATGACTATCCCACCTGTTGCATATGGTCAGGCCGAAATGCATCAGCAAGCGGAAAATATTCCATGAAATTGACGATTTCTTTCAGGACGCTACAACCGGTAGCGCAGATCGGCCAGTGAAAAGCCCCGCAACGCAAGGCCCGACTCCTCACTCAATCCACGACCCAGTGCCATGACCTGAAATCGTTCCCCCATTTCTGTGGGAGAGGTCAGACGACGCACCTGGTTATGCATCAAAATCTGCTGTTTCTGAGGTAGTGATTGAAAATTGCTGATCATCTTATCCAGGCCACAGGCCATCAAAAACATGGCCTGGCTGGTATAGCCGGAAACCTCCAGGTCACAGTAATCTGCGGCCTCGGCCAATGCCGTAAAATCAACGAATGCACTGATATCGGTCAGACCCGGCCAATGGAATGGGTCATCGTGTGCACGGTGCCGGTAATGGCAGATCAGGGTACCGTCACGGCGATCTGGCCGATAATACTCTGTGCGCGGGTAGCCATAGTCGATAAACAGGGCCACGCCTTTGTTCATACTGGCCGTAATGGCCTCCAGCCAGGGGGACAGACGCGTGTTGATCTCGGAGCAATAGCCGTGACCAGGAGGCCGTTCCAGCCCGGATATGATAGCCTGCACGCGCTCTTCAATGGGGGTCGGGCACGAGCCATTGATCCAACGGAACCGGTCGGAATCGACGCCGACCTGTAATTGCCTGATACCCTCGCTGGTTATACAAAAGCGGTCAACCGTGAGCGCGTCGAGGACCTCGTTTGCCAGCATGACCCCCTGCCAGTCTGAATCGGGTGGCTTATCCAGCCATTTAATCCGATCCATCCAGTGCGGCACCACCCTGGAAAAAGTTTCCTTCTGTACCTGCCGCAGATAAGCGCTGCGCTCCAGAATTCTGTATTGATCAGGAGGATGGCTGTGCTCCAGAAACTTTAGAAGGTCTGCGGCCAGAACGCCGTTACCGGCGCCAGCTTCAAGAATTTCATATTGATCCAGTTCATTGGCGACCTGTTCAACCTGCTTTGCCAGGCAACGGGCGAAAAGGTCACCCAGCAGGGGGGCGGTTACAAAGTCACCGGTTTCACCAAATTTGTGCAGTCCTGCACTGTAGTAGCCCAGACCGGGCTGATACAGGGCCATTTCCATGAAATCTGAAAACCCTATGGCACCGTTCAACTCGATTTTTGCCCGTATGATGCGGGCCAGTTTGTCACTTACGAGCTTGAGCTCTTCTGGAGGTTCGGGCAGGATGACACGGGAAGTTGCAGAACACATAGGCAGGTAGTGTCAGTGAGTGATATCACAAAGTCCAGCACAAGATTTGCATTGATTACCGGTGCGGCGCGCCGTATCGGAGCGTGTATCGCACAGACCCTGCACCAGCGCGGGTGTCATGTGTTTTTGCACTACCACAGCAGTGATGTGGAAGTGGCCGGGCTTGCTGCGGGCTTTAATTCTTCCCGGCCTGAAAGTGCAGTCATAATACAAGCTGACCTCGAAGACCCTGATCAGGTTGAACAATTGGCCCTCGAGGTAAAAGCTCATAGCGGGCGACTGGATCTTCTGGTCAACAATGCGTCACGGTTTTTCCCTACCACGCCCGGCAGCACCACCCCGGAACAATGGGATGCTTTGATGAACAGCAACCTGCGTGGCCCATATTTCCTGACCCAGGCGTTGTTGACTCAACTGCAAACCGCTGGTGGAAGTGTGGTCAACCTGCTGGATGTCCATGCAGTCAGACCCATGCGTGATCATGCCGTATATTGCATGGCAAAGGCCGGTCTGCAGATGATGACGCTGGCGCTGGCAAAGGACCTGGGTCCACAAGTTCGTGTCAATGCTGTTGCTCCCGGCGCCATCCTTTGGCCAGAGCAGGACCATCCGCCTCAGTACCAGCAAAATATCCTGAAGAAAACCGTAATGGGTCGGGCCGGAACGCCTGAAGACATTGCTTCGGCCGTGGTGTACCTCGGTCTCGATGCTCCTTATGTGACCGGACAGGTGCTGGCGGTTGATGGAGGCCGCAGTTTGAATATTTGAAGGTCGTGAATGTATTTGAGGGGGTGTTGGCAGACGGGGTGTCCAATGAATAAGCAATTGCCCTTGTTTAGTGCTCTGCAAGCGTGAGGAGGTCCCGGATAATGCTTCGCATTTCCGGGATGACCTCATCACTTTTGGTCAACATTGATTATTCAAGTGATGGCAATAATTTGAGGGTTTCGTCATTCAATCCGGATGATGTCCAGATATCGGACATGCTTTTTCGTTCAGTGGGGTGTACCAGGTCGGGCTCCAGGTCGACCAGTGGCTTGAGTACGTGTGCAAATTTCAGGATTTCGGCACGGGGGATTTGCAGCAGCGGAGACAACAGGACCAGGTCATCGTACAGCAGGATGTCAATGTCCAATGTCCGGTCCGAGAATTTGGGTACATCACGCTGACGGCCGTAACGGTCTTCAAGATTGCGCAGAAAGGTACGCAATTCCAGCGGGGTCAAATCGGTATCAACCCTGGCCACCAGGTTGATAAAGTCGTCACCTTCAAAGCCCACAGCCGTGCTGGTATAGGCGGGTGACAGCTGCACAGTCTGAAATTGTTTACGCAACTCGGCAATTCCTGAGCGAATATGGTTGTTCGCATTGACGTTGGAACCCAATCCCAGCCAAACGGTGTTCACAGGCTTGTTCCACGTTCAATAATGACACCCACGGCGCTGGAGCCACGAACGGCACCCGGTTTACTCAGTTTGAGTCGCAACCAATCCACGGGGAACTCGTCGAGTACGATACGTGCGCAGTGCTCGGCCAGGGCTTCAACCAGTTGGAATTCACTCTCCTCTACGAACTGAATCAGTCGCTTTGAGACCGATTTATAGTCCAGGGTGTCAACAATTTCATCACTTGCCGCAGCATCACGAATATCGAAAGCCATTTGCAGATCCAGGCTAACGGTCTGGGTAATCTCCCGTTCCCAGTCAAACACACCGATCACGGTCTGAATACGTAAATCTTCAATAAATACAAGATCCTGGTTTGTGGGTGCCCTGTTCATTGTGCGATGTTCTCCACTGCAGATAACTGGTCAAGTGGCCAGCGTGCAAACGCTTTGATTTCGGTGCCTGTTGTTTGACCGGCCAGCAATCGCTGGCATCCGGCAAACGCAATCATTGCGCCATTGTCGGTACAAAATTCCAAACGCGGATAAGAGACATTCCAGCCATATTGTTCGCCGGCATGGAGCAATGCCTGGCGCAATGCCAGGTTGGCGCCCACACCACCGGCTACCACCAGTTGCTGTGCACGGGTCTGTTGCATGGCCCGCCGGCACTTGATTTTCAGTGTGTCCACAACCGCCAGTTGAAAACCGGCGGCAATATCCGCCCGGGTCCCGCTGTCATGGTCACCATTGATCCATAGATTCCTGGTATGTGTTTTCAAACCGCTGAAAGAAAAATCCAGACCCGGTCGATTGACCATGGGGCGTGGAAATGCAAAACGCTGCGCATCGCCATGCACAGCCAGTTTGGCCAGCGCCGGGCCACCGGGATACCCCAGACCCAGTAGCTTGGCCGTTTTGTCAAAGGCCTCACCTGCGGCATCATCCAGTGTTTCACCCAGTATCCGGTAATCACCGATTGAGCGCACCTCCACCAGCAGGGTATGACCACCGGAAACCAACAGGGCCACAAATGGAAAAGAGGGTGAGGTTGCTTCCAGCATCGGGGCGAGTAAATGACCCTCCATGTGATGGACGGCGATGGCAGGAACATCAAGACCCAGTGCAATGCTACGTCCGGTCGAAGCCCCGACCAACAGGGCACCGATCAGTCCAGGACCCGCGGTATAGGCCACAGCATCAATATCAGAACGACCCAATCCTGCCATATCAATGCACTGGTTGATCAGTGGTAGCAGTTTTCGCACATGATCACGTGAGGCAATTTCCGGAACAACACCGCCATAATCGGCATGAATTTCAACCTGGCTGAACAGTGTATGCGCTCGCAGGCCCGCTTCGCTGTCATACACTGCAACACCGGTTTCATCACAGGATGTTTCAATACCAAGTACGATCATTGTTGTTTACTTGCAATATTCCAGTTGCGGGCCTGCGGCCTGGATGGGCGATTGTAAATCATGCTGGCAGAATCTGCTGCATTCACATCAGAAAAGTACCGTGACCCATGGACAGTCACGAACGAATAGGGAATACCATTATTGATCATTTCCGGACTGGGTGTTGGTCTCTACCCGCTGATGATATTGCTGCGGTTGCCACTATCTGGTTGATTGACACAGCCCGGATTCTGTACAAAGATTCGGGACGGGGCGCTCTGGCATCAATATGTCCGTTTACACACCCAGGATTTGTAAGGCCCTATTTCAAGTCACCTTGTACAGGCACCTATGTTTTCCAAACCGCGGCTAAGTGAAAAGGATGTTTCGGCCACGTTAATCGTGGCCACCTTCGTACTGCAAATATTCTTTTTTGTACCGGTCCAGGTTTTTGCTCAGAATTTTTGGGAATTTTCTGTAAAATATTCATATGTATTAGCAATATACATGCTCATATCATTTATACTGATCACGCTGCTTGGTGTGGTCGTTCACAGGTTAAAAAATCCTTTTTTACTGTCCGGACTGACATACCTTAGCGTGGTCTCATTCCTCGAATCCCGTTTCTTTATCCCGCTTGCCGGGCATACTCCATTTGATGGCAGCCTGATCGATTGGGCTGCACTGCAGTGGATTGCCCTTGCAGAGTTGGTGGTGATCCTGTTACTCGGTGTTCTGTTTGTGGCAATCCGTGAACGGACCGAGATTCTGTCCAATCTGTCGCTGTTTATTATCCTGTTTCTTGGGGTTGGATTCGCGTATCAAACCAGGACGAATTTTGGAATCGTGTTACACGATCCATCAACTGATGATGTCCAATTTTCATACCTGGAGCAGTTTTATAAACTTTCGGACAAACGCAATATCATCCATGTGGTACCGGATCAGACACAGGGCGCCATGCTACACGATATCCTGAGCTCGGATATTCAGCGTTATTCAGAAATATTCGATGGGTTCACCCTGTTTACACAGGCCATTGGCCGATACAAGGGCACCTATCCAAATGTGGTCTACTACATGGCCGGCGAATCCCCGGAGCCGCAATATGACCTGGTATTGAATCAGCCATATACCTGGCAGTATGTCGAAGATACATTGCAGGACAAGTCCATCGTCACCTCACTTGCTGCAAAGAAGTTCAAGACGTTCGGTTTTCAATTTCATCCGGGTATTTTCTGCAAGGGGGATTTTACTGCCTGCGCCGGCACCCACGACGAGGTTTTTGGAGGTGTCGCTGTCAAAACCCCGGCAAGAAAGCTGATTTTTTCAGTGGTTGCCGGGCTGGATCTGGGTTTCTTTCAATTAACCCCGGTCATTGTACGTAAACGAATCTATGATGACGGACAATGGTTTGCAGGCAAGCTGGTCAAGAGTGGTGCGACCCATTCGGGAATTCTCGATGTCTTTACCCAGAGAATGCAGGTCACTCAAAACCCGGGTACTTACAATTACTTTCATCATGCAGGCGCCCATGCACCACTGTTGTTTGACCGCAATTGCGACTTTATCGGTCCTCAACCGGTCAATTGGCACAACCAGCGCGAGCAGGCGACGTGCACGTTGGTTCAACTAGAGAATATGATCCGCAGACTGAAAAAGATCGGTATTTATGATCAGACAATGATCATGATTCATGGTGATCATGGCACGCCCTGGCTGCCGGAGGCCTATCCCGGACAGTCGGGAGAACGGATACCCGAATCATTGATAGGAATGGCCAGTACGCTGGTGCTGGCAAAACCACCGGGTGTGCGCGGATCGCTGGCTTTTTCCGACCGGGCTGTGACCACGGGTGATGTTCCGGCCACGATTGTGGATGTATTCGGGTACGAATTTGATTACCCCGGTGTTTCGATGTTCGGTGAAGACGCCAATGTCAACCCGGAGCGCTACTATTACACCTATGATTCGGCCGCCAGGGCCCATCATTTACAGGCACTGCGGGGGTTGACACGGTATCGTATTCGCGGGGATGTCTTTGACGATCGAAATTGGTTATCACCGGAAATGACGGACATCGCTGGTCATCCTTCCCAGCTGTATATGGATCACCCGGACATGCTGGCCTATTCACATGGATTCAGCTTTCTGGCACATCAGCCAGGTCCGGTGCGTTGGGTTGAAGGGACCCGGGCCGGTGTGCTGCTGATGCCCCCTGTAAAAGGCCCGCTGGCGCTGGTGTTTGAGAGTTATGTCCCACCGGGTATCAATGGCCAGTGGATGGAAATAACCGTACAGGGAAATCTGCTTGCCCGGTTGGATGCAAAAGCACTCGCGGAGAAACGGCACACGCTACTTCTGGAGGGTGACATATCCCGTTCAGATGTACTGGAGATTGAATTCACGATGGGCAAGACCCTGAAACCGGAAAATGACAGAAGACTGCTTTCGGTTCTGTTTCATTACGTTGGACTGGTACCAGCGGGTTAGCCATTAATTGAAGACGATGGGTGTCTCGGGAAAGATGGTCAGAAACATGGGCAAAATCTCCAGAAATTACTTGCTTTTGAATTCGGCATCTATACTCTGTTGTCCACGTTTTTAGAACTTCGGGCGGATACATACGAAAGTCGCACCCGGGTTTAATGATTTCACACGACAAAAAAACAGACATGACACAATGATTCAGAACCAAAACAGCACTCACGGGCGGGATGAAATCTCCCAAAGCCCAGGTAGAAAACCTACCTTGCTGTTCGTGGATCATTCTGTTCCACAATATGACCTGTACGCCGGTTCACGGACCAACTTCATGTACCTCAGCTTGCTTGTTGAGATGGGTCTTGAAGTCAAGTTTCTGCCCGCCGATTTTCACCGGATAGAACCCTATTCCAGCGAATTGAACCGGATGGGGATTGAAACCCTGGACGGGGATTGGTATCGACAGAACTGGAAAAGCTGGTTGCGCGCGAATGGCCCGGGATTCGACTTTGTTTTCTTTCACAAGCCCGATCCGGCTGCGGTCTTTTTACCCGAGATCCTGAGTTGTTCCAGTGCCGCAATAATTTATCAGTGTCACGACCTGCATTATCTCAGGTTGCAACGCAAAGCCCGGATTGAAAATGACCCTGCCATACTGGAACAGGCAAAAGGCTACGAAGAAAAAGAAAATTACATTTTTTCAATCTGTGATGTCGTATTGACCTTCAGCGAAGTAGAAGAAAAATTAATAAAGGAAAAATTTCCACGCAAAACTGTGTGTACAGTACCGCTCTTTTTTTACGAGAATGCCAGGGCAAACGGTCAGGAATTCAGTGATCGTTCTGACCTGCTTTATGTTGGCGCAAGCGCCCATACACCCAATCGGGATGCCATTTCCTGGTTTGCCAAAGAAATTTTCCCACTCATCCGGCAAACCATCCCCGAAATCGTTTTCAATGTGGTGAGTGCAGATCCCCCCGAAGATATCGCTTCACTTGACTCGGAGAGTATCAGGATTCTGGGTCGGGTGAGCGATGACGAACTCGAGGAGTTATACGCGAACTCAAGGATCATGGTGGTACCTCTCAGGTTCGGTGCGGGGATCAAGGGCAAGGTCATTGAAGCGTTCAGACACGGGCTCCCGATTGTTTCGACGGCCATTGGGCTTGAGGGATTAAAGGATATAGATCAACTGATATCACCACATGACACGCCAGAAGAGTTTTCGTCGGAAGTTATATCTGTGTACAACAATGATGACAAATTAAAAGAACTGAGCAGGTCCGGTTCAAAGTTTGTGGAGAGCAACTATACCCGGCAGAAAACCGAAGAATTGATGAGCGATATTTTGACGCTGTCCCGGGGCGAGGCCGCAATCCGTATCTCCAGCGCCAGTCCCAATGACACCCGGCAATTTCCAACCCGTCTTATTGCTTTTTACCTACCCCAGTTTCATCCCATTCCCGAAAACGATGAGTGGTGGGGAGAGGGGTTTACCGAATGGCGCAACGTCTCCGCTGCCAAACCAATCTTTCCAGGGCATCACCAGCCACATGTGCCCGCAGAACTTGGTTATTACGATCTCAGACAGGGAGAAACGCGGATTGCCCAAGCCGAACTTGCCAGGCAATACGGGATCGAAGGGTTTTGCTACTACCATTACTGGTTCAACGGCCGAAGGTTACTGGAACACCCGTTGAACGAGCTAATGAATTCAGGAGAACCCGATTTTCCATTTTGCATCTGCTGGGCAAACGAGAACTGGACGCGTCGTTGGGATGGCAGGGACAAAGAGATCTTGATGCAGCAGAAATACAGTGAGGAAGACGATCGCAATCACATCCGCTCACTGTTCCCGATATTCCAGGACAAGCGATACATCAGGATCAACGGCAAACCCCTGTTTCTTGTTTATCGAACCGGGGATTTGCCTGATCCTGCACGTACGGCTGAAATCTGGCGTGACGAGGCGCGCCTGGCGGGGATTGGGGAACTTCACTTGTGCAGAGTAGAGAGCATGGACAAGTCAGATCCTCGTCTGATGGGGTTTGATGCTGCCGTTGAATTCGCACCCGATTGGTGGAACAAGGGGCCAGA
This sequence comes from Lysobacterales bacterium, assembly GCA_014238945.1. GTDB lineage: Bacteria > Pseudomonadota > Gammaproteobacteria > Xanthomonadales > SZUA-36 > SZUA-36. The sequence continues at coordinate 25,084 of JABAAB010000064.1, forward strand.
GTTAGGGACAGACTCCAAACTGCTCGAGCATGCCGGACCGGGGATAGAGAAAATTTGCGAAACCAACTATGTCCACTCCTACGAGGACCTGGCCGATACCATGATGTCCAAGTCCATTCCGGACTATCAGCGCTACAGATGCGTGACACCCACCTGGGACAATTGGGCACGCATGACAAAGGGGGCAAATGTATTTCTTGGCTCAACACCGGAGAAATACAGGAATTGGCTTTCCAGAACCATCACTGCGACCAACGCCCGGTTGATGGGAGAGGAACGGCTAGTATTCATCAATGCATGGAATGAATGGGCTGAGGGTTCTCACCTGGAACCTGATCAGAAGTTTGGCCACGGATATCTTGAAGCAACCAGTCAGGCACTTGAAGAAAGCAAACGTTCCTCCGATTCGGGCAGGGCGGGGGTCCTGGACTCTGTAAGAATGGGTCATTTGATGAACCAGGTGGCCAGTCAGAAAAGCCATCTGAAAAGGGCGAGGCAACGAGTGGCCCAACAGGACCTGAAGATTCAGGAAATGTTAAATTCCACCAGTTGGCGGGTAACCGCTCCACTGCGGTGGGTTATGCAGAAAATACTGAATATCAAAGACATGTTTTCAGGCTAGAAATATTGCGCCATTCACAAAGTTAATAGGTCATTGATCGAGCAGGTGCTGCAGTTCGACAGAATCAAAAACAATTTGCGCATGGGGACAATGGTTCTTGATCAGAGAAACATAGTCTGTCGTCATCTCTGGTCCACTTAAATAGACATAATTAAACTCATCCCTGCGTTCACGGAAAAAGTCAGCGGGGGAATCCAACCAGGGGGGGTACAACACTTCTACTCCCACCGATTGTAACTTGCGGATATATGTTTGTTCATAGCTGTGAGCGTCTGCAAACAAGGTCACACCGTAACCCATCTTCTTGCAGCTGTGTAAAAGACGACGCACAGATTCACTGCCCTGGTGCTGATCAGTTTCGGGACCCGATGCTTCAATAAACAGTACCTGACCCTTGTTTCGGTGCCGGGTGGCGATGCGCAGTGCCCTTCTGTCATCGGGGTCAGAAATGGCCTGTGGCTGGGATTCGAGATTTGCCTTCCAGCGAGCCACGAATTTTTCCTGGTTGATCAGCTGGAACCTCTTGGTACCACTGGAGGTGTCGGTACCGGATGTAATGCCTTCATGGTGAACAACGACCGAGTGTGGTTGAACCATGGCTTTGTGCCCTGAATCCCGCACTCTGAATGCGAGATCGGTATCTTCGTAGTAGGCGGGGGAATATCGCTCATCCAGTCCGCCCAACTCGGTGAAGAATGCAGTTCTCAAAGCAATACAGGCTCCGGAACAGTAGTCAACCTCACGGAGGAATTGATATTCCGGTCGCTCGGCATGGTCATCACGTCCGTAATTCCAGCCCGAACCATCGTTGTAAATGATACCACCTGACTCCTGGAGCTTACCGTCCGGGTAGATCAACCGGGAGCCCACCAGCCCGACCCCGTCTTGCTGGTCAAATGTGTCGATGAGGGCATCGAGCCATCCATCGGTGACCTCGGTGTCGTTGTTAAGCAGTACCAGGTATTTTCCCCGGGCATGCTTGGCACCGAGGTTGCAGTTGTGGACAAAACCTAGGTTTTCTTCATTCCTCAGGTGAATTAGCCCCTTGATTTTCCCCAACTGGTTCGCGGTTTCGTCGGTGGACAGGTCATCCACAACTATGATCTCAAAAGTAGAGTTGCAGCTAGCCTTTCCAAGGCTGGAAAGACAGGCGGCCGTGTAGTCCCAATTGTTGTAAGCCGGGATAATAATACTGGCATCCGGATGATCGAACACTGTAAATGGACCCGGTAATTTCGTCTTCCCACCAGGTCCTGGTGCGATGACGGAGTTCGAATCAGCAGCTTCTTTCGCTTCAGGAATCTGCGGTTCTTCTGGTGTCTCCGGTGTGCTCTTTGTCAGCAGGCTGCGAACACTATTTGAAACATTCCTCGGCCAGTGATTTGGCATGAAGCCATTTGCCATCCGCCGTATTACACGAAATGGACGGGTAATCTTCCAGGAATTGCTTTGCAATATCACCGCATGTTGGTCCGAAATAGCCTGGTAATCTGACTCAAGCTGACCCAGATGAATCATCTTATCTTCAAGCTCTGTGATGGTGTTTTCCAACACCACCTGAAGCTCATCATGATGTTTTTGTTTCTGCTTTAATTCATTCTGTTTCTGCTTTAATTCATTCTGTAATATTGCAACCCACTCTTTCCTGACTCGTTGCTCGTGCTTGGCCCAGCGGGTTCTTGAATCCAGCTCGTGGGACAGTTTCTCCTGTTTTTCTCGCGCGTTGCGTAATTTAGTGTCCGTCACTGTGCGTAGGAAATCCGCCGCACCCCATTGCACCTGTAAATGCTGGGTATTGACCGGAACAAATGGAGCCACGGATTTTATTGGGCAAAACCGGTTATAGGACCGGGTCATATTCGCCAGGGAATCGGTGGTGGTTTCAAGAAGATTTTGTCGGACGGATTCGATTTGACCCGGTTCGTGGTACAGCGTGGCCAGCTGTTTTATCAGTGCATCGGCTTCAGGTTCAACCAGCCATCCGGTCCTGCCATGTTCAATACGGTCCTGAAAACTCCCAATGCTTGTGGCAACTGTGGGGATACCGAGTTGCCACAATTCCGACAGGGTGTAGCTGAAAGTCTCGGGCACAACGGACAAAAGTGCTGCGAGATCGGGGCCAATACTGGCCAACAGGTCGCCCAACTGCTCACGGTCATATTCAGGTACCACGTCAACACCCGAAATCCCGAAAAACGTTTCACCCGCCTTACCGGACCCCAACAGGTAAATATGTACATATTTTGTCAAAAGAGGTAATGAGCGCAATAGTAGATTTCGGCCTTTGCCCTCCTGCATCCGGCCAATTATGGCCATACGCAGACGTCCGTCCTGGCGATGCCGCGGAATAATGGTGTCGGTAAATTTCAGCGCCGGAAAACCGTGCGGAATGACCATGCTGTCCAGTCCTGAAAACACGGGGTCAAGTCTCGTTTGCAGTTCCAGCACCCAGGAGCCCGGCACGGCAATCTTCACTTCAAATTCTGTTAATGCCTCTACATAGGATGTGTGTACCTGTTTCCACGCCTGAGCATTCTTATCCGGAAAGTTCTGGCTTTTTTGATGGTCCCTGAGCGCACGTTCCAGGTCCAGACCCGGTTTGTCCGACAGATAAGGTTCCGGATTCACACCCAGTAAAGGCCAAATAGGGAAATGGTCATGTAAAATATTGACAGTGGGCAAACCGGTGCGCAGGGCATCGAGACTATGACCAATAAGGGAAGATATGAAGACCCGGCCAATGTCGAATCGATTGCAGATATCAGACAGTATCTGCTGATAAGACGCATCGCTGATGACGACAGATTCAATCGGTGGTTGCAGCCACCAACTCGCGATGGGGTGTCTTAACTGGTTGCCAATATACAAGCACAGCCTCTGTCCATAAATCCTGTTGGATCGTGCTGCCTCCGAACGTAGCTGATAATGCGGGTGGCCGTTGTCGGTTGCTATGAAGGACTCTATCCACTGGGCGATCCCACCCCCCCAACTGTGGGTCACATGGAGTGTGGCAGAACCGGGTTCAGGAGAAATTGCGGGTAAATGGGGAATACCGGTATTGATCCAGTCCTGAATTCTGGTGCTCAACTCAGCAAATGGCGATGGACAGGCAGTTTCATGGGGCTTGAGGACCAGCTTCTCAAAGACCCTTTTATCCGGGTCATGCAAAAACAGGTGGTCAGGGACCTGGAGTTTGCCACCGGCAGCGGATAGTTGCTGTATCAGGGTGCCATGGCCCGCATTACCTTTCAGCAGATCAATGGCGTCAACCGAAAAATATGCAAAATGATCAACCCAGTGGGTCAAGTCGTGCAGATTTCCCGGTGCCAGGAAGCCAACCAGACGTTCAAGGTCATATTCAGATTCAGGTGACGTGGTGGTCACACCAACAAACGGATTTACAGCTGGATCGGCATTTGACAGCAGGCTTATAACAACGGGCTGGCTGGCTTGTGCAATTATTCTGGACAGGTGATCAAGCAGTATCCCGGAGGGTTGTAATCCTGCCCGCAGAAAAATTACAGGCCGGTTGGGGAACAGTGCGGCCAGTTCTGCCAATAACAGTTCTGGCTGATCATAACCATTTAATGTCTGCGTGGTCCCTTGAATCTGCAGACGGCTGAACAGGGGCAACCCCAGTTCCAAAAGAGCATCGGTTTGCTCGCCATTGAGTGGCTCACGGTCTTTCGCATGCACGTAGACTACGGGCAATACAGACGGATTGCTGGGCGATTTATTCTTGGCCATTGCTATTTGTCACGAACCCGGATGTTTGTGATGGTGAACTTTGCCCACTTTGAAGAAGTTGAATTAATTGTTGACGCAGTGATTATACCAAGACAAATCGGAGGTACTACGGATATTGACCGGTATGTTGAACCTTGCCAGCAACCTCAATCATTAAATGATCAACTAACTGATGTGTTTGGAGACCAAATTCGGTCGTTGGAAATTGATCATGGGCAGTTGCCTGATTTCTCTTACTCTGTAGCATTCAGGGTCGGCTCTTCCTATACTCCATCTAAGGAACTGTATTTTTAATAAAGATTCTTAGTGGTAATAGAAAATTTGGACTGCTGATTTACACCTGCATTTGGTCAACACAGTCCTGGGCCCTGGATCTCATAGACGTCATTCCCAGCCTATACGGTGGAGATGGTGTGACTCTGCAAGACAATCCGTTTTTCTCCCACCGGGCCCATTTTACAAAACAGAGTCTGGACCAACTGGAATATCTGTCTGATTCGATTTCGAGCCTGAACCAGCCATCAATATCATCAACTTCGGGCATGACCTATGAATTTGACCCGGTGCTGGACGAGTTTGTCCCATCGACTACGGTCCACAGTCTTGGACCTCCACTGTCAGAGAGTCCGATGACAAGTGGAAAAGGTGTACTGAGTTTTGGACTTGCATTCAGTCATACAAAATTCACCAAATTGGATGGCCGGGATCTAAATGATTTGACCGTAGACCTGGGTCATCTGGAGTTGGAGCCGGATGCGCTTACCTGTCTTGCGCCCGGGTTTCCAAATCCACCACCACCCAATTGTTACAGTTATATCGATGATGTTGTGCAATTGAACCTGGATCTGAAAATAAAGAACCAGTTCATCTGGTTTTCTTCAAATTACGGTCTGTCCGAGCATATGGATATCGGATTTCATATCCCGCTGATGCATACCAATGTGAGTGTTAACTCCACGGCATCCATCATCAATGCCCCGTCGATCGTGTATTCCCCATTCGGGTCTGTACACAATTTTGATCCTGTCAATGAGGATTCGCCGGATTCATCTGCCTCTGAAAGCCACACTGGGCCGGGTGACCTTGTGCTGCATTTGAAGCACCAATTCAAGAAGAGCGACCAACTGAACCTGGCAGCTTTCTACCAACTACGAATGCCCACTGGTGATCCAGATAACCTGCAGGGAATTCATGGTGTTGGAGGCGCCATGATGTTGCTCTCCTCGGCAAGATTTCCCCAGGGAAAGGGTGTATTGATTCCATATTTCAATGTTGGTTTTGAAGTTAATGGGAGCAATTCCGGGCAGGAAAAAGTACTTTTTGACCTCGGGTTGGAGTATGACATTTTCGCAGGGGGCAGACGTTTATCGACCTACATTGACGTCATCGGCAGCAATACCGTAACCAACCAGATGGGCAGTGGTGATGATCGCTACGATCTTGGACTGGGAATTAAATATGCGGCAACAGATCGTGGTGTGTTTTTCGCAAATGAAATCTTGCCCATCAATGATTCCGGGCTTCGTCCCAATGCGACTTATCTAATGGGTTTCACCTGGTTCAAGTGATTTCATGAAGCTGTTTGTATCCTTGCTCTGCCTTTATCTGGCAAACACAGGAATTGTGTTCGCCCAGGATAATGCTTTGCATAACGCAGACACGCAAACATTGTTCATTATCAAAACCAAATCATTACCCGTCATCGACCAGATAATTTCCGCCATTGAGGCAGGTATTCCCAGCCAACTCGTCATCAGGGAATTCGACCTGCAAGGTAAACAGGAACTCGGAGGCCCCATCATCAGATCAATAAAGGCTCAAATTGTCGATCCTGAAAAAGTGATCGTGCTCACTATGGGAACACCTGCGACTCAACTCGCCATCAATAATCTGGACAATATGCGCATCATCTACACGATGGCAGATAGCAACAAACTCAAATTGAACAATCATGAAGATATTTACGAAGTTTCGGACAAATCCAGCATTGCTGAGCAGGTGCAAATATTGGAGGATCTCCTGCCCAATGTGGAAAATGTCGGCATCATTGCGGACATACAGAAAAGTAGCTGGATTCGAAACCAGATTAATCTTGCAGGAAAGTCATCGAATCTCGGAATTCACCTGAAAACAATGAAATTATTCAATATCTGGATACGGACACGGAGGGTGTCATGTTCCCCGTCGAGGACAACGGCATCGGTATCAAACCAGAACATCATTCACTGATCTTCAGAAAATTCGAGCAAATTGACTCATCCCTGTCCAGAAAGGAAGAGGGAACAGGATTGGGCTTACCTTTGACCAGGACCCTGGTAGAAATGCACGCTGGTAAAATCTGGTTGGAAAGCGAAGGTGTGCCCGGCATCGGCAGTAAGTTTTACTTTGTTTTGCCGTGGTGAAAGTACTGAAATCCGAGGAAAAAACAATGAAAATTCCGATCATTATCATCTCTTCGATGGATGAAAGTTGCGATCAATCGATTGGTTGGGCGGATTGGATCACCAAACCCATTGATACCCAACAATTAAAACAATCACTTGGCAGCATACGAGCGGAGTTGAATGGTTGACTGGAAAGCAATACTTGTTTGAATGGTATAACTAGTAGTCCCTCAAAACCGGGGTCGCTGCTGTCAGTTCTTGCTCCAGACGGGCTATCAACTGGTAAACTGTCAGAGTTGTTTTACCCTTTTGAAACAATTCGAGTTCTTTACAGGTTTGTGATACCTGGCTCAGTCCCATATACGCGCTACTGGATTTCAAAGCATGGGCTGCAAAGCGAAGATCAGGCATATTTTCATCTTCAGAGGCTAATCGCATATCCTGCAGATATTTCCCGGCTTGTTCAATATACTTTTGGATGATTTTCCTGACCCTTTCCGGGTCTTTGAATACTGCTTCAATTGAACTGAGATCTACAATTGCAGTATCACTGACCGCAGGAGATTTGTGGGATTCGGAAGTCTCCACCGATGGGTCAGCAGACGGGTTTTCACGCGATAGCCACTTATCGAGCAAGCTCTTTAATTGTTGATACTTGAACGGTTTACTCAGGTAGTCGTCCATGTCCATTTCAAGACATTTTTTTCTGTCACGCATACTGGCATTTGCGGTCAATGCCAGTATGGGCACCCTGCGTCCGTCAGAAGTTTCGCTTTCAATACGCCGAATTTCGCTGGTCGCCTGAAAACCGTCCATGACGGGCATGTGGCAATCCATCAAAACGGCAGATATTTTTTCTTTTTTGAATAATTCTACGGCCTCGGCACCGTTGATGGCAGCTGCATACGGGAGTTGCATGTTTTCCAGCATGTAACACACCAGCTCCATATTTAGTTGGTTATCTTCTGCAACCAGTATTCGATATGACTGATCAATCATTCAAGAATTTCCGGGTCATCTGCCCCGCATGCACCAAGTGATTTACCTGTCATCCCTTGGCTCCGCTATTCAAATAAAAAACGTACATCCAGCTTTGGTGATTGCCATCAAACCTAACTGGCGATAAATTTGTTGTCAATATATTCTTCGGATTCTTCAGTGACGCCGCACTTGAGGGGTTTGGGTAAAGAAGTCTTGACGCGGTTATCTGGAAAAGACATTCGGAAACAAATAAACCAAACTGCGGTTGGTCAATTTTATTTACGCCGGGCATCCACAAATGAACCGGATTCTATAACAGTGACCAGGATCGGGACCCCGGTCTTGAAAAGGCAGCCGATTGCCCGGCTGCCTTTTTCAAGTTTACTTACCAGGCGGTGCAGTCGTTTCCTAAGGCGCTTCCTGTCGCCACAATTTCTTGCGCACAAGCGGCTTCTTCGTCAGCAGTAATGAATTCGAATCCGACAAACCCATCGGCATTCGTTACAGTCCCGCATCGGCGATCACCTTGGTAATTGTTTGCAAATGCCCATTCCTCGGGATTTTGCGTGTTTTTAATACGTGTCAGGTTCGCGAACACACCAAAAGGCCCGTCTCCGCATTCACCCTCTGGTCCGGATTCCAGAAACGCGTCCCATTCCGGGTTCTCTGTACACGGGCAAATTGTAGTCTGTTGCGCGCAGGTATCACCAGCCACTGGTTCTGATTCGCATGTGCTCACACCGGTTAAGAGATCACCAACTTCACAGTCGTTGGAACCCCGTACCAGCTGATTTTCCTGTTCAACGGACTCCTGGTCAAAATAGGTGCAGTTTTCGATGTCCCCGATTTGATGGTTTTGGTGTCCCTTGGAGTTGGCGTTCACAATAAGCAGCTTCCAACGCAGTTCGGAGCCAGCCTCCACGGTAAATTCATTGCTTGCAGAACATCCGCAATGATAAATGAGGGCTTCCTCTGGTTTACCAGCGATTGCGGTTGTTGAGATGAAGGATAAAAACAGCGCACACAGCGCAAGATGATATTTGTTAATCATGATTACTCCCTTAATTATGATGGCTTGTTACTTTCCCGGGGGAGCGACCGGATTCATTCCATGTGCCGGTTAAATTTTGCACCCCTGGGTGACAGCTTACAGAAAAAAGTGCCCGAACTCAAAAAGTAATGTCGACATAGGTGGCAACGGTGGGTACCGCGTTTAACATAATGTCACCAAGCGCACCGTTATCGACATTCAGACCACGGATTACAATACTGTTGACCGTTCCCCCATTCCGGTAGCCACGATCAACGACGGAAATCCCGTGCATGGAACGAAGCAGATCATACTGGTTGACAATATTTTGGGCCTCCATGGCCTCTCCGGTTATGGCGGAAATATTGTAAGGAATGTCCTGCATTGTCTCCTCGCGACGGGTCGCGGTGACGACGATTTCTTCAAGCAGACCACTGCTTTCTTCCTGTTGTGCCCTTGCCTGGGGCGCATTGGTCATTGATAAACAGGCGGCAGTGACGGCCACGGCCAGGGTTTTTTTCTGGAAAGTGTGATTATTAGGCATAACGGGGTTCCCACATCATGATGTTCAGGGAAAATTACAGCAGACAGTCAAATACCAGTAGTACCAGTTTGAGTTTGTGTTCTAGTCCAGATTATTTTGACTGATTAATTATCGTCCCGCAGGTGCGAGATGCCATAAGTAAGATCACAGCAAGTGGATATGACATCATTGTGTCACTCAAATGGGGCCAACATTTCAGGATTGAAGAGGATTGGTATTCATCCACTGTTGAGATTTAGTGGCAGAAATAACCAGGAATGCTGAATTCAGGTATAAGTTTTCAATATTTGCACGGGGAGGAAATTTGATACTAAAGAGCAGACCTTGGGGTACCATGACGCCTTGTTCAATCATCGGAATCTGCTCTTGACTCACATTCTGGGTGCCGCGGCATCGGGACACAAGGAAACTACCAACGCGGCCAGGGTGTTGCTGGAAGAAGGTGGCAATGCCTTTGATGCTGCCCTGGGTGCGATGTGTGCGGCTTGTGTATGTGAACCATTGCTGGCCAGTCTCGGGGGTGGTGGGTTTTTACTGGCCCAGCCAGCACACAGCGAAGCCAGGGTGTACGATTTCTTTACCCAAACTCCATCCGTCCTTCAGGGCGAACTGGATTTTTACCCAATACAGGCCGACTTTGGTACCGCTACCCAGGAGTTCCATATTGGTATGGGCTCCATCGCGGTCCCGGGTGTCGTGGCAGGCCTTTTTGCCGTACACCGTGCACAGTGTCGGTTGCCAATGGCGAAAATTATTGAACCTGCCGTTTATCTGGCACGCGAAGGCGTGCGTTTAAACGCTTTGCAAAAATATATTTCAGAGATCCTTCAGCCAATAATTGAAGCGACACCGGAGGCACAGGAGCTGGCCGCGTCAATGTACGTGCCCGGTCGTTCAGCGGAAATCGGAGAGGTGGTAAATAACCCTGCACTGGCCGACACACTTGAAGCACTCGCCAGTCACGGTCCCCAATGGTTTTACCAGGGCGACCCTGGCCAGCAACTGGTCCAGGATTGCGCTCGCAAGGGTGGGTTGATTACAGAAACAGACCTGGGGTCGTACGAGGTTATCGTACGCAAACCGGTGACCGCTGTTTCCCATGGTGCCCAAATCAGTATCAACAGTCCGCCATCACCCGGGGGGTGCCTGGTTGTATTTGCCTTGTCTCTTCTGGACAAAATCGGGGGTGAAGATGTGACATGGGGTGGCAGGAAACATGCTCAGGCACTGGTCCGGGCAATGCGTGCGGCGGGTCTGGTACGCAAAAAACACGGGTTGGAAGCAGGTCTTGATAACCAAACAGCTAAACAAATTCTCCAGCCCGAAAACCTGGAAGAATGGCATGGATTTATGCGCACCGGTGGCCTGGTGTCCCGGGGCACCACCCATTTGAGCGTTGCCGATGTACAGGGAAACCTCGCCAGTCTGACCCTTTCCAACGGTGAGGGGTCTTCCTATGTGTTGCCCGGCAGCGGAATTATGTTGAATAACATGATGGGTGAGGAAGATCTCAACCCCGGCGGATTTCATCGGTTGCCACCCGGCCAACGCCTGGCTTCAATGATGTCACCGGCAATTGTCAAACTGTCCGATGGCGGTCGTATTGCTTTGGGTTCGGGTGGCTCCAACAGAATACGCAGTGCCATGTTGCAGGTGCTGATCAATGTGCTGGAATTCGATATGGACCTGGAGCAGGCTGTGGCGGCACCCCGTATGCACCTGGAACATGATCACCTGAGTGTGGAAGCGGGTTTTTCTGATGCTGCAATGGATTTTCTGACCCAGGGCTGGCCCGAAGTGGAGCGCTGGCCCGAAAGAAATCTGTATTTTGGTGGCGTTCATGCTGTTGCCCAGCTTGTCGGCGGTGAATTTCGGGCCGCCGGTGATCCAAGAAGAGGTGGTTCGGCGGTAATTGCCGGATTGACATAGTCGGTGCCCCTCAAAAACGTCATTCCCGTGCAAGTGGGAACCTCCTGACGCTGTAGTAATCTGAAAAGGTTGCACAGCTTAATACTCTGCGAGCGCACGGAGGTCCCGGGTTCCGCTATTCGCGGCCCAGCGATGACGGTGTTTAAGAAAATCGTCATTCCCGCGCAAGCGGGAATCTCCTGACGCTGTCGTATCCTGAAAAAGTGACACCACTCAACGATTTTCGTGTGCATGGATGTCCCGGGTTCGCTATTTACGGTGCATGGATGACACACCATGGAAACAAATAATTTGAAAGATAATGCTTTGCAAGATTGTTGCGATAAAGGTTAAAATATCCGGCTACGCCCATTTTGGGCACAACTGAAAGATTGGAGTAACAATGCCCAGCGTAAAAGTTCGCGAAAACGAGCCTTTTGAATATGCACTGCGTCGGTTCAAACGCTCGTGTGAAAAAGCAGGTGTACTGGCGGAAACGCGTCGCCGTGAGTATTATGAAAAACCAACACAGGAACGCAAGCGCAAGGCTGCAGCGGCGGTAAAGCGTAACCTGCGTCGCCTGGCACGGGAAAACATTCGCCGGACCCGTATGTATTGATAAAATTCCGGCGTCACAACCGGAATACCCTTTATCCCGAAACGTCTGTTTCGGGCGGCTGATAAATCCCACGCCTGGACAGGCCCGGGTCCGAACCCGGGGCAAGCCCAGCCAAACGCCGGATTCAAGCTATGACTTTAAAGACCCAAATTCAAGATGATGTGAAATCTGCCATGCGTGCGCGTGATCAAAAACGCCTGACCGCTTTGCGTTTGATTACAGCAGCAATCAAGCAGATCGAAATAGATGAACGAATTGATCTGGATGATCAGGCAGTGCTCACCGTACTCAATAAGATGGTCAAACAACGCAGGGAATCTCTCGAACAATACCAGAATGCCGGCAGGGAAGATCTGGCTGCGCAGGAAAAATTCGAGCTCGATCTGATCGCCGTCTATCTTCCCGAGGCACTCAGTGAAGAAGAAGTGGCCGTTTTGATTAAACAGGCCCTGGCTGAGACCGGTGCCAGCAGTATTCGCGACATGGGTGCTGTCATGAACAAATTACGTGGACAAATTCAGGGTCGCGCTGACATGAAGGCCATCAGCAACGCTGTAAAAGCACAGCTCGGCGTTTGATAATGCCCATGGCCGCCGGCCCGGGTTTCCGGAATCCAACACACTTCGGGCACAGCAAACAGCTGACAGTCTTCTACCGATTGCCACGGGCCGACTGACCACTCATGGGCGGTCGCATCCCCGATTCATTTATCGAAGAGGTCCTGGCACGAAGTGATATCGTGGAGTTGATTGAAAGACGACTGCCCCTGAAGCGAGCGGGTAGTGAGTTCCAGGCCCGTTGTCCCTTTCACGAAGAAAAGACCCCTTCTTTTACAGTCAGTCCCAAAAAACAGTTTTACCATTGTTTTGGTTGTGGAGAGCATGGATCAGTCATTGGCTTTCTGATGAAGTATGAAGGACTGGAATTTCTCGATGCGGTAGAAGAACTGGCCCGCGCGGCGGGGCTGGAAGTACCAGCCAGCGGCAGCCAGGAGCCGCGTCCGGATGTCGGTTTGTACGATGTCCTGGCGGCCTGCGCAAAATTTTACTGCCAGCAGCTCAAGGAAACCCCTGCAGCCATTGAATATCTGAAGAAACGTGGCCTTTCCGGGGAAATCAGCCGGGATTTCGACATTGGTTACGCACCGGCGGGTTGGGATACGCTGATCAAACATCTGGGCACGGATGATGCAAAACTTGCTTTACTCAAGAACGCCGGAATGCTCAGTGAGGGCCGCAGTGGAAGTTATGACAAGTTTCGGGACCGCATCATGTTCCCCATTCACGATCGCCGTGGCCGTGTGATTGCCTTCGGTGGCCGTGCCCTGTCCGAGGACGGACCAAAGTATCTGAATTCTCCGGAAACCACGTTATATCACAAGGGCAGGGAACTCTACGGTCTGTACCTGGCTCGACAGCGCTCGGGTCGCCTGGACAGCATCATTGTGGTTGAAGGGTATACGGACGTGGCAACGCTGGCCCAGTTTGGATACAGGAATACGGTCGCTACATCCGGTACGGCCACAACACCAATTCAGGTTGAGATTCTGTTTCGGGCAGCGGATACGCTGGTGTTTTGTTTCGATGGTGACAAGGCCGGGCGCAAAGCCGCCTGGCGGGCGCTGGAAGCTGCCTTGCCAAAACTGCGGGAAGGGTTGCAGGTGAAATTTCTGCTGCTTCCGGAAGGTGAAGATCCAGACAGCCTGGTACGTAAACAGGGCGCGGATGAATTTGGACAACTTATCGCCAATGCCTGTCCGCTGTCAGAATTCTTTTTTGATCATTTCACGGTGGACCTGGATCTTGGAAGTCTTGACGACCGGGCACGCCTGGTGGAACGCGCACAACCCCGTATCCTGTCCCTCCCCGAGGGCATCTACCGCGACATGATGACAGAAAGGTTGGAAACACTTGCGCGACACAGGTTGCAAGGACAACAGCCTGTCACCCGGGACCTTTCTGCCGGTCCCGCTCAGCGAGGGAAACCGTCTCAACAACGTACGCCCTTGCGTGTTGCCCTGGCTCATTTGGTGCAGAACCCATCGTTGGCCGGGGAAGCGGGGAGTATTGAAGATTTTGCCGGTCTGGGCAATGATGAACTGCATGGTGTAGAAATCTTCAAGGAACTTGTTGATTTTTGCGCTCAACGCCCTAATATCTCAACGGCCCAGTTAATAGAGTTGTGGCACGATCACCCGGCTTTGACGCATCTGCAAAAACTGGCTGTCTGGCATCTTCCCGGTGAGGAGGATCAACAGGAACAGGAGTTCATCGATGCGGTCAATCGCATACGTCTGACTTGGGTGGATATTTTGTTGTCGAGAGTAACGAATATTATTGAGCAGCGTGATGAATACCGGGCGTTACAACAACGCCAGCAAGAATTGAAAAAACGTTTGGATGACCGTCAATCCTGAGTGATTGAAATTCTCTGGCTATCAGGGGTCGCCGGAGTGATTTTCATGGACTATAGTTAATGATTATGAAGATAAATTTATGAATCAAAATCAACAGTCACAATTGAAAGATCTGATTACCAAGGGAAAGGAGCAGGGCTTCCTGACCTATGCGCAGGTGAATGATCACTTGCCCGATGACATCGTCGATCCGGAACAGATCGAAGATATCATCAACATGATTAACGATATGGGAATTTCGGTGCATGAAAAAGCACCGGATGCCGACTCTCTTATCCTGAATGACGATGCGTCAACCGCCACGGATGATGACACGGCTGCAGAAGAGGCCGCCGCAGCACTGGCAGCCGTTGAAACTGAAATCGGTCGCACCACCGACCCGGTGCGTATGTACATGCGCGAAATGGGTACAGTTGAATTGTTAACCCGCGAGGGCGAGATCGTCATTGCGAAGCGTATTGAAGCGGGGTTGAAACAGGTCCACTTGGCGTTGGCCCGTTTTCCGGCGACCCACACGGTGTTGCTTAACGCGTACATAATTCACCAGGAAGGCAGGCAACGGTTAACCGAGGTGATGATAGATTTCATTGATCCCAATGCACCCGATGAGCCCTTGCCTGTAGCCAAGAAGCCCACCGATGCCAAAGATAAGAAAGAAGAAGAGGACAAGGGTCCTACCGGACCTGATCTCGAAGAGGTTGCAGCTCATTTTGCAAAACTCGGCAAGCACCACGCGAAATTTATCAAGTTCAATGACAAGCACGGCCCGGTAAACGCCAAGGCCCAGAAGCATCTGGACGAAATGGCCGAGATGTTCATGATGCTGAAACTTCCTGCCAAGATGATGGACCATCTGGTTGACCGCTTGCGTTACGCTGTTTCCAGAACGCGGGAGCATGAACGTGCCATCATGCAGATGGCCGTGGTACAGGCGAAAATGCCCAAACAGACCTTTGTCCGGAGCTTTACAGAAAATGAAGCCAACAAGGGTTGGATGGGTACTGTGCTGTCCGGCAAGCAGAAGTGGGTGGCAGCACTGAGTGAATACGCCACCGAAGTCGGTGATCTACAGGACCGACTGGCCAGATTGCAACTCGGAAACCGGGTTACGATCTATGAACTCAAGGACATCAACCGTGCCATGTCCATTGGTGAGGCCAAGGCCCGTCGCGCCAAGAAGGAAATGGTCGAGGCCAACCTCAGGCTGGTGATTTCAATCGCCAAGAAATATACCAATCGTGGGCTGCAGTTTCTCGACCTGATCCAGGAGGGCAACATCGGCCTGATGAAGGCCGTGGATAAGTTTGAGTATCGCCGTGGCTATAAATTCTCAACCTATGCAACCTGGTGGATTCGCCAGGCCATTACCCGTTCGATTGCGGACCAGGCACGTACCATACGTATACCGGTGCACATGATCGAGACCATCAACAAGCTCAATCGCATTTCACGCCAGATGTTGCAGGAAATGGGCCGGGAGCCGACACCCGAGGAACTGTCCATACGCATGGAAATGCCCGAGGACAAGGTTCGCAAAGTACTCAAGATCGCCAAGGAACCGATTTCAATGGAAACCCCAATTGGCGATGATGAAGATTCGCACCTGGGTGATTTCATCGAAGATGCCAATATTGCATCCCCGGTTGAATCCGCAACAGGTACCGGTTTGACTGGCACCGTACAGGGTGTATTGGCAGGGTTGACACCAAGAGAAGCCAAGGTGCTGCGTATGCGTTTTGGTATCGATATGAACACCGACCATACACTGGAAGAGGTGGGTAAACAATTTGACGTTACCCGTGAGCGAATTCGGCAGATCGAGGCCAAGGCCTTGCGCAAACTGCGTCACCCGACCCGTTCGGAACAACTGCGCAGTTTTCTTGATCTGGAGTAGTTCACTGGTTTCGGGACTGTCCAGGGTACATACGAAGATTCGAGTTTGACAACGTCATTCCCGCGCAAGCGGGAATCTCCGCACGCACTTTAATGGGGTAAACAGGACCTGCGGATAGGTCGGAACCATGGGTCAGGCCGTCGCCAACTCCAGTTCTTTCAGGCCCCGTCCCTGCCACAGGGCAAACATCATGACCGCGATGGCAACCGCCAAAATCAGGCCCATTCCCAGTGGTGTAAACCACTCTGATTTAATCACGACCAATGCCACCGAGGCTGCTACCCAGGCCCAGTCACCACCGATAACACCACCAATGACCGCCTTGGGCAAACGGTTGCTGCGTGAGAGCAGCAACAGGTACGCGGCAAATATCAGCAAGGCGACCCCCAGTGGCACAAGGCTAACGTCCGGAGTTCCGAGAAACGCTGCAATCAATGGGTCGGCAAGTAGTATGGAAGCACCACAAAAGGTGGAAAAAACGGCATTTCCCATCAGGGCCTGACGCAGGTGGCGGGCACTTCCGAGAGACATATTTAACATGTGTCATTCTCCATGTGTGTGTTATACTTTAAAATAGTATATTAAACACTATATATTATTCAAGTAATAATTGAAATATCATGAAAAAACGCAGCTATCAACAGTCCTGTAGCCTGGCGGTTGCACTTGATCTGATCGGGGAGCGCTGGACCTGGCTGCTGATCCGTGCCTTGCTGACGGGTCCGAAACGTTACGGTCAGCTACTGGAGCAGTTACCGGGGATCGGCACCAACCTGCTTGCGGACCGGTTGAAATCACTGTCCGGCCAGAACATCATCGAGAAAGCCGGGAGCGGGTCCCAATCTGCCTACCAATTGACCATTGCCGGTGAGCAGTTACGACCCATAACACACGCCTTGGTTCGCTGGGGCAGCCAGTTTGATACGGGTCTGACCGAAGATGCCACCCGTATGCCGCAATGGGATATGCTCGCCATCGAGTCATTTCTGAATTCCGTACGAGGACCGGATCAAACCCTGATTCTGAATATGTCCCTGGAGGGCCACGAATTTCACCTGCTGCTGTCTGCACAAGGGTGCAGGGCGATTACAGGACCATGGCTTGCGGCATCCACCGCCATCGAAACAGACAGCGGGACCCTGGCGAAATTAGCACGCAACGAACTGCAGCCTGAAGATGCTATTGAGCATGGTTTGCTGTTGGTTTCAGGGAGAGATGAATTTTTTGGGGTGATGCTGGATATGTTGCGCCAGGCCGACCATCTGAAGAACCAGCAGGCGAGTGCCCTAGGGCTTTGAAAGTATAAGTGTGAAGGGGCGTTTATTGATTTCAAAGCAGGGCCCGGTTTGATTAACTGATGCTTTTACCCCGCGCTGTTTCTTCCCAAAGTGCGCAAAGGTATTGATAGATCATTTTTGCTGAGTCCAGGACCGGCGGGGCTATCCCGGTCCGGGCCAGCACTTCGGCATCATTAATTTTCCATTCAATGACCAGGGCAGCATAGTCCATGACGATCAGTCCCCGGGCCGAATATTCCCAGTCCACCAGGTAGAGCCGGTCTGGGCCGCCCACGAAATTCCCGGGTATGGGGTCGTGGTGGCACAGCCCGGTCATTGCGCCATAACCGGACAACTTGGTCATTTCGGTTTCCATGGCGGATTTTTGATCTGCCAGTTCCAGTGGGGGCAGAAGAGGGCCTGCATCAATCTGTTGCCAGTAATGATTCACGTGGGCCAGGTAATCCAGGGTTGGCACGTCTGCCTGCAATCGGTGACATCGGCCGAGCAGGTCAAATAGCTGGTCCAGCAAATGATCGGTAATTTCCGTTCGCGTCCCAGGCAGGTTATCGATATAAATGCTGACCAGGTATCCCGCCTCCTCGTCAATGAAGAGCAGCGGTGGAGCAATTCCACTTTGGCTCGCTTCATCCAAAACCACGCTTTCCACCTTGCGACTGGATCCCGGAAGCAGGTGATCAAGTCTGTTGAGTCGCAGGACCATCAATGTGCCCTCCGAGTCCAGCAGGAAACTGTGGTTGCTGCGACCCGAGCTTAACGTTTTGACAAATTCAGGTCTTGTGCTCAGCCCACCACCCCACTTTCGCCAACCACCGATAGCGGACCGGATCCTGTCCAGCTTAGTTCTCGGGAACATGAAAATCCTGGCGGTAGTGTGTCCGCCAGCTCAGGTAGCCACTGACTGCAATGACCACATAAAATACAAAGAGCAGGGCGGTCAGGTGCAGACCACGTTCAATATAAAGTGGAACCGATACCGTGTCGATCACGATCCAGTAAAGCCAGTTTTGAAGATATTTTCGGGCTACGAGGTAGGTCGTGATGACACTGGCCCAGGTGGTAAATGAATCTATATAGGGCCATGCAGCCTGGCTGTAGGTACTGAGAAGGTAACCGGACAAGGCACTGAGAACAAAAATGGCCGACATTACCCGAATATGCTGACGCTGAGACAGGGAACGGATGGGAAGGGAAAGTTTCTGTCCGTTATTACCACCACCGCGGGTCCACTGGTACCAGCCATAACCCGCCATAAACATGTAGTAGACATTCAGGGCCGAGTCCATCAGCAGACTGACATCCCAGAACAAGACCGTGTAGATCGCCGTGCTGAGAAATGCAAACAGCCAACATAAAACCTTTTCCCGCACGGCGAGCAACAGGTAGGCCACGGCAAACATTACTGCGGTCAGCTCCCAGCCGGACAAGGCTCCGGCGGCTTGTATCACGGTTTGCAGCCAATCGTTCATGCGTTTGGACTATGAATTGCCGGCTTCTCAGCGGAAGTCATATCTGACATCGATGCCATAAACCCGCGGTTCTCCCAACTGACGATAGGCTTCATTGACATAACTCTTGCGTGGGTCATTGGCAAAATACAGACCGTGCACTGCATAGTCTGTGTTACCCAGGTTGCGTCCCCAGGCGCGGATGGTAAAAGCACCGGTCACATAGCCAATGCTGGCATTGACCAGGGCGTAACCCGAAATTTCCTGGTTGTGGTAATAACCATAAAAGCTGTCGCTTCGCCCTTCGAGCTCAATTCTGGCACTGAACCGGTCGCCCAGATTCAGGTTGGTGCCGATGTTGTACTGCCAGCGCGGAGCCTTGGTCTGGTCGCGGTCTTCGATATTTGTGATCACCGATTGGGTCCATTGTCCCGGCTCACCGAGGTCGACAACCGTCATATTATCTATATTGGTATTGAGCCAGCCCAGGCCTGCGAACAGCCTGACGGAATCTGACAGACGAACATCGAGTTCCAACTCAGCGCCGTAGTTGCTACCGGAGGATACGCTGTCGAGATAGCCCACCCATAGATAATTCACATCGTCCCAGATCCAGGATTCCAGTTGTGCATCGTTGCGGTCCATGTGGAACAGGGCTGCACGCAAGCTGAGGGTATCATCCAGGTAGCGCCCCTTGATACCGATCTCTCTGTTGAAAAGACGCTCGCTGCCGAATTTCAAACGCCCCGACATGAAATCATGAAATCTCGGGTCCATGAATCCGAATACGGAACTGGCCTCGGTATTGACACCTCCCGGCTTTACCCCACGCGACAGAGTTGCATAAAGCAGGCTGCCATCACGCAGGTCATGTTGCAATGTCAGCTCGCCGGTAATGTATCGGTCATCGGTCCTGCTGAGCAGCCCGTTGGTGTCGCTGTAATCGTCTTCGAAATACTCGTATCGCGCACCACTGGTCAATCGCCAGTTGGTGGAAAGATCAAAGTCCAACTGCAAATACGCGGCGTACCGCCGGGTTTCATATTCACTGGCAAAGGGGCCGTAGTACTGGCGTGTAAATTCCTCACTGCGGTCCTGGGCATAGACACCTGCGACCCAGCTGAGACTGCCGTCGTCCTTCGATATCAGGTGTGTATCGATGCTTATGTTGTCACGGTTTCGTTGGCCCTGGTCGGTATTGGTATAGGGGTAACAAAATTCCAAACCGTCACAGATATCCGGATTTGACCAGTCTTCGTCGTAGCCATATTCGGTATCGGCATCCGACCAGCTCAGGATGGTTTCAATCGCCAGGTGTGCATTGATCTCAGTATGGTTCCTGGCTGAAATTGACAGTGCTTTTTGGCGGTCACGACCCGGTTCGTCCGACAGCGTGTGACGGTTGTTATCCAATGAAAAAGCGTCGTAACCATTGTCAATGTCGACATGGTAGGCGGTCAACTCGGTGACATTATTATTCTGACCGTCCCATTGCAGTTTGGCACGCAGGCCAAACTCATCCCGTTCATTGGTGTCGTCACCGGCAAGAAAATCATTGCGGATATAGCCGTCACTGCGAGTCTGGCTGACAGCCAGTCTGCCCAGTAGCCTGTCGTTTAACGGTCCGCTCGCCACGGCAGCCACGTTCCATCCACCTTTATTACCCAATCCGGCCCGGGCTGAGAACATGGGCGTGCCGGTGGGTGGGTTGGAACGGATATTGACCATGCCGGCCAGTGCATTGGTACCAAAACGTGTTCCCTGCGGACCCCTTAAAACTTCGATCTGCCGGATATCCATGGTCAACACAGAGGCGGCGAAACCATTCATATCGACATCGTCCACGGTGACACCCACTGATGGGAAATACTTGGGGTCGACAAACTGCTCCAGGTCACCCACACCACGCACCTGGATAAAACGTGCACGCGATGCACCTGAGGAAAAATTGACATTGGGTAATACGTTCAGGGTTTCTTCGAGGTGTTGCGCACCGCGGTCGAACAGCGTGTGTTGCTGGATCACCGAAATACTACCAGTGCTTTTCAGCAAGGTGGCATCACGGAATTGCGCGGATACGATGATTTCCTCCAGTTCGCCGCCAGAATTCTGTTCTGCAATGACCCCATGGGGCACAAGAACCAGGATGGGAACCAAGAGCATCCAATATTTTTTGATGAGCACGTAAGCCTCCTTAACAAAGCGGTTAAAGAGACCCGGAAGGTGAAGAGATTGAACAGGTTGTGGCCCTATCCCTACGCCGGTACGATCCGGATCAGGTTCAAAGGGTTTGTCATATCGACTTCTCAGGCTTTTGAGAGCCTCCCCTCAGGCATTCCAATGGAATGAATCACTATTCTATCGTGAAGCATGCCCCGGCAACAGCGAAATCAGGCTTGCACGGGTTTAAAGAGTGTCCACTGCGGTGCCCGGCAGGTTAAAATGACGACGTTTCCACACAGGTATCCATAGTGAGATTAATTCGGACTCATCATATAAACCCTCGTTTTCAGTTGTCATTACTGTTGATCATGATCGCACTCGGCCCGCTGCTGGTAGCCTGCGGCGACACCGACCCTTCATTGCCCACATCCAGCGAAGCCCCGGAAATGGGATATGAGGTGGCCCCCGCAGAACAGTCTTCAGCGTTAACCCATGATCCAGATGCCGTAGCCGGTGACAAGAGCCCCGGGAAGTTTCTGCTCAATGCAAGTGAACTGGGATTACCACCGGAACTTGCACCACTGCACCAAACCTGGAGTGGAGATTTCGACGGCATGGTAGAACGGCGGCTAATCCGTGTGCTGACCGTGTTTCAACTTGGCGGTTATTTTCTTGATGGTCCGAAGGAAAAAGGCCTGACCTACGATCTGGTCAAGATGTTCGAGAAATCCATCAACGAGCGTTTGGGAACCGGACATCTCAAACTGCACGTGGTGCTGATACCGGTCGAGTTTGACCAGTTGCTAAGGGGCCTGGAAGAGGGCTACGGTGACATTGCTGCGGCAGGGTTGTCGATTACACCCCGGCGGCAGCAACGGGTTGATTTTGGAACTCCGCTGTCACGCGAAGTAAAGGAGGTGATCATCACCGGGCCTGGGGCACCATCCCTTGCCAGTATCGAGGACCTGTCCGGCAAAACCGTTCATATCAAGCCAGGCAGCAGCTACCGCGAAAGCCTCGAAGATCTGAATGAATCCTTTCTTGCCAATCACCGTGCCCTGGTGGATATCGTGGACGTGCCACCCTTGTTGCAGGACATAGACCTGCTGGAGATGGTCAGCGCGGGTCTTTTGCCCATGATTGTCATGGACGATTACAAGGCCCGATTCTGGGCGGGAATTCTCAATGACCTGCAGGTGCGTGAAGACCTGGTGATACAATCCGGCCGGCACATCGCCTGGGCTTTCAGGAAGAACAGTCCATTGCTGGCAGCCGAGGTCAATGAGTTTTCCCACACCCACCGCCAGGGCACGCTGATGGGCAATATCCTGATCAAGCGTTATCTGAAGAACACCCGCTGGGTCAACAATGCGCTGGATCCGACCGGTTTGAGTCGATTTGAGGATACCATCAGGTTCTTTGAGCTGTATGCCGATCAATACGATTTTGATCACCTGATGATCGCCGCGCAGGGTTACCAGGAATCCGGTCTTGATCAGAATGCACGCAGCAGCGCCGGCGCCATCGGTATCATGCAGCTGCTTTCCAGTACCGCTTCGGATCCAAATGTGGGTATACCGGATATTGAAAACGTCGAGTCCAACGTACATGCCGGTACCAAGTACCTTGACTTCCTGCGCAAGCGGTACTTCGATGATCCGAAGATTGATCCGTTCAACCGGGCGTTATTCTCATTTGCAGCCTACAATGCGGGTCCTGCAAGGGTGCGTGGTCTGCGTCGCAAGGCGGAGGAAGCCGGACTTGATCCCAATAAGTGGTTTAACAACGTCGAACTGATTGCCGCCCGTGAGATCGGCCGGGAGACGGTCCAGTATGTCAGCAATATTTACAAGTACTACCTGGCCTACCGAATGATCAATGAACAGCAGAAACTGAGGGCCAGCAAGGGGTAACCCAGACGTCCCGACCATTGTTTGACTGGCATCAATTTGGCCCCACAGTTGTTCATCATTGAAAATTCACATTTACACTGCTGCAGTGTTTTAGCAAAGGACAGAAAATGAAATCAGTCATTCGAATTTGTTGCGTGTCATTATTTCTAACCACCGGACCGTTAAACGCAGATGAATTATCCGGGGGTGGAAAGCAGGCAGAGGAACAGGCTTTTGCAATCAGCGAAGTCAGTAATATACTGGACCAGTTTCACCTTGCAGCGTCAGAAGCAGACTGGGCCAACTATTTCGACCTGCTGACCGAGGACAGCATATTCCTGGGTACGGATGTATCCGAGCGATGGAGTAAAGCCGAGTTTCAGTCCTATGCCGGTGATGGCAGCGGTTGGACCTATTCACTGAGGGAACGCAACATCAATTTAACCCCATCCGCCCAAAGCGCCTGGTTTGACGAAATTCTGTGGAACGATAACTATGGGACGAGCAGGGGCACAGGCGTTCTGGTGAGAACCCCGCAAGGTTGGAAGATTTCGCAGTATCACCTGACATTTCCAATACCCAATTCCCTCGCTGCGAAAATGACCAGTGAGATAAAAACCTTTGAACAGACGCGGTGATTACCGGTGAATTTAGAGCCTCTCGGCGGACTGAAAGCCAAGGCCATCGGTGTCTTTATGCAGCACCCCTGCTATGTCGCCACCGAAATGACCAGCAACCATGGTGTCCTCAGCGGGAAAAGGGGCTTATACGTGGGGCAAGCTTGTTTATGAATATGCGAGCTTGGTGATGCACTTTTGGAAGAAAATCTGCAAACAGATCACGTTTTGAATCAACAATACGGTTGGAAATCAGCATGAAAGTAGCGGTGTCAGGTGCAATGGGCCGGTTGGGCAGTGCGATTGCGCGCGGTATTTCAATCACGAATGACATGCAACTTTCCGGAGTTTACGCTCCCGGTCATGCAGGAAAGACAATGGCAGGGCTGGAAATCGAAGATGCCATGGAGAGAATAGATGCCCGGATTATCGTGGAATGTGGCCCTCCGGAGACTGTGATGGAAAACCTGAAAATGTGGCACACCATGGGGCTGGGAGTTGTTGTGGGCACTTCCGGTTTTACTGAAGACCGAATGGGGGAATTGAAATCTTTTTGGGGTGAAGGTGATCCCGGCTGTCTTGTTGTACCTAATTTTTCAATTGGCGCCGCTCTCATGATGCGATTTGCGGAGATGGCCTCTGTTCATTTTGAGTCGGCTGAGATTATAGAGCGTCATGAAGAGGCAAAGCCTGATGCTCCTTCAGGTACCGCATTGGCGACTGCTGTGCGGGTAGCAAAGTACAGATCTCAGTCTGAGCTGATCACGAAGGGTGAACTGGTCAAGGGGGCACGGGGAGGGTTGGTATCCGGGGTTCATGTTCACTCGTTACGAATGAAGGGATTGTTATCGGACCAGGAGGTTGCATTCAGCAATATGGGCGAAACTTTTTCAGTCAACCATCGCAGTACTTCCTATGAATCCTTTGTTCGCGGGGCTTTGCTGGCCATACGGTACACACAAACAATCAAAGGCGTCGCAACCGGGTTGGATGGTGCACTGGATTTTGGTCAGTGATCTGAATCACCTGGCCAGGACCGGTATAAAATTTCGATCCGGGTTATATGAGCTCAAAAGGGCTTATCCACCTGCTTCAGTGCGTTCTTTTTTCAGATCATCCTCAATTCTCAGCCAGCTGACCCAACTCTCGACCCCATAGTGACCTTCGGGTGGAGCGAGTTCGGGGTCGTCCAGTGTGCCGGACAAGATGGATATCCAGTCTTCATTGGTCGGCCGAAAAAACATCGGCGAGCCACAGTCGGCACAGAATCCTCGCTCTACAAATTGTGAAGACTGATAGAATTTTGGCTCGCCCCTGATCATGTGCAGCCGGGCCTTTGGGACAATCGCGCTGGTGGAAACGGCACTGCCACTCGATTTTTGACACATACGGCAATGACAATACCAATTATCCGAGGCAGACACCCGGGCTTCGTAGCGGACCGCCCCGCATAAACATCCTCCTTTCCAGCTCATTGTGGTGGTCTCCATTCAATGGACTGTGACCGGGACTTCAGTATACCTGGGTGGATTTGAGCCAGGACTACTGCACCTCAGCCACAGGAATTTCTCATTGTCTTACCCGCAACGCATGAATCGGACTCGAACGCGCCACTTTGAACGCATGCCCCCCGACTGTTAAACCGGCTATCAGCAATGCCGCCAGGCCCACGCCTGCAAAGTACACCATGCCCAGGTCGATGCGGTATGAGAATTGGTCGAGGTACTGGCTCGATCCAAACCAGCCCAGCGGCCAGGCAATTCCGATCGCGATGAGCACCGGAATCGAGAACCGCCACAGTAACATGGAAATGATGGCAGGTATGGAAGCGCCATGCACCTTGCGGATACTGACCTCACGTGATGTCTCGGTAGCCGCAAGTGCAGATAGTCCGTACAAGCCCAGGCAGGCCACCAAAAGGGCGAGGGCTGCGAGTGCGGTGACCATCATCCCCTGCTGACGATCGTTCTCATACAGATCGGCAATGTTCTGGTCGAGATAATCAATGGTGATCGGATCCCTCGGGATAAAATCTTTCCAGATGGCGGTGATATCGCTGACCAGGGCCGGCACATCAGTGCCTGCGCGAAACCTGACGGTGAGATTGCCGAAACCACTGCTTACCATGAAAAAAATAGTGGGTAATATCTCCTCTCGTAACGAGGTGAAATGAAAGTCCTTAACGACACCGACAACCTCCGGCACGAGCAGTGGCTGCGATATATCCATGGTCACACCCAGCGCCATTTCAGGAGATTCAAATCCCAATAGCTGTACTGCACTTTCGCTGAGAACGACAGAGATGCGTACGGGATCCTCCTGTTCGTCCATTTCAACACCCAGCAGCGCGTTGTCCTGACCAAATTCCCGGCTCAATGCTCGCCCGGCCAGGAGCTCAAGCTCGTACAGCTCGAAAAATCCTTCATCGATATTGACCGGACGACCGCGAACTGGCTCTTCCCCGGCATACCCGGGCACGCTCATGGGAGAGTTGCCGAAATACTGGTCACCGGGGACAACATTCGAAAAAGCCGTGCCAATAACATCTGGATGGGCAAGTATCCGTTCGTTGATTACTTCTGCCTTTTCGGCGAAATGACCCCAATTCATCCACCGCAGAACCACTTTATCCTGGATGGAAAACCCAAGGTCACGCTCGGCTGTATAGTGACGCTGAGACTGGATGACAGTAGCGCCTATCCCCAGGGCGATCGAGATCGTGAACTGAAAAACCACCAGGGCAGTGCGTAAACGATGCGCCTTTCCACGCTTTCCTCGAAGACCACTGAATATGACCGCTGGCCGATAGGATGAAAGAACCATGGCAGGATATAATCCGGCAATAACCGCCACGAAGCTGAGCAGGGAAAAAACAGCTGCAATCATCTCGACGGTCAACAGGGATTCAAGGGTGAGGTCTTTACCGATAAAAGCGTTCAGATAGGGCAGAACAGCAGAAACGGTTATGAGCGCCAGCCCAAGGGCCAACATTGTGAGAATGGCCGTTTCCAGCAAATATTGACTGAGTAGCTGCCTGCGTCCGGCGCCATGTACCTTGCGTATGGAAACTTCCCGTGCCCTGCTCAGCGAACGGGCCAGTGCCAGGTTGGTGAAATTGATACTGGCAATGGCCAGAATCAACACCGCAATTCCGGTCAGGGCATAAACCAGGGTCCAGTCACCGACCGGCCGCAATGGCTGTATATTACGCTGGTTCATGTGCAGGTCGGTTACCCGCGTGAGCATTCCGGTCACCATATCGCTGCCCTTCGTACCTTCCGGGCGCCGGGAAGTATCAACGAATTCATCCATCAGGGCAGGAAACTCTGCCTCCATTAATTCGGTTCCGGCACCCTCGGCCAATTTCAGATAGGTATGGGCCATGATGTTGTCCCATGACCCGTCGTCATAGAACCCGAACCCGTCATCCGCAGGCTGGTTACTCAATATAAAATGCAGGTCGAGATGGCTGTTCCGAGGAATGTCACGAAAAACACCGGTGACCTGGAAATCACGTAATTCACCCCCCTCGACCGTCTCAATCGTTAGGACTTGCCCCATGGCCGGATCAGTACCAAAGTATTTGAGCGCCCTTTCTTCTGAAATGATTACTGAAGAAACACCCGCCAGTGCGGTTGCCTTGTCTCCTTCGATCAGCGGAATATCCAGTACTTCAAAAAAGTTCGGTTCTGCAAATACCATGTCTTCGTAATGCACCTGGTCTGCCCGGTGCAGGGAATGGATGTTGAAGTGCAGTCGGGTGATAGCCTCGATTTCTGAAAAACGGCTCTTCAGCACGGGCGCCGCCGGCGGGTACGTTTGTGCTATGAAGATCGATCCACCGTTGGTTTGGTTTATTTTGGTTTCAAAGCGATAAACATTTTCCGCATTCGGGATCCATTGGTCATAACTGAGCTCGTGGCGCACAAAAAGAATGACGATCAAGGCTACAGTCAGGCCAATGGCAAGACTCAATATGTTGATACCGGAGGCGAACTTGTTGTGGCTCATCTGCCGGATGGCAGCACTGAAGTAGGTTGCAAACATCCCGGCCTTGCGGGATACCCATTGCGTGTTTAATCCTGACATTACGGGTGTTCCTTGCGATTGGTCATTTTTCAGCCATTCAACTTAAGCTTAAAATTTCTTCAGGTTCTCGGTGATTACTTCACCATCAAACAGGGAGATGTCCCGCCGCGCATACTCAGCGTGGGCAGGAGAATGCGTCACCATCAAAATCGTGGTGCCCTGCTGGTTGAGCTCGGTCAGTATTTCCATAACTTCCTGGCCATTGTGGGAATCCAGGTTTCCGGTAGGTTCATCCGCAAGGATCAGGTTTGGTTCGGCAATGACCGCGCGGGCCACCGCAACTCGCTGCTGCTGACCCCCGGAGAGCTGACTCGGTTCATGGTTGGCACGGTGTGCAATCTCCATTCTTTCCATGGCCTGTTCGGCCCGTTCCCGTCGCTCCGCCTTGGATACGTCGTGATAAAGCAGGGCCACTTCGATGTTTTCACGGACCGACAATTCGTCGATCAGGTTAAAGCTTTGGAAAATAAAGCCGATGTTGCGCTTGCGGATTGCAGACAGGCTGCTCTCACCGTGGTTTGCGATGTCTTCACCGTCAAACCAGTAAGAGCCTGAGCTCGGTCTGTCCAGCATGCCCACAATATTGAGCAGGGTTGACTTGCCACAGCCCGATGGACCCATAACCGCTACAAACTCGCCGCGCTTGACCTCGAAATTAATGTTATTCAGTGCCGTGGTTTCAATGTTGTCGGATCGATAAACCTTGCACAGGTCTTCAAGACTGAACAGGGTTTCTGACTGGTCAATCTTCGAGGCTGGAAAAATGTCGGCGCCCTGTACCACATTGCTTGCTATCTGTTGTGTATTCATCTTGTCTGATCCTGTCTTTGTCTATCAATGGTTGAATGCTTGGCAATCGCCAAATTGAAGAGGGTTTTATTCACTGGCCTGCAGCTCCAGCCGGTCCATATCCAGGTAGTTTGAATAGGGAGAGGTAATGACCTGCTCACCGGGTTCCAGTCCGTCCAGAACTTCGATGAACCTGAGGTTTCTTCGGCCTGTGCGTACATTGCGTTTAACCGCTTTGGAGCCATCGGGTGTGACCACGAACACCCAGTTGCCGCCAGTATCCTGGTAAAACGCACCATTGGGTATCAACAGTGATTCGGAAGGGCTGCCTAGCTGCAGATTGAGTTGCAAGGTTTGTCCGCGACGAATACTGGCGGGTTCGTTCCCAGTAAATACCAGGTCCACCTCGAAAGTCCCATTGGTAACCTGTGGGTAAATCTTGCGCACGCTCAGGGCGTATTCATTGCCGCCGGTGTTTAGGGCCGCGGTTTGCTCCAGGTCCACGCGCGAGAGGTAAAACTCGTCGATGTCGGCCTTGACCTTGAATGACTCCGGGTCATCTATCTGGCCAATATTCACACCTCTGGGCAGTGCCTGGCCAATCTCCAGGTCGAACGCGGTCAGTTTTCCCGATACCGGCGCGCGCATACTCAGCGCGTCCAGGTTGCGCCGCGCCACTCCCAGATTTTTCTCGAGTTGGGCGCCGGCAATACGCAGCTGTTCCATCTGGGCTTTCTGTAGCCGCTCATCGGTGGTCTGGCTTTCGAGGGTAATCTCGCGCTTGGCCACGTACCAGTTGTTTTCATCCACCAGTCGCTCAAGTGTGCCATTGTCCACCAGGTCTTTTTCAACCAATGGTGACAACCTTTCAATTTCCCTCGCCAGGCGGATGATGTGGTAGTTGATGTCAACGAGGTTGCGTTTGTGCTCCAGTCGATTCTGTTCCAATGAAAGTTCGGTATTGCGCTTCGTGCAGCGCTCCGGGCGTGAATCTGCACACGAAGGCCGATCCTACAATTGACACGGTGAGAACACACCGCTATCGGCGGGAACAAAGGGATGGAAGCATTGCCATCAAATGATCAGGCGATGCAGCGTTGACCTACAACAAGGCTTTTACTGTTTCGGTCTGGTGGGTTGTTTGCCAACCATGCTGGCAAGTTGCAGCAGGATACGTTCGTGAATCTCCAGTTCGGCCCGCTGGGTCCTGACCGCCACGGCGAGTGCGGGTTTATCGGTGATGATGCCATCCACACCCTTGCTCATCATGGCGGACATGCCGATGGGATCATTGACCGTCCAGACCACCACCTGCCGGCCCCTTTTGTGTGCATTTTTGACGAACCGGTTACTGGCAAACCGCGCATTGATTACGTACAGATCGACATCAAGACGGTTCATGTCACCGACGGCAACAGATGAAATCAGACCGAGCTTCCATTCCGGCCGCAGTTGCCTCATTTGCTGCAGACCCGGGTAACTCAGTGAAATGATGGCGATTTCTGTTTGCATCCGTGCGCCTTCGACCAGTTGGACAACACGTTCCTCCAGACGCTGTTCGTTACCAAAATATTTGAGCTCGATCACCAGTTTTACCCGGTCATTGCACAGTTCCAGCACTTGTTCCAGCGTGGGTACCCGCTGGTCACCGAATGAGGGGTTTTTCCAGGAACCGATGTCAACATTCTGCAGGGTGTCCAGGGTTGTTTCATGCACCGTCAGTGGAGAGGCCCCGACCCTTTTCAAATCCCGGTCGTGAATGACCACGATCCCGCCTTCTCGGGTTTCCTGTACATCGATCTCGATCCAGTCAGCCCCCTGTTTTATTGCTAATTCAATCGCTGCCAGGGTATTTTCCGGCGCTTCGATGGAAGACCCCCGATGCGCAATGATCAGGCTGTGATCATCGGTCTCCAATCGTTGTATCAGCACGCTGATTGCCACCCCGGTTGACAGCGAAACCACGAGCATCGTCGCGACCAGTGTACGGGGTCGAATCCGTTGGGAATCTGCCTGGCTTGTTAGCCCATTGCCGGGCAGTTCATCTACGGTCTCAACCAATCGGTTGTAAAGGCGCTGCACCACCAGGGCAAGTACCGAACTGGTCAAAAAGGTAACCGCGATAATCGCAACCAGCCACAGGACCAGCAGACCGCCGAGCAGATAGGCCATAATCTGCAGTGATTCACCGGCGAGCAGTACAACTCCATCCACGGCAAAATCGGTGAGCAGGGAAACGACAACCAGCAAAGCCACATTGAGCAGCGTAATACCCGACAGACTGACCAGGACCCTGCGACGTACGGGTACCGAAAACCGGGTACTTATTCCCAGTATGCCCGACACGCGTTCTCCTTCGATCAACAGCAGGGGCAGGGCAAGAATCCAACCAGACAACACACGCAGCAGAACAATCACCAGTGACAGGATTACCAGCAGCATAAAACCACCGGCCCACCAGAAAACTGGTGGTTTGGTCTCAAGGTAGTAATTGATATCAAACACGGTAAGAAAATGACGGTAGATCAGGACACAAATCACAAGAAATGGAATAGCGATGGCCAGGCAGCGTCCTGCCATGTTCAGTGCCAGTCGAAACAACGGCAAAATCTGGGCGATGAGATGTCTCGCCAGCATGGCCAGATCCGTGGCACTCTTTTTTGCGACCTTGTCTGCGGCCAGGATCATGGCCGCATGCTGGAACACCAGCAATACGGTGTACAACGCAACGGCCAGTATGCCCACCAACAAGCCCGTGGGAGACAGGACAAAGAACAGGATGTCTTCATCGGTCAGTGCACCGCTGCCACTGGCCAGCACCAGCCAGCCCATCAAAAAGGTGAACACAGGGGTCAGAACCAATAGTGAAAAACCATTGGCCGCCAGGTGGATACCGAGGAACAGCTTCCAGTTGAACCTAAGGGTGCGGAATATTTGGAGTATTGTATCCAAGGTACGAACCCACACTTTTTTAACCAGGATGCTCACCCATCTTCCCCACACGCCGGGCGATTTCTTCCTCGCTGACATCCTCAACATGGGTAGCGATCCACCAGCAAGTGCCTGTAACGTCCCTGACCCCGGCATTGCGATCACCGTAGAACGGGTCGGCAGGCTCCATCAGGGATTCCGCCCCTGCTTTGAGCGCACGCTCGTAGGTTGCATCCGTGTCCCTGACAAAAACATAGAAAGAAGCGGGCATATCGAAACCCTGTTTGGACTCGGCCAGCATCAGCAACGAGTCACCGATACGGTACTCAGCGTTCATTATTTCGCCGCCGGGCTCACGCATCAGCTTGACTTTCCTGGCATCAAATACCTCCTGGATAAAGGAAACCACTTTTTCGGCGCCTTCCACAACCAGGTAAGGGGTCACCGTTCCCCATCCCTGAGTCTGATAATTGACGGTCATCACAAACTCCTTTGTGTGTACTGTTGCCTGGCCCAATGTACCTGAGTCGGGCTGCAAAGGTGAAATTATTCCAAGCTGGAAACCAGGTGCTGGAACCGGCAATTTGAGTAATGTCCGCCGCGTTAACCAATGGCATCAGCAACACAGTTGTGATTGGCTCTACTGCACCAAACGACTACACTGTCGCGATTTCTGGAATGAGAAGGACCAAGTTCATGGGTGACATATCGCTGGAGACCTGGGCAAACATCGCGGAAATCGTGGGTGCGGGCAGTATTGTCAGTGGCCTGTTGTTCGGCTGGTTTCAACTGCGTCATTTTCGTGTTCAGCAACGCAATGCAGTGGCGATCAACCTCGCACAGACCTTCTACAATCGAGACCTTGCAGAGGCGGTCGCCCTGCTTCAGTCAATTCCTGACGGATTTAGCGTGCAGGAACTCCGTGACATGGGAAAGGAATATGAAGTTGCAGCATTCACGGTGGTGACTTCTTTCGAAACCATGGGTCTGCTGGTGTTCAAGAAAGTCGCGCCGCTGGCCCTGGTCATGGACCTCGCTGGCGGCATCGTTGCAACCCTGTGTATTAAGTTGCGAAACTGGCAAAACGAGTTGCGGACGCAACAGCAGCAACCCTCATGGGGCGAGTGGTTCGAGTGGCTGGGTGATCAGGCCATCAAGGCGAAATCGAACACCGAACCGGCCCATATCAGGCACAAGGGGTGGACGGGTTGAACAGCTGACTGATGCAAGTTTGAGCTTAGTCCCTACTAATGGTCATAGGGGACATATCGTTCCCATTCCCAGGGAAGACCCGTTTTTCCCAGCAATGCATCGGCCAGGTACAGGAAGATACTTTCACCGTTGGAACTGTTGGACAGGACCAGCATGCAGCGGCCTGCTTCATCCAGGCAAAGGGCATAATTATTGGTCCCGTCATCGTGGCCCTCCTTGAAGAACGCGGGCCCGAAAGCCGACTGGAACAAACCCCAGCCCAGCCCGTAGGACAGGCCGATACCTTCATTGACATCCGTGTCGACGGGAAACTGCGTGGGAAACTGGTGCCGGGTGGTAATTTTCACCTGCTGACCCAGCATTTCGGACCGGGCATCGCTGGATAATCCTTCACTGCGCATCACGGCGGCTAGAAATGCCGCGTAATCGGTAATGGTGGTGTCCATGGAACCGGCAGCCTGGACCGAATCGCGCATGTGGTGACCCAGGTTTTCACCATCCTCGCTGTGGCCACGGGCAAAGTTCGGTCTGAAGTCCTCACGCCAGATCATGGAGCTGCGCTGCATCCCGAAACGGTCAAATATACGCTCCTGCATCAGTGCGTTAACGTCGAGTTCCAGGCCTGCTTCCAGCGTCAATTGGGCAATCTGTATACCCTCTCCCGAGTAAGCGTAGCGTGACCCGGGTTCAAACAGGATCTCCAGTTTTTTCGAATCGCTGAACCAGCGCCAGTTGGGCAGACCGGACTGGTGAGATAACAGCATCCTGAGGGTCCAGACCCTCCAGCGGTCATCGCTGGCGAGATCGCTGTAGTCTTCATATTCAGGCAGCGGTTCAGGCAGGTATTTCTGGATTGGCTTGTCGAGGTCGACGCTGCCTTCATCCACCAGCGTCATGATCATCCAGGCGAAGGCCGACTTGGTCAAAGAAGCACCATACATGACGGTGTCCGTTTGCAATGCCCGTTTCCCGGCAACATCTGCCATGCCATAGGCCTTGATGTAGGAAACTTCGCCATCGCTGATCAACGCCAGCGCCAGACCGGCAACATTGGCCGAATTCATCAGCCGGTTGACGGTGGCATCGATCTCAACAGCAGTTAATGACTCTCCATCGGCACGGGTGAATCTGACTTCCTGATTGGCGTTGGCCGTACCGAAAAACCAACACAGACTAACTAGGATGATAATTATTGGAATGCGCATGGAGTGGTTTCCCGGTTGGCTGACCTCGACATTCTGACAGAACTGCTGAAATCGAGAAACATGCTCATGCTGGTCAGCCCGCGGCAGACTTTATCACCGGTTGGGATTAAGCTTGGAGCCTGGCCACACTACCGAGCAGGATATCCATGTACAAACTCGTCATCGCCAACCGAAATTACTCGTCCTGGTTCCTGCTGATTCCAGTGTGCTGACCCTCGGTTGAGTGTTTGCCTCCCTCTACAACCCGGTACAGTATGAAACCGCTGTGCCGTTCGGCTTGCTGGAGAAGTTGCGTGCCGACCAGGCCGTCGTCTGGGTGGATGAACATGAGCTCGACTGTTGGCCCGGTGGTCGGGGATTCTGGCTGGTGTTGCGACATGCTGAAGTTGGACAGGTACTGAAGAACCCCAAATTATATTCCTCAGCGCTGGGGGCCACCCAGTTGCTGGACCCGCCAACCGGTTCAGATTTGCATTATGTGCGCAGGATGATGCTGAACATGGACCCGCCGGAGCACACGCGTCTGCGGCGTCTGTTGCAAAATTCTTTCACTTCACGCGCGGTGGCAAAACTCGAAGCAGGTATCCATCAGCACGCCCGCGCAATTTTTGACCGTGCACTGGCCGGTGACAGCGAGGGTGAATGCGATTTCGCCCGGGATTTGGCGGCCGATATGCCACTGCTCAGCCTCGCCGACATCCTCGGAATGCCCCGCGAGGACCGCTACCTGATGTATGACTGGGCCAATCGGGTGATCGGCTTCCAGGACCCCGAGTACAAGGTATCCAATTTCTTTGACTCATCCGGTGGCAGTGAGCTGGCGATGGAAGCGCTGAAATTGAGACCAAAGCCGGATGGGCAGGGAAACATGCCCAACCCCAGGGTCAGGGCGGGAATGCCGGATCTGTACCGCTATGCCCACCTGCTGGCTGACCACAAACGGATTGCTCCGGGGGCAGACGTCATGTCCATCCTGCTTGCCCAGTTCGATGACCAGGGCGGACAACTGACCGTCGACGAATTCGAAAACATGTTCTGGTTGTTCGCCGTGGCCGGCAACGAAACCCTGCGCAATGGCATTCCG
Organism: Lysobacterales bacterium; assembly: GCA_014238945.1. GTDB lineage: Bacteria > Pseudomonadota > Gammaproteobacteria > Xanthomonadales > SZUA-36 > SZUA-36. Next base: position 59,957 of record JABAAB010000064.1, read on the forward strand.
GGTGGCATGTTGGCTTTGTTGCAGAACCCGCAGGTCCTGCAACAGCTGCGTGAGAATCCGCAACTGCTGCCGGGCGCCGTCGACGAAATGCTGCGCTGGTGGACCCCGGTCATGATATTTCGAAGAACCGCTGCCGTGGACACCCGGCTCGCCAACGCGCACATCAAGGCCGGCGACAAGGTGGTGGTTTCATTCGTATCGGCCAACTACGACGAAAGGGTGTTTGAGAACCCGGTCCGGTTTGATATTACCCGCAGACCCAATCCGCATTTCTCCTTTGGCTACGGACCGCATTTTTGCCTGGGTGCCCGGCTGGCCAGGACCCAGATGGAGGCCATCTTCGGTGAACTGCTGCGTCGGCTTGAGCACATCGAGCTGTGTGGGGAAGTCCGTTTCCTGCGTTCAAATTTTCAGCGAGGAATCAAGGTGATGCCGGTTCGGTGGCGCGGTAAGCATTAAGGGTGCCCCTGGACCGGGTAAAACTATTCATATGCTCTGATTTGCCTGTGTAGCCGGGCGGGTGATCCATCCACTTTACCTGGAGAAAAACACGGTGGTTCAGATAGGTCGTGGGTGGTGCCATCAGGGCAGGGCGTTTTCAACTGATGGCGTAGCTTTCCGTTGCGGGTCACAAGCTCAAATTTTTCTGATCCTGAAGAGCTGGTTGAGCAGGATTGCCATGACAGTGGCGAGTGTCAGGGATGAACCAAATACGGGCATCAGCCATACAGGGAGATGGACATACAGTCCGGGCAGGATATCGAGACTGATACCGAAAATGAAGGAAATTCCGATGATGAATGTCTTGCTGGTGTCCAGGGCTTCCGTGAGGATGATCTGGAAGCCGGAAAGAACCATGAAACTGGTCACGTAGATGAGGATGGCGCCCATTACCGGGTCGGGCATGATGGAGACCAGGGCCGCGAGTTTGGGCATAAAGCCGAGACAGATGAACAGGGCTCCAGCTACAAAGCCGATGACACGGCTGGTGGCGCCGGTGGCCAGGGAGGTCCCCACGTTACTGGAAGAGGTATCCGTAGCGACACCACCGAGGAGTCCGGCGCTCATGACGCTTAATCCGTCTGCGAAAAGCCCGTTGCCAATGTTCTTCACGTCGGGTTCTTTCCAGTTTTCATCGTTGATTTTCTGGGCGGTCACCAGGTTTCCGAAGGACTTCAGGGCGCCACACAACGAAACAATGAGAAAGGCGGGTAGCAGAGACCAGCTGAAGGACAATTGAAGGGAACTTGCGGCGAATCCGGGCAGGGCGAACACCGGCGCGTGGCGGACCTCTTCGAAGTCTACCGGGGAAATGATTCCGGCCAGGTATGAAAAAACATAACCCACCAAAAACCCGATAAGCACAGAGTAGAGTCGTGATTTCCCTTTCGACCAGAGACTGATGCCTACCATGGTGGTGAGCGTCACCGCAGCGACGAATAATACCCTGGGATCGAAAGGGTCACCTTCGTAGTGGATTCCAACAAACTTGGAGGCGCCCAGGGGAATAAGGGCAACACCGACCATGAGGACCACAAGGCCGGTCACCTCGGTTGGGAACAAACCCCTGAGCTTGTGCACAACACGGGAAAACAGGGTTTCAAACAGGCCCGCCACCACGGTCATCCCGTACATGAGCGGCAATCCACCCAACCAGGCGGCCTGGATCGAAACCGAGAGGTACGAAGGTCCGCAGAGATTGGGCACCAGATAGCCTGAGCCTATCCTCCATTTGCCCAGACACTGCAGGATGGTGCCAATACCGGCAGCGATAAGAGAAAAAGAGACCACGTTGCGGACCTCCAGAAAGGATCCACCGATTTCGCGAACTATGACCACGGGTAACAGGAGTGTGCTGGACATGACGAATATGTGCTGCAGTCCCAGCAGGAGGGTGACCGACAGGGGAGGATTTTCATCCACGCCATAAATGATGTTTTTGGGCTTTTGAGCCATGCCAATCCGCTATCTCATCCAGATGGGTGTTGCCAGGTAGATTCCGGAACCGACTATCACCGATTGCTCACCCATTCGAACTTTTCGAACGTATACAGTTTTCTTGGAGGGTTTGGTCTCGTCTGGCTTGGGCCACAGGTACAACACCCAGGCCGTGCTGTCCGTTTCCAGTTTTCGGATCATCTCCTGCACAGGATACTTGCCCACGGCGTCTCTGATTACGGTGAGATCCCGTCCTGTCGACCCAGGGTCTGCGGATTCGCTGAACGGGAAGGCCGGATCAACGATAGCGCGGCCTTCCATGGAGATAACGAAGACATACACCCCCTGGTAGACAAAGCGGTTCGACTTGTCCTGAAAAACGGGCAGGGCCGATTCGCCCATTGCTTCGATCAGGTTCGCGGCCGCGTCTACAGTCTCCACCACGAACTCTTTCTCCAACCTCATGTTATAGATACCGCTGCCAATCACGTAGTCATTGCCCGGGGGTCCTTTCACCCGCATCACGTAGGAAGTCTTCCACAGGGGTGCTATGTCGCCGGGTTCGGTCCACAGGTAGTGAACCCATCCACCGGCCGGAGCCTGCCTGGTGGCCGCTTCGATGATGTGGCGGATTGCCGGCTTGCCGTCCAGATCCTGGAAGTCCATGAGGTTTTTACCCACCAGTTGCGGCTCAGCGGGATGGAACACGCAATTACCATTCATGTCGTAGACAAACAGATAGCGGTTACCCCGAAACCAAAGCTTGTTCTCCTGTGAGAACTCCTGAAAGGCCGCTTCCCCTTTACGGTCCAGCAGGACCGCGGCTTCCCTGACGTACTTCACGAGGAGTTTAGTCTGCTGGTACTGGTATTTTGAGTACTCGGGTTCCGAGGTGGCCGGATGGCAGGCTGTGGTGAGGAGACAGACGCAGGCAATTCTTTTGAACATGACTGATCTCCACGGAACCTGACGGCATCATGTCACACGGGATCCACCGCCATTTCTGCTTGTTGCGACTTGACCAAACCCGTGAGTATCAAGAGTCCGTCGCGGATGCTGCTGAGTTTGGTGTGTAGTAAAACCATATTGCCAGAGAAGTGCGGGAATTGATAATTTCGTCAATTCATGCTTCCCGGCCAGAAGACTGTGCGGCGTGAGCGAACTGGGTGCTCACAGTATCGTGGTAAAAGTTCAATATTCAGGGTTTGAGGCAGAAGCGTTATGGCCGGGAGCTAATGCACCTTATTATATTTGGATTGGCGTATTGTGATTTCGGATATCAAGCCAGGAAAAAATGGTGGGCCCTGCTGGACTCGAACCAGCGACCTATCGATTATGAGTCGACTGCTCTAACCAGCTGAGCTAAGGGCCCGTTTCTGTGCGGGATGCAATTGTACCTGTGACAGGTGCTGTGAGAGAAGTGTTGATTGAAATTTTCAACAGGCCAGGACCTGGCGTAACACGTCAGCTTCCTTCCTGAGTGCCAGGTTGCTGCCCTGCCTCTCTTTCTTCCTTCTTTCGATTCTGTATGTGTTCCAGGGTACGCCGGTAGGTGGATACCATTTTATCGACACCGCTGGGCTTGAGCCCCCCCTTGTTGCCTGCAGCCACGAAGGTCCCGTATATACCGGATGCTGACATCAATGCAGCGGACACCAGATCCTGACTGTATCCCTGTTCTTTCATCTCGTTGGCAAGATCAATAAATTTATGCGTGCAATGGTTATGGTTTTCTGTGTCGCTCACGGTTGATTTCCTGCTGTTTGAATGAAGCAGCCAATTATAATGTTTTTATAAGGCTAGGTGTCGCTCTAAGGGCAATCCAACCGGTCAATATTGGTCAGACGCACCACGTTGAGCACACCGGAGCCAAAGCCCTCCTCGGTGCTTTCATAGGTCGCGGTACCGCCATGGCAATCAATATCCAGTACCAGGCTGCCCCAGGCCGGGAATTCCACCGTTGCGGGGTCAAATTCCGGTCCGAAAATGCCACCCTTTGAAGTCAGCATGTTGTCAAACACTAATTTTCCTTCGATATACTCTCCCACACCGAAGAACCAGCGGCGGTTGCCATCGGGGTCATAACTGAACCAGTACACGATCGCCCGGCCATCGACCAGTACCTCCACGTTATAACCCTCGCCATTGTGGGTCGGGTCATACCAGGAACCGCTCAACAGACCGTGCTCGGATTCGGGGGGCAGTTGAACATTGCCACAGTCCACACCCATCAGGCGGGTGATACGTACCAGATCCATGCGGCCGTGTTGTGGCCCGATACGGTAGCTCATATTGCCCTCGTCACAACCGGACCAGATGAAACTGGCCGAGCCTATGACTTCCTGGGTGATGTTAGCAGGGTCAAAACCCGGTCCGAATTCACCACCAGATACCCGGTACATGTTGGAAAATTCAATGCGGTTGCCGCGGATTTCGCCGGCTGATACGTACCAGTCCTGCGCACCGAGTTCGTCATAGGTAAACCAGTACATGACGGCCACGTTGTTGGCCAGTATTTCCAACAGAAAACCTTCACCGTTATGTAACGGGTCGTACCAGGCTGAGGTGATTCCGGGCTCAAGCAGGAATGGCGGGGGTACCACCTGGTCGGTCATCTGGAAAGAAAGGGTGGTGTCATAACCACCGAAATCGGATTCATTCCCGCTGCTGTCCTCGTAGTTTTTCCAGACACCTTCCTGCCAGTCGACGATGGTGGCGGGGTTGGCGTCTGTTCGCATTCCCGTCATATCGGCTGTACGCAGCCGCAGAGTGGCGTCAGCGCCACCAGCGACCAGGTCACGGTTCTGCTGATCGGATGGAAATCTGAAGGTTATTTTGAAGGCGTCATCCTGGTAGTCCATGTAACCGTCCGGGGCGCCACCCGGTAGATTTACCCAATCACCAGCCTCAACAATGGTGCTCATGGGTGCATTATCTACGAGGATGCTGGCATCGACATTCAGACCACTGTCAGGTTGACCGGGAAAGGGCACGATCTCATTATCATCACGCCAACGCATCGGCTTGTTGAACGACAGCCAGAAATCATAACTGCGGCTGATTTCCAGTGCTTGCAGCTGGTTGGTATACAGTGACCGGGTCTGGTCATCGACCACATCCCACTCGGCCTCGTAGACCACTGCACCGGACTGGGTATCCACCAGTCTCATGGACTGGATCGATGGCGGCCCCGCCTGGCGGTAGTAGGTGGCTGCGAATGACTGGGCCAGTTCCTCCCGGACCCGTCTGATCTCAGACTCCGGCAGGATGAATCCGTCATGGCCATTCTCACTGACACCACCATAATCTGCACCGCTGCCGGGCAGAGGGGCATGGAAATCCTGGCCCCCGCTGGGTTCCACCTCCAGCGTCCAGGAGGGTACCTGGTAGGTATGGGTGAAATACTCGTCCGTGGCCCCGATTCCCTGGTTCGGGGTTAAGCTGTCACGGTCCACGAAGGCATACCATTTACCTGCCGGGAACGCGAGGTGGTGGTTGGTAAAGGTGTTGAGCACCTCCTCGTTCTGACGAGCAAAACGGTCGTTTTCGTTGCGTGCCCAGAAATGCACCATGCTGAACGAATGCACGTCGGTGTACATACGCAGACGCTCTATGGGCCCCAATTGGGCGGCAGCGTCCAGTGCCAGTATTTCTGGTTCGGAGGCAGGACCGGCGCCATGGTGAACCAGTGACTGGACATTGGACGAGGAGCGACCGGGATTGGTCGACCAGTAAGGGTTGCTGTTGCGATTCAGATCCACGCCGTTGAGGTGATCCGTGGTGGTAAACAGATCTTCATCGGTATCAAGCATGTTCTTGCGTCGCATGCGCCCGTCGCGGGGCCAGCCGGCCGGGAAATCCGGGTCGGATTGCAGGTAATTCAATGCCGGGGTCCGCTGTGTTTGCATGAAACCGTCAATATTCAGTGACGGAATCACGATCATATTGACGTTGTCACGCAGGTAATCATAAAAGTGATGGTCGTTCTCATGGGTTGCCATCAGTTCCAGGATACCGGTAACGACTTCCGGTGTTTGCCATTCGCGTGCGTGTATACCGCCATTGGTCAGTGTTGCGGGTTCGGGCAAGCCAAATACGGTGAGGTTGTCACTATCGCCCAGTCGGTAGGCCCAGATTGTACGCCCGGATCGGGTTGTACCGATCGACTCGGGGTGAACATAGGTGGTAGTCGCCACCAGATCCTGATGACGTGCGTGCAGTCCGGCATAGGTTCTGAAACCATCAAATGGCAGCGGTGTATCCACCGGGACCGGCACCGGGTAGCCCAATGCGATCTCGTTGGCTTGTGCAGATGATCTTGTTTCGACCCACTCGGTCAAGACCTGCGCATGCAATGGGGGAAAGGTCAGGGTGATGCTGGTGGCCAGCACAACAGACAGGCGTTTCATCGCTGTGCCTCCCCAAGCAATTGCGCCCGGTTAACTTCAAGCGCCATACGGGCTCGATGTGCCGCCATGGAATTGCTGTCGGCCGTTTTCTGGAGCATCCTGATGGTCAGATTGTCGGGGCTCTTTGCCAGCGCAAGAGCGGCAGCAACACCGAGCACGGGATCACCGAGAGTCCTTAGCAACAGGTCACGGGATACCGGGTCATGGTGCAACCGTGGCCACCATGCTGCGATGGCCAGCGCCGCATTGCTTGCAGGTGCCAGTTCAACTGTCATCGAAAGAAGGGAGGCCACTTCATCGGTCTGCAATTGCTGACCAATATTCCGAAGTACCTGGGACAGACCTGCACCGCTGCCATATATCAGCAGCTCCCTGATCGCGTTGCTGTCACCTGTTACCTCGATCGTAGCGCCCAGAACCGGGGTCAACCCCGGTGTGTCTGCGAGATGTCGCAATGCCACCGACTGCACCTTCCCTGCCTTCACTGGACCGGCTTGTTGCAGTGCATCAAGATATCCAAAACGCAGGTTGCGATCTGTGGACTGCAGATAGTTTTCTATCAGGCCGTCGGGATCTTTTCCAAGCAGCATGTTGGCGGTCGTGGTCGCCTCTGTGCGTTTCCAACGGTTTTCCACACCAGCTGCGGCAGCACGAATATTGAACAGCGGAACGAACGCGTCGCCATGGTCTTCATGTGGGACCAGTACCCGGGGTTGGAAATCACCGAGGTAGTGCATGACCTCACTGGCTACAGCTTCGCGAGGCAGGGCTGCAAGTGATTGGGTAAAGCGGTAAATAACCGCCTCGCGCGCAGGCAGTGGCCAGTCAGTGCGGGCGTGAACCAGGCGCAGACCGTTGAGCGTGGATTCTGCATCAGCGAGTGAAGACAGGTCACCAATGGAGTTCACCGCCGAGGTGATATCAATTGATTGAACCGCGGCCATGGCGCTGACCCGGTCCCAGCTGCTGACCGGTAACCTGTCAGCAGCTTGTACTGACTGTACCAGGATGCCAATCAACAGGATCGTGCAGATTTTGGTTTTTTTTCTCATATGAAATTCCTCAGAAGCGTGTAATCATACGAAAATCTTCGTTTTTATTCATCAAGCCAGGTAATTTTCCTCTTTTAAGAGATACACAAACAGCCTGGGGAGAGCTAATGGCTACCAGAGGACAGAAAAACGGGACGGATGCTTGCCGGGGTAAAAGAATTCCCCTTATCAGGGTTTCGTTGCTTTTATGGCTTCAAAGCCGGTGGCGTTGAATATGCCGGTATAACCCAGACCTTCCAGTGCCTTTTGGGCTTTGCCAGAGCGGTTACCACTGCGGCAATAAACTACGACATTACGATGTTTGTCATTACCGATTGCCGAGACCAGAGCATCGGTCTGTTCATGGGAAATATTGATCGCACCTTCGATATGCCCCTGTGAAAATTCTTCCTCTGTGCGCACGTCAATCAACAAGGCGCCGTCCTCGATCAGTGGCCAGGCATTTTGAGCGATCTGTGTGTCTCCGCCGACGGCAAGTGCGTAATTGATCATCCATATACTGGCAATTACCAGTAATGCATACAGCAGTTGTGTGGGGCGGCGGTAATGGTTCATTATTCTTGATTTTCTCGTGATCCGTGGAGCGCCCTTATATTACATCAAATTCAGCACTTTCGTTTCGTAAAATTCCTCAGAACACAGGTTGCACCGGCATTTTTCAACATTCTTGCCTGGTGCCCACTGGCAATCCCGATGAATTCCCAGCGCAGTGTGTCGCTGGCCTTCAAATCCCAGAGACCGTCACCCACGTAGGTTATTGCAGGTTGAACCTGATCCATTGGTTCCGTTATTCTTTTTGCAGCAATGTTCATGATCTCTGCACGCGTAGTCGCATCATCAGAACTGGTCAGCGAAAGACCAAACCTGTCCAATTCCGACTGCTTCAGTTTAAACCTGGCGCTGTGACCCCAACCACCGGTGGCGATGGCTGCATGAATCCGATGGTCCGTGCCCACAGCCTCCAGCCAGTCTTCAACCCCGGGCAGGGGCTCGAAGCAGTCCTGGCTTTTTTTAGACGCCTGCTCCAGAAAGCCCAGGAACAATCGCCTGACCCGGTCAACCTCATCCTTGCCGGGCATCCTGTCCAGTTCACGGAAACACCATTCCCGCAGGATACCGCTGTCGGTCACGTGTTTGAATTCATGGATGTCAGGTAATGCTGTTTCCTGATCGAAGCATTCAAATACCGCCTGCCAAAAGCACTGATCGTCAATTTCATTGCTTGGTATCAATGTTCCGTCAAGATCAAGAATATAGACCCGGACACCAGTGTTAGCCCATTGCCATAACATTGTGTTATGTTGCCCGACCCAAACCCCATACGGAAGCATCGATTTGACCCAGAGTTTTGCATTCAACGTAAGCGAGTATGACGGTGGTGTGCTGGCCATCAACAGTGGATTTGGCCGCGGTGACATGGCCGCCTGCTATTTAATGGAAACAGAATCAGATGTGGCATTTATCGAGGTTGGTTGCAACTCGAGCACACCACGACTGATGCAGGTTCTCAGTTCGCGTGGCTGGCAACCCGAAGACGTTCGTTATGTCATTGTCACACACGTGCATCTCGACCACGCCGGTGGGGCAGGAAGCCTGATGCAGTTACTTCCCAATGCCACACTCCTGGTACATCCACGCGGTGCGCGTCACATGATTGATCCATCGCGACTCGAGGCCGGCGCACGAGCCGTATATGGCGACCGCCTGTATGACAAAACCTACGGCAAGTTGATCCCAATCGCCGAGGGCCGAATGCAGATAATGGAAGACGGGGACACGGCAAAGCTGGGTAACCGGAACTTGAAATTCACAGATACACCCGGTCACGCGAGGCATCATTTCTGTGTCCACGACAGTCTCACAAATAGCTGGTTTACCGGTGATACTTTCGGTTTGTCATACCGTATTTTTGACACCCACAAGGGCGCCTTTCTGATCCCGACGACAACCCCCATTCAATTTGATCCGGAGGCCTTGAAGAAATCTGTAAAAATGTTGTCGGACAGCAGGCCGGAATACCTGTACCTGACCCACTATGGCCGGGTTGGCAATGTGCAGCAACTGGCGACACAGATGATCCACGGTGTGGATACGTTTGCTGAGATAGGTGAACACTACAAAGATGCCCCTGGGAGGACTGACAAGATCGAAGCCGCAATGACCCAATGGTTGAAGCGGGGCTTGAATGAGCACGGTGTTAACTTGCCGGTGGAACAGAGCCTGAAAATACTGCGCTTTGATGTTGTACTCAATACACAGGGGATCGAATTCTGGCTGGATCATCGCCATCGATGGTCCCAATAGGCCCGCATTGAAGACGGGTTCAGGTCAAGCAATCGATTACGTTGCTTCCGAACACCACTTGATTACAGACCAGTCATGTAGTTTGGCTGCATAGCTCTTTGCAGCATACGCCGGGCTTGTCGATGGCAGGGTCAGGTATTCGAGGTGCGCTGGTAATTTATGCATTTCCCTTTTCCGGAACAGATTTGCCGCTTTTTGACCATTGAAATATATGTGCGAAATCTGCGAATGTTTGGACAGAAAGCCGGGAAAATCATTGGTAAGCAGACCAACTTCTTCAATGGCTGAGTCCAGACTTCCCGGTCTGTGGCAGGTATCGATAACATCCCACAGTGCAATTCTGTTTACGGTGAGTTTTTGTAATCGCGATGGGTAGTCCAGTTGAGGCCCCGCACCGAATAATTCCCCCATAATTTTCCAGAAAACATTGCGGGTGAAGGCGTAATACTGACTGGATTCGAGTGAAACCACACCAGGCATGGACCCAAGTATCAGAGCTCTGGCATCCGGTCTTGCAACCGGGGCGAATCCACGTGATAAATTCTTCATGGTGATTTCAACCTGTCTTTAAACTCATGCCATTGCAAAATGCCGGTTAACCGTTAAGCTGGTCAGGTGCAAACCCGGAAACCTGACATGAGCGAAACTGAATCAACCAGACGTGGAATTTTGATACGTAAAACCATAGTCTTTCAACTCAAGCTTTTAACCGATGGTTTACGTGACCTTGTGCTGGTGCCAATCTCATTATTTGCATCGTTGATAGGACTGATCCGGGGCGGTGACGAGCCCGAACGTGAATTACAGCAGGTGCTCGATTTCGGGCATGATACTGAGGTCTGGATAAATCTTTTCGGTCGTCATGAAGCACACCATAACGCCAGTAGCGCTGCATCAATTGATTCTCTTTTCACACACGTTGAAGAAGTTCTGAAACAGCAATACAAGTCATCCGGACTGAGTAAACGTGCTCAGGAAGAGATCGATGAAGCACTGCATACCGCCCACGACAAGGCGATAGAACAGGCACCGGACAAGTAAATGAGGTCCTGGGGAGTAACTGTGACCAGAATGGATGCCGCGTTGAACGGGCTGTCAATGGCAGCTTGACTCGAGCTTACTGCCATTAATAGGAACCGGTAATATACTGATTGAGTTGCTCGATTTCGGTTTCCTTCTCACCGAGTATGCGTTTGACCAGGTCTCCAATGGAGACTATGCCCAGAAGTTTTCCATTTTCAACCACAGGCAGGTGTCGGCAATGACAGGTTGTCATGGTTTCCATACACTGCTGGATAGAATCCCCGGGCTCGGCTGATATAACGGGCGATGACATCACATCACCCACCTGGGTCTCTTTTGATGAACGGGACTTAAGGGCAACTTTCTTCAGGTAGTCGCGCTCGGTAAAAATCCCTGCAATGGCATCATCCTGCTGGACAAGAACCGCACCGATATTGACTTCGGCCATCAGGCTGATGGCACTGTAAACGGTGTCATTGACACCGACAGAAAGCACCATTCCACCCTTACGATCCAGAATTGCAGCGACTGTAGACATATTTTTTTCCAGTTAAGTACTATTGTATTAAGTCTAGTATGGATCGCAGAATTTTCAACTATGAATTGTTGTTGTGGTCCTCGTTTTCCGCGATTACGGTGTATTCGGCATCGATGACCTGACCGGAAACAGTTTCATTGCCCATTTGCCCTCCTGTTTTCTTTAAACGGTGCCTGATCCAGGCAACACGGGCCCATATGACTAAACCGGCAACCAGGCCCATCCCGGCGATAACCAGCAGTGCAGCCAGACCAATCATGAAAGCTCCTACCAGTGTAATGATGGCAACGATCGCAGCTAAAACCCTGGTCAGCGGATTTTGCGGTGGTGGGCTGATGTAATATGGCATGAAATGACGACCCTTCAAAAGGACTGGTGGTTCATTCCCATATTGGGACATATTCGGAGAGAGTCAACAGTGCGTGTTTTGTGCCGGGTTACAGACATTGATCCTGAATCAGGTAAAGATCTCTGTATAGACAGTGAAAAAGTTTCAAAATATCTGATGCTGTTTATTCAAGGTGGTGAAGTGTTGGGATTCTATAACCGATGCCCGCACCAGGGCAGGGCAATGAACTGGGCACCGGACCAGTTTATCCTGGATAAACTGGGTCAACTGGTCTGTCCACATCATGGCGCCTGTTTTAAGCTGAGCAATGGGATTTGCACTGCCGGCCCCTGCAAAGGAAGCTTTTTGGAATCCGTGGAGACCCTGGTTAAAGATGGAAAGGTCCTGGCAGATATTTAGAGCGCGGAGACCTGTTCCTAAAATATCAAATTGACAACGGTCAGCATTACAATCAGGAAAAGAACGGACATACCACTGCCAACACGGACAAAGTCTGCTACACGATAACCACCCGGACCAATAATCAGGGCATTGACCTGGTGTGTCGGCAGGATGAAGGCATTGGATGTGGACAGTGCAACAATCAGTGCATACATGATTGGGTTGGCACCGGTTGTCAACGCGATACTGATTGCGATAGGCACGAGGATGGTCGTCGCACCCACATTTGACATGACCAGGCTGAAGACCGTGGCCAATACCGCGATTACGATTTGCACTGCTATGTCCGGCATTATTCCAAGAAATCCCATGGCCTGCTGGGCAATCCAGGCAGCCGTACCGGTCAATTCCATGGCCAGACCCAGGGGTATCAGGCTGGCGACCAGGAAGACCGTCTTCCAACTGACCGAATTATAGGCTTCATCCATACTGATCACGTTGGTCAGCACCATGCCGAGAGCGCCGACCAGCAATGCAATGGACAACCTGAAGTCGGTAAAGATGATCATGCCGATTGAAATCGCGAAAAAAAGCAAAGCGTAGCTGACCTTCTGTGGTCTTTGTTCCTCTTTGGGAATGTCACTCGCCACGATAAACTCCCGTTCCTTTTGCAAGGCGGACAAATCACGCCAGGTGCTGTGGCTGACCAGACAGTCACCGGCTTTCAATTCCTGTTCACGCAGGTCCTCTGTTACCACGTTGCCACGTCGGTTTATGGCCAGGACGCTGATACCAAAGCGCTTTCGCAACCGGGTTTCTCCAATGGACTGATCGATCATCTTTGAACCGGGCGGGATCACCACTTCCGATATGCCGGCGCGACTGGGGTTGAACAGGCCACCGAAGGTCTTGACCCGTGGCTGCAGACGGCAGTGGTAGTCAAGAGCAAACTGACCTACGATATCGCGGGTACCCATGACACCCAGGATGGTTCCAACCCAGATCATTTCATCGGCAGGTGGTGCCATTCGTGGTTCGTCCACGTTTCTTATGGCCAGCAGCCTGGGTGCACCCGGTTGCTTCTCAGCATCACCCACCTGCATACCGACCAGTGGACTGTCGACGGTAACCAGCAACTCATAAACATCGCCCTCAATACCGTAGGTGTCGGCAAAATATGTCTTGGTTCTTGCAGGTACACCCGACGTTTCGTTCTTGGTATCAGGCAACAGCCATTTTCCAATGACCAGAAAATAAATAATACCTGTGGCCAGCAATGCGAGACCCACGGGTGCAACATCGAACAGTTCAAAACTTCCGAGGGTTTCGGCTCCGGGTGGCAGTGAGGCATTGGATACCTGTATCAGGTCGTTCAACAGGATCAACGGGGATGAACCAACCATGGTGATGGTGCCGCCCATGATGGCGCAGAACCCCATCGGCATCAGTAATCTTGATAATGGTATTTCGGTCCGAACTGAAATTCGGGATACCACCGGCAGGAACAGGGCAGTCGCACCGACGTTTTGCATCAGACCGGAAATTCCACCCACAGTTGCGGAGACCAGCGGTATGATCCTGTTGGCAGTCTTGCCGCCGATGCGCAGAATGAACGCAGCCACGACCGTCATGACACCCGTACGGTCCAGTCCAGCGCCGAGTATCATCACAGCAATAATTGATATCACTGCGTTTGAAGCAAATCCGTTGAACAACTGCTCGGCGGGCACAAGCCCCAGCAAACCCAACAGCACCATCACCGAGGCTGCTACCACGTCGACCCTGACAACTTCGAACACAAACAGACCTATGGTCACTGCCAGTACTGCCAGTACCAGCATCATGTCACCTGTCAGTGTTAGGCCTGATTCCATCTGGGTTGGTTTTTTGCCGAATAGTTGTCCATCGTAACGCGGCGGGCGGTCAGGTCAAGAAAGGTGTTGCGGTTTACTGTCAATTTATTGAGACACAAGAGTGTCTTCACGATTTTTATACCGTTGACTTGTCAGAATCGCCGTCAACACGCTGGAACTGTAAATCACGCACTTTGTGACCCAGTCGCGTGCCACGGTGTTCGTATTTGGTGTGCACACGCCATGGTGGTCGTTCACAGTAGTCACCGGTAACTGAGAGATTATTAAAATTTGTGCATTGTCCCAATACTTCCAGCATGTGATCTGCATAGGGTTGCCAATCGGTGGCCAGATGAAGAATACCTCCGGGAGCAATGAGTTCTGCGAGAAGGCGGACAAAGTCTTTCTGAACAATTCGACGCTTGTGATGGCGTTTCTTTGGCCATGGATCGGGAAAGTAGATGCGGACGCCCTGCAGGCTGGATTTTGCTACCCGGTGCTGTAAAAAGGACACGGCGTCTTCCCGGACAATACGGACATTGCCGATATCATGGTTTTCCAGCGCCATTAACAGTTGACCAACACCCGGTTTGTGAACCTCTATTCCAATGAAATTCTTGTGAGCTTCCTGCCGTGCCATTTGCCAGGTGGATTCACCATTGCCAAAGCCTATCTCGACAATGACATCTGATTTCCGTGAGAATAACCGGTCAAAGTCAATTACGGTTTCGCTGGGTTCAATTCCAAAATGGGGCCACAATTCGTCAAGCGCCCGGCTTTGCGCGCTCGTCAGCCGGCCTTTGCGCAGAACAAAACTGCGGATGGGTCGATGCGGGGATTCAGTCATGGCACCTTGTAAACAGTATCCCGGAGTCAAAAAAGGCCCGGCATTGCCGGGCCTTTTCCAGTGGATATATACCCTTTAGTGCCCCGGACTTGCCGTGGGCGCAATGGTATCAAAGGGTGCATTATAAAAGTCAAAGAAAAAATAGAAAATTATGGTGCACACGATGAGCGTGGCGACCATTGCAGGTGATCCATATCGGAACCAGATCCAGGGTGTAATGGCCAGTGACGGGTCATTTTCACGTTTTGCCAGCCGTTCGGAAATCGTAACGATATATACATTGGCCGTGGAGCCAATGTGTGTTCCGTTACCACCCATGCCGACACCGGCAGCCAGTGCCCACCACAGGGGCGCGACGTGTATACCCTGGGCTTCCATACCCAGCAGGATCGGGATCATGGCTGCGGTAAAGGGGATGTTGTCGATTGCGGCAGAAAGTACCGCCGCGACCCACATCAGCACGATGGTGGCCGTAAACAGGTCTTCCTTGACATAGGGAAGGATGAATTGACCTATGTAGCGAAGGAATCCGCTGTGTTCTACACCACCGACAACAATAAAAAGGGATATAAAAAATATCAGCAATGGAATTTCAACGTCCTCCATCGCATGGTCCATTTCCACACGCCGGGCAATAAACACCAGTAGGGTCAGACCTGCCGCTGAGACCATCCAGGGTTCCCAGCCTATGGAATGGTGGACGGTAAACAGAACGACCATTAAACCAAGGACCAACAGGGACTGATTCCACAGTTTCCGGTCCTTGTATTCAACTTTCTCATCAAACGAACCCTCTGGCACGATGGCCATTTCCTTGCGGAACAGCCAGCGCAGCACACCCAAAACAACGATCCATGCTGCAAACGTCATTCCTCCCATGTGAATCACGAAGGTGTTGAAGTCGATGCCCTTGGCCGAACCGATCATCAGGTTGGGCGGGTCACCGACCAGGGTGGCCACACCACCGGTATCTGACAACAGCGCTGCCGCAAGAAGAAACGGGATGGGTGTGACCTTCATGGCCCGCGCGATCAGTATGATCAGTGGACCAAAAATCACCACCGTGGTGACATTGTCAAGTAACAGTGATAGCCCGGTCACTGCTGAACCGAGCAAAGTCAGTAACATGAATTGTCTGCCCTTGCTGACCCTGGCCATGTAGTGGGCCATGGCTTCAAAGCCACCCGTAGGGATCATGATAGACACGATGGCCATCATACAACCCAGCAGGAATACGACGTTCCAGTCGATGGCGTGGACTGCGAGTTTCGAATCGTAAAATCCGTAATACTGTCCAGCGATGATCATCAAAATGGCGCCCATCATCGCAAACTTGGCGCGATGAAAGCCATGGAAAGTTTCAGTGAAAATCCCGATGAAAGTGATGGTGAGGATAATTCCCGAAATCATCATCGAGTCGTTCATGACAAGCACTTCTGTCATTTTTGTAGTCTCCTGGTGGAATTGTGCAGTGAGCACAGTTGAACTTATGCGCCTATTATGCACTGAATAACGTTGTATTCTCAATCGAACGGGTGGAAAAAAACTTTAGAGAAGATGCAAAGTCAAAATGTTTGCCGTAGAATATATCTCCTAATTCGCATAAAGAGATATATCCCACTGGAGTCAGAGTTTTATGAGTAGTTACCTGTTTACATCAGAATCCGTTTCCGAAGGTCATCCGGACAAGGTTGCAGACCAGATATCCGATGCAGTTCTCGACGCAATAATTGCAAGCGACGCCGCTGCCCGCGTGGCCTGTGAAACATTTATCAAGACCGGCGTAGCCATTGTTGGCGGTGAAATAACCACCAATGCCTGGGTGGACCTGGAAGAAATTATACGTAAAGTGATCGTTGATATCGGCTATGACTCCTCTGAAGTAGGCTTTGACGGCAACACCTGTGCTGTCGTTAACATCATCGGCAAACAGTCGGTTGATATCAATCAGGGTGTAAACCGCGAATCTCCGGAACTACAAGGTGCCGGTGACCAGGGTTTGATGTTTGGCTATGCAACCAATGAAACCAGTGTGTTGATGCCGGCACCCATTCACTACGCCCATGAGTTGGTCAAGAAGCAGGCAGCGGTACGTAGAAATTCCAGTGGTGGAAGATCACACCTGCGACCTGATGCCAAAAGCCAGGTGACCTTTCGCTACCAGGATGACAAGCCGGTTGGCATTGACGCCGTTGTACTATCGACCCAACACCATGGGGACTCTACACACGAGCAGATAACCGAGTTGGTGATGGAAGAAATCATCAAGCCGGTATTACCGGCACATTGGCTCGATGCCAATACGAAATATCACATTAATCCCACCGGAAGATTTGAAATAGGGGGCCCTGTTGGTGACGCGGGATTAACAGGTCGGAAGATCATCGTTGACACCTACGGTGGTATGGCGCGCCACGGCGGTGGTGCATTTTCAGGCAAGGACCCATCCAAGGTGGACCGCTCTGCGGCCTATGCGGCCCGCTATGTGGCCAAGAATATAGTGGCTGCTGGTCTGGCCGATCGAATTGAAATTCAGGTCTCTTACGCGATCGGGGTGGCCGAACCAACATCCATCAGTATAGAAACCTTTGGCACGGAGCACGTGGCGGCAGAGCGTATTGAGCAGTTGGTACGTGAATATTTTGATCTGACCCCCTATGGCATCATCACGATGCTTGACCTGATCAAACCGATATACACCCCCCTGGCGGCTTATGGCCACCTTGGAAGAGAAGATTTAAATGTGAGTTGGGAAATTATCGACAAGGCCGGAGAATTGCGCGAAGCCGCAGGTCTCTGAACACAAGGAATCATTGAAATGAATGCAGTAATTGAAGAAATTAGTGGCCAGGATTATTACGTAGCTGATATAGAGCAAGCAGATTTTGGTCGCAAGGAAATAGCCATCGCCGAAACTGAGATGCCGGGTCTGATGGCGGTGCGCGAAGAATACCGTGACGAGCAGCCACTCAAGGGTACGCGCATAGCCGGTAGCCTGCACATGACCATTCAGACAGCGGTGCTGATTGAATCGCTGCAAGCCCTGGGAGCGGATGTCCGCTGGGCGTCATGCAATATTTACTCAACTCAGGATCACGCAGCTGCAGCAATAGCCGCAGGCGGTACACCGGTTTTTGCCTTCAAGGGTGAGAGCCTGGACGAGTACTGGGAATTTACCCATCAGATATTTGACTGGAGCAACGGTGAGGGAGATGAGAAGTTCGCCAACATGATTCTTGATGATGGTGGTGATGCTACCCTGCTGCTTTACCTGGGAGCACAGGCTGAAAAAGATCCCTCGGTGCTGGATAATCCCGGCAGTGAAGAGGAAGTGTCGTTGTTCAATGCCATCAGGAAACGCCTGGAATCCCGGCACGGCTGGTACACCCGGGCCCTGTCTCTGATCCAGGGTGTGACCGAGGAGACCACCACCGGTGTCAAACGTCTTTACCAGATGGCCAAGGACGGAACCTTGCCGTTTCCGGCCATCAATGTAAATGATTCGGTAACCAAGTCAAAATTTGACAACCTTTATGGGTGCCGTGAATCACTGGTCGATGGTATCAAGCGTGCAACCGATGTAATGATCGCAGGAAAAACTGCGATCGTCGCAGGTTACGGTGATGTTGGTAAAGGCTGTGCTCAATCCCTGCGTGGACTGGGTGCAACTGTCTTGATCACCGAGATTGACCCTATCTGCGCCCTGCAGGCAGCCATGGAAGGATATCGTGTTGTCACCATGGATGAAGCCGTGTCCAAAGCCGATATCCTGGTGACCGCCACAGGCAATTACCACGTGATTACCCATGACCATATGGCGGCCATGAAAGACCAGGCCATCGTTTGTAATATTGGCCATTTCGATAATGAAATTGATGTTGCCAGTCTCAAGCAGTACCAGTGGGATCCTATCAAGCCACAGGTAGATCACATCATTTTTCCTGACGGTAAACGCATTATCCTGTTGGCCGAAGGACGGCTGGTTAACCTGGGTTGCGCAACCGGACATCCCAGTTTCGTCATGTCAAACTCATTTACCAACCAGGTGCTGGCCCAGATCGAGTTGTGGAAGTATTCGGAAAAATACAAGAATGAAGTTTACGTATTGCCAAAACATCTGGATGAGAAAGTTGCCCGTTTACATTTGCAACGAATTGGAGTCGACCTGACCCGTCTGTCTGACGAGCAAGCCAACTACATCAGTGTAAACGCGGACGGCCCGTACAAGCCCGATCATTACCGATATTAATTGACTTCGGTAATCAGGAGTTCCCCCGGAATACAACCGGGGCAACGAGGTGTTGATCCTGTGACAGCAGGAATTGTCGTCCGTCCAGGCAATGGTGATGGTCAAAACTAAAACCCCAATTTCTTTTGAATTTTTTCCACCTCGGTCCGCCGAGCAAAAACTGATACTGAATTCGACCTGGCAAAAGCTTTCCCGGCTTGAGCCCCGGTACCTGTCGGTTACCTTCGGTGCGGGGGGATCATCCCTGGATGCCACCCTGCAAACAGTGTCTGACTTGCTGAAGAAGTCCGGAGTCCCTGTGGCACCGCACATTTCTTGCATGGCAAATAGCCGGGAGTTGCTGTATCGATTGCTGGAGACCTACCAGGCGGCCGGTGTCAGTCGGATAGTCGTTCTGCGTGGTGATCGACCAGCGGGGTCAGGTGGCCCTGGTCCGTTTCAGTATGCCAGTGATTTGGTAAAATTTGTCCATGCATCTTTCCCCGGAACCTTCTATGTAGAAGTGGCCTGCTATCCGGAGTTTCACCCGGAGTCCCCATCGCCCGAGTCAGAATTTCACTATTTCCGGGAAAAAGTTGATGCCGGTGCCGATGGTGCAACCACGCAATATTTCTACAATACCGATTGCTACTTCCGGTTTCTGGAGGATTGCCACCGCCATGGTATTTCCATCCCCATTACACCCGGTGTCATGCCGATCACGAATTTTGCAAGCCTGGCCAGATTTTCCAAACTATGTGGCGCAGAAATACCACGCTGGATCAGAATGCGTCTGGAGGCATTTGGAGACGATGGTGCTTCCATTCGGGATTTCGGTCTGGATGTAGTGGCAGTCCTGTGTGAACGATTGCTTGCGGGGGGTGCACCCGGATTGCACATCTACACCCTGAACCGTGCCAACGCCACCCTGCGGCTTTGGCAGCGGTTGAATTCATAGCGCTGTTGTTTTACAGACTCATCCGGTTACCCCACAGGTAATCGATGACCGCCGTAAGGTGAAATGGATACCCGGAATTGACATTGAAAGTTGAATAGGGTGTCCGTTATAATAGCACTGATATATCAGACGTATATTACAACAATAAATTTTGGGGATATCTATGAATACAACAAGCTGGGGCGGTGTATACCCTGCGGTAACAACGAAATTCAAGACAGATTACAGCCTGGACCTGGAGGCGATGGCAGCTCATCTGGAGTTTCAGATCGACGCTGGCGTGGACGGATTGATAATCCTTGGTTCTTTAGGGGAGAATTCGACACTGGATATGGAAGAGAAGTTGATTATGACGGAATTCTTTGCCGGGCAGATCGACTCAAGGGTCCCGCTACTTGCCTGTATTGCAGAATCGGATACACGTCAGGCCTGTCATTTTTCAGCCCGTGCGGAAGTCATGGGAGTTGATGGAATCATGTTACTGCCGCCGATGCGCTATCCAAGCGATAAAAATGAAACGCTGTCCTACTTCAACGAGGTTGCTGCCGCATCTGATCTGCCGGTGATGTTGTACAACAACCCCGTCGCCTATGGTACCGATCTTGATCCTGCCGATTTTGAAATCCTGGCGTCTAACCCAAGGTTCGTTGCTATCAAGGAGTCATCTGCCGATACAAGGCGCATACCTGAAATTCGCCGTAGGCTGGGTGACAGATACGCATTGTTCTGCGGGGTTGACGACCTCGCTTTTGAATGTTTCAGCCTGGGCGCTGTTGGCTGGGTTGCGGGACTGGTGGTCGCGTTTCCACGGGAGACCGTCGCATTGTATGAGTTAATGGCTGCGCGTAAGTGGGAAGCGGCCAGGGATCTCTATGACTGGTTTTTGCCCCTGTTGCACCTGGATATCGGTCCAAAATTCGTACAGCAGATCAAGCTGGTTGAAGAAATAATGGGCGTTGGTTCGGCGCGTGTAAGGTCGCCGAGACTGGCTCTGAATGACAGCGAAACCAGGAAAGTCAGAGACACGGTAGAACGGGCCCTGGCAAACCGCCCGGATTTATAAAGTCGAAATATGAACGTAACCACCCACAACGGCGGTGAAGGTGGCAGTCTGGCCCAGAGGGCCTACCAGGTGCTGGAAGAGCAACTGGTTACACTAAATCTGACACCGGGCGAATTGATTGCCGAAAAGGAGCTGATGGAGAAGGCCGGGTATGGCCGTACCCCGGTGCGGGAAGCCATTCAAAGACTGTCAGCGCAGGGACTGTTACAGGTCTTACCACGTAAAGGACTGATGGTTACACCCCTGAGACGCTCCGAGTTGGTACAGATAATCGAGGCGCGTCGTGTTCTGGAACGATTGATGGTGGTCAAGGCATCTGAAAGGGCAAACCCGGACCAGCGCCAGGCTCTGCGCGTACTGTCAGCACATTTGGAAACGGCCGGCAATGATCTGGAAAGTTTCTTCCGTCTGGATCACCGTCTGGATGAGTTGTTACAGGCAGCCTGCCAAAACCCCTTCCTGGTCAACGCTCTGGTTGCCATGCATAGTCAATGCCGGCGGTTGTGGTACCTTCACCGTCATATGCTAAATCTGCCGTTGTCAGCGCAACTCCATACCGGTCTGGCACGAGCAGTAGCACGTGGGGACGGTGCAGGGGCCATTCGGGCCCTGGATGAAATTATCGCAATTTTGGAGGAACTGGTTGGTGGACTGGATGTTTTGAGCTGATATGAGCCCCGGTGATGGAAATGGCAGAAATCCGCATTGTGTCGTCATAGGCGCGGGCATCATCGGGTCCTGCTGCGCCTGGTATCTTCAGAAAAGTGGGCTGGATGTAACACTGATTGATCCCGTGCTCCCGGGTCAGTCCTGCAGTTCGGGCAATGCCTCTTGTATCGCCACCTCCAGCATAATTCCGTTCTCCTACCCGGGTGTGATCAGGAAGGTACCCGGCTGGTTACTCGACCCGATTGGTCCGATGTATATTCGTCCTCGTGACTTGCCGGCTTTGATACCGTGGTTCTGGAAGTTCTGGCGTGCGAGTAACATGAAAAAAGTTGAGACGGTTGCGGTTGCACAGGCCTCATTGATGCACAGTGCGTTTGCAGATTATGACGAGATACTCAAGGCCACGGGATCAAGCCACCTGAAATGCTCCAAGGGCGCCATACACCTGTATGACACCGAGCAGGAATACCGTGCAGATCAATGGCAGGATCAACTGCGCACCAGCCTGGGTTTCGAATCCCACAGACTTACTGCATCAGAATTGAAATCTCTGGTGCCATGTCTCAAGTTGGACCAGGGTGTGGCAACGATGATGCCGGACTGGCAGCATCTGTTGGATCCGCTCAGGGTGATCGAACACATCGCAGAACACTGCACCGGCAATGGCGGCCGTTGGATCCAGGATCGGGTGATTGAGGCGAGTTCAACGGAATCAGTTGTTTGCCTGAAAACGGAATCCGGTCGGGTCATTGAAGCTGACAAGCTGGTGGTGGCAACAGGCGCCTGGTCCAATGAGATTGCCACGCAACTGGACTACAAGGTACCGATGATCGCGAAACGAGGTTACCACAGCATGATTGCTGACCCGGGTATCGAACTGGAGTATCCGGTAATGTCGCTCAGCCGTGCATTTGTCATGACACCGCTAAACGACGGGTTGAGGATAGCAGGCACAGCGGAATTTGCCGCGCTGGATGCAGAGCCGGATTACAAACGCGCCAGGGTGTTGCTCAAACAAGCCAGCAATTATCTTGAAGGCCTGCAATATGAAGGGGTAACCGAATGGATGGGGCCACGACCGATGATGTCGGACTCAATGCCGGTAATTTCGGTTTCACCCGGGCATGCGAATGTTTATTATGCCTTTGGACATGGGCATTATGGATTAACTCAGGGACCGACCACTGGTCGTATTATTTCCGACCTGGTTACCGGGAACGAGCCGTCGACAGATCTTTCGGCTTTTCGTTTTGACCGGTTTGTATGAATCTGCAATGGGGCGGCAATTGGTCCGATTGAATTCTGGCTGATGCGGGGGCGATTGATGAAGAAACCAGCAAAAACAACGTTCCACTGTATCGATGGTCATACCTGTGGAAACCCTGTACGGGTCGTAAAATCAGGTGCTCCCAAGCTTCAAGGGAAAACCATGCTGGACCGTCGTGAGCACTTTTTGCAGGAATTTGACTGGATTCGCACCGCGCTGATGTTTGAGCCACGTGGTCACGCGATGATGTCCGGTAGTATGCTTTACCCCAGCAACCGAGATGATTGCGATATCGGTGTATTATTCATCGAAACCTCCGGCTGCCTGGCCATGTGCGGCCACGGTGCCATTGGCACGGTAAGCATAGCAATTGAAAAAAAGCTGGTCGTACCTCGAGTTGAAGGTGAATTGCATCTCGAAACGCCTGCCGGCAAAGTTGTAGCCAGTTATACCCAGTCAGAAGGCCGCGTCAAGTCGGTCCGATTGGTCAACGTTCCATCGTACCTGCACGCACAGGGTTTGACTGTCGAATGTCCTGAACTGGGCGGAGATCTTACGGTGGACGTGGGTTATGGCGGCGCATTCTATGCCATTGTTGACCCACAGACCCATTACCGGGATCTTGAAGAACTTTCAGCCAATGAAATATTGCGCATCAGTCCATTGCTGAGGGATCGCCTGAACAGGAAATATGATTTCATACACCCCGAAGATCCGCGTATTACCTCGTTGACACACATTGAATGGACCGGCAAGCCGGTGCAACCCGATTCAGATGGGCGCAATGCTGTCTTTTATGGTGAATCGGCGATAGATCGTTCACCCTGTGGCACCGGCACTTCAGCACGCATGGCGCAATTGGCTGCCCAGGGCCGTCTGGGCAAAGGTGATAGATTTGTTCATGAGAGTTATATTGGCAGTCAGTTTACAGGCGGGATTGAAGAACTGACCCGGGTCGGTGATTTCCCGGCCATTATTCCTTCAATAGAAGGCTGGGCCAGGATTTACGGTGAAAACATTATAACGGTTGATGCCAGGGACGATCCGTATTGGCAAGGGTTCCTGGTCACATAGCCTCCGGAGAGAAAATGCATATGAGACTGACCCTGTTTTTGTTGCTGGCAACGCTGATACCGGCGATGGCGCAATCCGCCGACGACAGCGAAACACTTCGCGCTCTGTTTGATAAGGAATGGAATTTTCGTATCAGGGAATATCCTTCGCTGGCTAGTGACAACGGACTTGAGGGCTATGGTGGAAAACTGAGTCATGTCAGCGAGCAGGACCAGCGCAGACGTTATCTGTTCTGGAAGCAGATCCAGGCAGAGCACGAGGAAATATCCTGCCAGAACCTTGAACGTGAGGAGTGTATCAACTACCGCATGTTCGGCCGCCAGATACACCAGTTCCTGGCAGATTATGAAACCCGCGCATACCTGATTACATTCAATAGCGACTGGGGTTTCTACCTGTCGTGGGGACGCTGGGGTGACAGCACCGATATTAATACCCTTGAAGATTATCGTGATTACCTGTCGCGTTTGAATGCATTGCCTCAGGTCATGGACGAATACATTGAGCTGATGCGCGAGGGTTTACGAATCGGTATGACCCAGCCATTTGTAATCCTGGCCGGTCGGGATGTGCCCATCAGGAAGCAACTGGTTGATTCCCCTGAGCGCAGTCCATTTTTCAAACCTTTTTTGAACTTCAACAAATCCATATCCGACCGGGATCAGCAGCAATTGACAGAACAGGCCCGCACAGCGGTAATCAACGGTGTTGTTCCGGCCTACCAGCGGCTGCTGAATTTTTTTCTGGATGAATATTTTCCGGGTGCCAGGAAAGAGCTTGCTGCCAGCGCTCTTCCAGATGGTCAGCGGTTTTACCAGGAACAGATTTACCGCTATGCAACAGTGGACATGACGGCGGATGAAATTCACAAACTCGGCCTTAGCGAGGTTGCCCGTATACGTACGGAGATGGAAGCGATTATCAAGTCGGTGAATTTCGAGGGATCCCTGGCTGATTTCATACATTTTCTTCGCACTGACCCTCAGTTTTACGCAACAACACCCCACCAGTTATTGGCGGAGGCATCCTGGATCGCCAAGAAGGTGGATGGCCGTCTGCCGAAAATGTTTAAAAAACTTCCACGCCAACCCTATGGTGTGGCACCGGTTCCCGAAGCCATAGCACCTTTTTACACCGCCGGTCGTTACGTGGGTGCGCCCAATTCAGCACATCGTGGTGGATATTACTGGGTTAATACCTATGCTCTTGATAGCCGTCCACTATATACTCTGCCGGCATTGACACTTCACGAAGCGGTCCCAGGGCATCATTTACAGAATGCCTTGGCATCGGAGCAGAGTGACCAGCCACCGTTCAGACGCAATAATTACATTTCCGCTTACGGAGAAGGGTGGGCCTTGTATGCCGAGAAACTTGGAATCGAGATGGATATATACGAGACCCCCTATCAGAATTTCGGCAGGTTGACCTATGAAATGTGGAGGGCCTGTCGCCTGGTAATCGACACCGGTGTTCATTCCAAAGGATGGGGCCGGGAAAAAGCACAGGAATACCTGGCATCCAATACCGCGTTGTCCATTCATGAAATAACCACTGAAGTTGACCGCTATATTTCATGGCCGGCGCAGGCGCTGAGTTACAAATTGGGTGAATACACCATCTGGCAACTACGCCGTGAAGCCGAGACCAGTCTGGCTGCGGATTTTGATTTGAGGGATTTTCATGATTTCATTCTGTCACTGGGTTCTGTACCACTTGACATACTCAATGACGAGGTTCATCGCTGGATTACAGAGCGAATACCAGCACCATCGGAATCATAGGGGAAATGAAAATTTTTCCTGATACAAATTACAATTGAGGAACAGACAAGTGAAATTTAATGTTCGGTTTTTTCTACTCGCGGCAATTGCTTCAACCCTGGTTTCAATCACAGCCAATGCAGAATCTCCCGAGCGCAGTTCATCACCTGAAGATGCCAGGCTGTATTTTATTGCGCCCCGGGATGGACAGGTGGTGAATGGAGAGTTCCGAGTACAGTTTGGCCTGCGTGGCATGGGTGTGGCACCGGCAGGTGTTGACTCAGCACACAGTGGTCATCATCATCTGCTGATAGACTTCGATGGTATGCCAGAGTTGGACTTGCCTATGCCTAAATCTGAACACCTGCTACATTTCGGTGGGGGTCAGACTGAAACTCTGCTGAATCTCCCGGCCGGCCAACACACACTTCAACTGATACTTGGTAATCACCTGCATATCCCACACCAGCCGATTGTGCAATCGGAGAAAATCAGTATCCTCGTTGAGTAATGTTTGAGCGGGAATAATGGGTCATCCAGGTTGTTTACGACGTGGCAATCAGTCAGTTGCCGTATGCCGTCTCTTCGACAATCAGTGTGAGTTCAGACAGTTCCGGAATAAATGCCGCTTCGTCTTCCACGCTTACCTTGCTGAACAGGCCCTTTGGCAATTTTTTAGTTTCCTGCTCAATCAGAATTTCTGAGCTAACTTTTTTGAGACGAGGTAATCCCTGTATTACCAGTCCGATGTAATAGACCTGATTGGATTCCCCGAGGGTCTTGATAATCAGTATGCGGGCCTTACGGGACAACACACTTCTTGAGGTTTTTTCAATCAGGTTCAGAAAACTGATGATGGGAACCTGCCAGCCGTTCCATGCGATGTCGCCCAGCAGCCAGGGTGGTGCTTTTTTGAAGGGCTCAGGCGAGGTGAATTCAATTACCTCGGCCACCACACTGCTGGGAAGCAGCATATAACCGTCCGTTAGCGGTGCCATGATCGTGCGTATCTCATTTTCAGTCATGTCAATACCAGCGTAAAAAGTTGTTGAGTTTCATAAGCATTATTTCGACAGCAGTGCTGTAACCTCGGCCATCAATTCTGATTCCTTGTACGGTTTGGAAATATATGCATTGGCTCCAGCTTTACGACCACGGTCACGGTGCTTCTTTCCTGCTCGTGAAGTGATCATAATGATGGGAATTTTGCGTAATCTTGCGTCGCTGCGTACGTGTTCTGCAACCGCGTAACCATCCATACGAGGCATTTCAACATCCAGCAACAGGATATCCGGTACTTTTTCCTGCAACTGCTCGGTTGCATCAACTCCGTC
Source organism: Lysobacterales bacterium (assembly GCA_014238945.1). Taxonomy (GTDB): domain Bacteria; phylum Pseudomonadota; class Gammaproteobacteria; order Xanthomonadales; family SZUA-36; genus SZUA-36. The sequence continues at coordinate 87,007 of JABAAB010000064.1, forward strand.
TCTTGCAGTAATGACCTCGAAATCGTGTCGCTCCAGAACACGCGATGTTACTTTTCGCATGGTGATGGAATCGTCTACCACCATAGCCAGGGTCTTACTCGGCCCTAAGTCGATGGGTTCCATTCGGGTTACAGGACGGGCATCCGCCAACAGGCCCTGTCTGATCAGCGGTCCAGCATCGATGATGATGACTACCTGACCATCGGCGGTAATAGTGCCACCCAGGATACCGGGAACGCTGCTGATTTGTGGTCCGACCGGTTTGATGACAATTTCATTGTGCCCCAATAATTCGGGTACACGGAACGCGGCACGATGCTCTCCGGACTTAATCATCAAAATGGAAATGGTGTCATCACCTATCGGTGTTGAAACTTCACCCAGCAATTGTTCCAATTCGAGTATGGTGTATTGTTCGTCGGCAAATTCGTAAGCCGGTGTTTCGCCTTCGAGCAAAGTCTCGTAATCGACAGGCAACATACGTGCCACGCCGGCGACGCTGGTGAGTGGAATCAGGTAGCGACGATCACCGGCAACCACGCCTATGGCCTGCATGACAGCCAGGGTGAATGGAATCCGAATGGTAAAACGGGTAAAGCTGCCTGTTTCCGTGCTTATCTCAATGGAACCTCCAATTTGCTTGATCTCATTATTGACCACGTCCATACCAATACCACGACCGGCAAGTCCGGTAACGGTCTTTGATGTTGAGAATCCGCTGTGAAGAATAAACTGTATCAATTGCTCTGTTTGCAGATTGGTATCCCTGTCAACCAGTCCGAGCATAACAGCCCGCTTGCGTATGGCATTGAGGTCAAGTCCCGCGCCATCATCTTCAACACGAACAACGAATTCGGTGGCTTCGGCTGCAACCGTTATAGTGATTGAACCCTGGGCCGGCTTCTTAAGCTTTCGGCGTACCGCCGGGGATTCAATGCCATGCACAATGGAATTTCGAAGCAGGTGTTCCAATGGCGCGGTGATTCTTTCCAATACGTTGCGGTCAAGCCGATCACCACCGTCGGTCATACGCAATTGTAAACGGGCTTTTTTGCGTACCTCGCCTGACGCGGTTCGAACAATTCTTCGTAAGCGGGCTGCGATGGTTCCGAAGTGCACCATACGCGTTTGCATCAGCCCTTCCTGTAACTCTGTGCTGACCCTTGATTGTTGCACCAGCAGCGCCTCGGAATTACGTGCTGCCTCATCAAGTAACTCCTGCAAGTTCAGCAGATCAGATACCGATTCTGACAAACCGCGAGAAAGTTGCTGCATAGATGAGAAACGATCCATTTCCAAAGGATCGAATTCTTCGGACCCCTCGGGTGCCTGATGACGGTACCTTGAACGGGTCTGGATTTCGGTTTCAATTTCCAGTTTCCGGAATTGATCCCTCAGTCTTGAAACGGTTTTATCAAACTCGTTGAGATTTTCCCGCAGGTTACCCACCTGCTGCTCGAGACGTGAACGGAAAATACTGACTTCGCCAGCGGAATTGACCAATGAATCGAGCAGGTCTGCATCCACCCGAATTTGTTGCGTCCCCTGGTTCTCGTCCGCAAGATCCTCAGCCGCCGGTTCTTCAGTCGGTTGTACGGCTACATCCGGAATTTCCAGTAATTCTTCCGGTGTGCTGTCTATTCTCGCCGGTTTATCGTCACTGACCATTGGCTGTGCGCGCACAGCGGTAAGGGCCGCTACCTGCAGTTCAAATCTCCTCAGCGCTTCTCCTGTAACCGGAGTCTGTCCCTTGCTTACCTGTTCCACCCAGTTGTTGAGACGGTCACATCCCTGTTCGAGCGCTTCAATAGCCGAAAGGGTGGGTGGTAGCAAGTTCCCTGCGATTCGTTCGAGCAGAGTCTCCATCGCATGGCTGAGATCACCCATGGAAATCAATCCGGACATGCGTGCGCCGCCCTTGAAGGTGTGGATCTCACGTTGCAGATTTTGTACGATTGCCAGATCCGGCATGTTGTCACGCCAGTCGTTAAGAAGTGAATCGCTCCGCTCCAGGATTTCACCGGCTTCTTCAAGAAATATGCCGATAATCTCGATGTCTGCGGAATCTGCATCTTCTATGCTTTCATCTTCAGACTCAATTGTGTCATCAGCCTGTGAAAAAGGCGGTGATTCTTCCAATGCAGAGGTGTCGGTTTGGCCATCCTTGACTAAATTTTCATCCGAACTCGCGGGCATAACTGTGCCAATTTCGGGATCGGAGTCAAGGTCAACGATGGACCTTTTGCCAATTTGGTCAGCACCATCAAATTCAGCAGCCAGGGATTGCAATTGTTCGATTTGGCTTATCTCGTCATCCGCAAGAGCAATGTCTGTATCCCCTTCGTGGATTGCAAGGCAAGTTTGCAGATGTGCCAGGCTGCTTGCTATGGTCCACACGGCGATATCTGTAAACTTACCACCACTGATGCGTTGTGCTTCCAGCAACTCCTCAAGTGCCCTTGCCAGGTCGGATTCACGACCTATGGGTACCTGTGCTGTTACCCCGGAAATTGAGTGGAGCGCACGAATTTCGTCATCACTTGCCGTCGAACTGCGATCTCTGGATATGCGCTCCATTACTGATTTCAGTCTTGCGAGGTTGTCCGCCAGTTCTTTGCGTATCAATGACTGAAGGGTAGTTTCGTCGGGGGCTGAATCTTTGACAGTGGTTTGCGCATCTGGCGGTTTCCCGCCTGGAACCAGTGAACTGAAAGATGAGGGCAACAGATTTACAAGATTTTCCCACGCAGGCGCGTGACCATTGGAAATCAGCTTGGCTTGAAGACCAATTTCATCAATCGCATCGGATTGTAACGCAGTCTGCTTTTGCAACAAGCGTTGTTTTATGACAGGTAATACTTCTTTCGCAAGTTGAATGATTACCGCAACCTGGTCAGCTGAATTGATCCGTCTGTCCAGCAGGGCATTGAGCATATCTTCAACACGCCACGCAAAATCTCCCAGTTCAGTTGCACCCACCATTCGCCCGCTGCCCTTGAGTGTATGGAAGCCCCGGCGAATTTCAGTCACTAATTCCATATCGGCCGGGTGGTTCAGCCAAATGGGAATATGATCGTTCATCATGTCGAGAACGGTTCCAAATTCCTCCAGGAATACTTTCTGTAGTTCGGTGTCCAGCGTGGCGGGCAGGGCTGAGTCTGCAGCGGTTTTTGTGTCTTTTTTCGTGGATTCCTGCGGCTCTTCAGGTTCAGGTGGCTGGGCAGGACTCTTCAGGGTCTTAAATTCGCCAACGGGCAAATGCTCAAGCCGGTCTGCGAGAATGTCGAGAAATCTGTCGCGGCCTTTTTGCTGGTCGCGGCATCCAGCCAGGTAGAGTTCCAGGGCAGCCACGGCATCCGTGACGGCCTCCAATTTGTCCTGGGCAATCGCGGCTTCAGATCTAACCGGACTGATCAAGTTTCCGAGCGCATTTCGAAGTTTTAAAATCAAAGACGCAACTTTGGTATCACCAATGAGTTCAATGGCACCGGCAATATGTTCCATGGGTGTGACGAAATCAGCATCTTGCTCATTACCAAAATGCTTCCGTACACCGTCCTGAACGAGGTGTAAACTGACCACGGTTTCATCGAGCAAATGTGCTCGAATTCGTCTCTGTTCGTGAATTGGAAGGTCAATAAAGCCCGCGTCCTGTTGCCCTCCAAGTGGCTCACCCAATGTGACAATCTGCTCTTCCAGAACGGACTCAACCTGCAACAGTTGTTCCGCCAATCCGATCAAAAGCTGATCGCGATGCATGCCATCTGCCTTTTTCCCGGTTGCGGCACTGGCTTCAAATGCCGGCATCAGATCCTCTATGGATTGCGCCGAATCAGCCAGCCCCATCATTTTCAGAGTATCCTTGAGCCGCAACAGTGCATCATGACTCTGATCACGTCGATTGGGTTCCACCTTTCCAGTACGCAATTCAAGATCAAGCGCGTCCTTGACCAGTGACAATTCATCTTTGACGGCTGCGCCCAACGATGAGTAAAGCTCCCGGTTCCTACCTGTCACCGCCCCGCGGGCACGTATCAGTACATCACGGTCAGGGACAAGCTCCTCCAGATTAAATCGATCCCTGAGCATGTCCACACCCGCATTACCAGATTTGGACTGCACTACGTGGAACAACAAAGCCTGCGCAATGGAGTCGACGGAAGCAGGGTCCGTAGCGGCTTCACCACCTTCTGCCAGTGTTTTGATATTGAGGTGCAGGCGGGCGAACAGACGACGTAAATGTACGTCATTGCTGGTTACTTCATCCAGAAGCCCGTCTACTATTTTCCCGGCAAACCACCACAGGCGACGAAGGTCAATTCTTTCCAGCCTGTTGGATAAAGTTTCGCAAACGGAATGTATGGGTGATAGAAACTTGACATTTTCCTGGCTTTGTAACCATTTGAGCAAGGCATTTTCGTACTGGCGACGCATACGCACAGCCATGGACTCGAACGATTCGTCAAATACGGGCGGGTGTTCGTCAGCACCTTGATCAAGTTCCGGCATCGGTACATCAAGGCTGGGTGCAAACAGCGTTGCTTCAGAAACGATGTTTGCGTTATATGCGGAACGCAGCTTGTTGATTATCGGTAGCAGAAGAATCGGCAGATCGTGATGGCCGGCCTGAAGACGATCAAGATAAGAAGGAACGATAACGATCGCGTCCATCAGGGCACCAAATGCGTTATCACGATTGTGAATATTGAATCTCTTCAATTCATCACAGACCGTTAACATTTCCTCAATCACGAGCGTGGCACCCTGTAACACCAATGCCTGGAAAGTAAATTTCAGTTGGGTGAGGTTTCTGCTCGTGTTTTCCACGCCGTCACCAATGTTGGTGCTGTTTGCAACATGTTCCAGCTGGGTGCGAATTTGATTTAAATGCTTGTCAAGATCAGGGCGTACCCAGGTCAAAACCGTACTGGCATTGGATCCTTCAAACAACATCAGGCAATTCCCGGGCCCTTGGTCAGGTGGTTGTTCGACGGCATTGACTGGAACACCTCAATTGGCACCTAGTCATCCTCGGGTAATTTGAAGTCAGTGACTGAATCACGGAGTTGCATCACCAGTTCCGCGAGGTTTTCCACCGAGCTCGCAGCCTGCGTACTGCCCTGCGACGCCTGAACTGAGATAGACTGAACTTCCTTCATTAATTCTGATATTTCGGTAGCCGTTGCAGACTGGTTGTGTGCTTCCTGGGAAATACTGTCGATCATTCCGGACAGTTCTTTTGAGCGTAATTCAATTTGTTCCAGTGCAATTCCGGCGTCCTCAGCCAGATAGGCCCCACTGACCACTTCGGAGGTAGTAGCTTCCATGGAAACGACGGCTTCAGCTGTGTCAGTCTGAATTGTTTGTACCAGGGATTCAATTCTCCGGGTGGCCACAGTAGCGCTTTCTGCCAATTGTTGAACCTCGTCAGCAACAACCGCAAAGCCCTTGCCTGCTCCTCCGGCAGAGGCCGCCTGTATGGCTGAATTAAGTGCCAGTACATTGGTTTGTTCCGCAATGCCATTGATCAGGTTTACGATGTCGCCAATTTCCTGGGTGGACTCACCCAATCTTTTGATGCGTTTCGAGGTTTGCTGAATCTGCTCACGAATTGTGTCCATGCCACTGATGGTTTCCCGTACCTTGGCTCCACCTTTATGGGCAATCTCAAGAGAATGACTGGCCGCATCACTGGATTCACCGGACATTTTTGCCATGGAGTCAAAAGTCTGGGCCATTTGCTTGACCTTGGTTGTGGCGACCCCAACCTGCTTGGCCTGTAAAGCAGCTGCGTTGGCCAATTCCGAGGTTGATTTACGGGTTTCCAAGGCAGACCCGGCCACTTCCTGGGCGGTAAATTTTATTTTTTTGACCAATTCCCGAAGTTGCTCGATGGTAAAATTGACCGCATCCGCTATTGCACCGGTGATCTCCTCTGTAACCGTAGCTTGGACAGTTAAATCACCGTCAGCCAGGGAACTCATTTCGTCCAGAAGTTTTAATATCGCCTGCTGATTCTTCTTGTTCTGTTTTGCAGCGAATTTCGCACGTCTTCGTTCAGCTGAAAGAAAGGAGTAAACCAGTATCCACACAACCACAACCATAATTCCGATACCGATCGCACCGGACTCCTGTGATGGCCATTGGCGAAGCTGTGGAAGTCTTGCGATGGTGTCTTTCAAGTTGACTGCTTCTTCAAACATGTCTCGGCTGTCCAGGTAAATTTCGTCCGCAGCACCACGGACTTCGAACAGATCACTGGGTGAATCAAGAATCTGTTGTTCAAGATCGAGGATCCTTTTTGTGTTGGCACCCATACGGATCCAGGTCTGCTTTAGCTGACTCAATGGCGTTTCCAGCGAGGTGGGCGCTATGGGTAAACCTGTAGAGATCGTTCCGGTACGCAGCTTGTTAAGCGACAAATCAATTGTGCTGCTAGCATTGGCCAATTCCAGAAACGCATCTGGTTTGCGAGTTCCGGCTTCCCCGGCCGATTTGGCGAGTTGTTGTGAGGTAACCTGGATGTCGGTAGCCAGAGAAATCCATTCCTGTTCATATTGGGCGTAGCGAGAAAGCAGATAGAACGTGGCAACAACGAAAACCACGGACAGTATTAAAATTCCGGTTGCAAGGATAACGCCCCAGGAGCGCTGTTCTTTCAAATTGGGTTCATTTTTACTCATTTGGTTTTCCGCTTGATCAGGATGCTGCGCCGTCCAGGAAGTCGGCGGTTGAAAACAATGATTCAAGATCCAGTTCCTTCCAGACCTCTTTGCCAGAACGATATTGCTTTTGCACAAAGGCTATTAAAGGGGAATTTTTTGGTAGCCTCGGTTTTTTACCTTCCGAGGTGACAAAATGTCTTTGGCCAAATACCTCGTCGACCATCAAACCAACCGGACGGCCTCTCAAGGTGGCGGACAACAAACGGGTCTTCATGGTGATAACAGAGCGCTCCCCGTTCAGAAACCATGCCAGATCCACCACTGTGAGCAAATCCCCGCGAACATTGGCCAAGCCGAGAATCCACGGTTTGGTTCCGGGAACAGGTGTAAAAACTGGCGGCGGCATAAACTCGTGAACACTGTTGGTGCTGCAGGCCAATTGGACATCACCTATGCGAAAAATCACCCCACCCCACTCACCACCTCGTACTTGTCCATCGGTTTGTCCGGGTTCGAAGGAAAAGCTGCGTTGCTGATAATCAAGCAGTTTTGCAAATGACGAATTGACATCGCTCATGAGGTTCGGCAACGTCTTGATCTGGAGTATATGTTCATTGTTCCGGTAGTCCCGGCCATGCCTTGGTCAGGCAACCGCGTGTTTTTTGACCGCGCCCAGCAATTCTTCGCGCGTGAAGGGTTTGGTCAGATACTGATCAGATCCCACAACCCGGCCCCGTGCCTTGTCGAATAAGCCATCTTTGGAAGTCAACATCACCACCGGAGTCTCTCGGAACTCGGCATTGTTTTTGATGATGGCGCAGGTCTGGTATCCATCGAGCCGTGGCATCATGATATCTATAAAGATGATGTCCGGATGGTAGCGGGTTATCTTTGACAGAGCTTCAAAGCCGTTTTCAGCAGTGATGACCTTGTAACCCTCTTTGGCAATCATGGTTTCTGCAGATCGGCGGATAGTCGCACTGTCATCAATGACCAAGATACAAAGTTTGGACTTGGCTGTGCTTTTCTTTTTAGCTTTAACTGAGTTTGTTTTGTTCTGGCCCATAATCTCTTCCTTGCTTGTGCGGCATTCACAATGAGTCCTTTCATTGCCTGCCATACCTGAATCAAGCCAATGCAATTCCCATTCCTACAACGTAATCCAATTAGTTTACCCGTAGAAAACAGCGGTTTCCAGCGAACTGTTCATAAGTTATGTGTCGTTGACGTCAGCGAAATTTAAAAATCATAATACTGACATCGCTGGAACGATTGTCTCAAGCACACGATAATGGGGGCTGGTTGCGATGGATGAAGTCATGGTTAAAGCAGTTAATTCGTCGGGGCGGGCACTGAGGACCGGTGTGGTCATGGACCCGATAAGTGGCATCAAGACGTATAAAGATTCCACCTTTGCCATGCTGCTGGAAGCCCAGCATCGTGGTCACAAGCTGTTTTACATGGAACCAGGAAATCTGTTTGTCCGTGATGGCCAAGCGTATGCAGACATGCAGGAACTGGAAGTGCGTGACAATACCAATGACTGGTTCAGCCTGGCTGCGTCCACTACCAGGTGCTTGAGTGATCTGGACATATTGCTGATGCGACGGGACCCTCCTTTCGACATGGACTATATCTATGCAACTTATATGCTGGAGATGGCGGAAAAAAACAATACGTTGGTAATCAACAGTCCGCAAAGTTTGCGTGATGCCAACGAAAAGTTTTTCATCACAAATTTTCCACAATGCTGTGTTCCCATGATGATTAGTGGCCGCTCCTCGCAAATTCGTGAATTTGTCATTCAACAGGGCCAGTGCGTTGTCAAACCCCTGGACGGAATGGGCGGTGAATCCGTGTTTCGGGTCAGTGGACAGGACCTGAATCTGAACGTCATCCTGGAAACAATAACAAGGCACGACAGCAGGGTGGTAATGGCGCAGAAATATATTGATGAAATTTCTCAGGGGGACAAGCGTATCCTGGTGGTGGACGGCGAACCGGTACCATTTGCACTGGCGCGATATCCAGGGAAAGGCGATTTTCGAGGAAATTTGGCCAAGGGCGGTAGCAGCAAAGGGGTTCCACTCAGTGAGCGGGATCGTTGGATTTGCTCACAGGTGGCACCGGAACTGAAGCAACGCGGAATATTGTTCGCGGGTCTGGATGTGATAGGTGACTGGCTTTCGGAAGTTAATGTGACCAGCCCAACCTGCATCCGTGAACTTGATGCAGAATTCGGGCTTAATATCGCCGGTCAACTATTCGATGTCGCCGAGGAGAAGTTAAACCACTGATGGCTCCATACTATGTCAGCAATGATCGTTTTACAGCCAGCTTTATTCTGGCACTCGGTTTTCATGCGATCGTGCTGCTTGGTATTGGTTTTGTATTGGATTTCAAACCATTGACCCATCCGTTGGAGTCATTGGACGTGGTCTTGGTAAATTGGCGGTCTGAATCTACGCCTGATGAAGCTGATTTTCTCGCACAGGCATCACAGCAAGGTGGCGGTGAATCCACCGAAGCCAGTCGGCCATCCCAGGAAAACGCAGGGGCTTCGCCGGGTCCGGTGGATGGCGATGATCCCGTTGACCAGCACGAGCAGCAGTCAATGGTTGTCGATGCCGCACGTGAACAGGTCCTGGTTGAAAACAGGGATGCTGAGTTGAACCAGCAGATCACGACTATTGTTCAACCAGACACTCCACTTCCTACTGCTGCCAGCTTGATGCAAGAGAGTATGACGATGGCGAAACTTCAACCGGGGGTTCATCTCGAACGTGACGCTCAATCCAAATTGCCCCGTCGAAAATGGATATCTGCCAATACCCGCGAGTATGAGTTTGCCGCATATATGCAGGCGTGGGTCGCAAAAGTTGAACGGGTAGGGAATTTGAACTACCCGGAGGAAGTGAGGCGACTCAAGCTGGTAGGGGACCTGGTCATGACTGTTGGTATCAAGCGTGATGGCAGTGTTGAGGGGATTGATATCCGCCGCAGTTCCGGCCTGCCCCAGCTTGATCAGGCAGCCACACGCATTGTGCGTCTGGCAGGGCCGTATGCTCCGCTGCCAGATCACATTAACGCCAACGTGGATGTTTTGCACATTACTCGAACCTGGCGTTTTTCGCGAAATTTCAAAGGGCTTGATTGAATGGTTGTTTAACCGTTCCCTGTGTGATCAAACTACCATGGACTTTTGATCTGCAAACTATAAAATTAGAGTGGAGCCAATTCCAGAGACTTGAATTGAGCGGCAGGCAGACTACACTTCATAGTAGGGTCTGTTAATGCTGAAGAGGTCACCGCGTTGCAGATTTGATTGGCATAGAAAACACATTGGAAGCGAGGTTAGGCTGACCCAAATGAATGACAAATCACCGGAAATCTTTGATGGCTATCTGCAAAAACAACTGCTGATTGCCATGCCGGCGATGTCTGATCCGAACTTCGTGCGTAGTGTAACCCTGATGTGCCAGCATAGTGAAGAAGGTGCGATCGGTATAACAATAAATCGCCTGTCGAACTTCACGCTGGGTGAAATTCTACGTCAATTGGATATTCCCTGCGAGGATCAGGAAGTAGCTTCAGTCATGGTGTTGGAAGGTGGGCCCGTAAGCCCCGACCATGGTTTTGTCCTGCACTCTCCGGAAGTAAAGTTTGAGTCCAGTGTCCACATCAATGAAGATATCGTTGTCACGACATCCCGGGATGTGCTGGCCGCGATCGCAGCGGGTAGTGGCCCCCACCAATTTCTGGTTGCGCTTGGGTATGCTGGTTGGGCCAATGGTCAACTGGAGTCAGAAATGCGCCAAAACGCGTGGCTGTCCGTCTCTGCAGACAAAGGCATATTGTTTGATTCGCCGTTAAAAAGCCGTTGGGAAAAAGCTGTTAGCAAATTGGGTATTAATATTGATCATTTGCATGGGGTCGGTGGGCATGCCTGAGGGTTCCAGACCCGAAGGCACTTTACTGGCATTCGATTTTGGTCACCGGCGTATCGGCGTTGCAGTCGGTCAGACACTCACCGGTAGCGCCAACGCACTGGTCGTGGTAGCGGTAGGAAATGAGCCGGACTGGCAGGCCATTTCCCGTGTCATCAACGCCTGGAAACCGGCAGCCCTGGTGGTTGGTCTACCGTTGGACGCAGATGGCGGAGAAACGGACATGTGCCGTGATGTGCGCCAATTCGGCCAGAAGTTGGAAGATTTCTATGGTTTGCCTGTGATGTTTGAAGACGAACGCCTGACTTCTTTCGGAGCTGAGCAAAGATTTATTGATGCTCGCAGCAAGGGAACCCTTCGACGCAAGGATGCCTCACTCAAAGATGCAATGGCGGCACAAATAATTCTTGAAAACTGGTTACAATCTGCAGATTGAAATGATCTTTCTGACCCGATGGCGGTCAGCGGGCAGAATAAAGAAAGGATAAACGCTTGAACCAATCGGGTTTGTACCATCTGCTGGATATTGAATCACTGAGCCGGCAGCAGCTGAATGCATTGCTTGAATTATCCAGTTTGATTCGAAACGACCCTGCCACATATGCAAACAGGCTGGACGGCCGTGTGCTGGTCAATATGTTTTTTGAACCCAGCACCCGCACACGTATTTCATTCGAGATTGCAGCCAAACGCCTGGGGATGCACGTAGTCAACTTCCAGTCGGATTTGAGTTCCAGTGTCAAGGGGGAGGCGCTGGCCGACACCTTTCAAACTTTGATCGAGATGCAACCGGACGTAATCGCGATCCGGCATCCGCATGATGGAATGGTTGCTGAACTGGCTGCTGAGGCCGGACCATCTATTCACCTGATCAATGCGGGAAATGGCTGTATTGAACATCCGACCCAGGCCTTACTGGATGCGGTTACCTTGTTGCATCACCATGATGATCTTGACCACCTGATAATTACAATAGCCGGGGACATTTGCCACTCCCGGGTCGCACGCTCGGCGGTTGAAATCTTCACCAAGATGGGTGTATCACAAATTCGTTTGGCCGGCCCAGAGGAATTACTCCCCGCACAGAGCATAAGAGATGCGAAGATTTTTAGCTGTTTGGATGAGGCTGTGGATGGTGCCAATGTGATCATGATGCTGCGTATCCAGCATGAGCGGTTTGGGCAAGTGTCTCTACCGGACAACGATGCCTTTTACCGTCAATGGGGGCTGGATGCTGAACGGCTGTCCAAGGCTGCGGCGGACTGCCTGGTATTGCACCCGGGTCCCGTCAATCGTGGTGTGGAGATTGCCTCAGAAGTGGCAGATGGTACGCAGTCTTTGATACGGGAACAGGTGAACAATGGAGTATTTGTGCGGATGGCCGTACTTCTGACTCTGTTGGAAGTGTAAAAATTCCAGGTTACAGGTTTTGAAAACCGGGGGGATTTAACAGACATAAAAAAACCGCCCCCGCCGGAAGAGGGCTACCGGAGCGGGCGGTTGAAGCCAGGTCGGGAACGTCGGTCAGACGATGATCAGGGAGAAAATGTCCCGGCCTTGCTTGTTCAAAAATTCAGTAAATGGGAATACCGGCTGTAAAAGTCACTTCAAAATACTTTTCTCAATAACCGGTGTTCTAAAAAAATGGCACTTCTCCTGTTTGTCTTTCCCTGTTAGACGTTCAATTGACTCAAAACGTTACAAATAAATTAATTGCTTTATTTCAACAGCGGAATCAATTCTGGTGTGTAGGGGAATGTAATGGCTGTGTCTATGGTCATGGTCTGCGTTGAGTTGTTGGAAAAGGACGATGAACCGATGTGGGCGCGCTAACGGTTCATTCAGGGCTGAAACTACCGTTTTGGGATGACAGACCGGGTCCGTGTAACAATTCAGGGGTGGGGCTGGTATACCCTTTGATCATTTGAATAGCTTGAGTCTGTCCTTGTAAGTACGTGACAGCTTGACCCGATGCCCGGAATCGAGTGTCAGGAAATACTCGCCGTTGATGTGTGATTCCATTTCCTTAACATGTTTTATATTGACAATGGTTGAACGATGGATGCGTTGCAGTATGCTGCCATCGAGATCGGCCTCCAACTGCTTCATAGTCTTGCGCATGATGTGTGTAACACCCTGGGCATGAACACACATGTAGTCGCCAGCCGCATCAATCCATTCTATGTCTTCCTGGTTGACCCAGGTGGTACGGCCGCTGTCGCGAATTGAGAGCCGTGAAGGCTCTTTCTTGATCAGGTCCTTTATGGCCTTGCCTTCCAGATCTTCAATACGACCGACTTTTTCTCCGCTGATCTCTCCAACCAGTTTCAGCAGTAGTTGTTTTTGTTTCAACGCGCTTTTCTGGGATATATTGGTTCGAACTTTGTCCAGTACCTGATGAAGTCGCTCTTCGTCTATGGGTTTGAGTATGTAGTCAAGCGCATTGACCTCGAATGCGCGTACCGCAAATTCGTCATATGCTGTCAGGAAAAGGATCGCCGGCATGGTTTCAATGTCAAGCTGTTGCACAACTTCGAAGCCATTTATCCCGGGCATCTGGATGTCCAAAAACACCAGGTCCGGCTTTTTTTCGCTGATCATCTTCAATGCTTCGCGCCCGTTGCGGGCTTCACCGACAACTTCAATGTCCTCGATATCCTTGAGTCTGAGAGTCAGCCCCCGACGCGCCAGGGACTCGTCATCTACGATCAGGGTTTTCAGCATCTTGGTTGTGTAAGCGTTCAACATATCACCTGGGAATGGGTACAAATTTACAGCAAAAGTGACCGCAATGGCAGCTTACCGGTAACCAACGGCAGACCAACAACCGGTCGGTGAGCAAAGGTCAGGAAGTACAGCTTATCATTACTGGCGGCCGCTGCAATCAACAAGGAACAACAGTACCCTAAATTGCAGCCCAGCTACGCCTGGATACTGCATTTTAATGTCCTGATTCACGACGTGTCGTGGATAAACGCCTTAAATTGCAGTCAGCTTCTTGCTCGCATCAGATGTGGTTCTGACTATGGTTCAGACTTCTGTAGGCAATTGCTTCCGCGATATGTTCTGAGTTGATGGTATCTGCCTGGTCGAGATCGGCAATGGTTCGGGACACCTTTAATATTCGGTGGCAGGCACGGGGTGAAAGACAGAGCAATTTCTCGGCTTGCTCGAGCAGACGAAGCGTTTTGCCTGAGATATGACAAGAGCGAGTCAGATCTGAGTTGTCGAGCAACGCATTTGGCTTTCCGGCACGAAGGAGTTGCAGTTGGTACGCATCAAGGACACGGTCACGGACTTTTGCTGAACATTCAGTCTCGGCTTTCGACGTATTCAGAATGGATGTCTCAGGACGCAAAACTTCTACCTGGATGTCTATTCGATCGAGTAGTGGACCGGACACCCTGCTACGGTAGCGTTGTATCTGTTCAGCACTGCAGCCGCAGCGCCCACTGTTGTCGCCTGCCATGCCGCATGGACAGGGATTCATGGCTGCGACCAGCTGAAAACGGGCAGGAAATGTTGTTTGCCTGGCAGCTCTTGAAATGATGATGCAACCAGATTCAAGTGGCTCACGGAGCACTTCCAATGCATGGCGGCCAAATTCGGGTAATTCATCGAGAAACAGCACACCGTTGTGCGCCATGGACACTTCGCCGGGTTTTGGATTTGAGCCCCCACCTGCCAGCGAAACACTGCTGCAGGAATGGTGTGGTGATCTGAATGGCCTGATTCCCCAGGTCCTGAAATCCAATCCCGTCTGGCTTATTGAGGCAACGGCTGCGGACTCAAGTGATTCCTTTTCCGCCATCAAGGGCAAGATTCCCGGTAGTCTTGAAGCCAGCAGTGTTTTGCCTGTGCCGGGTGGACCAACCATCAGCAAGTTGTGGCTTCCCGCTGCTGCGACCTCCAGTGCCCGTCTGGGTCCGGGCAGTCCGATAACATCGGCAAGATCCGGGGTTTTTGGTGGCCGGTAATTGGTGCCGGGCTTGCATTGCCTGAGTTCGCCGTCACCGCACAGCCACTGAACCACCTGTAACAGTGAACTTCCACAGTACTGTATTCCACCTTTTACCAACGCTGCTTCCTCTTCATTGGCTTCAGGAATAATCAGGGTCCTGTCACTATCACGGGTACGAAGTGCAGCAGGTAAAACGCCCCGTACCGGGAGCAGCAGTCCACTTAGTGAGAGCTCTCCAAGAAATTCACACCCTGTTAACGATGCTTTGGGTAACTGGCCTGAAGCCGCAAGCATCCCCAGTGCAATTGGCAAGTCAAAACCACCACCTTCTTTTGGCAATTCAGCTGGTGCCAGTGAGATGGTGATACGGCTGCCAGGAAATTTGAAGCCTGAGTTCAACAGCGCTGCTCTGACCCGATCTTTCGACTCCCGCACGGCTGTCTTGGGAAGACCCACCATGAAAAGTACCGGCAATCCACCCGACAGGTGAACTTCAACGGAAATAGGCGGAGCCTCTACCCCGACACAGGCACGGCTATGTACCAGTGACAAACCCAACATGCTGGTCCTTATTCCACGGGTATCCAATCCCAATGTACAGATTCTCACCCTGATACCTGTCCGTTACATCTGTGGGATACTTAAAAACTTGTAGTCGGAACTTTTGATAAATAGTCAGATGGTGTCGATTGTGATTGGGATCATGTCGTATTCATGCCGATACGCCCGCGATAAATTGGATCATGGGATAATAAACTTCAGGTAACCAGGAGTTGGTGTGTGGGCCGACAGTTTGTGCAGTTGATTGGCTGTAGGTGCAGGTGGCTCCGGGTGCTGCGATAATAGAAAGTGTTGGGGTTTTGTGACACACAACCGAGGAATCCTTGTGAAGCCATAGCGGATATTGATCAATCGATTGATTGAAGAAAATGTTGAGCTACCCCAAAATGTCCTTGATCTGGACATGCGGGTTAAATCCGCCGAGTAAGGGAAAATAGCAAACAATGTCAGTAGCAGGTAATTGAACTTCATTTTCTTTCGCTTGGTCGGTTTGATTGATCCTTTCCGTAACGAAAATGACATTGGCACGGTCGAATTTCAGAGAGTGTTCATCCCCTTGTGGTCGACAATGACGGCTGTGAAATGGGAGATATGAAATCCCGTTAACGCGGGCTCAGGAAACAGAAAAATGAAAATGATCATTGCAATAATCAAACCATTTAAACTCGATGATGTACGAGATGCCCTGGGAGAAGTTGGTGTCCAGGGAATGACCGTTACCGAGGTCCGGGGGTTTGGACGCCAGAAAGGGCATACCGAATTGTACAGGGGTGCAGAGTACGTGGTCGATTTCCTGCCCAAATTGAGACTGGAAGTGGCGGTGCCCGATGCCCGCGTGGAAGCGGTGGTCGATGCGATTGCGGATTCCGCGGCTTCCGGACGCATTGGGGACGGCAAGATTTTTGTCCAACCACTGGAGCAGGCCATACGCATTCGTACCGGGGAAGAGGGCGACGAGGCATTGTGAGTAAATCAAACCAACAACCATCAACCGGGTTAATCGGACTGGGTGCAATGGGTGCACACATGGCCCGGCACGTCGTCAATGCGGGGTTGTTGGTCTTGATCTGGAATCGAACTGGAAGTAAGTCGGCCATATTTGTCAGTGAAACCGGGGTAGCAGGTGCGCATCATCCTGCGAATTTGGCGAGATCTGCGATGTCATAGTCATTTGTGTATCAGCAGATGCTGATTTACTGGATGTTGTCGATCAGACCATTCCTGCAATATCTCCCGGAAGCCTGGTAGTGGGCACTTCGACGTTCAGCCCCCCAACAGCCAATAAGGTGTGTGCAGTACTGTCTGATGCAGGGGCAGAATTTGTCGATGCCCCGGTTTCCGGTGGTGCCGAGGGAGCTCGAAATGGCAAGTTGACGGTCATGGCCGGGGGCGAATTCGCTAATATTTTGCGAGTTATGCCAATTCTGGAAACAATATCCGACTCTGTGACACATATGGATCCTGTCGGTGCGGGACAGGCCACCAAGGCTGTAAACCAGGTCATGATCGCCGGCATAGCGGAAGCCGTTTGCGAAGCGCTTGCATTTTCGGAGAAACTAAATCTGCTTTCACAACGTCTACTATCAGTAGTAAGCGGGATTGCAGCCGATAGTTGGTTTCTGGATCACCGTGGTCAAAGTATGTTGGAAAAATATTTTGATGGTGGTTTTAAACTTTCATTGTTGCTCAAGTATCTAAATATATGTAAGACCTTGGCACAAGATTTGAATATCTCTATGCCGACAGTGAAAGCTTCGGCTGGAGACTATCGTGCATTGGTGGAATTGGGTGACGGGGATTATGATAGATTCCGTCTTGTCAGATTAAAACGAGGAACTAATCAACTGAACAACGGGTCTTCGGGTTCAGAGATTAAAAAAAGAACGATAACGGGTACTGAGGGAACATGGAAAAGGGTCAGTCATTTATATCAGCGGTTCTTACAGAATTGAACCGGCGAAAAGTGTTGCGCACGGTCGGTGCGTACGCTGTTTCAGTCTTTGTGATACTGCAGTTGATGGATGCTGCAGTGGAACCATTGCGTCTTCCCGAATGGCTGCCCACCTTGATGGTGATTGTATTAATACTGGGTTTTCCGGTGGCATTCATACTTGCCTGGCAATTTGACATCACACCAGAAGGCATCAAGAAAACCACCACCGAGGGAATACTGACCAGTTCGCAAAACGCGCTTCTTTTCAGCATCATGATGCTGGGGATCACCGGTCTGGGCTACGGTTTTTATAATTACTATTCAAACGTATTCGTTTCGATCGACCCGGCAGGCGTGACCACAGCGACGACAGATAGACGTGAATTTGTTGCTCCCGAAAATTCAATCGCGGTATTGCCGTTTGCGGACCTTTCCGAAGACAGCAGTCAGGGGTATTTTTCCGATGGCATTGCGGAGGAAATTCTGAATCTGCTGGCACAGGTCAAGGGACTGCATGTGGCTGCCAGGACCTCATCATTTGCATTCCGTAAACCTGAAACTGACATCCGCGAGATTGGTCGTTTGTTGAATGTGGGTACAGTACTGGAAGGAAGTATCAGAAAATCCGGAAACCGTATCCGAATGACGGCCCAATTGATTAATGTGGAAGATGGTTACCATATCTGGTCTCAGACCTTTGACCGTGAGCTGGATGATGTTTTCGCCCTCCAGGATGAGGTTGCCAGTGCGATCGCCGCTTCATTGGTGGAATCATTCGCCGGTCTGGAGCAAAAACATGCCTCACGGACCAATGATTTTGCTGCTGCCGAAGCATTCAGAACCGGTCGTTTGCACTGGTGGAGGAGATCACCCGACGAACTGCAAAAGGCCATCACTTTTTTTGCCAAGGCTCTGGAGCACGATCCACGCTTTGCTCCGGCATATGCCGCGATGGCGGATTCGTGGATGCTATTGTCTCTGTATGGCAATCTGACCAATAGTAAAGCCACCAGTCGTGCCATGCCGATGATAGAAAAGGCATTGGAAATTGATCCTGAATCTTCAGAGGCCTTTGCTGCACTGGGTCTTGCGCGTTGGCAGATTGGTCAGCGAGACGCTGCTGAATCCGCGTTGCGTCAGGCAATCAAACTCAATGACGATTATATTCCCGCCTATCTTTGGCTGGGTGGTTTGTTGGGCGAATTTGGCCGTTTACCCGAGCAGGCGCAGATACTTCAGCAGGCCATGACAATTGACCCGTTAAATGAACTGTTGGCGATAAATTACGCTGGCAACCTGTCCAGTCGGGGTGAGCCGGACGCGGCCAAGCAATTGCTTACGGACCTGGTAGCATTGCGTCCGGATTCTGCAACTTTACTGAGGATCATGTCCGGCCACGCCCAGGGCAGTGGGGAAATGGTTGACGCCTGGCGATACGCCAGTCAGTCATATGAACTTGAACCGGAGAGTCCGGTAATCATCGAGACTCTGGCAAGTGCCTGGCGAAATATGGGTGTTATTGACAAGGCTGAAGAGCTATTGCTCGAAGGCATGGAAATCGCAAGCGACAATTTTAGCCTCAGGGCCAATTATTTTTTCCTGTTGCTTCAACAGGAAAGATTGGAAAAAGCCGATCGCCTGGTACAGGAGCAATATGGAGAATCGGTTGATGGCCTGCCTGATCAGCTTCAGCAGTTTTATTATTTCCAGAAGAGCCTGATCAGCCTGGTCGCAGGGGATAAAGAAACTGCCAGGGACCTGATTGAACGCGCATTGAGTGATGACTCGGATCAGGAGTGGGATGGCCAGCAGGTTTTCATCATGACACTTTCATCATGGCTTGAAAGCGACGCCGGTAATACAGACCTTGCCATCCAGCGTCTGGCGCTGGCGGAACGTGCTGTGCGCCGTGCCAGGATTAACGGTGTAGACGATGCGAATATCTACTACACGGAATGCAGCATTCACGCGCTTAAAGGTGATCCCATAGCAGCACTGAGCAGTTTGCAGACCGCCTATGAACGTGGATTCAGAGGATCGTGGATGCTTGAAAAAGACTGGCGGCTCGAATCACTGCAGACCGACCCGGAATTTATCGCGTTGCGTCAACAGATCGACCGGGACATTGAGCAGGCCCGGGCTCAGGTGGAATCTTTCATAGTAGCAGCACTTTAGCGGCCACATTGTGTGACCAGATTCGATCCAACTCGGTTGCCTTAATCAGCCTGCCCGTTGCATTTATTTCCCGAGCCATGACAGTTTGCGTATTGAGATTCAAACACCCGCAAAGCGCGAGGTGTCACCGATCCAGCGATGAATGAGTTTGTCAACTTTGCTTGGGTGACCACGCAGTAATTTTTCGGCTACCGATGGGATCATACTCAAAAGATTCCCGTCACGGCCCAGGTCAGCTACGCGAAATTGCAACATACCCGTTTGCCGGGTTCCCAGTAATTCGCCTGGACCCCGCAACTCCAGATCTTTCTCGGCAATTCGAAATCCATCTGATGTCTGACGCATGATTTCCAGTCGTTGCCTGGCCATGCTCCCCAGCGGGGTAGTATATAGAAGTACACAGTTTGACTGTTGACTGCCCCTTCCGACACGACCACGCAACTGATGTAGCTGGGCCAGTCCCAGTCGTTCTGCATTGTCAATAATCATCAGGGATGCATTGGGCACGTCCACACCAACTTCGATTACCGTGGTCGCTACCAGCAATTGGATTTTACCCGTCTTAAACTGGTCCATTACCCGTCGTTTTTGAGCCGATTTCATCCTGCCGTGGATCAATCCGATATTGATTTCCCTTAGCTCGCTGCTTAGTTCATCGGCTACTGCCTCGGCGGCCTGTGCCTCTATTGCTTCCGTCTCTTCTATCAGGGTGCACACCCAGTATGCCTGCTGACCCTTGCCACAGGCTGCTGCTACCCGTTGTATGACCTCAGGTCGGCGCACGTTGGATATCACCACGGTCGTTACCGGTCTTCGTCCCGGTGGAAGCTCATCGATTACGGATACCTCCATGCCTGCATAAGCGGTCATTGCCAGCGTGCGCGGGATAGGTGTAGCCGTCATGATCAATTGATGAGCCTGTGCGCCGCCCTCGCAGCCTTTGTCGAGTAAATTCATACGTTGATGAACACCGAATCGATGTTGCTCATCAACGATTACGAGACCCAGACGGCTGAATTCAACGCCTTCCTGCATCAAAGCATGGGTTCCTATAACAACCTCAGCACCAGCAGAGATTCTCTCGAGAGCCTGTTGTCGCTTCTTGCCTGTGACTTTGCCGCTCAGCCAGACCGGTGTTATTTCAAGGGGTTGCAGCCATTCACGAAATACACGCCGGTGCTGTTCAGCCAAAAGCTCCGTTGGCGCGGTAATCGCCGTCTGGTAACCACTTCCCGCCGCCCTTAACGCTGCCATCGCTGCGACCACGGTCTTGCCTGATCCGACATCACCATGCACCAGTCTCAACATGGGGTGGTTGAGACTCATATCAGCGTGAATTTCAGAGATCACACGTTGCTGGGCATGGGTCAGCTTGAATGACAGACGACTTTTGAATTGCACTTCGGTGTCAGTCCGGATATGCATGGGAGGTGCGTTTTGTGCACGTTGCTCGCGATGCAGTTTCTGCATGCTCAGGTTGTGCGCCAGCAATTCCTCCAGGGCCAGCCGTTTCTGCGCCGGGTGGTCTCGATTGGACAAAGCGATCGTGTCAGCATCAGGTGGGGGTTGGTGAATATAATCAAGCGCGCTGCAAAGTGACGGAAATTCTAATCTGTCCAGTAGACTTTCTGGTAGTAATTCTTCAAGTTCAAGTTTCCCCCGGCGCATCAGAGCCAGTGCCTGGGTGATGATCCCGACCCAGATCTTTTGACCAATACCTTCCGCAGTTGGATAAACGGGGGTCAAGCGATCGGCCAGGGGCTCAGCAGTATGTCCACTTAACTTCTTGTATCCCGGGTGAACCATTTCCAGACCTTGAAATCCGGCACGAACTTCGCCGAAACAACGTAATTGCGCACCACGGGACAGCTGTTGCCTTTGATAATGACGGAAATGGAAAAAACGCAGGGTGATCCGACCGGTGCCATCAGACAATACAACCACCAGCATTGAACGGCGTGACCGCACTACGGCTGTGTGCTCAATTTGTCCTTCGATAAGTACGTTCTGACCGGGTGAGCATGCGCCAATCGGTTGTATGCGGGTACGATCTTCGTAACGGTGGGGCAGGTGGAACAGCAGATCGGATACTTTACTGATACCCAGCGAGTTGAATTTGTCAGCAAGCTTGGGTCCGACCCCGTGAAGATCAGTTAAAGCCATGGAATGGCTTTGGTTCAATGTCGCCAAAGCCCCTGCTAAATGGCCAGAATTGCATCCATTTCAACATCGGAGCCTTTGGGTAAGGCGACCACCCCAACGGCTGCTCTGGCCGGGTAGGGCGCTGAAAAAAACTGGCCCATAATGTTGTTGACCTGTGGGAAATTGTCCATATTGGTCAAATAAACCGTCAGCTTGACAATACCATCCAATGACCCGCCCGCCGCGACGCAAACTGCGGACAAATTTACAAATACTTGATGTATTTGGGCGTCAATACTACCAGCTACCATATCCATGCTGATGGGATCCAGGGGGATCTGGCCTGACAAAAAAACCAGGCCATTGTGCTCCACGGCTTGTGAATAGGTGCCGATGGCTTGCGGTGCATTGTCGGTATGAATGGTTTTCTTGCCCATGATTCCTGTTCCTGTCGTTTTGTAGGTGGTGCCTCCGGTCAGGCGATGACCCGGCTGACGCGAATAACGTTCCGG
This sequence comes from Lysobacterales bacterium, assembly GCA_014238945.1. Classification (GTDB taxonomy): domain Bacteria; phylum Pseudomonadota; class Gammaproteobacteria; order Xanthomonadales; family SZUA-36; genus SZUA-36. The sequence continues at coordinate 108,903 of JABAAB010000064.1, forward strand.
TTGCGTCTCAGTCGCCGCATGACGCGGGCCATATGATCCCGGTCTTTTACACTGATGGTGAACAACAAAATTGCTGTTTCAGGGTTGGTTTCAGTCTGCTCAACCTTTTCTATATTACTGCCGGCTTCGCCAATGCTGGATGAGATATTGGCCAGCACTCCGGGTATGTTCTTGGCATGCATCCGCAATGCCACTTCAAACATGCCACGTCTGATGGGTGCCCAGATGACATCAAGACAACGATCAGGGTGTTTGCGAAATTCACGTACGTTGCGACAATTGGACCGGTGTACCACCACACCCTTGCCCGCCGATACATAACCCATGATCGAGTCACCCGGTACCGGGTGACAGCAAGCTGAGAAAATCACCGCACTGCCTTCCGAACCGGCAATCGCCAAGGCTTCGGTATCATCCTCAGCTTCATTCGTGCTCACTTCCGGGGCGAGTTTGGCGGCGACAACCGTGGCAAGCAGGTTTCCGAGAGCCAGATCTTTTAAAAGATCTTCCTGGCGCCCAAAATTATTTTCCTTTAGGAACCGGTTCATGAACTTTTGCGGTATTGCATCAACATTGGACCCGCGGGCATTCAGGGCCGTTTCCAAAAGTCTCAGGCCCAGGGCCACTGTGTCAGCCTGTTCCAGGCTCTTGATATAGTGCCGTATGGCCGTGCGCGCTTTTGCAGTTGTGACAAATTCCAGCCACTCGGGTATCGGGTGCTCATCTTGGGCTGTGATGACCTCAACCATCTGGCCATTGGAAAGCCGGGTTGATAATGGGACTGCCAACTTGTCAACCAGGATTTCCTTGGTGTGATTGCCGACACCGGTATGGATGGAGTAGGCGAAATCAAGGGCCGTCGCGTTTCTGCGAAGGTCAATAATCTTCCCCTTGGGTGTAAACACAAATATCTGGTCAGGAAACAGGTCGGACTTCGCGCCGTCAAGAAATTCCATTGAGTCATTGCTGTGTCTTTGCACCTCAACCAGTTGCATCAGCCATTCACGGGCTCTTACCTGAGCAGAGCCACCCGTGGTTTCCCCGCTTTTGTATTGCCAATGAGCAGCAGCACCTTTTTCCGCCATGATCTCCATTTCCTCGGTGCGTATCTGGATCTCAACCGGAAGACCGTAAGGACTATTCAGTATGGTGTGAAGTGACTGGTAACCATTGGCCTTAGGAAGTGCAATATGATCTTTGAAGCGACCGGGTTTGGGCGGGTACAACCTGTGAACCGCACCCAGAGCAAGATAACAGTGTGGTTCTGAATGGGTGACAATGCGAAATGCATACACATCCGTTACTTCTGAGAAAGATAAATCCCTGGCCAGCATTTTTTTATAAATGCTGTACGGTGTTTTTTCCCTGCCCGTGATACCACAGGGAATACCGGTTTCACTCATACGTCTTTTCAGCGTTTTGTGAATCTCCGCGATGTTCTCACTCCGGTTTCCAGTGACCGCGTTGATGTGCTCGGCAATGGTGCGGTGCCGCCATGGGAACAGATTGGCAAAGCCCAGATCCTGCAATTCTGACTTGATACCATTCATTCCCAGTCGGTCGGCGATGGGCGCGTAAATGTCCAGGGTCTCGCGCGCTATTCTGCGGCGAGAATCTCTGCCCATTGAATCGAGTGTCCGCATATTGTGCAGACGATCAGCGAGTTTGATGAATATGACTCTCAGGTCTCTTGACATGGCCAGCATTAACTTGCGAAAGCTTTCAGCATCCGCTTCGTGCCGGGTACGAAATTTCATCTTATCCAATTTGGTAACACCATCAACCAAATCGGCGATTTCGTCACTGAACCTGGTCTTGATTTCCTGCTTGGTCAGAGGAGTGTCTTCGATGGTGTCGTGCAGAATGGCAGCAGCGACACTGGCAAAATCCATTCGCATATTGGCCAATATGCGTGCAACCGCAACCGGGTGAAGAATGTAGGGCTCTCCTGTCTTGCGCGTCTGCCCTTCGTGTGCCTGTGCACCGGTCTCGAACGCACGGAGAATAATGGCGACCTTTTCCGGTTCCAGGTAAGTGTTGAGCAGGTCCCGCAGATCAAGAACCGGCTGGGGTAAGGGCATCGGGGTCGCCAGCATAAAAAATCCGTCAGAGCTTGAGGTCTTCCTCCACGTGCTGCATGTCAAAGACCTCGGCTGCTTCAATTTCAGCCTGCAGAATGTCCACGCCTTGCGAGTCAATCAGGCCATCTGCTATTTCGCGCAATGCAATTACAGTTGGCTTGTCGTTTTCTTCTTCTACCAAAGGTTCCGCACCATGACTGATCTGGCGTGCGCGCTTGGTGGCGGTCAAAACGAGTTCAAAACGGTTATCGATATTTTCTAGACAGTCTTCTACGGTAATACGGGCCATGATTTGTCCTTTAGTCTATTAGGCGGAACCGTTTATTTTAGCTTTTTCCAAGCCTCTGTGCCAGACGTTGATGTACCTTGTTTGGTATCTGTGGCTTGAGCTTGCGGTGATCATTGATAATTGTCACCAATTCACTAAGTGCAGTATCAAACTTGTTGTTCACAATCAATTGGTCAAATTCATCCCAGTGTGAAATTTCGGCCGTGGCATCTCGCATTCTTCGCACTATAACAGCGGCGCTGTCCTGATTTCGATCAACCAGCCTGCCACGCAAAATATCCAGTGAAGGTGGAAGGACAAAGATCGAGCAACAGTCCGGAAAAACCTCACGAACCTGCCGAGCCCCCTGCCAGTCGATGTCCAACAGCACATCAAGATTTCTTTCAAGCTGCTGTGAAACGGTGTGACGACTGGTCCCATAGAGGTGATCAAACACCCGGGCAAATTCTACGAAATCACCCGCTTTTATCAACCGTCGAAATTTTGTCTCCGAAACGAAATGATAATGCTCTCCATTGATCTCACCGGGTCTTGGTGGACGGGTTGTGTGCGAAATGGAGAGCGTCAGCCTGGGGTCCAGATCAAGTAACCCCTTGACCAGGCTTGTTTTTCCACCTCCCGAAGGAGATGAGATAATAAACAGGTCGCCACGACCCGGCTCACTACTCGACATTCTGGACCTGTTCCCGCATTTGCTCAATCAGCACTTTCAGGTCTACAGCCGACTGCGTGGTGCGTTGATCGACTGACTTTGAACTGAGGGTGTTTGACTCCCGGTTGAATTCTTGCATCAGAAAATCCAGGCGTCGGCCCACGGGTTCTGTCAATTCCAATACCCGGTAAGCTTCTTCCACGTGGGCATCCAGTCTGTCCAACTCTTCATCGACATCAATTTTCTGTGCCAGGAAAGCAACCTCCTGTTCAATTCGGCCGGGCTCCAATGGCTGCTTCAGGTCAGCGATTCGGACCAGCAAACGCTGCTTCAATCCATCTCGAATCTCGGGCAACCAGGCCCTGATTCTTGTTGTGATTGCAGTAATACCGACCAGTCGTTCGCTTATAACCCTGGCCATTTGCTCACCTTCACGGCTGCGACCCGCCTGCAACTCTATTGCGGCCTCTACCAGCAATTCCATCGCGGCTTTGCGTACTGGCTCCGGATCGGGTCGTTTTTCTTCGATCACACCGGGCCATTTGAGTAGATAGCTGATTTCAACGTGCTCATCAGCAGACGCGAGTTCAGCAAATTCCGTGTGCGCCTCAAGCAGTTCCCTGGCCAGATCCCGGTTGAGTTCCAATCCACTGCCGATGGCGCCAGGAGCAGCAAAAAAACGCAGTGTTGCATCGATTTTGCCACGGCTCAAATAACGTCCAAGACAGGTTCTGACATCGGCTTCCAGTGTGCGGAACTCTTCCGGAAGACGCAGACCATAGTCCAGATAGCGGTGATTGACCGAGCGCATCTCCCAGCTCAGGCGACCAAATTCATATTGTCGCTCAATACTGGAAAAACCAGTCATACTTCGAATCATTGCTTTGTCCAGGTTGCTGGCAGTGGCACAATGTTACCTGCATTAATGTGAGCCTACATACATTATTGCAAACTCGGTGATGGAATTGGATTATGTGTCCCGTTCAGTTTAATGTTGAGAGACTGACAGAGTAACGGTCCATACCGTTCACCCTATTTTGTTAAACCAATCCTTTCAGGATCAACTTATGAGACCAAGCGGCAGACAGGCGGATGAATTACGTCACGTCACGATCACACGCAACTACACCCGCCACGCGGAGGGATCAGTATTGATCGCTTGTGGCGATACCCATGTCTTGTGCACGGCATCTGTTGAGCCACGCGTGCCCCGATTTCTGCGCGGCAGCGGGGAGGGTTGGGTGACAGCCGAATATGGAATGCTTCCAAGATCCACCGGATCACGTATGAGAAGAGAGGCGAACGCAGGTAAACAGGGTGGAAGAACACTTGAAATTCAACGGCTGATTGGTCGTTCGTTGCGAGCTGTTGTGGACCGGTCTGCGCTGGGAGATCATACGGTAACGCTGGATTGCGATGTGTTGCAGGCGGATGGAGGAACCCGTACCGCGGCCATCACAGGCGCATATGTTGCGCTGGTTGATGCCTGCCGATGGCTGCTGGACAACAAACGGATCAAGAAAAACCCAATTCATGGACAGATGGCCGCCATATCGGTTGGCATATTTGACAGCAAACCAGTGCTAGACCTTGATTATGCAGAGGACTCGAAAGCGGAGACTGACATGAATATTGTGATGAATGACGGTGGCGCATTTATTGAACTGCAGGGCACCGCGGAAGGACATGCATTTCGAAGGGATGAATTGGATCAGATGCTGGTGCTGGCAGATAAAGGAATTGGCGAGCTGATGAGAATGCAATCCACGGAATTATCGAGGCAGGTCAGCGACAGTTGAACGGCGGTAGGAATGCAATGTCCAGGGAATTCGTTCTGGCCACTGGCAACCCGGGAAAGTTGAGAGAGATATCCGGCATGCTGGAGCCTTTGGGCTTTGTTGTGCATCCCCAGAGTGACTGGCAATTTACCGAGGCGAAAGAGACAGCTACCACGTTCATCGAAAATGCACTTATCAAGGCACGCCTTGCTTGTCGTGTCACCGATTTGCCGTCAATTGCTGACGATTCAGGATTGGTGGTTCCTTCTTTGAACGGGGAGCCGGGAATTTTTTCCGCACGCTATGCGGGGAAACCCGCAGATGACAAAGCCAATATGTTCAAACTACTTGATGAACTCAAAAACAGGTCAGGTGGCGACCGCCGGGCTTTTTTTTACTGTGCGATGGTATTTCTTTCTGCGCCAGATGATCCGGCACCTTTGATGGCAACCGCCCGCTGGCATGGTGAAATACTGATGTCGCCAAGCGGTGATGGCGGGTTCGGCTATGATCCGCTTTTTGGTATTTCATCAAACGGTGGCACCAATGAGTGGCGTTCTGCCGCCCAGTTGACACCATCGGAGAAAATCCTGGTCAGTCATCGTGGCCAGGCCTTGCGAAAACTGGTTGATCAGTTGCGTAGTAAGAAGACACAGAGGTTCTGATCCCGTGTTGGGAAACTTGCCGTTGGGTTTGTATGTGCATTTTCCATGGTGTGTTCGCAAGTGTCCTTACTGTGATTTCAACTCACATACCGCTACAGGGGTTCTCCCGGTCTCAGACTATATGGATGCCCTGATCGCTGATCTTGAACAGGATCTGATTTTAACCTGGGGGCGCCCGGTACAAAGTATTTATTTTGGTGGCGGCACTCCCAGTCTGATCTCCGCTGAAGATATTGCTGCGTTCCTTTCAAATGTACGGGCCCGATTGGAATTGAGCCCCGACGTTGAGATCACGCTTGAAGCCAACCCCGGTACGATTGAACACGATAGTTTTGAAGCTTATTACCAGGCTGGAATCAACCGCGTGTCACTGGGGGTCCAAAGCACCCATGATGATCTGCTTGATGCCATAGGACGCATCCACCAAAAAACCGAGATAGAAAATGCATTGATGTCTTTGCAAAGCTCCAGGATTACGAATTTTAATTTGGACCTCATGTATGCACTACCCGGTCAAAATCTGAGTCAGTCAGCGTGTGACGTTGATTGGGTCATCAAATCCGGAGCCTCGCATGTCTCGTTTTACCAACTCACCATCGAGCCGAACACAAGGTTTATGGCCAGTCCGCCGATCAGACCGGATCACGATGCCGCCTGGGAAATGCAGCAGACCGGTCAGCATGCTTTGGAAAATTCGGGATTCAACCAGTATGAGATTTCCGCCTTTGCCCGGCACGAAATGAAGAGTCGTCACAATATGAATTACTGGAGGTATGGTGATTTTCTGGCCATTGGCGCCGGGGCGCACAGCAAAATCACACAGGCTGCAAACGGGTCCACCCAGCGTTTCGCAAAACACCGGCATCCCAAGCAGTATTTGCAGGGTCGTGGCACGGGGGATTGGGTCGCAGAAAAGTCCACCCTTGGCCAGGAGGACCACGTATTTGGTTTTTTTGTTAACCAGCTAAGACTTAAAAATGGCGTGTATGTAGACGATTTTGTTCCGCGAACCGGGCTTGCCTGGGAAGTTGTTGAATCACGGGTTCAACAGGCTATGGAAAAGGGTCTGCTTGAAACTTGTGAAAATCGATTGAAACCCACCCGTCATGGCTGGAATTTTGTTAATGATATCCAACAATTGTTCCTGCCAAAGGGCATTGCAATTTAACCCTTGCAATAGATGCTCCGCACCGTTAGACTTCCCGGCTCTTTAAATTTAACGAACACCGGATATCGTCATGAAAGCCAACATTCACCCAGATTATCATGAAGTGGTTTTTCAGGATCTTTCTTCAGATTTTTCCTTTCTGACCCGCTCAACTGTCAAAAGTAAAGAAACCATCAAGTGGGAAGACGGGAAAGAATATCCGCTCATCAAGGTTGAAATCTCCAGTGCGTCACACCCGTTTTACACAGGCAAACACAAGCTGATGGATACTGGTGGCCGAGTGGACCGCTTCAAACGTCGTTATAACAAGTAATCGGAGACTGGGTTTTTGTGCCCGGTTCGGCAATGCCGGCCCGGGCACATGCTATTTGTCTGGTGGAATACAGTTCGGACACTATGCGATACTCTTGCTGAGCCTGTAGTAATTAACCTGGCTCAGTGACTTTTGCTGAGGAGTGTGCCGTGTCTGATCATCCTGTCATCATCAAAGACGAAAACAGTGGTCAAAGCCTGGAACTACCCATCATCCGGGGTACGGAGGGTGAACCCACACTGGATATCAATTCATTGCCCGCTTCACTGGGATACTTTACCTACGACCCAGGCTTTACTGCCACCGCAAGTTGCACCAGCTCAATCACGTTTATAGATGGCGCCAAGGGGATTTTGCGCTACCGCGGGTATCCGATTGAACAACTGGCCAGGCAGAGTAATTTTCTGGAGGTTGCCTATCTTTTGTTGCATGGTGATTTGCCCAATTGTTCGGAGATGGATGCTTTTGAACACGACATTACCTACCACACCATGGTGCATGAGAAGTTAAACACGTTTATATCCGGTTTTCACTATGATGCACATCCGATGGCCATGATGGCCGGTGTCATTGGTTCGCTCGCTGCTTTTTACCACGACAAAATGAACATGGAAGATGCGGAACACAGGTTGTTGGCCGCCAAGCGCATGGTTGCAAAGATGCCAACCATTGCTGCAGGTTGTTACCGTCATCACATGGGCTGGCCAGCAGCCTATCCAAAAAACTCATTCGAGTATACCGAGCGTTTTTTGCACATGATGTTCTCGGTGCCGACAGAAGGATATGAAGTGAGCCCGGTTGCTGCAAGGGCGATGGACCTATTGTTCATTCTACATGCAGATCATGAACAAAATGCCAGCACCTCGACTGTGAGGCTGGTTGGTTCAACGGGTGCAAATCCATATGCATGTGTTGCTGCAGGGATTTCGGCTTTATGGGGTCCTGCCCATGGTGGTGCCAACGAGTCCGTTCTGAATATGCTTGATAAGATACGGGATGTGTCCAGAGTGGGGAAGTTTGTTAACCGTGCGAAAGACAGAAATGACCCTTTCCGTCTGATGGGGTTTGGACACAGGGTTTATAAGAACTATGATCCGAGGGCTTCAATAATTCGAGTTGCCGCGCACGAAGTTCTGGCGGAGCTGGGCAGCAACGATCCGCTGATGGACTTGGCCATGGAGCTGGAAAAAATTGCTCTGGAAGATGATTATTTTGTAGCCAAGAAATTGTACCCAAATGTTGATTTTTACTCAGGTATTATCTACAAGGCGCTTGGAATTCCAAGAAGTATGTTTACCGTTATGTTTGCCATTGCACGTACCGTCGGTTGGGTCTCGCAGTGGCTGGAGCAGGCTGAAACGCCAACCCGAATCGGTCGCCCCAGGCAGGTCTACAATGGCACGGGCGAACGAGATTATATCGATCTGAAATCGCGCTGAGATGAATCACTAAGCTACGCCGGCTGATGATTCTGCAATCAGAATTTCCAGCTCTGAAACTGATGCCCGTCTCTGGGGACGACCGTCGATGGGACTGGGTGGCGCCTGATGCAGATCGACGCAACTGAACAGGGCCAACTCAACGGTTGTACCATCGGCATCTGCGATCAGCAAAGGGACGTCACGGAAACTACCATCATACCAGCGGATTTTCCTCTGGTCATGGGTATAAATGAGTCCTTTTTCCATCAGATGCAGGGCGACCATGTCGGGCGGGTCATTGAATACCTGAATTGAAATCTTCGTATGTTTGTCCGCTGTTCCATCCAGGACCGGTCCGACCAGACGAGGATTAAACCGCGTCAATGACTCCATGACCCGCAGGGCTACTTCCCTCAGCGTCTGAATCTGCCGGAGATGCCCCTGGCCACCGTAAAATCCCTGATAGGCCCGCAGAGCGTTTTCTACTTCCCTGTTGCTGGGCAAGGCCAGCCGCGTATTGATTCCTAACCGCTTTGCCGCCTTCTGCTTGGCAATTCGATAGCTATGCTGGGCCTGCGTTGCCATGATGCGTGCTGCTTCCGAAGCAATTTCCCTGCGGGCGCATCGGAGTTTCTTACTGATGTGACGGGGGGGATTGTCAGAAATTGTCATAGGGGTCTTCTTCCATTCCTGTATCTGCGCGCTCGCCCTCAATCGGGTCTTCAATATCGGGCAAGCTTCCCATCTTGAACACTTCCAAAATGGCATCAGGGTTTTCAAGTCTGGCCAGCATGCCGGTTTCTGGATCGATACGCGCCTGGGTAATGCCATCGGGAATATCTGGGATTTTATCCGCCACATCCTTCAGGGCAGCCCGCATATAATCAATCCAGATAGGCAGTGCGGCTTTGCCGCCGACCTCATTGCGTCCCAATGGCTCGTGGCTGTCAAACCCCACCCACACCGAGGTCACCAATTCATCGTTGTATCCGGAGAACCAGGCGTCTCTCTGTTCATTGGTTGTACCTGTTTTGCCAGCCAGGTCGTTGCGACCCAGCACCATGGCTTTTTTCCCTGTGCCCCTACGAATGACATCCATCATCATGGATCTGACCAGGTAGGCATTCTGTTGACTAATCACCCGTTGAGCCGGCATGGTCTGGGAAACGGCATCGGGTTTTTCTGAGGTTCTTTGTTGGACAACTTCTAGACGAGTTTCATCGCCCTTGAGTTGTAGTGGTCTGAAGCTCGGTTCCACCACCGGGCTGTGCGTGTCTCCCGGAATCGCGTCAGGGGTATCGTCTGCTCTGCAATCTACGCAGACTATACGAGGACTGGCGGCGAAAAGAACTCTACTCCTGGCATCCAGAATGCGTTCAATGAAATATGGATCCACGAGGTAACCACCGTTGGCAAAAACTGCATATCCCCTGGCGATACTGATAGGTTGCAGTGATGCGCTCCCCAGTGCCATTGACAGATTTGCTGGCAATTCACTTGGGTCAAAACCAAACAAACTGATATATTCATGCGCATATTGAATACCGATGTCCCTTAGCAATCTGATGGACACCAGATTTCGCGAGTTGACCATGGCTTCGCGCAAACGAGTTGGTCCAAAAAATTTCTCACTGAAATTTTGTGGTTTCCAGTCTCTTTCCAGTTCGGAATCGGAGAATACAATTGGTGCGTCATTTACTATGCTGGCGGTGGTTTTCCCCCGATCCAGCGCGGCAGAGTAGATAAACGGTTTGAAGCTGGATCCCGGCTGTCGCCGACTCTGTACCACGCGATTGAATTTGCTGCGGGTATAATCATGGCCACCCACCAGGGCCTTGATACTGCCATCGTTTGGACTCAGTGATACCAGTAACGCCTCCGTTTCCGGTAGCTGTGCCAATTGCCATCGGCCATCATCACGCAGTCGTGTGCGAATGATGTCACCGGGACTCATAACTTCCATTACGGATTTTGGTTCAAATCCCACCCGCTCGCGGCTGATGAATTTTCTCGCCCATTTCATACCTTCAAGGTCCAATGCAATGGTTTGTCCATCGGACAAATAAATTAAGGCAATTTCTTCATCGACTTCAGTAACCAGCCCCGGCACCAATCCGGCGATGGGTTTATATGGTCGCAGAATCTCATCCCATTGCTGGGTCGTATTGCTGTCTGAAATGTCAATATGAGCTTCGGCTCCACGATGACCGTGTCTGCGATCGTATTCTTCCAGTCCATCAGTTACCGCCTTGTTGGCGGCGGTCTGAAATTGGGAGTAAATTGTTGTATATACTTGGAAACCCCCGGTATAAGCCTTTTCACCATACCGATTTAGCATTTCCTTACGGACCATTTCAGCAAGATAAGGAGCTGAAACTTCGGTCGTTGCCCCGTGATAAAAGGCAGTATTTCTTTCGCTGACCGCCTGCTGGTACTGTTCAGTATTGATATATCCAATTTCGAGCATACGTCGTAATACATAATTTCGGCGAATCATGGCACGTTCAGGAGAGGTGATTGGATTAATTCTTGATGGCGCTTTTGGAAGTGCTGCAAGCATGGCGCATTGAGCAAGATCGAGTTCACCTACGGGCTTACCGTAATACACATCTGCGGCAGCGCCGACACCGTATGCCCGGTGACCGAGCAAAATTTTATTCAGGTACAGTGCCAGGATCTCATCCTTTGATAATTCACCTTCTATTTTGAGTGCCAGGAAAATTTCCTTGATTTTTCTTGTAAAGGTTTTTTCCAGAGTCAGAAAAAAATTTCTGGCCAGTTGTTGGGTGATGGTACTTCCACCTATGGTTTTCTCACCGGTGGTTATCAAAGTCCACACCGCACGTGTTATGCCCTGGTAGTCGACCCCAGGGTGTATACGAAAACGGGCATCCTCACCCGCGATAAAAGCATTTTTCAAATGCTCTGGAATTTCGTTGATTCCAACCGGTATTCTCCGTTTTTCACCAAAAACACTGATCAATTTCCCGTCTTGGGTATAAACACGCAAAGGCACTTGCAACTGCACATCACGTAACGTGTCAACCTCTGGAAGGTCTTTAGCAACAATAAGATAGGTGATTACCAGCGCTATCATTCCGAGCAGAAATGAGACCACCATAAATCGAAAAATTAAACGAAATGCTTTTTTCATATCATTATCCTGCTATGCTTACGCACAGGAAATGGAATTTTATTAGAAATTACCGCCCTGGGATAGCGGGGGTGAAAAAGAATTAAGTACCAACGCAACGGACAAGGAAGTGCCCGGTAATGAAGAGTGTTGACCGCGCCCCTCACCAAAGATTCCTTGTAATTGTTAACGAATGTGCTCCAATGCGCTGACTTAATACTGTAAACTTATAGCTGATACGTATTTGAGTATTACAGAGTTTTCTGTTAAAAACAGCTATAAGAAGTTTCACTAAACCATTGGCATGGAAAAGGAATGGGGAATTTTGAAACTGTTTGGAAAAAAGACTGAGCCGGTCATTGGGCTGGATATAGGCTCGACAAGTGTACGTCTGTTGCAGTTGTCCAGTCATGGTGCCGGATACCGGATTGACCACTTTGCCATAGAACCTCTGGGTGAAGGAGTTGTGGTCGAAAAGGCCGTAAAGGATGTGGAGGCAATTTCGAATGCCATCACAAGGGCGATTAATGCCTCGGGCACTCGTGCCAAATCCTGTGCGATCGCTGTTTCCGGTTCAGCCGTTTTCACCAAGACCATCAGTTTGCCATCTGACCTTGCCGACGCTGATATTGAAAGCCAGGTTCAGATAGAGGCAAATCAGTACATTCCGTACCCCCTTGATGAAGTCAGTCTGGATTTCGAAGTACTGGGACCCTCCCCGCGCAACGCAGACTTGATAGACATATTACTGGCCGCGAGCAAAAGCGAGAATGTAGAAAGCCGCCAGGATGCAATTGACTCCGCTGGACTGAAGGCGAAAGTTGTCGATGTTGAAGCATTTGCAATAGCCAATGCATTTGAATTGATGCGTAAACGCGATCGTGTAAATCGCGGCGAAGCGATCGCCTTTTTTGACATTGGGTACGACGTAACCACCTTACTGGTTATCAAGAGCAACAGGGTCATTTACACCCGCGATCACCCGTTTGGTGGACATCAATTGCTGGAAGAAATCATGCGCCGCTATGAGATGACTGCCGAGCAAGCCACTTTTTTCGAAAGAAACGAAGAGGCACCCGATGACTTTGAAGATGAGGTGTTGGAGCCATTTCAACTGAACATCGTTCACCAGATCAGTCGGGCACTCCAGTTTTACGCCTCGAGTAATGAATATTCGAACATAGGTACGATTTATCTCTCCGGAGGGATTGCATCTTTGAAAGGTCTGTCGGCCATGGTTCAACAGGAATTGGGTATGACCACGCGTCTAGCGGATCCGATTGCCGGAATGGAAATTGCTTCAACCGTGGCGATTACCGCACTAAAGCGTAATGCCACCAACCTGATGATAGCCACAGGCTTGGCTTTGCGAGGGTTTGACTGATGGCAAGAATTAATCTTCTTCCCTGGAGGGAAGAGCTACGCAGGGAAAGGCAACGTCAGTTCATGATGATGCTGCTGGCGACAGCAATATTGGGAGTGGTACTGGTTTTTATGGTAGGCACCATCTACAACCAGAAAATCGCCCACCAGCAAACCAGAAATGGTGTGATTTCTGCGCAAATTGCAATTCTTGAAACCAGAATAGCCCGCATTCATGAACTGGAGCGCACCCGTGGTCGTCTGGTATCACGCAAGCAGGTAATTGAGCAATTACAAGCCAGTCGGTCCATGACCGTGGAATTACTGGACAAGTTAGCCAAGACCATTCCGGTGGGGTTAACCCTCGGCACCGTGACCCAGCAGGGCATGGCGCTGACCCTGACGGGAAGCAGTCAGTCCAACGCCAGGGTATCTGCCTATTTGAAGTCGCTTGAAGACAATGACCTGTTTCTTAGGCCCGAATTGTCAATCGTTAAGACAGCACCGAATCCGGCATTTGTGACTGAACCGTATGATTTCACCATAAAGGTTAAACTGCGTCCTCCACAAACATCGACCGAAGGTGAATTTGACGACTTTAACGGGGGCTTACAATGATTCTTGACGATCTGAGAAACGCAGACTTTTCGGATATCGGCAGTTCACCGGTCTCGGTACGGGGTACCCTTCTGGCTTTGGCTGTGATCCTGATTCTGGTTGCCGGGTACTTCCTCTTTATCAAGGATAAGAGGATAAATCTTGAGCAGGTACGTCAACAGGAACTGGCTCTGATGGCGGATTTTGAATTCAAACAACAGAAAAGTGCAAATCTCGAAGCTTATGAGTTGCAGCTTGCAGAGATGGAGGATTTGCTGCAAACCATGTTCCGGCAACTGCCGGGCAGAACCGAAATGGACAAGTTGTTGGTGGATGTGTCACAGACTGCCCTGGCAGCTGGCATCGATGTTCAGTTATTTGAACCACAGGGGGAGATTTATCGGGATTTTTACGCTGAACGACCAATCAATGTACGGATGCTGGGTGACTATCACGAATTTGGGGAGTTTGTCAGCGGGGTCGCGGCGCTTCCAAGAGTGGTCATCCTTACCATGAATGATATATCGCTCACACGGGCAGGGGCCAACGCGAGCCGTTATGGCAGCTCAGAGGGCTTACTCTTCCTTGAAGGCCAGGTCAAAACATACCGGTATATCGATGAAGACGAGATGGCTGAAAATGCCGCGGCGCAGCCATGAAGACCAAGGCAAAAATCGCTCGGTCTGCCGTTCTGATGATCGTGGCCGTGGTCGTGTTGGCGGGTTGTAATGAGAGTCTGGACGACTTGAACCGCTACGTCGAATCGGTTAAGAACCGACCGGCTGACCCTATACCGCCCATACCTTCAGTTAAGACATACACGCCTTATGAATATGAGGGCCTGACCGGGAGGGATCCTTTCCGGCTTTCGATCACGGATGATATGAACACCGCCCAGGCTAAAAATGCCGGCGGCCCACAGCCAGATTTCGATCGCGCCAGGGAATATCTTGAGCGTCACGAGTTGGATACACTGTCGATGGTCGGTACTTTTAAAAAAGAAGATTTTTTCTGGACGTTGATTCGTGACCGCGAAGGTGAAGTTCATCGTGTAGAGGTTGGAAATTACATGGGAAAAAACCATGGGCGCGTCAGCAGTATCAGTGACACGGACGTGAGTTTGAGTGAATTAGTTTCAGATGGTGCGGGTGGATGGCTTGTCAGGGAAGCCTCAATCGCGCTGGGTGGAGGATAATCCGGTAGCGTATATGGAACAGCGCGACTTTGAGGGTACAGCCATGTTCAACAATATTTAATTTGATTTGAATCAGGTACTGGCCGGCACATGGGGACAGGTTATGGTTAGCAGAAGAACTGGAGTTCGATTGATTCTCGGACTGGTATTGCTGGTTGTGCCAGCGTTATCAGCCTGGGCAGAAAGCGACGTAATTGCAGCAAGTCACAACAGCAGTGCCACGGGTGCTGTCACCATTACCCTGTCAACCAGTGGTGATGACCCGAAAATTAGTGTATTCGCAACCGAGAGCCCCGCGCGAATTATCCTGGACATGGCGGACACCAGCAGCCACATAAATACGGATCCGGTCTCGGTGGGAGTTGGATCAGTGCAAACTTACACAACACTTGCAGCCGGTGGAAGAACACGTGTGATGGTAGACCTGGCCGCACCGGTCAGCTATGACTATCAGTCCGGAAATGGTCAGGTAATTTTGTCGATTGCCGGAAACGGCGGCGCTATGGGCTCAACCTCGCCAGCAGCAGGTAGCACCGCAAAATTTAATGTAAATAATATAGACTTCCGACGTGGGGAAGATGGTCAAAGTCGTGTCATATTCAGCCTGAACCAGGAAGGCGCAAATTTGTCGGTCAATTCACGAACAGGTGGATTGTCGATAGATATATTTGATAGCACGCTGCCGGAAAGTTTGAATCAGAGATTGGATGTTACCGACTTTGCCACACCGGTACAACTGATTGATGCCGGTATATCAGGTAGTAGTGTGCGGGTAGAGCTGGAAGTGTCCGGGCTGTACGAGCACATGATTTACCAGTCCGGAAACGATTGGGTAATTGAAGTTTCTGAACTGTCTGCCTCTGCGGTTCAGGCCGACCAGGATGTAATTCAGTTTTATTCGGACAAACAATACAGCGGCAGCAGGGTGACCTTTAATTTCCAGGACATTCCCGTGCGATCAGTGCTGCAATTGATTGCTGATGTATCTGATCTCAATCTCGTGGTAGCAGACAATGTAGCCGGTAATCTGACTTTACGATTGACAAATGTACCCTGGGATCAGGCCCTGGATATAATTCTGGATGCCCGTAATCTGGATATGAGAGAGAATGGAAATGTCATCTGGATTGCACCCGTGGCTGATATTGCTGCTCGTGAGCAGCAAATGCTGCAGGCATTGGCTGACCGCAAGGAGCTGGAGCCGCTAATGACCCGATTGATTAAAGTCAGTTATGCCGAAGGCGAGGAACTCAAAACCCTCATTGAAGAGTCTGTCATAAATGACGAGGCTGAAAGCGGCCTGCTGTCTGATCGCGGATCTGTAGCCATTGATAAAAGAACAAATACCCTCATGGTGACGGATACGCCGGACAGAATTGAGGCCATAGAGAAACTGGTGTCCGAATTGGACCGAGCGGTCAGACAAGTCCAGATTGAGGCTAGAATTGTAATTGCCAACAGTGAATTCAGACATGAGTTGGGTGTACGATTTGGTGTGACGACATGGCATGCCGGTAGCAATTTTCTGGGCGTTTCCGGCGATGGGGAGGGGGCCTCCACGGTAAATCCTGCAATTGATCCAACGGGCGATGGAAGTATTGATATTCCTGGAATTCCCGAGCGATATAATGTCAATTTGCCTGTGGCAAGCGCCAACGCGGGTAAGATTGCGATGTCATTCCTATCCGGTAACTGGCTATTGGATCTTGAACTGGCAGCACTCGAGGCGGAGGGTGAAGGTGAAGTTATTTCCACACCCAGGGTGGTAACGGCAAATCAGAACGAGGCATTCATCCAACAAGGTGTCGAAATTCCCTATGAAGAGTCCGCATCTTCGGGCGCAGCTACGGTCTCATTCAAAGAAGCTGTGCTGGAATTAAAGGCAACTCCATTAATTACACCGGACAACCGTGTTCAGTTGGAGCTGGAAATCAAACAGGACACGGTGGGCGAGATTTACCAGACCGGCCGTGGTGGTTCCGTACCCTCTATCGATACCCGTGAATTGGCTACCTCGGTACTGGTAAACAACGGAGAAACCGTGGTTTTGGGAGGAATATTCCAGGATACGCGAACAAAAAGCAGCGACAGAATTCCCTACCTGAGCAGCATACCTGGCTTAGGGAATTTATTCCGTCGACGTTCAAACTCAACCAGAAAACGTGAATTGCTGATTTTTGTTACACCAACCATTGTGGAAGACCGCTCAATCATTAATTAGTTGGTCATATCATGTTCAGGATGAAGCCCGGGTAGTACCCGGGCTTTGTTTCATGGGACAAAAATGACGGCAGTTTTCACATTTCAACGCGGTACAACCCCCATACTGGTTAGCGTGCCGCACGCCGGGACCTGCATATTACCCGCCATCAGCAAGGGCATGAGGTGGGTGGGTAGGCAACTGGAAGATACAGATTGGTTTGTTGATCGCCTGTACGCCTGGGTAGCTGATCTTGGAGCCGGATTGTTGGTGGCAAACTACTCCCGATACGTTATTGATCTGAACCGTCCAGCAAATGACGATTCCCTGTATGACAGTCCTGTACCCGGTCTGGTCCCGCAAAATTCTTTTAACGGAGAGCCACTATATCGTGAAGGAATGCAGCCAGGCCAATCCGAAATCGCTCTTCGACTAGAAGGGTTTTGGCGACCCTATCACCTGAAACTTGCAGAAGAACTGGATGACCTGAAGAAAAGATATGGTTACGCAATCCTGCTCGATGCACATTCTATTCGCAGCAAGGTACCGTTATTATTTGAAGGCCGTTTGCCGGATCTCAATCTGGGCACGTTCAATGGCAACAGTGCCCATCCGTGTCTTATAGCAAAGGCCTACCAGGCTTTACAGAATGATCCCGCGCGAACAACCGTTCTTGATGGACGATTTCAGGGTGGGTACATTACAAGACACTATGGTCAGCCCCACAGCGGCATTCATGCATTGCAACTGGAAATGGCACAATCGGTTTATATGCGGGAGCAATCACGTGAGTACGATCAGGAGCGGGCGTCAACAGTGGTGCCGGTACTCCAACATTTCCTGAACGCATTATTGCAGTGGGCCCCGACGGATGAATAATCGAAGGATTTACTGTAGAACCCTGCTGCAGGGGGACCAATGGCGCAATGATGTGATACTCATCCTGGATGTTGGCGGAGTAATAACGCGGATCGAACAGGGATTACCCAGTTCTGCTGATCTGTGCATTTACGGTATCGTTGTACCCGGTATGCCCAATGTCCACAGCCACAGTTTTCAACGGCTTCTTGCTGGGAAAACAGGACCTGGCGGAAACCAAAACGACAGTTTCTGGAGTTGGCGTGAAGCCATGTATCGTTATGCCAACGGATTGTCACCCGACCAGTTCATGTCTGTTACTGCGTGGGTTTTTGTACAAATGCTCAAAGCGGGATTTACCTCCGTGGCCGAGTTTCATTACGTTCATCACCAGCCAGGAGGAGCGTCGTATGCCAATCCTGCGGAAATGAGTGAGCGCCTTTTTGAGGCCGCGGCACAAAGTGGTATGGCGATGACACTACTGCCGGTACTTTATTGCAGTTCGGGCTTTGGCCATAGTAAGGCGACTAAAATACAAAAGCGATTCACAAATTCCCCTGAAAGGTATTTGGATTTGGTAAACCGATGCCAGGAAGTGATTAGGGATAAGAATCTGCTGGGTCTGGGCATGGCACCCCATTCTCTTCGGGCGGTTCCCGCCAGTGCATTGCAAGAAGTTTTTCGTTGCTGGCCGGTGGAGAACAGCCCGGTACACATACATATCGCTGAGCAGCCGGCAGAAGTTAACGCGTGTCTGGAGTATACAGGCCTCCGACCGGTGGAGTGGCTGTTAGAGGAATATTCGGTCGATCATCGCTGGTGTCTGGTGCACGCCACTCACATGTCGGGTTCTGAACTGAGATCGGCGGCAGCGAGCGGGTCAGTTGCCGGGCTGTGCCCAACCACCGAGGCTGATTTGGGCGATGGTGTTTTCCCTGCAGAGGACTGGATAAATGCAGGAGGACAATTTGCCATAGGAACCGACAGTAATGTTCGGATTTCAGTTGCTGAAGAATTGCGTTTACTCGAGTTCAATGCGCGGCTTGGAAGTGGACGGCGAAATGTATTGACCGGAGTAAACACGACCTGTGGCAGGTTCTTATACCAGCAATCCGCCAGGGCTGGAGGCCTAGCCATTGGTCAACCGGTGGGTGTTCTGGAGTCAGGATTCCGTGCTGACTTACTGGAACTTGATGGAAATCATGAACTGTTGTTTGACCAGTCGCCTGACATCGCGCTGGACACTTGGATATTTGCAGGAAGCCGCTCAATGATCAATTCAGTCTGGGTAGCTGGAAATCCTGTTATTGAGAACGGGTTGCATGCCGGGGAGCAAGCACTCAGGGCCGCTTATTCAAAGGTGGTCAAGGACTTCAAATCTGTATGAGTACATTGCCGTTTTCCAGTGCAGCCCAACGCAACCGACATGCGATACTGGAGCAATTGAGATTATTCATGCCCAAGTTTGGATGTGTACTGGAAATTGGGTCGGGTAGCGGACAGCATGCCGTATATTTCAGTAAACATTTGCCGAAAATCCAGTGGCAACCTACAGAGACGGTTGAACATCTCAAAGGTCTTGAAGAACGCATATCGGTCGAAGGGAACTGCAGAATTATGCCGCCATTGCGATTGGACGTAGTTCATGATGCCTGGCCTGACAAATCCTACGAAGGTGCTTTTTCTGCCAATACAGCGCATATCATGTCCTGGAAAACCGTGGAGTACATGTTTTCGGGGTTGGCCTTGCGCATGGTTCCTGGGGGGGTATTCTGTCTTTATGGCCCATTCAACATTGAGCATAGATATACCGCTGAGAGCAACGCACGATTTGATCTCGGCCTGCGTGCCGTTGATCCCAATAGAGGTATCCGCGATATGGGGGATATTGAAAATCTTGCCAACAAGCATCAAATGCTATTGACACATAACGTTTCCATGCCGGCCAACAATTTCATACTGGTATTTGTCAAGTGTGAAACCTCGTGATGATTGGTTGTTTGAAACATCCAAATGCCGTGGTTGACAGATCGTCGTCCTGAATTTATCGAGACATCCATATCATGACCCAGACTACCGAACATCCCTGGAAACGCCTGAGATTACAGGCACAAGGTCTGCTCCGGGGCCATTCAAATCATATCGCGAACGCAGCAAATCTCAGCGCATTGATATTTCAGGAATTGCCGGACATCAGTTGGGTGGGGTTCTACTTTCAATACGGTGATGAACTGATTCTTGGTCCATTTCAGGGTAAACCGGCTTGTGTTCGAGTTGAAATGGGAAAGGGTGTATGTGGAACCGCAGCGTTGACGAGACAGACCATCCGTGTGGAAGATGTTGATGCTTTTGACGGGCATATCGCTTGTGATGCCGGTGCACGGTCCGAGATCGTCATTCCATTGTTTAAAAACAACGAAGTTATTGGCGTTCTGGATGTTGACAGCTATAGTCTCGGACGTTTTGGGCCTGAGGATGAATCGGGACTGGAATCACTGGTAAAGGAATATACGTCTTCAATTGACTTGCCTGAACGCTATGGTTGATCCAAATCACTTTTTTGCTTCAAGTATTGTATTTCCCCATCATGGGTAGTGCTGCTGAATCCCCGTGGGAATTCAATGACCGCCAGGGTTCCGGGTGCCATTCCGGAAATTGCTGCAGTATTATTGGGTTGCACCAGACGGGTCAGCAGACTTCCCAAACCCGGATTGTGACCGACCATCAACAGACGCTCGCTATAACTGAATGCATCTGCGAGCAGAGTCAATAGCATGTTCAGGGATGCACAATACATGGATTCAACATAATCTGTAGTTGACAATAGTTGTGGCCAATTACTTAGAAAAGGAGCCAGTGTTTCACGTGTACGTTTGGCCGGCGAACAAACAGCAGTGTCCGGTACCAAAAGTGTCTCCTGTGCCCAATTGGCCGCGCTTTGCGCATGGCGGGAACCGCCCAAACTCAAGGCCCTGGAAAAATCATTGCCCAGTGCACTCCAGGTTTCGGCCTGAGCGTGGCGTAACAGGTATAAATGTTGCCTCATATCGTTTATCTTCCCCTGCTTAATTTTACTCGCGGGTTTGCACTGTACCCTGCTGACATTCCTTGTGTCGAAAACAACTGACTACGTGATCATTTACCATTCCGGCGGCCTGCATCAGGGCGTAGCAGGTTGTTTTCCCGACAAATCGAAATCCGGATTTTTTCAACCGTTTACTCATCAGCTCTGACACGGTGGTACTGGAGGGGATTTCGCTAAGTTCCTTCCATTTATTTACAACCGGCTCGCCATTTACGAATTCCCATAACATCGAATCCAGTGAAGTACCCTGATCCCAGAGCATAAGAATTCGTCTTGCATTATTAATGGTGGCCTCGATTTTCCCCCGATGTCTGACAATGCCTGGATCCAGGAGTAACGCATTAATTTTCTTGTTGTCAAAATCAGCAACGCGCTGTACATCAAAATGCTCAAATAGACGACGGTAGTTTTCCCTCTTGTTCAATATTGTCAGCCAACTCAGACCCGCCTGTGCACCTTCCAGGGTCATCATTTCAAAAAGTGTCTTTTCATCGTGCTGGGGTACACCCCATTCATCGTCGTGGTAAGCGGTATTCAGGAGGTGGTTACCGGGCCAGGAGCAACGTGTTCTTCCCAGCGAATGGTCAGTACTATTCATGGCTGGAACGGGAGTTGTGTAACATCGACATTTCCCCCACTCAGTATCGCGCCGATATTTTTGCCGACAAAAACATCAGGATGTTCATAGAGTGCCGCAATCACGGTGGCCGAGGAGGGTTCTATCAGCATACGAAAATATCTCCACATCAGGGCCATGGCATCAATGATTCCAGTTTCTGTAACAGTAACCACCTGATCTACATTGTTCAGAATGATCTCAAAATTCAAGACTCCGACAATGGCCCTAAGACCATCTGCGATGGTATCAACAGGGAATTGATCCACTCGTTCCCGCCGCGCCAGACTCTCGGCAGTATCCGCTGCACCTTCGGGCTCAGCACCAATTACGGCGATACCGGGATTCAATTGCCTGGCTGCAAGTGCCGATCCGCTGATTAGACCACCACCGCCCACGGGCGTCAGGATGATATCCAAATCTGAACATTGTCCGGACAATTCAACTACGGCTGTGCCTTGGCCGCATATGATATCTGCATGGTCATATGGGGGGACAGGTATACAGCCTTTGGCAACGAGTTTCGCCAGGCCTTTTTCGCGGTCCGCCTGTGTAGATGGGCAAAAAACAATTTTCCCGCCATTTCGTCGAACAGCATCAATTTTTGTTTGTACCGAATTTTCGGGCATGACAATTACTGAACCACGGCTATTGTCTGACGCTGCCAGTGCTAATGCGGCGCCGTGATTGCCGGATGAATGGGTTGCGACATCGCCGGGTTTACCCGCTTCGTCCAGACAGGCGATGGCATTGCTGGCACCTCGGATTTTGAATGCGCCCGTTCGTTGCAGGTTTTCGCATTTCAGCCACAGGTTACAGCCTAGTAGCTTGTTTAATTCCGCATCAGAGATTACCGGAGTTTTACGAATCTTCCCATCGATGCGATGGTGGGCGGCAAGAATGTCTGCGAAGTCGGGTATTTGTTGTGCAGAAAGTTGGCTCATCGGCATATAATACTGGCCCCCCCAACGACTTCACCAGCACAATTTAGTCAATAATTAGCAGTGATGCGGTAAAGGAACAGCATTATGAAAGATGGAATAGCCGGCAATGCCGTTTATCGTAAGGATTACAAGGCCTATCCCTGGGAAGTGAAACAGTTGCACATGCACTTTGATATTGGCAGAGACGAAACCATTGTTAGTGCGGAGATGGAGTTTGAGTTCAAAGGTGACCACAGTTCAGACAGGGATATCGTTCTCAACGGCTGTGATTTGAAATTGCTTTCAATTTGCTTGAATGATCGTGATCTGACAGCGAACGACTATTCAATTGAAGGTGAGAACCTGACCATACCGGATGCTCCGCAAAACAGTGTTTTGAAAACCCGGGTGCGTATTGACCCGTCCAGCAATTCCGCGCTTGAAGGCTTATACCTCTCTGGTGAATTTCTGCTGACCCAGTGTGAGGCCCAGGGTTTCAGGAAAATCACATGGTTTCCTGATCGACCCGATGTCATGACGACCTATCGCGTGACTCTTGAGGCGGACAAGACATGTTTTCCGGTATTGCTTTCCAATGGAAACCCCGTGGACCAAGGTGACTTGCCCAACGGCCGGCACTGGATTCGCTGGGATGATCCGTTCCCGAAGCCATCATATCTGTTCGCCCTGGTTGCAGGTGATCTGTCTCTGGTAGAAGACCAGTTTGTCACCCGAAGCGGTCGTGATGTGGCCTTGAAAATTTATGTTGAAGCAGACAACCTGGATCGATGTGACCACGCCATGGAATCATTGATCAATGCCATGCGGTGGGACGAACAGCGCTTTAATCTGGAATACGATCTTGATATTTATCATATTGTTGCAACCAACGATTTCAACATGGGGGCGATGGAAAATAAATCACTGAACATTTTCAATTCGAAGTATGTGCTTGCCCGTCCTGATACCGCCACAGATAGTGATTACCAGGGAATAGAAGGCGTCATTGGTCACGAGTATTTTCACAATTGGACTGGAAATAGGGTGACCTGCCAGGACTGGTTCCAGTTAACATTGAAGGAAGGCTTGACCGTCTTCAGAGATGAAGAATTCTCAGCCGACATGCAATCTCGCGCGGTTAAACGTATTAGAACTGTCCGTGACCTGAGGTCCAGACAGTTTCCTGAAGACGATGGTCCTATGGCCCACCCCATAAGACCTGACCACTATATGGAAATCAATAATTTCTATACCGCTACCGTGTATCAGAAAGGCGCAACCATCATTCGTATGATTCACACTTTGCTGGGTGAAGGTGGTTTTCAAAAAGGGATGAAGCTGTATTTTTCAAGACATGATGGACAGGCGGTGAGCTGCGATGATTTCCTGGCGGCAATGGCTGATGCAAACGATGCTAACCTTGACCGTTTCGGTCGCTGGTACAGTCAATCCGGCACACCACAGGTTCTAATTACAGACCACCATGACCCATCGACCGGGCAGTACACGCTCAGACTCAAGCAATACACCCCCCCATCACATGATCAGAATAAGAAACAACCATTGGTGTTGCCATTTGCACTTGGTCTGCTGGGACAGGATGGCAGAGAACTGCCTTTGCAACTGTTGGGTGAGGAAAGCTCTGTAATCGGTACCCGGTTACTGGTGATCAAAGATGAACAACAGGATTATGTTTTTACGAATGTACACGAAACTCCGGTTCCGTCACTGTTCAGAGATTATTCCGCACCGGTTAAGATATTTTATGACTACACCCCAGAGCAATTAGCAACCTTGATTGCTCATGACAGCGACGCGTTCGTAAGATGGGATGCGGCACAACGGATGGCGGAAAACGCCATCCTTGATCAATGTCAAATCCTTTCAAGTGGTGGTGCAATGAAGGTTGATCAGACACTGGTCAAAGCATTTCGCGGCATCCTGTCAGACAAGCACGCGGACCCGGCGCTGATATCGGAAGCCATGACATTGCCCGATGAAGACTACCTGGCAGACCAGATGGACGTTGTTGATGTCGATGGAATACACACTGCCCGGAAGTTTGTATGCAAATGCCTGGCTGCTGAATTGGAGACCTTACTGGTCGCACGTTAT
The DNA here is from genome assembly GCA_014238945.1 of Lysobacterales bacterium. Taxonomy (GTDB): domain Bacteria; phylum Pseudomonadota; class Gammaproteobacteria; order Xanthomonadales; family SZUA-36; genus SZUA-36. Next base: position 133,354 of record JABAAB010000064.1, read on the forward strand.
TCAGAACTGAATGACGGTGGTCCATACCGGAAGTCACCTGACGCAATGGCCAGGAGGAGCCTCAGGAATACCTGTTTGTCTTATTTGATTGAGACGGATTCCGGTGAAAACCTGGCACGGGCGCAACTGGAAGCCAGCGACAATATGACGGATACACTATCCGCCATTCGTGGACTGATATTCATCGATTCTCCAATGGCCGAAAACGCTCTTTCAAGATTTGAGAAACAATGGACAAACGACGCCCTGGTAATGGATAAATGGTTCATCATGCAGGCAATCAAACCGGGCCATGAAACGGTCAAACGTGTAAAGGATTTGATGAACCACCCTGCATTCAGTATCAAGAATCCGAACAAGGTCCGAGCACTGATTGGTGTGTTTTCAATGCTGAACCCTACCGGTTTCCATGCGCCAGATGGCTCGGGCTACAGGTTTCACGCTGACAGGGTAATTGAGCTGGACGGGCTGAATCCTCAGATTGCTGCCAGGATGGCATCCGCATTCAACCGCTGGAAGCGCTATGATTCGAACCGACAGTCATTGATGAAGAAGGAGTTGAGTCGTATTGCATTGGCAGATCAATTGTCGGGAGATGTCTCCGAAATAGTCAATAACGCTCTGCGTTAGGGTGTCATGCTCTGTGCGCAACATGACGCGGGATCAACAACGGTAGCTCAAGGTAAAATGTAGCCCCATGCAAGAACCAAACTTCTTTGATTATTTTCCACTGTGGCTTCTTTTTGCCATAACCACCACGGTCATGATTATTTTCATCGAATGTGGATTCAGATTGGGGACAGCAGCACAGGTTAATGCAAAAAAGGCCCAGACTGCCCAGGTAAGAGCCATCATGGGGGCAGGGCTTGGCCTGTTGGCTTTCATGCTGGCATTTACCTTCAATATTGCGCAGTCCCATTACGAGGTGCGGGTTCAGGGGCTGGCCGAAGAAGTCCGAATTGTGCGCAATGCGTATATGCAGGCAGACCTTCTGGCGCTGCCCGATCAACTACGGGCCAAGCAATTATTGAAAGACTACGTGGTGCTGCGATTGGAGTTAAAGACACACGTTGCACAACGGAATTTGGAATTGGCGTTGGAGTCTATCAAACACTCCGAACAAGTCCAGCAGTCACTCTGGTCGTTGGCGGTGTCGGATCACACCGGGACACTTGAAAGGCAAGTACATCCTGGCCAATCCAGTCCATTATTGGCTTCTGCATTGGCCTTGACCGATATCCACTCTGCGCGATTGCACTCAACGATAATGAATCGCATACCGGTGATGATTTGGATAACGCTCTATTTTACGGCCGCACTTGCCATGACGATAATGGGGTATCAGGCGGGTTTGACTGGCAGGCGGAGCCCGTTGGCAACGTTTTCACTGGCTATCGCATTTTCTTCCGTGATGATGCTGACAACTGATCTTGATCGTCCCATCATGAGTTTTTTCCAAATAAACGATCAGTTGATGGTCGGTCTGTTAGAGCAAATGGAATCTGATGCACAACCCAGCTATTACCCTGCTGACTAACTCCAAAACAGCTTTTGACGCATGGTCCTGAAATCCTCAATGCTTAAACGCACCGGCTTGAAACGGTTAAGAACATTTTTATCAGGTATACCTTTTTTCGTATTGTTGGCTTGTGGTCCAATCCCGGTGAAAACCGATATGGCTTTGCAGATTGAGGGTCTTGTAATAGAGAACCAGTCAACAATGTTTGTGACCGCGGTCAGGTTGCTGGTGCCCGCAACCGGTAACTTTGTCTCGTGTGGAAATATTCCTCCGGGGTTATCTTGTTCCACCACTTTTCCTGAACGTAATTACGTAGGCAATGCCGTTGAAATTACCTGGTCTCAGGCAGGGCAGATCCATTCAACCGGTCCATTTGATGTAGCGACACCGGATGATATCGAAACAGACAAACCAGCCTTGGTCAGGGTGGTCATTACCGGACCGGGATCAGCGGGCGCGATGGTTATTCAGCGTTGACGGGTCGCTGATTTCAGTTGTCACGCACGGCTTTAAGAAATAGCTGACGTGCGAGATCAGCTTCATTGCGGGTTGGATATTTCAGTGGCAGTCTCAACTGGCCGTCCAGCGTAATATTGAATTGGTACCCTTCCTTGTTTTCCGCGGAAAACACCCGGCTTACCAGGACCACCTTGTCCAGCATGATTGCAAACCCCTGCAATTCATAGATTGCCCTGCTCATTTTATTCTCCCGGGTCTTCATATCTTGTAGATGTTATTGTACCCCGACAGCAAACGGTAAAAATCGAAATCATTCATCCGTCCATACGTTGTGGATCAATATTCATGGCCAATGTCCCGAATCAGTTGCCATTGTTCAGCAAACATTCACCTGATTGCTGTTAATCTTGACCAGAAGATGCCATCAAGCCGGTGAATCCGGTCTCGGAGTAAAAATGAGAAAGTTGTTAATTTTACCTTTACTGTTTCTGCTCACGGGATGTGTTACCTACTACTATCCCGAATCTGTACCAGAGGAAACCGTATACTACACTGACGAAGAGCCGGCCAACACCTACCAAACAGACAGCTACGTCTCCACACCCGTTTATCCCTGGTGGTCTCTGGATTATTTTTACCTGGATTACAGTCCGTATATAAGTTACGGCCATAACCACGGGTGGTCCTTTGGATTCAGCCTGGGTTACTCCCCATGGTATTACCCTCATAACAGCTTTTATTCACACTGGAATTACCCTTACTACAGTTTTTATTCACCCTGGTATGGACCGTACTATTCCAACCACTATTATTCCCATTGGCGGCCATATCAACATGGTTGTTATCATAATTGTGGCCACCACAATAATCACAGGAATCGTGGCGGAGGCCATAACGGCCATAACGACGGTGATTTCTATGTAGGCGCTGATCGTATCAATCGCCGTGACCGTGGTGGAGAAGACGAGGACGGTCATGAAGATCCAGCTGGTCGTCGTGGTAGCGACGGGAACTCTTCTTCTGTCTCCCGCCACGTATCGACTACTCCTACCGGGGATTCAGGCAATCGCGGTACTGTGATCCGTAGTCGCAATGCCAGCAAGCAGGGCAACAGCCGAATAGAACCGGGCCGGTCGGTTCCGGCTCAGTCAACACGGCTGACAACCAACAATTCACAGACCATTGAGCGTAATGACCGCTCCACTCAGGGTGGTCGTGAAGTCCGTTACCGCTCAGGAGCCAAGCAGGGTCGTGCCAGAATTGAACCCGTTGATGCCGGCTCCGCATCAAGGAGTGTTTCTGTCTCCAGGCAGCAGAACAGATCCAGTAATTCACCATCTGTTGCCCCAGCCTCCAGTCAGCAGACTCGCTCCAGGCACTCGGGGAAGGAAGTGCGTTACAGCAGTGAGAGGAAGCAGGGAAGAACAAGCACCCAACCCGTTGTGTCGCGCAGTCACTCAAATGCTGTCTCCAGGACTACATCGTCGTCACGCAGTCACTCAAAGGCTGTATCAAGGACTACGACGCCGTCACGCGCGGTACCGGCAAGCGTGAATCGAAACAACGTCAGCCGCTCAGCGCAGCCAAGAGCATCACAACAGTCAACAAGCCGTGCATCTGCTCCCAAGTCATCACGTTCAACTTCGTCATCAAGGTCCAAAGCAAAATCGACCAGCAACAACAGGTCTCCCTCCAGATCTTCCTCATCTGGCAACCGGCGTTCAAAGGACAACAAATCAGGAAACCGTTAAGTTAACCGGGTAGCCCTTCAGGTTTTGTCGTGTGACGATTGGCGGTCGAGTTTTTCTGCCGATGTGATAGAGTTCCCAGTATTTTGTACCGGGATTTTCTGGAATGGCGGATTTTGTCACCGAGCTACGTTCACGCAGGGTTTTACCTGCGGTCGGCGTATATGTTGCGAGTTGCTGGGTATTAATTGAAATCCTTGATCGCCTGGTAGAGCGCTATCTGCTTTCACCGTATCTGACGGATATCATTTTTTTGGGTCTGTATTCTCTGATTCCCACGGTAACGCTGGTTGCCTGGACACATGGAAAACCCGGGAAAGATAAGGCAACCCGCGTAGAGAAAGTCGGTGTACCGATAAACCTGATTGCGACCCTGGGGCTGTTGTTGACGGTTTTTGGCGATAAGGATCTGAACCAGGCAGCAACTGCGGTAACAGTCAGCAATGAACTGGGTCAGCAGGAGACTCATTATATTCCCAGTGAGTCGTTCCGGCGCAGGATGGCCGTTTTTTTCTTTGATAATGACACTGGCGATCATTCTCAGGACTGGCTGAAGTATGCTGTGACCGAGTTATTGGTGCAGGATCTGCAACAGGATCCATTTGTTCTGGCCTCATCCCCTTACCAGAATTTTGGCAATGGTTATTATGCCCGTATGCGCCAGGCAGGTTTCCTGGATGCTACGGGTATACCAACATCACTGAAACGAGAGATTGCCGATGATGCCAACCGACAATATTTTGTGGAGGGATCATTTAATATTGAAAACGGGCAGTATCTGGTTAATTCACGCATATTGGAAACACGTACTCTCAAAGAGGTAGCCAACATCAGTCTCCAGGGTTGGGACCTGTATGAAACCATAGACAGAATGTCCCGGGAAATCAGGGATGAGTTGGAAGTTCCAAGAGGCAGTGGCAGGATTGCCGCTGACTTGCCACTCTCTGAAACTTACGGCGAGTCTGAAGATGCTCTGATGAATTACATTGGGGGACTGAATCAACGATTGTTCCATAATGATTTTGCAGCTTCCAATGTGCTGTTTGAAGCAGCCCTGGAATCAGACCCCAATTTTGTACTTGGTCATTTTATGAAGGCGGTGAACCTGATCGAATCCGGTGACTGGCCTGCTGCGAACGAGGCCGTTCAGAGTGCTCGTAAACTGGACTACCGTCTTCCGGAGACCGACAGGGTAACGCTTAAAGCCTTGAATTATCGTATCACCGGTGAGACCGATAAATTGATGGATTTCCTGCGAATGCAGGTGAAGCTCAAGGATGATGCCGCATCCCATAGCCGCCTGGCCAACATGTTGACCTATACCGGTGAATTGGAAGAAGCCAAGCAGGAATTCAAGATTGCACTTCGGCGGGACTCACTCAACGTAGGTGTTTATCTGGCGCTTTCCCTGCTTGAGAGACTGACCGGTGATATCGAAGCTGCCATCGCCTATGCCCGGGAATATCAACTGGAGCGGCCTGAAGAAATAGATGCCCATATGCAATTGGGTGACCTGTTGCGTGACACGGGGGAACTTGAGCAGGCTGAAAAGCAATATGAGCAGGCACAGTTGCTGGACGACTACCCGGTTCAACCAACACTCAGGCTCGTAATCATCAATTCCAGGAAAGGAGATGAGCGCAAGGCCAGGGCACTGTTGGAGGAAGCGGAGCGTTTGGCCCAGACTCCTTCAGATAGAGCGAGTGTGCACCAAGCCGCGTCTTTCTTCGAAGCACGTCTGGGCAGGATTGACGCTGCAATCAGGCAATTGTACAAGGCGCAGGAGTATATGGCCCAGACACAACCCCCTTTTGCGGTAGCGCTGGCAACTTACTCGCCCATCGTGAATCTGCAATTAAGCCGGGGGAACATTGAGGGTGCAGAGGCAGCCTTGGAGAAGGCACTGGGTCTTTTAGAGCCCCCCATGGATCAGTTTCTTGCATTCAGTGAAGCCATGGTGTTAGTACAAAAGGGCGAACTGCAGCAGGCGAGTGCCGCACTTGAGCGCGGTGTTGAGATTATTGAGCAGTTAAAATTCGAGCCTTTGAAGTTTCAGATAAGCCTGGTACAGGCGGGAATTCACGAGGCACGCGGTGACTATGCTGACATGTCCCTGTCCTTGATTCTGGGGATTGAACAGGTTGACAAGTCTTTCATTGCTGCAGAACTTTATGCGCAATATGTACCCAGGATCTATGCCGAACTGGCCCATGCACAGGTCATGTCAGAAGACATGCAGGGCGCGGATGTTTCGCTCACCCGAGGTTTCAGGCTGGATCCGTCTGAGCCCATGCTGTGGATGGCAAAAGCCAAGAGGCAGAATGCATCGGGGTCCACCCAACTGGCCATGGCATCGGTAAATTATGCATTGGCCATCTGGGAAAGCTCTGATTCCGGGTTTGTCGGATTGGAGAAGGCCCGGGAACTGGTAGCTGAAATAAATGAAAGCGCTCCTTAAGTAGTCTTGTTACGGTGTGAAGACTTGGCTGGCAATAGGTAACTACAGGGCTTTGCAGTCACGGCCTGTTTTACTAGAGCTCTGAATTTACTTGATTTTTAATCTTCTCCAGCCAGATAATACGCGCCCGCTGAAGTGGATGTAGGAAGTATGCAGGTACACTCAAAATTCGATGTAATTGTGATTGGTGGAGGTCACGCCGGTACCGAAGCCGCATTGGCTTCCGCGCGCAGTGGTGCACGCACATTGTTGTTGACCCACAGTATTGAAACAATTGGCCAGATGAGTTGCAACCCTGCCATTGGTGGCATTGGTAAAGGTCACCTGGTTAGAGAAATCGATGCCCTGGGTGGTGTAATGGCCAGGGCCGCCGATGCCGCCGCCATTCAATTACGCACATTGAATTCCAGTAAAGGACCTGCGGTAAGAGCAACGCGCGCTCAATGTGACCGGAATCTTTATCGATCTTTTATCCGCAGGGCAGTCGATAATCAACCTGGTTTGAGTATTTTTCAACAGGCCGTGGATGATCTCCTCATCGAGAATGATCGTGTTACCGGTTGTCGCACTTCTATGGGACAGCAATTCAATGCGGACGCGATTGTGTTGACTACAGGAACATTTCTTGGCGGGAAAATCCATATGGGCGAAAGCCAGAGTCCGGGTGGCCGCGCAGGTGACCCGCCGTCCATATCCCTCGCGAATCGATTACATGAACTACCATTTAATGTGGGCAGACTCAAAACAGGTACACCACCGAGAATTGATGGAAAAAGTATCGACTTCAGCCAATTGCAGGAGCAACCCGGTGATGTGCCCAGACCGGTATTCTCTCTGATTGGGAGTCAGGAGGATCACCCGCCTCAAGTGAGTTGCTGGATAACGCATACTTCAACACAAACACATGACATCATTCGATCAGCCCTGCATCGTTCACCCATGTATTCGGGCTCAATTGAAGGCGTTGGGCCGCGTTATTGTCCGTCAATCGAGGACAAGATTGTGCGTTTTTCCAATCGTAGCAGTCATCAGATATTCATTGAACCGGAAGGGCTGCAAACGCGGGAGATATACCCCAATGGCATATCTACCAGTTTGCCCTATGATGTGCAGGTCAAATTTGTTCGCTCCATTCGCGGTTTTGAAAACGCTCACATTACTCGACCCGGCTATGCGATTGAGTATGATTTCTTTGATCCCAGGGGATTAAAACTCAGCCTGGAGACAAAGCCGGTTCGAGGATTGTTTTTCGCTGGCCAAATAAACGGCACAACAGGTTATGAAGAAGCCGCGGCCCAGGGACTGATCGCCGGACTAAATGCGGCGCGCAGCGTGCGTAATGACAAGCCTTGGACACCACGCAGAGATGAGGCTTACATCGGTGTATTGATCGATGATTTGGTAACACAGGGCACCCGTGAACCTTACCGGATGTTCACTAGCCGGGCTGAGTACCGACTGCATTTGCGGGAAGATAATGCAGATCTTCGCCTGACTGAAACCGGACACAGGCTTGGGTTGGTAGACGATGTACGCTGGCAACGATACACAGATAAAAAAGAGGCCATAGAAGGTGAAAAACAACGTCTCGCATCTATTTGGGTGACACCTCGAAATGACATTGGCCGTGAGCTCAGTGACATTCTCGGTGTCGTTTTGAGTAAGGAAGCCAGGGCCTTGGATTTACTCAAACGACCGGATCTGAGTTACAGAGATTTGATGAAAGTCAATCGACTTGGCCCGGGAACTGATGAACACAACGTCGCGGAGCAGGTGGAAATACAATTGCGTTATGCTGGTTATCTTGTACGGCAAAAGAGTGAGGTTGAGAGAAACCGGCGAAAAGAAGACACATTGATTCCCTCTTCGATTGATTATGACAAAGTCCAGGGGCTATCAACCGAACTCAGAGAAAAACTGCAAAGCACCCGGCCCGAAACCATTGGTCAGGCAACGAGAATTCCCGGAATGACACCGGCTGCAATTTCTTTGCTTTTGATTTATCTGAAACACAGTAAAAGCACTGCCAAAAGCGCATCGTGTGCCAATTTCTGAGCCTGCAATATTCCGGTAAATTTCAGTCCCGTAGGTTAAGACCGCCATACCCAACATCTGTTTTAAATGGTCGGCAATCGTGGATGTTGAAATATCCGGGAAATATTGTTGAATCACAATTTACCAACGATTGCTTTACATTCTCTTAACCCGTACGCAGGTATGCTTGGTGTGTAAGTTGACTGTGCCTGGTGCATCGCTTCTCATGACAGGCAGTCCCCACACTTCTATGCCTTTTTGCTATGCACCATTTCAAAACCCCGGCCTTGTTGCCGGGGTTTTTTTAGGCATGAAAATGTGGCTTATCCTGTCTCTGCTCAAAACCTGGTCCGGCGGAAGGGTCATTAAAAACCTCCAGATTCAGTTCTTTTTCGCTTTTGGCCACCAGAGTTGTAACCATCGAATCACCGGTAATATTGACCACTGTACGGGTCATGTCCAGTAGACGATCGACACCCAGTATCAATGCAATTCCTTCCGCTGGCAGTCCAACCTGTGTCAGGACACCGGCCAGCACTACCAGACCAACGCTGGGTACGCCAGCGGTGCCAATGGAGGCCAGTATGACCATTACCACTACCAGCAGGTATTGAGTTATTGATAGGTCTACTCCATAGAACTGGGCGATGAAACCGGTCGCCAAACCCTGCATGATGGCGGTGCCATCCATATTGATCGTGGCACCCAGTGGGACCGTGAAAGAGGCAATTTTATTGCTGACTCCCACTCTTTTTTCAACCGTTTCCAGGGTGACCGGGATCGTCGCATTGCTTGACGCAGTTGAAAACGCAAACAGCATGGCCGGGCGCATTTTTAGCAGGAATGTCTTTGGGTTGAGACGACCCAGGACTGTGAGGATAGTGGGATATACCACCAGGGCATGTACAAATAAAACAGCGAATACGAGGGTGACATATCGTCCCACCGCCATGAAATCCTGATAATTGCTGGTGGCAGCGAGTATGGCGATCAGCGCGAAAACACCAAATGGCGCAAACTTCATCACCAGTGTCACCAGTTTCATGATAATGGCGTTCATGTCATTAAACCAGTCGGATATACGTGAGCCTTTTTCCTTGCTTAGTGTGATCGAGATACCCAGCAATACGGAGAAAAAGATAATGGGCAGCATCTTTGCATCAGCCATTGCTGCCACCGGATTGGTCGGAACCATGTTGATGATGACCTGAGTAAGTGGTGTGGCTTCGGCAATTTCCTTCTCAACCATAGCATTGGGGTGCGCACCGACCCCTGGCTCAAAAATTACTGCTGCACTCAATGCCATGGTGACTGCGATGGCGGTGGTTAACAGGTACAGGGCGATTGTTTTTCCACCGACACGACCAAGCATTTTTGGGTCGGACAGAGAACTGGAACCACAAACCAGAGATACAAATACCAATGGCACGACAAGCATTTTCAGCAGACTGATAAAAACCTGCCCGACCACTTTGAACACACCGTCAACGAGCCAGATGTGGGTCCAGTCCGGACTACCTGAGAAGTTCAGGATCAAACCGGTAATGGCGCCAAGTATCATGGCAATGAAAATTTTCATACTGAGACTGAGATTTTTACTGGGCATGGTATTTCCTGTTTTGATTTCTAAAAAATGATCGTAAAACCGTGGAGGCCGCTGGCTGTTATGCGATAGAATTCAGTGCTTCGCTATCACGAAACATCATTTTGTTCGGAAGGTTTATCCATTGAATAATGACCAATCCACACCAGCAAGTAATTTTATACGTAATATCGTAGTGCGAGATATCAAATCGGGGGCGCATAAAACGGTCGTTACCCGGTTCCCGCCTGAACCGAATGGTCATTTGCACATTGGCCATGCCAAGTCCATCTGTTTGAACTTTGGCATTGCGGCTGAATTCGGTGGCCGCACCAATCTCCGTTTTGATGATACCAACCCGCTGAAGGAAAGCGAGGATTTTGCCCAGGCAATCATGAATGACGTCCGTTGGTTGGGGTTCGAATGGTCGGAATTGCGTCATGCTTCAGACTATTTTCAGCAGTTGTATGATTATGCGGTTCACCTGGTGGAGAACGGAAATGCCTATGTCGATAGCCAGGATGCAGAGGAAATACGAACACAGCGGGGTACATTGACCAAACCGGGTACCAACAGCCCCTACCGTGATCGAAGTGTCGAAGAAAATCTCAATCTGTTTGAAAAAATGAAATTGGGTCACTTTGCCGATGGCGAACACGTATTGCGCGCGCGTAACAATATGAGTTCACCCAACATGAATTTGCGGGATCCGGTCATATACCGAATTAGAAAAGTTGCGCATCATCGCACTGGTGACCACTGGAACATATACCCCATGTATGACTGGGCGCATGGAATTTCTGACGCCATTGAAGGCATCACCCACAGTCTTTGTACTCTTGAATTTGAGGACCATCGACCATTGTATGACTGGTTTCTGGAAAATATTCCTTCTGCCTGCCACCCCCAGCAAATAGAATTTGCCAGGGGAAACCTGGATTTCACCGTCATGAGCAAGAGAAAACTCAGACAACTGGTGGAACAGGGTCATGTGTCCGGTTGGGATGACCCGCGTATGCCAACGATTGCCGGATTGCGCCGGCGGGGGTACCCGGCCCGGGCAATTCGCAAATTCTGGAAAGAAGCAGGAATATCAAAAGCAGAGAGCATTATTCCAATGGGGGTTCTGGAAAATGCCATACGCAATGATTTGAATGAACGCGCCCCCAGAGTAATGGCTGTCCTGGATCCTTTGAAGGTGGTATTGATCAATTATCCCGAGAGGGAAATGGAATGGCTGGAAGCCGCTGCACACCCCCAGCACCCCGATATGGGAACCCGATCGGTTCCGATCAGTCGTGAAATCTGGATAGAGCGTGGAGATTTCATGGAGAATCCGCCCCGAAAGTTTTTTCGTTTGCGTCCGGGTGGTGAAGTCCGTTTGCGCAATGCCTTCATTATCAAATGCGTAGACATCATCAGGGATGGTGAAGGTAACATCACCGAAATTCATTGTGAGTATGATCCGGACAGCCGCAGTGGGTTACCTGGTGCCGCCCGCAAGGTCAAGGGAACCATTCACTGGGTTTCAGTTGAACATGGCGTAGAGGCGGAAGTCCGTCTGTATGACCGATTGTTCAATGTTGCAAACCCACTGGCGGACAAGGATCGGGATTTTCTGGAATTCCTCAATCCTGATTCATTGAAAACGGTAAAGAATGCGGTGGTTGAACCTTCAGGGTCAAACGGTGGACCAGGTGATTTTTATCAGTTTGAACGGGTCGGTTATTTCACCGTGGACGAGGACAGCAAAGATCCACAGCGGCCCATATTTAACCGGACTGTTTCCCTGCGGGATTCATGGGCAAAACTGAACAGATGATCTGATTACTTGAGGCACACTCACAACACAGCTCATTTTTGGTAAGATTCTTTCTTTAGAAGACATTATTGAAGGGAGTTAACAATGAGTTGGATAGTGCTTGCTCTGATCGCGGGTGCGATCCTTTTCGCGATTTCCATCTACAACCGTCTGGTTGCGGGCAGAAATCGATTCAAAAACGCATTCGCACAAATCGACGTACAGTTAACCAGGCGTCATGACCTGATTCCAAACCTGGTTGAAACAGCCAAGGGTTATATGAAACATGAGCGTGAAACACTTGAAGCTGTTATCACGGCCCGCAACACCGCAGTTGCAGGGCTCAAGAATGCCTCAAAGGATCCGTCTAATCCCGAAGCAATGAAGCAGTTGGCCCAGGCTGAGCAGGGATTGTCCGGTGCTCTTGGCAGATTGTTTGCCTTGTCGGAATCCTATCCGGATCTCAAGGCTAACCAGAACATGATGCAACTATCCGAAGAATTGACGACAACGGAGAACAAGGTCGCATTTGCTCGTCAGGCATATAATGATTCGGTGATGCAGTACAACACGCTGCGTGAGTCATTTCCCAACAACCTGTTTGCCGGCTGGTTCAATTTCCTGCCAGCAGAGTTGCTGGAGATCGAGGACGAGGCCAAACGCGAGGCACCACAGGTATCATTCTGATTGACCGGACTGTAGGATGACCACCCCGGCGGGTGGTCATCAATTCACCCATACATCAGCGAGTCTTCAATGAATTTTTTTGAATATCAGGACCAGGCTCGACGTCAAAGCCGTTGGCTGGTCTTTTTGTTTGTGGTTGCAGTCGTGTTAATTATCGTGGTTATTGATGTAGCCATACTGATCACGTTCGGTGTTGTGGATGTAGCCGTACTGACCGAGCTCGGTGTTATGGATGTGGAAAAGTTGCAACAGCAACGGAATATTTTCAGCATCGAAACACTCAAAAACAATGCAACGGTCCTGGTGGCCGGGACGTCGGTCACAGCCGCAATCATATTGATTGCGAGTCTGTTCAAAACCGCAGGGTTGCGTTCTGGCGGAGGCAAGGTTGCCAGGGATCTCGGAGGAGTTCAGATAGAAGGCGACGCACGTGATCCCCTACGCAGGCGTCTGTACAACGTGGTTGAAGAAATTGCCCTGGCATCCGGAATTCCAGTGCCGGAAATTTATGTGCTTGAGCAGGAATCGGGCATTAACGCCTTCGCGGCCGGTTTTTCACCAGCAGATGCCGCAGTTGCGGTAACCCGTGGTGCCCTGGAGAAGCTCAGCCGCAGCGAATTACAGGGTGTCATCGCGCACGAATTCAGCCATATCTTTAATGGTGACATGCGTCTTAATATCCGCCTGATGGGCGCCCTGTTTGGGATCCTGGTGCTGTCCCTTATTGGCCGCAAGGTGTTACGCGGTTCCTACTATACGGGGCGTTCCAAAAACAGTAATGGCGGAGCAATCATTGCGCTTGCTGTCACCGTGATGGTGGTGGGTTATATCGGTTTGTTTTTTGGTCGTTGGATCAAGTCCGCTGTATCGCGGCAACGTGAATATCTTGCGGATGCCTCCGCGGTGCAATTTACCCGGGACCCCGATGGAATTGGGGGTGCGTTAAAAAAGATTGCGGTCTACAGCGAGTCATCATTCCTTAACAGTGAAAGTGAGGAAATCAGCCATATGTTGTTTGGCGACGGTCAGAAAATGAGCATGTTTTCCACCCACCCTCCGATGAATGACCGGATTCTTCGCATAGACAAGTCTTTTCAGCCGGAAGATCTCAAAGAACTGGCCAAACGCATACACAGGGAAGGTGAAAGCCAGGCCAGGCAGGCCGCCAGGGACCAGGAAAAGGCAAAACAGAAAACCAGTGGTGTATTTGGTGGCGGTAATATTATCGACCAGATTGGAAACCCGGATTTCTCAAGAATACTGATGGCGGCAACGCTGGCGGCATCCATTCCCGAGAAGATCAGCAAGGCCGCACATTCGGCAGAATGGTCCACCGAGGTGCTTTTCTATTGCCTGATGGACCAGGACAGTGAAATCCGTGAACGTCAATCGCTTATCATTGCCAAACGAATGGGGGCTGACAGCGAAACCCGAGTACGAGGATTGCTAACCGCAGTACCGGTTTTGCCCCAGGAGCAACGGCTTCCGTTATTTGAAATTGCATTTCCGGAAATCAAGCGCCGGCCACCGGACTATGTAAGCAAAGTTTTGGCCACCATTAAGGCTTTGATCGAAGCCGATGGCAGAACTGAGGTTTTTGAATATTTGCTGGCCAAAATCATCGCCCAGCACCTTTGGGAGTCCATGAATCCGCAACGGGTCAGGCTGTCTGGCAAAAAGCAATTAAAACCGGTGGTTGACAAAGCGGTGGACGTAATCGCTGTACTGGCCATGCATGGTCATGATCGCGATGAGGAGGCGCAAAGCGCCTTCAAGGCAGGTCTTGAGATTCTCGGGATTGACAGGCAGACCCCAATACCTTCAGTCGAAGACTGGAGTGTTGTCATGGATCAGGCATTGTCCTCGCTTGATGAACTCAAACCTGCGGAAAAAGAGAAACTGGTCAAGGCGATGATTGCCACCGTTATGGCGGATAACAAAATTGCTGTGACCGAAATGGAGTTGCTGCGTGTAGTGTGCGCCGTGATCCATGTGCCTTTGCCGATGATTACCGGTGGAGAGGCCTGATCCTAGTCCAGCATCGCCTTGCAAAAATCGGGTGAATCCACTCTGCTCAGAGCATTCTCTTGCAAGTTCGAAAATTGTTGCTGATTTATCCACTTTGCTGCTTCCGAACCAAAATGTGAATCTGGGTCAACCCGGGCGAAATGAACTTGTGCTTTTTTCATCATGTCTTTCTGTAAGTATAACCAGCCGATATTGTAATCAAGACAGTGAGTATCCAAACCAGCATCAGCTTTTTCGTCCAGGATAGAACGCAGTAGCTCAAAGTCGTGCAAGGCAGGCTCGTATCTGCCCATGTTCAGATACGACAACCCGCGGTGAGCCAGTCTTCTGATGAGTAGCGTGTCGTGTTTCCAGTCACCTTCCAACTCAGCGGCGGCACGTTGGTACTGTCCGGCATCAAAAAATGCTATACCCAAATTATATTTTCCGTAAATACTGTTCGGGTAAATATCCAGTTGATGGGTCCAGAGGGTGCGTCCATCTTCCCAAATTTTGATTTGCTCAGAGGTTTTGCCGGCTAAAAGTATTACCAGTATTAACCCGGTTGCCAGCACAACCAGTTTTCTGATTTCAGCGCCATGTTCCAGCAATGTAAGAATTCCCGCCCCCACGAGGAGATAAGCTGGCAGGGTCGGAAAGTAGGCATAACGATCGGCAGCACCCTGTAATCCCACCTGGACCAAGCCGAGAACCGGGGACAGGGTACCCAGGTAAAACAGCCAGGCAATAATCCATCCGTAACGTTTTTGTTTCCATGCGTAAAGACAAACCAGTGAGATGCCCAGAACAAGCAGCATCGGCAGGAACGTCTTCAAGCCCCCCATCTCGTCGGTTCCCGGGAAATAGGGGTAGTGGGGGGCGAAGAGGAACGGCAGGAAGAGCTTTTCAAGATAAAGAATGATGCTGTTAGAAGCGTTCAGTATCCTCAAAGAAAAAGGTGTATCAGTTAAAGCCTGCTGCTGAGCAATAAGAGTTATCAGAACCAGGAAAATGGACAGCAGGAAAAACGGTATCTTTTCCCTCAGCAAGGCGGCGAAAGTTCGCGAACGACCTGAAGAACTGACAGATTCAGTCAATCGGGTGCGCCCAAGTGGATATACATCCAGCAAAAGCAGAACCAGAGGAAATGTCACCGCCATAGGTTTCGAAAGGATCGCCAGGAAGAACAGACCCAAGCTGATCAACAACCAGCGGTATGATGTAATACCGTCACAGGCATACTTTATATAAGCCAGCATTGATAACAGCATGAATAACTGGCACAGAAGGTCTTTGCGTTCAGCAACCCATGCCACTGACTCGACATGTTGCGGATGAACGGCGAACAGTAGTGCTGCCAGTCCGGCCGCTATCAGGGCGTCGAAATCGGTACGTAAGGCAAAGGGTTTTGACGGAAAGCCGCCAAGACCAAACATTACCAGTGCCAGAACAAATACCAAAACACTGTTAAGCGTGTGGATGATATTGTTGGTCAAATGAAAACCCCAGGTATCAAGGCCACCATACATTTTGTAATCCACCGCCCAGGACAACCAGGTCAGAGGGTGCCAATTTGACAGTTCCAGGGACAAAAACATCCAAATGAGGTGGTCAGTGCTGAGACTGGAAAGCCAAAAAACATGGTTATGGAGATAATGCCTGGTATCCCAGACAAAATGATTTTCAGTACTCGGGTAATACACCCACATGCTGATGACGGCAATCAGTAAAGCCGTCAATACAGGGACGATTTTCCCAAAGGTTTTTGATAGCGTCATTATTGGCACCCGTGGAAATCTTGCATTGGACAACCGGTCAGTCGGAATATTACAGCTTGCAAGTCTGCTGCAACAGCATCTATTGGTCTATGTGGCACGATGGTCAAGGGAGTCCGCGCATTTTTCGGCGATCATGATTACCGGCGCATTGGTATTGCCGGACACCAGTGTGGGCATGATGGATGCATCTACCACACGCAAACCCGCGACACCACGAACCTTCAGATTCGAATCAACGACCGCCATGGGGTCATTGCCCATTTTGCAGCTTCCAACAGGATGATAAACCGTTTCAGCCTTGCGGCGGATGAAATCAACCACCTGGTCCCTTGTTTCTACCGACTCTTCCGGGAAGATAAATCTGCCCCGAAAGGGATCAAAGGCTTTTTGCAAAAAGATATTCTTCGACAGACGGGCGCATTCCAGCATCATTTCCAAATCATGATGGTGTTGAAGGTAATTGGGCTGTATGGCTGGAGGAGTTGCCGGGTCGCCGGACTTCAGCCGAATTTCTCCGCGGCTACGCGGGCGCAGGTTACAGGCATGTATGGTCATACCACGACCACTCTGCTTGTTTCGACCGTGATCGTCCAGCAAGGCGGGAATGAAGTGAAATTGCAGGTCGGGTCTGGGGTCGGTGGCCAGACCGCTACACACAAACCCACCGGCCTCAGCCAGGTTGGAACTCGCGGGGCCACCTCTTGTCAGCAGATACCTCAAGCCAGCCTTGGTGTGGTTGAGTTTGTCGTAGGTGTGTCGGCTGGTGCTTGATATCAGAGTGCAGATATCAAGATGGTCCTGAAGGTTCTGTCCAACTCCGGCCAGTTCATGGCGGACCTTGATACCGGTCTCACGTAAATGGTCGGCCGGTCCGATACCGGACAACATCAGCAGCTGGGGAGAGTTGATCGTGCCACCACAAAGAATGATTTCAGCGCCCAGAAAACGCTTCGACTGGCCCTGGTGCAATACTTCAACACCCACGGCAGATGTACCCTCCAGCAGCACTTTCCCGGTCATGGCCTGGGTGAGCACCGTCAGGTTGTCACGTTTCAATACCGGTTTCAGATATGCCACTGAAGTACTGCAACGCCTGCCATTTTTCTGGGTAACCTGATACAGACCAAAGCCGGTTTGTTGGGATCCGTTAAAATCATCATTGAGCGGATATCCCAGTTGGTTCCCAGCCTGGATGAAGGTCTGGCTCAAAGAGCTACTAAAATTCAGATCTTGCACTGACAGTGGCCCGCCGGTCGCATGGAAATCGGACTTGCCCCGTTGCTGGTCCTCTGCTTTCAGGAAGTAGGGAAGTATGCTCTGAAAACCCCAGCCATCGTTGCCCATTTGCGCCCAGCCGTCATAATCTTCACGCTGGCCTCTGCAATAAATCATGGCGTTGATGGAACTGGAACCACCCAGCAGTCTTCCACGGGGCCAGAACAGCCGCCGCAAGTGTAAATCCTGCTGGGGTTCGGTGTGGTAACGCCAGTTGATCTCCTCGTTGTTGCGCAGACGCCATAAACCCGCCGGCATATGAATGAAAGGATTATCGTCGGAACCACCCGCTTCCAGCAGAAGTACGCGGTGGGACGGGTTGTTGCTCAGACGATTGGCCATGACACATCCCGCTGAGCCGGCACCAACGATGATGTAATCGTATTCCATCAGGTGTTTCCCCGGGTAAGAATGTTCATGATACCCAATGACGCGATGATCAGAAACTCTCTGCATCCCTGCAATTGCGGGTTAACCTGATCCGGGCTCCTCAGGTCGCTCGAAATGTCAGGAACCGGTTCAAATCGGGTATAGTTGCGTATCTTGATTACGGGGTACGCACTTTGACTCTGACACGCCTTTCCTTGGGCAATCCGGTAGCGGTCATCGTGGCAGGAATACTGCTGGCAATTTTCGGTACCATCAGCCTGTTTCGCCTGCCAATTCAGATGACACCGGAAATCGAGCGACCAGTCATCTCTGTCAGGACACCCTGGAGGGCAGCTGCACCCAATGAAGTTGAGTCTGAAATAATAGAACCACAGGAAGACGTACTGCGCAGCGTACCGGGATTGCTCAGGATGTCGTCTAGTGGAAGTTTTGGCAGTGGTTCCATAAATCTCGAATTCACCATTGGAACGGATATGAACCGCGCACTGATCGAGGTCATGAACCGCCTCAACCAGGTGCCCAGGTATCCGGTGGATGCCAATGAACCGATCATTACCGTTGGCGGTAATCGATTTGACAAGATTGCCGCATGGTTTGCGATCACACCCAAACCGGGTAACAACAGACCGATTGCATCTTATCAGGACTTCATGGATGAAAAGGTCGTCACCCGTCTTGAACGGGTAACCGGAGTGTCCCAGGTCAGTGCCTTCGGTGGCCGTTCGCACGAAGTGCGGATTACATTTGATCCATATAAAGCGGCCAGCGTAGGTCTTGATTTGTCCAGTATTTCAAGTGAACTGGGGGCCAATGCAGATGTGTCAGGAGGCAACCAGGAGGTAGGGCGCAGACAGTACACGATCCGTTTCAGTGGCAAGTACGAAATCGAATCTCTGGGTGACCTGGTGTTGGATTGGCGTGACGGAAAACCACTGCGTCTGCGTGATATTGCACGGATTGAAATGGTCATGGTCGATCCCAGGACGGTGCTGCATCAAAATGGGGAGCCATCCCTGGCACTGGCGATAGGGCCAGAGGTTGGTGTCAATGTATTGGATGTCCTGGAACGTGTGCGAGCGGAAATCGATGATCTGGCTGCCAATGAACTGGACCGTGCCGGCCTTACCATTGAACAGAATTATGACGAGTCTGATTATGTAATAGCATCGATCCTCATGGTGCGAAACAACCTGCTCCTGGGTATGGCGCTCGCAATTGTTGTGCTGTGGTGGTTTCTGCGCAAGTTCCGTGCAACCATCATCGTTGCCCTGTCAATCCCCTTGTGTCTGTTTGTGTCATTCATGGTCATGAATATTGCTGGCCGCACACTCAATATCATTTCGCTGGCGGGTCTGGCGTTTGCCACCGGCATGGTGCTGGATGCGGCCATTGTGGTATTGGAAAACATATTTCGTCAGCGTGAAACAGGACGGACTGGAAATGAGGCCTCGGAACGTGGAACCCAGCAGGTCTGGGGTGCTTTGCTGGCATCCACTGCTACCACGATTGCCATTTTCATGCCGGTGGTGTTCATGCAAGATGAGGCCGGTCAATTATTTGCCGACCTCGCAATTACCATATCTGCTGCCGTGGCCGCATCGCTGGTGGCAGCAGTCACCGTGCTGCCTTCAACGGCGGCCAACTGGATTAAGGGCTCGGCGATTGAAGACCATCACCGTGCATGGTGGCGATGGATCACCGACCACATCATGAGTTGGACCAACACCCAGAAAGCACGAATGATGTGGGTGACAGGCTTAACGTTGATTCCGATAGCCGTGGTATTGCTGTTAAAGCCCGCTGCGGATTATCTGCCGGAGGGACGCCAAAACTGGATTTCCGGATTCATGATTGCCCCACCGGGCCTGGGAGTGGAAACAAGCAAGAAAGAGATCATGAGTGTCATAGACAGCCGGCTTGCAAAACATATCAATGGCCAACACCCGGTACAACTGGATAATTATTACATGGGTTCGTCATCTGAATTTGGTATGTTTTTCGGTGGCCGTGCAGCAGATCCGGACCAGCTTGATGAGTTAATTAATATCTTCAATACCGAGATAATGATCGGATTTCCGGACACCTTCGGGTTTGCCAGTCGAGCACCGATATTCGGTGGCTCTCGGGGTGGCAGGCAGATAAACCTTGATCTGCAGGCAGATTCATTTGAATCCTTACTGTCCGCCGGTCAGTCAGGTTTTTTCAAGGTCATGGAGGTATTACCTGGGTCCAATGTTCGTCCGTTACCGGGCCTGGAACTGGCCGAGCCTGAATTGAGACTTATACCGAACGACAGAAGGATCGCGGAGGTGGGCTGGAACCGTTCTCGAATGGCGACCATCGTCCGGGCCATGGGTGACGGTGCGTTTCTGGGTGAGTATTTTGATGGCAGCCGACGCTATAACGTGATCATGCGTGCAGAGCAGTGGTACACACCGGAAGAGTTGATTGCCATTCCGGTTGCTACAGCAAGTGGCGAGATACAATCCATAGGTGAATTGACCACGCTGGTACGAACGGCAGGTCCTTCACAGATCCGACGGGTGGATCGTAAGCGCACGCTGACACTGCAGATTACGCCACCGGCTGAAATGGCGATTGAAGAAGCCCTGGAGATTGTGGAGCGTGAAGTGGTGCCGGGTATACTGGAACTTTTGCCGGCAGATGGATCAATCAAGTTGCGAGGCACGGCGGAGGCACTGGACGAAGCATTGAGAAGCATGGCCGGCAGCTTTACGCTGGCAATCATTATTCTGTACCTGTTGATTTCTGCTTTGTTCCGTTCATTCAAGGATTCGTTGTTGGTTATCATGACCATTCCCATGGCCACCGTAGGTGGAATCATTTCACTGCGGTTGATCGATCTTTTCCTGAGTGCAAGCGGGGGCCAACAGATGGATCTTTTGACCATGATCGGTTTTGTCATACTCCTGGGCCTGGTGGTCAACAATGCCATCCTTCTTGTCTACAGGGCCAGGGACGCGGAGCGTGAGGGTTTGAACCGGCGCGATGCGGTGGAAAGTGCAATCAGGCTGAGATTGAGACCGATTCTGATGAGTACGATGACCAGTATTTTTGGTATGTTACCTCTGATGCTGATACCGGGGTCCGGTTCTGAACTCTATCGTGGTATGGCTGCGGTTATTGTGGGCGGAATGCTGGTTAGCACCCTGTTTACACTTATATTGTTGCCCAGTCTGTTACGCATGCGTGAAGAAAAGGCCGTAGTGTTGGCTCCAGATTTGGAAGCTGCGTGACAATGAGGACCCTGTCTTGCTGAAACCTTACACTTTGTTACTGACATTGATACTGGTGGTGCCGGTTTCTACAACCGCCCAGGATCAAATGCCACCTGCGTTGGTCAAGGTCGGGCTGGCCGAATATCAGACACTGGCTCCGGTCAGACAGGTTCCAGGAACTGTGGCCAGCCGCAATGATGCACGTCTTGCAGCTGAGGTTGAGGGCCGGCTGATCAGCGTGGCCGATATCGGGATGGAAGTTAGCCGGGGCGATGCCCTCGCCCGCATCGAGGACACTATGCTGCGTTTGCGTCACGATGAACTGGAGGCGGAAATCACCCGTGCCAGGGCACGCTTGAAGTATCTCGAAAACGAAGAGAGTCGATTCACGAAATTGGCAGAGTCCAACCTGGCAGCAGCCACTCAACTGGACCAGACTCGATCTGACCGGGATGTCGCACGCAGCGAATTGCAGGTTGCCCAATCCCGGCTGGCACAAAATGACCACCAGTTGGCGCGCACAACCATCAGGGCACCCTTTGACGGGGTCGTGGTAGAGCGCCTGATGACACCGGGAGAGCGGGTTGATGAAGGCGGGGATGTTGTACGTCTTGTCGATCAGCAGGATCTGGAGGTGATTACCAGGGCTCCGCTGGAATACTACCCGTTTGTCACCCAGGGAATGGAGTTGGAGCTAAGGTCCAGGAACAAGGTATCAAGCGGGATAGTACGAACCGTAGTTGCCGTTGGCGATGAAAATACACATCAGTTCGAGATACGTGTCGATCTGGTTGGTGCAGAATATACTGTGGGGCAGACACTGCGTGTATCAGTACCCATGTCCGAGGTTAGGCAGGTGCTTTCGGTTCCCAGAGACGCCCTCGTGTTGAGACCCGAAGGGATTACGGTTTTTATCGTAGATACCGATAATAAGACCAGGCAGGTAAAAGTGACCACTGGTATTGGATCGGGTGACAAGATCGAAATCAACGGTGATGTTTCAGCTGGTGACCGGGTCATAGTCAGAGGCAATGAACGTATCAAGCCCGGTCAGGCCGTTTCCATCAGCAGCGATTGACGCTTTCCAGAGCCTGACTATTGAATAAGCTGATCAAAATCCAAAAAGGTGAGTGGCGCCGTTTTCTTCTCGCATTTGGTTATTTCTTCTTCCTGCTTGCCGGCTATTTTATGCTGCGACCAATCCGAGGAACGGTTGCATCCAACCACAGTGGGTCCCTGCATTTACTTTACACAGCAACATTCGTATCAATGTTGCTGATTGTACCGGTGTTCGGGTGGCTGGTTTCCAGGTTCCGTCGTGGCCGTTTCATCCCTGCTATTTATCTGTTTTTTATTTCCAACCTGGTGTTTTTTGCCCTGGTATTTGATGACTCCGCCGGTGACTGGATTCAATATGGGTTTTATGTCTGGCTAAGTGTGTTCAACCTGTTTGTTGTGTCCATATTCTGGAGCTTCATGGCCGACATATTTCATCCGGAGCAAGCCCAGAGGTTGTTTGGCAGCATCATGGCCGGCGGTAGCCTGGGAGCGATAGCCGGACCGTTGCTTACGGCTGGCTGGGTTGGTCAGATAGGAAGCGGTGGTATCATGATTGCGGCCATTACCTGCCTCCTGATAGCAACGGGATTCGCCATGGTACTGGGACGGTTCGAACGCCAGACGCATCATGACCAACCGGCAAGAATAATTGGTGGAAGTATCTGGGAAGGCGCATTGCAGGTTTTCCGATCGAAATACCT
The DNA here is from genome assembly GCA_014238945.1 of Lysobacterales bacterium. Classification (GTDB taxonomy): domain Bacteria; phylum Pseudomonadota; class Gammaproteobacteria; order Xanthomonadales; family SZUA-36; genus SZUA-36. The sequence continues at coordinate 156,091 of JABAAB010000064.1, forward strand.
GTTGTTGATCTGCCTGTTGATGTTGTCTCACAACCTTACCTCGACATTTTTATACAATGGCCTGGCTGTCCTTGTTGATCAAAACATTGTCGGTTTTGATGAACGTACGCGCTTTTTCAGTAAAGTAGACCTGGTGGTTCAGGTGCTGGCTTTCCTGTTTCAGTTTCTGATCACGTCCCGGTTGGTAATTTATCTTGGCATGCCGCGCACTGCCATCCTGCCACCAATGATACTTGCAGCTGGCTTCACACTCCTTGGCAGTTCCATGGGGCTGGTATTGTTCGCGGCGGTACAGGTTGCGCAGCGGGCCTTGAATTACGGCCTGTTGGGGCCGGTCAAGGAAATGCTGTTTACGGTAGTGGACCGGGAGACCAAGTACAAAAGCAAAAACTTCATCGACACAGCGGTTTACCGAGGTAGTGATGTGACAGCGAGTTGGCTGTTCAAGGGAATGATGACTGCAGGACTTTCCATTGGACAGATCGCCTGGCTGTATCTGCCGATCATGGCTTTTTGGGGTTTCGGTGCGTGGCATCTCGGCAAAGCCTACCTTCGTTTGAAAAAACGGCTGGATTCAGTTTCCGGGCAGGAAGCGTTTACCGGCTGAGGTCTGCACCGATTCTACCGGGCAACTGTAAAGTTGCTGCAGCATTTTCCGATTCAATAAATCGTCCACATGGCCGGCTCTCCATTTACCGTCACCGAACAACATCAGGATATGACTGCAGTAGCGGGCTGCCAGGTTGACGTCATGCAATGCGGTTATGGCACAACGCTGCAGGTTCTTCACCTGTTCTTCCACCCTGTCCATGATACGGACCTGGTGTCTCATATCCAGATGATTGGTCGGCTCGTCCAACAAGAGTATGGCGGGTTCCTGGACCAACAGTGAGGCAAATGCCAATCGACGGGCTTCACCGCCTGACAGCCCCGTCACACAACGGTTCTCAAAGCCATCAAGATCTACAGCACGGATTGCATCCAGCGCTTTCTGCTTGTCATGCGCGCCTTCTCTTTTCCAGTGGCCCAGATGCGGATGACGTCCGGTCAGAGCGGTCTCCAAAACGCTGGCATCAAATACATATACTGTATGTTGCTGCAACATTCCCAATAATCGGGCGATCGCCCGACGCGGTATTTCTACCATTGACTGGTCCTCAAGCAATACCGTCCCTGAATCAGGGGTGGACAATCCCGCCAGGCACTTGAGCAGCGTTGTTTTACCAATGCCATTGGGTCCCAGCAAACCCCAGAACTGGCCTGGTGTGAGTTCAAGGTCCAGGCCATCGGCAATTTTCTTTCCGGCAATACTGACATCAAGAGACTGGCAGACCAACGTAGTCATTTAAACCCCCTTTAGCCTGGCACGGTTCAACAACAGCAGAAATAGCGGGACACCCAGTAGTGCCGTAATCACCCCAACGGGCAATTGTTGGGGGCTTAAAACTGTTCGGGCCAGAGTATCGGACAGCACAAGGAACAGACCCCCAAACAGGGTTGCGGCCGGTATCAGTATGCGGTGATCTGAGCCGACTACCAATCTCATCAAATGAGGTACGATCAGTCCGACAAAGCCGACGCTGCCAGCAATGGATACAGCTGTTGCGGTCAACATGGATGCAAGCAGGTAAACCAGCCACAGCAACCGGCGGGTTGGTTCACCCAGTAATCGCGCTGTTGTTTCGCCCATGGCCAACACGTTGAGGCTGCGTGCGAGACCCATGATCAATATCAAACTTGCGGCCAGCACCCCCAGAGCCCATCCGGGCACCGTTGCGTAACTCAGATCACCCATTAACCAGAACAACATTCCACGCAGGCTGTTATCAGGACTGAGCGAAAGAATCAGACTGATCAGGGCTGCCCATCCCGACGCGGTAACCACACCGGTCAGCAACAATCGTGTCCCGCTCCACGGGCCGGTTCCCCGAGCGAGTGAAAATACCAGCAGGATGGAAACAAGCGCACCCAAAAGAGCAAGCCAGGGGAGGTAAATGACCGCAACTCCGAATACCATACCCAATAGCGAGGCAAAGGCGGCCCCACCGGAAACACCCAGCACATAAGGATCCGCCAGTGGGTTTCTCAACAGCACCTGCATCAGACAGCCGGACATGGCCAACATGGATCCGACCGCCCAGGCCGCAAGCGCCCGCGGCAGGCGAAGTCGCCACACCAGCTCACCATGTTGAGAACTCGAATCCGTCATGGCCTTGAGCCATTCACCCCAGCCCAGTGAAACTGAACCGATTGCACTGACCAAAAAAACGCTGCCGACAGACATTATCAGCAACAAAATTAGCAATGATCGGCGTAATGTAGTTGGAATCATTTTGCAGGATTGATTAACATGTCTTGCCAGAAGGTCATCTGAAATTATCGCATGGAATTCATTGGCCCAAAACCACTGTCAGGAATAAGTTTAAGAAGAACAAAGCAGCAATGATTGACTCGGATGGATTCAGACCCAATGTAGCCATGGTCATCATGAATAATGATGGCCGCGTGTTTTGGGCACAAAGATCCAATAATGATGGATGGCAGTTCCCACAAGGTGGTATGAATACTGATGAAACACCGGCTGAAGCCATGTACCGGGAGCTTCATGAGGAAACCGGACTGCAGGCAGCACAAGTTGAGTTGTTGGGTGCCACACCCGGGTGGTTACGTTACCAGTTGCCACGTCGCTATCAGCGGTCCCGGTGTAAGCCATTGTGTATTGGGCAAAAGCAGGTATGGTTCCTGTTAAAGTTGCAAGACGACAGTATAAAATTTGATTTCCAAATCACCGGTGAACCGGAATTCCGTGACTTTCGTTGGGTTGACTTTTGGTATCCTGCTGATAATGTGATCCGCTTCAAACGCCGGGTGTACCGGCAGGCGCTGACCTTGCTTGAGCCGCTGACTGTCGCAATATAAGAAAACGCGCGAAACCTAATCTCTTTTTTGCCTGACCGCAAGATAAATACCGGTGACCGATGTCCATCGGGGGTAACCACTGGAGACGATATTGAATCACAAAACAATTTCCTTGATTTTTGTGCTGGCCACTTTTTTGGCAGCCTGCCAATCAACCTTGCAAACGAATGACGTCAATGGTGATGTCGTAGAACAGTTGCAGGACCAGGCTCTTTCCAGCGACCTGGCTTTTGAGATCCTGGCATCACTGACCTCCGAAGTTGGACCCAGAATGGGCGGCAGCGAAGGTGACAAACTCGCGGTCAAGTGGGCTATTGAACAAATGCGCAATCTGGGGTTTGACCGCGTCTGGACCGAGCCGGTCAATTTTCCGCAGTGGCTGCGGAAAAGTGAGAGCGCGCAGGCTCTGGTGGTACGCAAGCCAAAGGACCCCGATGTTCTGAAGTGGATGGAAGACAGGTCCATCAAAATAGAACCCAGTGTTTATGACCTGGCGGTCACGGCCCTGGGCGGAAGCCCCTCAACCAATGGTGAAATCGAAGCGGAATTATTGCAATTCGACACTCTTGAAGCATTGGAAGCGGCAACCACAGAAGAAGTCACTGGGAAAATAGTCTTTCTGTCTACCAGGATGAGAAGAAGCCGGGATGGGGCGGGTTATGGTGAAACGGTAGTTAACCGCAGTCGTGGCCCTTTTGTGGCCGCCTCAAAAGGTGCAGTGGCGCTGTTAATCCGCTCGGTGGGAACCGACAATAACCGCTTACCACACACGGGCATGATATCAGGGACCGAAGAGGGTGAACCCGTACCCTCCGCTGCCGTGTCCAATCCAGATGCTGACAACCTGATGATGTTTCTGAGTGGAAAAGAGCCGGTAAATATTCGCCTCAATCTTGATGTGGGTTTTGAAGAAGAAATTACCTCCTTTAACGTGGTGGGAGAGTTTGATGGCAGGGATGATGTAACCGAATTTGTTATGCTTGGCGCACATCTCGATTCTTGGGACCTGGGCACTGGTGCAGTAGATGATGGTGCAGGCGTCGCTCTTGTAATGGCGGCTGCCAAATTGGTGGCTGACCTGCCTTCGCGGCCCCAATATGGCATTCGTGTAGTCCTGTTTGCAAATGAAGAACAGGGCATTTACGGAGGTAAAACCTATGCGAAGCTACACCAGGTGGAACTGGGTAGTCACCTGGTCGGTGCGGAGTCAGATTTTGGTGCAGATCGTATTTATCAATTTCGTACACGTGTTCTGCCAGAGGCCGAACCGGAAATGCAGAAACTGGCAGGGTACCTCGAAAGACTGGGAATAGAGCGCGACCTAGAGAAACCGGCTGGTGGCGGTGCCGACATAGGTCAAATGAGAAAAATCGGCTTAGCGGCAATCGACCTGCGACAGGACGGCAGTCGTTATTTTGACTGGCACCATACGGCCAATGACACGCTGGACAAAGTTGAGCCCGAAAATCTGCAGCATAATCTGGCAGCCTGGGTTACCCTGACCTATCTGACCGCTGATACGAAAACTGGTTTTGGGCCAGTAGAGCCTTCCGAATAAACCGCATCCTGGATCAGGCACCAAAGCGTAAATTTTGGTGCCGCCCGGGTATTTGAAGGTGTGTACAGTTCAGAGTTAATCTAATTGACAATCATTCTCATTTGCATTTAAACTTGACGTATTATCCACGGAATAGTTTATGTACGTTTGTGTTTGCAATGCAGTGACCGATTCTGACATCCTCAGTGCCGTGGATGGCGGGGTGCGTACTCAGAGACAATTGACACGAGAGACCGGTTGCAGTGGCAGTTGTGGAAAGTGCAGGGTGATGGCGGGTGAGATTCTTAGACAGGCCCTGAACGAGCATCGGGAAGTGCGTGAACTGCTGCCACTAATGCAGCCAGCCTGATTTTTCCAGTACCGGAATTCTACTTGCGCTTGCAACGCGTTACCCCCATTATCATCTGTTCAATAAACGAAGTTCATCTGCTGAAATCAGTCCCATCAAGGAGTCCGGAAAGATGAAAGGCGACCTCAGGGTTATTGAGTTTCTCAATGCCGTGCTGCGTAACGAATTAACCGCAATTAATCAGTATTTCCTGCATTCGCGGATGTACAGGGACATGGGTCTGTTGGAGTTGGCTGAACATGCACACGAGGAATCAATTGATGAGATGAAGCACGCTGACCAGTTGATTGAGCGTGTGTTGTTTCTCGAAGGACTTCCTAATTTGCAGGATATCGGCAATTTGAGAATCGGGGAAAATCCCGCTGAGATGATAAGCTGTGATCTGTCCCTTGAGATGGAAGCATTGCCCGTATTACAAGATGCAATTTCCTATTGTGAGGAAACCAGGGATTTTGTCAGCCGTGAACTGCTGGAGGATATTCTCTGTTCTGAGGAAGAGCACGTTGACTGGCTGGAAACTCAGTTGGAATTGATTGAAAAAGTCGGCATTGAAAATTACCTTCAAACAAAAATGGATTGATTAAAATTGTTTTGGTGCTCGGGCCAGGCCGGTGTTGAGACATTTTTATCGACGCCAACCGCACTTTGTCTTGAGATTGATTGAATTCAACCACATTTGTAAGTTCAGGACATCATGTTGGTGTCGGTAGTGGATGTAATATTGTAGGAGTCTATGTTCAGCCAATCCAGCCAGCCCTGTCAGTTTGAAAGAGATTGTGCAGTCGTCATGATTCCGTCCGGTGATGAGTTAACTTTGCCGGCTGGGACCGTGGGCTATATCACCCAGTCACTGGGAGGCAGCTTTACCGTATTTGTCGATGGCAATCTGTTTCGGGTGGCGGGGATAGACGCTGACGCTATTGGCAAGGAGCCCGTCTTACCACCTCTGTTGCCAGAGGGCGCCAGTGATGATGACTGTGAAAAGCTGGTCTGGTCACAACTCAGAACCTGTTATGACCCTGAAATTCCGGTCAATGTTGTAGACCTGGGTTTGATTTATACATGTGAGTTGTTTTTGAACAGCCAGGGACAAAGAGATGTAGCTGTGAGTATGACCTTGACCGCGCCTGGTTGCGGTATGGGTGACATCCTCGTCGATGATGTCCGCAGCAAGATTGAGATCATTCCAACCATTCACCATGTGGACGTTGAACTGACATTTGAACCACTGTGGAACTACCAGATGATGTCAGAGGCTGCACGACTCGAAACCGGGATGCTCTGATCGCCGTCTGTGGTCGTTTTAAATTTGAGGGCAGGTTGAGCTCAGGGTCGTTCCACCACGGTAATTTCAGTATCGGACTTTAGAGTGAGGCGCGCTTTCATTGCCCCGGTCATGTATATTTTCCCCTGTTCATCAACCACCAATACGGTGTCAATCCCAAGCGCATTTGCTACGCCCAACCAGTCTGCAGGACCTGCAACCATTAATGCTGTTGCAGCAGCGTCCGCAACCAGTCCCTCAGTCGCGACGACGGTGACCGATGACAGACCGGAGACTGGCCAGCCAGTTGTGGGGTTAATAATGTGTGGGTAGCGGACTGGCTGGCTCACCCCCTCCTTGTTTTCTCTGTATCGGTGTGAATTTCCCGACGTGAATACAGCCTCATCTCCATTGATGTCGATGCTTCCCAATACACCGCCGGTGGGGTTACTGATTCCGATTTTCCATGGATCTGAAGTCTTGGCGCCAAAAGCCCTCAAGTCACCTCCGGCGTTTACAATTGCAGCGGGGACGTTCATGTCACGTAAATACTCTATAGCGATATCGACCGCGTAACCCTTTGCGATACCCCCGAAATCGAACTGAACGTGTGGATTAATACTGCTCACCTGGTTTCCATCGAAGTGCACATCAAGACTGGAAGGGTGTAAAGAGAGTCTGTTGAGGATAGCTTCAGATGCAGGTGGTGGACCCAGCAGTGGGAAGTTGGATGTGTGGAATCCCCAGAGTTCAATCAATCCACCTATTGCTGGGTTGAAACGGCCTGCACTCGCACTTTCCAGCTGTTGTGATTGACGGATCAGCGTATCCATGTCGACGCTGATCCTGATCTTCCTGCCTTCAGAAAATGCCTGATTTATGCGGGTCAGTTCTCCAGGTTCCCAGGCATGCCACTCACGGTGCATGAATTGAAATTTTTGTTGCAGGGTGCCGAAGGCATGGGATGCCAGTTCTTCATGTGTCTGCCTCAGGCTCACCTCAACCCGGGTGCCGAAAACATAATACTCGGCGTGCTGGTCTTGCAGCTGATTACATGCGGTCAATGCCAGGGATAGACAGAAACCTGCCAAATACCCGGATACCTGCGTTGCGGAAAAAGGGGGTACTCCGACGACGAGTGTGTCCTCAGGCCGCCTGCTCGGTGCCGTGTTCGACCGTGTTGCGCTGACCCATCCTTAGCACGCTGCTTTCAAATTCATCAACCGAAATAATTTCCGCGACCAATTTCCTTACAATCTTTAGTTCCCGTGCCTCCTCGGCTGTGATAATGGATAACTCAACCGCCTGGTCAAGCTGTGTCTTTTTGGCCATGACATCCAATTCACCGGAATTTTGAGCCTTGAGAAGACGTCTCTCCAGAGGCTCCATTGCAATCACTTTGGGTAAGGCGATTTCCAATAACCCGACCGGATTATCCTCGCTGGAGGAAATAAATGCTCCCTTGGTAAGACGGCTTCGGGTCTCTGAAGGGGATAACAGGAGTTGCGCGACTTTGTGACCCAGACGGTCCCCCGGCTCACGTTCATGACGTCCCAGCGGAAATATGATTACCGCAAGAAGAATACGTACGGCCCGGCTGGGAAAATTATCCACCACATTGCCCAACGCAGTTTGAATCTTGTACACGGCATCGTGAAACGCCCAGGCCAATATGGGTTGATCTGCTCCCGGCCGACCCTGCATTTCAAATCTTTTGAGCATAGCCGAGCAGATATACAACTGGCTCAGAACGTCACCGAGTCTCGCAGAGATTCGTTCCTTGTATTTTAACTTGCCACCAAGGGTCAGCATTGATATGTCTGATGCAAAGGCCAGGGCAGCGGAATAACGGGTCAACTTTCGATAATATCGCCCGGTTCTGCGGTCTGATGGAACGGCTGCGAAACGTGCAAAACTCAAGCCGAACAGCATACTGCGAACCGCATTGCCGATGCTGTAGCCGATGTGACTGAACAGGTTATGATCAAATTCTTCAAGCCCTTTTACCTTATCGCCCATACGGGCCGCGAGCATTTCCTTGAGCACGTAGGGATGGCAACGTATCGCCCCCTGACCAAAAATCATCAGGCTACGGGTCAGTATGTTGGCACCCTCAACGGTTATCCAGATCGGTATTCCCTGCCAGCCCCTGCCAAGGTAATTACGCGGGCCCATGATGATGCCCTTGCCGCCATGCACGTCCATTGCATCGGAAATGACCTGCCGTGACATGTCGGTTGTGTGGAATTTGGCAATCGCTGACGGTACCGCTGGCTTTTCACCCATGTCCACAACCGACGCGGTCATCCGGGAAAGTGCAGATATTGCGTATGTGTATGCAGCCAGCCTTGCCAGTGCTTCTTCAACACCCTCAAAACGACCAATGGGCAGGTTGAACTGCTTGCGGATACGTGCATAGGCCCCGGTTGCCTGCGCACACAACTTGACACCACCTGACGAACATGAGGGTAATGTGATGGCGCGTCCAACCGACAAGAGTTCAATCAACATACGCCAGCCCTGTCCGGCCCTTTCGATGCCACCAACAAGAGCATCCACGGGAACAAAAACGTCTTTGCCACGAATGGGGCCATTGGAAAACGGCACATTCAATGGGAAATGACGATTTCCAATTTCCATCCCGGGCGTATCACGTGAAACCAGTGCAAGGCTGATGCCGAGCTTTTTCTTGTCTCCAACAAGGCCATCCGGGTCATATAGCTGAATTGCCAGGCCGATGATAGTGGCGACTGGTGCCAGGGTTATATAGCGTTTATCAAAATTCAGACGTATTCCGAGTACCTGTTTGCCTTCAAATTCACCCTTGCAAATCACACCCGTGTCTGGAATCGATGTTGCATCTGAACCAGCGGTTGGACCAGTCAAGCCGAAACATGGAATTTCCTCGCCTCTGGCCAGACGGGGCAGATAATGTTTTTTTTGCTCCTGGGTGCCATAGTGCACGAGTAATTCGGCCGGCCCCAGTGAATTTGGAACAGCGACCGTAGGTGTGGTGACCGGGCAAACCGATGCCAATTTCTGCAAAACCGCCCTGTGAGCCAATGCTGAAAACCCCAGTCCACCGTATTCGACCGGTATGATCATTCCGAAAAACCGATGTTCTTTCAAATAACTCCAGACTTCAGGTGGCAAGTCAGCCAATTCGTGTGCTATCTGCCAAGGGTTGAGCATTTCACACAACTCTTCCACCGGTCCGTCCATGAAAGCTTGCTCGGCCTCGGTCAATTCAGGCCACTGTGCTTCAAGCAAGGAGTTCCAGTCCGGATTTCCTGCAAACAATTCCCCTTCCCAACCGACGGTTCCGGCTTCCATTGCAACACGTTCTGTATCAGAAAGTGTTGGCAGCATCTTGCGATATATTTTCAACAGGGCCTCACTGAGCCATTGACGTCGCAGAAATTTCAGGTTTAACGGCAGGGCGATGGCAGCAAACACTATGGATATCGTTATGACAGCCAGCATGGAAATAGAAGTGAAAGCGGAAAACGCCCACAGCACCAGACCCATGGCAATGGTCCAGGGCAACAAGCGAATACCACGAAAAGCGGCAACGATTGATAAACCCAACAAACTAGCTATCAGCATCCAGAACATGGTTCTTGACCTCCGAAAAAACCTGGAACGCGCTAATTACCCATATTATACGCGCCTGGCAACAATAATGGCCGATCTGCCAGGAACACAAACACATTACGAAAAGCAGTCCATACGTTAGAGTATGGAAAATGCACGATCCGGAGTCAACCATAATCGACGCTATGTTGAAATGAACTTGTCAGGTATGCTTGGTAGTTGACTGTCATCCGATATCAGGCGGGTTTGTGGTTCCATCAGCCATGAGGAAAAAAGAACGATCAACTCTAAGCGCTGGTGACTGGGAGCAGCATGCGCTGATTATGATTGCAGAGTGCGGAATACGGGCAGTCGCTGTTGAATCTCTGGCACGCCGTATGGGTGTTACCAAGGGTAGTTTTTACTGGCATTTTCCCAATCGTGATTCTTTGATTGAGCAATCACTATTACGCTGGGAGAAACACGATGAAGCCAATTTACAGGCATCACTGGGCGCCATCGACAATCCCCGCGAAAGACTACGCTCATTTTTCCTGCGTACCAGTCGTGAAAAACTAACTCATAACGTTCTAAGTTCACTTTGCTCCGCTGCAGACCACCCACAGGTAGAACCTTTGCTGGAAAGAGTGGCTGAACGTCGCATGAGTCATATCAAATCGGCCTATATCGAAATCGGATTTGCCGAATCTGAGGCATCACATCGAGCCCGTCTGACGTATTCTGCCTATCTGGGGTTTTTGCAGTTGCGCAGACAACACCAGGCTCCTGGATTTAGCACGGAAGAATTTGAGGCGTACATGATGCACGTAATCGAAACCCTGATACCCGGTTAGCTAAGTGATCGACATAGAAAATTAAAGTTATTTGACATTGAAAATTACACGATGAACAGATATTCTGCCCGCCAGTTTTCACGCAGCAAGAAGTTTTGTTGGATTCCAACTCTGATGGGGTTAGCAGTGTGACCAGTAACATTAACTTGAGCCAATGGGTTGACGAAGTCAGCCAGGTAACGCAGCCAGACAACATCCACTGGTGTACTGGCAGCAGCCAAGAGAACCAGCAGATGATTGACGTCATGCTTGCATCAGGAGACCTGATCAAATTGAATCAGGAAACTCACCCTGGCTGCTATTTGCACCGTTCAGATCCCGATGATGTGGCCAGGGTGGAACATGTCACCTTTATATGTACCACGGAGCGGGATGACGCTGGTCCGAATAACAACTGGATGGCGCCGGATGAAGCCAAGTCCAGAATGCATGAACTCTATGAAGGATGTATGAAGGGTCGCACCTTGTACGTGATTCCATATTGTATGGGTCCGATTGATTCACCCCTGTCACGTTGTGGTGTTGAAATTACCGACAGTCCGTACGTGGTCGCAAACATGCGCATGATGACCCGTATGGGTAGTGCGGCGCTGGCCAGGATTGAAAGGGACGGTGGTTTTGTACGGGGTCTCCACTCCGTCGGAGAACTGGATCCAAAGCGACGCTTCATCATGCATTTCCCTGCAGACCGATTGATCCAGAGTTTTGGATCTGGCTATGGAGGCAATGCACTGCTGGGCAAGAAGTGTCATGCCTTGAGAATAGCGAGCACCCAGGCACGCAGCGAAGGCTGGCTGGCTGAGCACATGCTGATTGTGGGTATTGAAAATCCGCAGGGAGAGATACATTACATTGCTGCCGCTTTTCCCTCCGCTTGTGGGAAAACCAATTTGGCCATGTTGATACCCCCAAGCGAATACGAGGGATGGAAGATTTGGACCGTTGGCGACGACATTTGCTGGATGCAGCCAGGCGATGACGGGCGTTTGTGGGCGATTAATCCCGAGGCAGGTTTTTTCGGGGTCGCACCGGGAACGGGCGAGAGTACAAACCCGAATGCTTTGGCAATGCTTAACCAGGATGCCATATTTACCAACGTTGCGGTGACTGCAGACAACCAACCCTGGTGGGAAGGCAAGGATGAAGAAGTACCGGTGACCGACTGGAGAGGGAATTCCTATACATCGGGTGCAGGATCGGCGGCACACCCTAACTCTCGATTTACCGTTCCCATTCGGCAATGTCCTTCTTATTCAGAGCAGGCAGAGGCACCGCGGGGTGTACCCATTTCCGCCATTGTATTTGGAGGCCGGAGAGAGCGTCTGGTGCCATTGGTGATGGAGAGCAAGTCCTGGCAGCATGGTGTTTTGCTTGGTGCGAGCATGGCTTCGGAAACCACCGCTGCGGCGACCGGACAAGTGGGTGTGGTACGCCGGGATCCAATGGCCATGAAGCCCTTTTGTGGCTATAACTTCGCGGATTACTGGAGTCACTGGTTGTCGTTTGCAGACCGCGTCAGTAATTTGCCACCTATTTTCCACGTCAACTGGTTCAGAAAAGACCGGGCTGGGAACTTTATTTGGCCGGGATTCGGTGACAATATGAGGGTACTGGAGTGGATGATCAATCGTTGCTCCGGTCAGGTCCAAGCCAGGGAAACTGCAATTGGAAGTGTGCCGCATATAAGCGATATCAATATTAATGGACTTGATGCCGGAATTTCCGAACTTGAAGCACTGCTTGAAGTTGATACAGCTGCCTGGTCTGAAGAGATTGAGCAAATCAGGGAATATTTACAACAATACGGTGACCGTCTTCCTGAACGGTTGCTACAGGAACTCAATAAAGTAACCGCCCAACTGGCCCGAGTTGCCTGATTTCCATATCGGTTTAGTGATCGAGCCTTTGATATGCCTCCATGGCCGGTCCGCGCGGGCCGGAATGGATGTCAGAAAGTAACTATTATACCGTCCGCTGTTCCGGTGTCTCGCTAGCAGAGTTGCCGATGTTGTAGCATGGGGACGATTTCATTAGATTGCATGGATTGTCATGATTCAAAAATTGTCCATCATTATTTCCTGTTGCCTGTGTTTATCCTGCGATACAAAACAAACTGCAGATCAAACCCCACTGACCGGTTCACCGGAACAACGCGCAACAGAACCTGCTCCCCTGCAAAGAAACATCGAAGCTATTGCCGATGAGTACCTGCAAGCGCTATTGGTACGCGATCCCGGGATGGGTACGAGTTACAGTTTGCCTGGTGTCCGTCATGACCGATTGCCGGACAATTCGCTCGCGGCCCAGTCCCAATGGGAGGATATGGAAGACGCCTGGCTCGAGGAACTGAATGCCATGGGTTCGCCCAAAATACCCGGCAGTCGCGACTGGGTGACCTATGGTCTGTTGCAGGACACCTTGTCCCGCGCGAAGGAGATCCGCATCTGCCGCAGCGAATTGTGGTCGGCCAGTACGACCACCGCATGGCATACAAATTTGCCCTATCTGTTTGAGATCCAACCGGTTGATTCCAATGACCACAAACAGCAGGTACTGGATCGTTTATTGGATTTGAAACGATATATTGACATTGAAATTGTCAATTTACGTATTGGGCTTGATTTGGGTTACAGCGCTCCCAGGCTTACCGTGGAAGAGGTACCAGGCGAGATAAGGTCATTGCTGTTGGATGACAGTCCATTATTAAATCCTGCCGTGCGTGCGGGTGAGCCAGAGTTCAGCGCCAGTCTGCGTGTGCTGTTTGATCGTGATGTCGCTCCAGCGATAGAGCGATTTGCCCAATTTCTTGAGACTGAATATCTACCACAAGCCAGGGAACAGATTGCATTGAGTTTCAATCCTCGTGGGGCGGAATGTTATCCGGGACTGGTTCGTTATTTTGCCACGGTGAGACCAACGGCTGAGGAGATTCACCGGTTGGGCCTGGCGCAAATTGCGGGTATCCGGGCAGAAATGCAAGCCATTATTGATGTTCACTTCAGTGGGGAATCCATCGAATCCCTGATGATGAATCTCAATGCTGACCCGAACTATACGTTTGCAACTCGGGCTGATGTTTTGAACTATGCGCTGAATTCTGTTGAAGCATCAAAAACTGCCATGAAGAATGTATTTGGCACACTCCCGAAAGCGGGCCTGCTGATCAAGCCATACCCGGCATACCGGGAAGCGGGTGGCACAGGTGAATATCATTCATCATCCGAGGACGGCAGCCGTCCCGGTATTTATTACATCGCAGTAGCTGACCCGACGCACCGGTCCATCGCCGGTCAACAGTCGGTGTTATACCACGAAGGATATCCGGGTCATCACCTGCAAGGTGCCATTGCACTGGAACTGGGTGAGAAGGTACACCCCATCGCCCGTTATTTGTGGAACTCCGGTTATGGTGAGGGCTGGGCTCTTTATGCTGAACGATTGGCTGCTGAACTCGATCTGTACACCGGGCCGCTGGATCAGATTGGGTTGTTGTCTGACCAGGCTGCCCGTGCGGCCCGTCTGGTAGTTGACAGTGGTCTGCACACCAGGGGCTGGTCCAGGCAGCGTGCGGTGGAGTACATGTTGGCAAATACTGCCTGGCCACCAGGTGACATAGAAGCTGAAGTGAATCGATATATCTCGTGGCCGGGTCAGGCCAATTCCTACATGTTGGGAATGCTGGAGATTCAACGATTGCGTAGGCTGGCTGAAACCGAACTTGGCCAGGATTTCGATATTCGCAGGTTTCATGATCGCTTGCTTGGCAACGGAAGTGTAAGTTTGCCCATGCTGGACGAGTCAATAAGATACTGGATTACCACGCAACAATAGGACTGGATGTCGGAGTATTTTCTCATCATTTAAACCCTTTCTTATTGTTCTCATCTAATGACTCATGGGAGAAGTACTAGCAGTGACCAGTTGGCAGCAAGACAACCCTGATTTGTCCGCTACTGAATCACACTGGGTCGAAAAGGCCCAGGCGGGTGATCGTAAGGCATTTGAAGAGCTGTATCGCAGCCATTGTGACAGAATTTTTGCCTTGTGCTGGCGTATGTGTGGTGGTGACCGGACGCTTGCAGAAGACTTGGTACAGGATGCCTTTGTGCGGGCATGGAACAAGCTGAAGCTGTTTCGGGGAGACAGCAAATTTGGTACCTGGCTACATCGGTTGACGGTAAACGTCGTATTGAGTGATCGACGTGTACGCTTGAAACGGGTGCAACGTGAGGAAGAATTGGTGGAAGGCATAGAACGAACGATGGTGGGTGACCGTAACGTGTTTGCCGGCCTGAGAAGTGATCTGGAGGCCGCGATAGCAGGATTGCCGGAGCGAGCCAGAACCGTGCTGATCCTGTATGACATCGAAGGATATCAGCACAGTGAAATTGCGGAAATTACCGGAATGGCAGTGGGCTCTTCAAAAGCGCAGTTGCATCGGGCACGAAAATTGGTCCGGGGCGTATTAGATGACCCGGGAGGTAGCTGAGAAATGAGTGAAAACAGGATGAATGAATCTGAATTTGTTAAGAAACTGAAATCGTTGCCACGCAGTATCAGGCCACAACGTGATTTATGGCCAGGGATTGAAGACCGCCTGAGCCCAGGTTCCTATGGCTTTGGTTCAGGATCTGCGGTATCTAATTGGAGAATGCCCGCGATGGCCGCAGCAGTTTTCGCAGCCCTGACTACGGGCATATTTATTGGGCGTGGCATGGAACCGGCACCTTCCGGGACTGCATCACAATCTGTACTTGAATATGCCATGGCTGGAGCCGCTGCTGCATCCGAACGGGAATACCAGGCTGCGTTTCGGGAATTGTTGCCGGTTGAATATACAAAAATGCACCTGACCCCGGACAGTCCGGACGCACTACGTGAAAGTTGGGAGGATTTGCAAATGGCGGAGGCATCACTGCTGGCGGCGCTGCGTCAATACCCATCAAATATTTATTTAAATGGAAAACTACTGGATCTTCGATCTCAGCAACTGCAGTTTATAAAACAACTGGCATTGCTGGAACAAAATAACTGGAGAAAGACATGAATAATATCAAGCTCAATATCATGACTGTACTGTTGGCTTCGGCACCCGCAGTTTTGCTCTCGAGTGAATCTGTGGATGAGCGCTGGGATATTGGTGAAACCGGTACCGTGACGATTGAAAACATCGTCGGCGAAATTGAAATTCTGGGTTGGGACCGGGGCGAAATTCATCTGACCGGGAGTCTGGGTGACAGCGTACAAGAACTGGAATTGAGTTCCAGCGGTTCTGACCTGTATATCCGGGTCATCAATGAAGATGAACGTGATATCGATGACACAAAACTGAAACTCAGGGTGCCGGCCGGTTTCAACATTGAGGCATCGGCAGTCAGTGCGGACATAGATGTTTCAGGGCTGGATAATGAAAAATTGTCTGCTTCCTCCGTTAGTGGTGATGTTGAGATCCAGGTCTCAAGTGCCTGGGTATCTATCGAATCAGTAAGTGGTGATGTCGGTTTTGAAGGCAGCACTGCAAGAATCAGTGCCGAATCAGTTTCAGGTGATGTTGAACTGGGGGGCATATCTGGTGATGTTGCTGCCACAACCGTGTCCGGTGACATGAAACTCGTGGCTGGTGTCATGGAAAACGGCAAATTCGAAACAGTCTCGGGTGATATTACGGCCTCGGGAGCATTGGCTGGTAACGGCCGTTTTAGTGCTGAGAGCATGAGCGGTGATGTCACCATCAGTCTTCCCGCTTCCCAGGGTGGTCAGTTCAGAGCCCAAAGTTTCAGTGGCAAAATTGCCAGTGATTTCGGTTCTGTCGAGCACACCGCGCATGGGCCTGGAAGTCGATTAAAGCACTCAACAGGTGATGGAAGCGCGGAAATAAGGGTTGAGAGTTTCAGCGGAAATATCACATTCAGGCAAGATTAGTTACGAATAACTACAGTATTTATCGTAGTTTATCGCCCGGTTGTGAGAAATGACCGGGCTTTTTTTTTTAAATCCTGGGCAAAATTGTCTGTAAGGCGCGTGGTATATAGGATTTTTCCAGTTTAACAAACCGTTAACAATTCCTTTCCATTCTGCTCCACCAATGATACTATGCACGCCAAGTTGGGGTAATGAACTCTGGCGGGATGCTGTGCATGCTTTTATGCATCCGATCAGGTTTAACTTCGATCGAAACTACATTCCAAACAAATTGGGAGAATTTTAGAGATGAAATACAACCGTAATCCACTGTCACAGGCGATTCAAAACACGCTGTGTGCAGGTGCCGCTCTAAGTCTGGCACTGGCATCAGGTGTCGCCTTTGCACAGGATGAAGCTGACGACGACGAAGGTGTCGAGCTTGATCGAGTGCAAGTAACTGGTTCACGCATTAAACGTGTGGACATCGAGGGCTCAACGCCCGTAACCGTTATTTCACGTGAAGATATAGATTTCTCAGGTGACTCAACCGTATCCGAACTGCTGCGTTCTTCAACGTTCAACAGCTTCGGTTCCTTCAGAGACGCGTCCGGCTACGGTAATGGTTTCTCCGGTACATCATTCGTCAGCCTCCGTGGTCTGGGTTCACAACGTACCCTGGTCCTGCTGGATGGCCGTCGTTTGTCCGCCTTCCCGGGTGGTGGTGGTGATTCGGTCGATTTGAATCTGATCCCCATCGATATGATTGAACGCATTGAAATCCTCCGTGATGGCGCATCTGCCATTTACGGTTCTGATGCAATCGCCGGCGTAATCAACATCATTACGCGTAAGGATATGGATGGTGCAATAGTAGTTGTCCAGACTGAAAGTCCTGAAGTACAAGGTGGCGACGGTGATCGTTACTCAGTAGCCGGCGGTATGAGCGGTGACCGGGGTAATATCACGTTCTCCATGGAGCACTTCGAGCGCGAATGGATTCTCGATCGTGATGTACCTGGATTTGACGTTGCCGTCTACCCAGGTGTTGATGCAATTTCAAGCTTTGGTTTCCCGGGTACGGTTATCGTTCTCGGTGGTCCATCTGCCGGTCTGAACATTCCTGACCCACGTTGTCCGTCAAATGTTGGCGAATCCAGTGAGTTTCCGAATTCCTATCGTTGGGACTTCAATAACTTCACAGCAGGTTCAACAGCTGAGCTACAGGCACGTTGTGGTTACAACTTTGCAGCCGATACCATTTATCTGCCACGTGTAGAGCGCAACAGTGGTTTTATTGCTGGTCACTTCGACGTAACACCGACAACCCAGTTCGTCACCCGCGGTCTGTTTGTACAGAACGAGTCCGAGTCACGATTTGCTGGTGCTCCTGTTACTGCCCCGTTCCCGATCTATGGTGCGGACAACCCGAATAACCCGATCTATGCGGCGATCAATGCCGGGATCGGCGGGTTGACAGAAGATGACGTTGCTGACGCCTTGTTGCTGATGCGAACAGTACCCAACGGTAACCGTGAAAGCTTTCAGGAATTCCAGGAAGCAGCACTGTTTGCTGGCTTTGAAGGAACGACTGACTGGATGGGTGGTATGGAATGGGATCTTGGTTTCGAGTACATTCGCAACCGCACCAATGCCCAAACCCGTAACCTGGCCAACAAGGTTGAAATCCAGAATGCTGTCGATGATGGCACACTTGATTACTTCAACGTCCAGGGTCTGGATCACGCAACGTGGTTGGCAAATACAAACGAAACTCTGATTGCCTTTAACCACACTGGAACATTCGCAGCAGACACCAGTGTCATCCAGTACGACGGTTCAGTAAGCTGGGATCTTTTCCAGATGAATAACGGTCCTGTGCCTGTGGTAATTGGCTTTCAGGTATTTGACATGACTTTCTCACAGTTGAATGATCCTGAATCAAACCGTCTGATCATCGCCGGTACATCCGGTGGCGATAATATTTCTGGAGTTGGCCGTGACATCACGTCATTCTACGGTGAGACCGTCGTTCCTCTGCTCAGCAGTCTGGAACTAAACATCGCTGTACGCTATGACGATTACTCGGACTTTGGTGATACCGTCAATCCGAAGGTTTCTGTAGCATGGCGTCCGATGGACAACCTGTTGCTGCGTGCCAGTTATGGCGAAGGATTCCGCGCGCCGAACATGCAGGAACTGTACGGTAACGTATCAGAGTCATTCCCGCCCGCGGTCGACCTCGTTGGTTGTGCCAATGGCGTGGCTCCGTGTACAGCCACTCAGTACCGTGCGTTCTTTGGTGGTAACCCGGAACTTAACCCGGAAACCTCCGAGTCATGGACCGCCGGTTTTGTCTGGAATATTACGGATGATCTCAGTGTTGATATGAGCTACTACAATATTTCGTTCACCGACCAGATTTCAACTCTTGGTCTTGGACGGATGTTCCAGCTCGAACGTGACGGGTTTAGCAACACGGTAAATCGTAACCCTGATGGTACGGTTAACTTCGTACTGCTGACTCAGTTGAACCTGTCTGGTGTTAATTCAGACGGTATCGACTTCTCAGGACGTTATGCACTGAACACCGACAACGCTGGTCTGTTCAACTTCAACCTCGAAGTATCTTATGTTCTGGGTTGGGAACAGGAAGCGGTACCGGGTGATGGCTTCAATGACATCCTCGATCGTACTGGTGTACCGGAGTATCGTGCAAACTTTAACGCCAACTGGACCATGGGTAATTTCCAGGTCGGTTGGGTTAGCACCTACATTCCATCCAATGGTGCAATCGATGAGATTGGCAACTCTGGTGGAGATTTCAATAGTGATGGTGATTTCGCATATAACGAATCCAATCTCGTCCACGATCTCCAGGTGGGTTACAACCTGCCCTGGAACGCGGAAGTTACACTGGGTGCGAGAAATGTGTTTGACACAGATCCACCATACAATGGTACAGCGTATGGCTGGCAGCCTATGGACTTCGGTCTGTATGACGCCCAGGGTCGTATCACGTACCTGCGATACAAGCAGAACTTCTGATCATAAGATCACCTGAAGTTTTTGCGATAGACAAAACGGCCCGCCAATGTGCGGGCCGTTTTTTATGCAGATGAAAATCCACCAGTTATTTTCAGTTCCTCTAATAGAATTCAAGCATCCGGATGCAAGCAATTTGTGTACGCAGCTGTTACCTTTTCTACTGGCTCGTGAAACAGACCAGTATCGGGATGACGTCGTTCGCGATACGCAAACGGGAGCATTATTTGAGAGCCGTTTTGACCTTTTCTATTGGAAAGACGCTGAGATTCAGCCCCTGGTAAAATTTGTCCACGGCTCTTTGGCCCGGATTGTGGCTGACTTGAATCGTTATGATGCGAAACAGATGAATGCACTGCGGTTCAATTATCACGCCTGGTTTCATGTAACACGCAAAGGCGGCTTTCAGTCCATGCACAACCACCCCAATGCCAGTTGGTCCGGTATATTCTGTGTCGATCCGGGCAAACCGGAATCGGACCCGCGTGAAGGCAAGGTTCGTTTATATGATCCGCGGGTGAATGCCAATATGTACATGGACCCCGGTTGTCAAAATCTGCAGAGCCCCTATGATTTTGGCAGTATGGAGATTCAGCACGAAGCCGGAAAGTTGTGGGTATTCCCTTCTTATCTGATGCATGAGATTTTCCCATACCATGGGGATAAACCGCGTGTGGTGGTCGCATTTAACTGTTGGTTGACAGCAACCGCCGGTCGTACCTAAGCAACTACTCAGGCAGTACCCCTTTTGAGTCTGCTAATAATGTCTGAACGGGCTGATAAAAGTATTGAATCCCGGTCCAGAGAGTCGAGTATCTCCCCGATGGTATCCCTTGGGCCCTCGTTACCCCATGACTTACCCTTGGCAAACCAGGATTCTGCTGCAATACCGGTGACATAGGTTGAATACCAGGCCAACGTTCCCTGTGCGCCGGCGGTGATTGCGGTGGACATTCCTGCACTAACCGTCTTGAGGGCAGCAGAGACCATGTTTACACCCCAATACGCCCCCATCAGCAGCAACAGTTGTGCTGAAATGGTTAAAAGTAATTTGCTGGCTTCGCGTTTGGACAGCTGAAAGCCGTAGACATTGCCGAGGTGAATGACCATGGCAACATCGGTACCGGCAGCGGCAAGCAAATCTGCTACTGGAACCGGGTTGACCGCCACAACTATCCCCTTGGCGAGACAGTAATTCCTGATCACCTGTTCCGCCACAGCTTTGCGGGCAATAACCATTTTCTTCGCAATCCGACTGTCCAGTTCGGAAGTGAACAACGCCGCATTCAGCGCAGCCAGTGTCTTTCCTTCCTTTTCAAGAATGTCCCATAATCGACACTGCAACATTTGAATGTCCGGATTGCGATGGCGTTCTCCTGGATGTTCGTTTCCCCGTTCATCAATTCGTAGTACCGATTCCGGTCTGGGATCGGCACTGGCGGAGAAGACATTGGCAGGGTCAAGAAATTGGGTGCACCGATCGCGTAGATGAGCAAGCAGTGAGTCGAGTTCAGATTGACTGTAGCGGTCCGCCTTGTTCAATACCATCAACATGGGCTGTCTGCCATCGGCGAGGCCGCGGGCGGCTTCAAATTCGGTTTCTGTCAGGTCTCCGTCGCAGACCAATAAAACGATATCAGATGACCCTGCCACGGACCTTGCCAGTTCCTCACGAGCCTCACCATCCAGTTCATCTATACCCGGTGTATCGATCAGTACAACATGCCCGGAATTCACGAAGTCCCAGTTACTGCGCTGTTGTCTGCTGGTCTCTCCATGTAAAGGGCTGGTCGAAAAGACCGCTTTGCCGAGCAATGCATTTAGCAGGGACGATTTCCCGGTTCCGACACGACCAAATACGGCAATGTGAATTTCCTCTTTCTGAAGTTTTTCGGAGATTTCTTCCATCTCCTCAAATTCCCGGAATAACTCCTGTCGTACCGCAGCGGGTACAGCTGTATCTTCCAGCAAGGTCTGGATTTGGAGATTTGCATTGAGCAGATGCTGTTCAGGTTTTTTTGCCGCTGCTTTTTTCCGCCAGGGCAATTTTTGCAAAGCGGAACGCACCGGCTTGAAGATTCTCATTCATGAACTCCTCGAATGCTGCGGCAGCTGGGTAAGGGCGTAATTCACCCCTGCTGGCAAGGGTTTGAGCGGCGGCACGACCCAGGCTGTCGAAAATCATGCCATAGGCGACAGCGTGGACCAGTCCACCGGTCAATGTACCGACCCCTGGAAATGCCTTTAGTGCATTTCCAGTAATGGCGAGTGTGATCGCAGTCATTCGTTTTACCCGCCCGCCGGCCAGTCGGATAAAAGATTCGATCTCCACGTCCTTTACGGATACCTCATACAGCTTGCACAATTCCTGAATCAGTCGGGTGGCAAGTATTCCCTGGATGAGCAGGTCGGAACCTGGTGCAACGGCCGCGAGTGCACCGATGACGGCACGACCAGAATAGGATTGAACCAACTCGACCGAGCGTTGTTCCCGGTGCGTGATCTTTGCCTCCTCCAGCTTCTCCGCTGCCAACAGCAAGATCGCGGTATCACGCAGTTGCTCCATCAACCCGGCATTACCGTCAAGATGTCGTTGCAGGGCATTGCGGAGCGGTTCAATGTTACTCTTCCGGCTTCTTTCAATGGTCTCTTCGCTGCCGTCATTGAGTAGTCTTATGACCTCTTCACGTCCACCTGTCTGGATGAAGACAATATCCCTGCGCTTGATTCCGGTCTGTTGCGATATATTGGCAGCAATGGATTCCGCCTCCGGTTGTGAATACTGATCCATCTTGTTCAATGCAACGATGAGTGGCTTGTGGATTGCAAGAAGATGATCCAGTTGTTCCATCTGGCTACGGGTGATATCAGTATCGCAAAGAAAAACCACCAGGTGGGCCCGACGTGCCTCCTCGAGGATGCCAGCATCGTTGTCCAGGCTAAATCCCGGCAGATCGGTAATTGTGACGCTGTCACCTGCGTTTGAGTGCCAACGATAGTGGGTTGTGTCCCGGGTTGTGCCGCCCCTGGGGTCTGAGTCTATATCGGCCCCGGGCAGCAAAGCCTTGACCAGGCTGCTCTTGCCGGTACTGATTTCACCAAATACGGCAATAAAAACCTCGCCACTTTTCTTGCGACGTTGCTGTTCCCTGATTTCTTCAATGGCGGCGGTGACATCCACCCCCACCGAAGCAGATTCCACCAACTCTTCCTGCAAAGACAGCACGTCGGGGGGGCTTTGCGTGTCTGTTGATTCTCCTTTAGCGGGCTTTAGCAATCGCCATGAGAGCCAAATGGTGGCACTGGAAATCAGTAACAATATCAGCGTATATGACACTTGAACCCACAATGGGGCCTCTCTCAGTCGTTGCCACACGGACAAGGCTGTGTCAGTGGCCAGCAACAACAGGAACAATGTAACAACTGCCAGTAGCAATACCGCAATTAACAACAGTAGTCGTACGTGCATCATGATCTCCCTGATTCAGATTATTTTAGGGAGGCTGTCAGCTGCGGGCCAGTGACGAAAGTATGGCGTATGCCAGGATTCGGGTTTCTGTATTTTCAAAGAGGGATAGATTTGGACCTGCAGATTCAGCACTCAATGCGTAAAGAAATGAATATACAGTGACCATGAATAAAGGCTTACGACTGGTGCCATGCTTGACTGTGTTGCCTCACGCTTTCAACCAGTATGGACATATGATTGGGGTCAACCTCCGGTGTAATACCATGACCCAGATTAAATACATGGCCTGTGCCTTGACCATAACTGGCGAGGGTCGCCTCTACCTGGTTCTCAATTGTCCGGGGATCGGTCAACATAATGGCCGGGTCGAGATTTCCCTGCAGGGCAACCCGGTGACCAACCCTGGATCGAGCCTCATTCAGTGATATGGTCCAGTCCACACCCAATCCATCGCAACCGGTATCTGCCAAAGCCTCAAGATGTGAATTGCAGCCCTTACAAAACAGTACCACGGGAATGTCATGACCATCATGGGATCGTTTCAGTCCGGAAACGATTTTCTCCAGGTAATGCAAGGAAAAACTGAGAAACTTATCCGGTGCCAGTACACCCCCCCAGGTATCGAAAATCTGCACCGCCTGGACACCGCTTTCAATTTGTGCGTTGAGGTAATCAATCACGGAATCCGCGAGCAGATCAAGCAACCGGTGTGCCGTTTCCGGTTGGGAATAGAGCATGCTCTTGATCTTGGAAAAGGTTTTGCTGGATCCTCCTTCAACCATGTAGGTAGCCAGGGTCCATGGACTCCCGCTGAATCCAATCAGGGGCACTTCTCCATTGAGTTCTCTACGTATCCTGACCACGGCTTGCATGACATAGGCCAATGATCCGGAAGGATCTGGTCGTCGTAATCGGGCAACGTCGGACGAAGAGGTGATGACCCGTTCAAACCTTGGGCCTTCCCCCTGTGAAAAATGAAGCCCGAGGCCCATCGCATCGGGGATGGTCAGAATGTCAGAGAACAGGATTGCAGCGTCCAGGGGAAATCTGCGCAACGGTTGCAGGGTAACCTCACATGCCAGTTCCGGATTTGTGCACAGACTCATAAAACTACCGGCCTCAGCGCGTAGTTGTCGATACTCGGGCAGATACCGACCGGCCTGGCGCATTACCCAAATGGGCGTTCGTTCGGTTGGCTGTCGTAACAGAGCCCTGATGTAGAGGTCATTTTTCAAATTGAAATTCATTTTTTGTAGATTCAAAATGTTTGTGCGGGATTCGACTGACTGCTTCGAATGGCTGTCTGGATTTGTTGCCTGTCCGTTGTGCTGTCGACAAACCCGATGCCGGGTTCTCGTACGAGAACCAGCCTGATTGACCCCGACAAGGTTTTTTTATCCAGTTTCATTACATCAATAAAATCATTGGCATGCAGGTTTTCTGGCACATCCAGTGGCAGTTTGAATCGGTCCAGCAATACACCCAGTCGCTCGCTGAATCCGGACTTGCACAGACCGCGTTGTTCACTGAGTCTGCTGGCCACCATCATTCCAATGGCCACGGCTTCCCCATGCAGAAATTGCTCATAGCCGGTCAGGGTTTCCAATGCATGTGCAAAACTGTGACCAAAATTAAGCAAGGCGCGGATACCTTGTTCACGCTCGTCGCGTGTCACGACTTTTGCCTTGTTTGAGACACTGCGTTCTATCATTGTTGCCAACTTTTCCGGCTCCCTGTCAGCTATATCATCACAGTGTTGCTCAAGCCACCGCAGGAAACCGGCATCACGAATTGCCGCAATCTTGACGACCTCTGCCAATCCAGCCGAAAATTCGCGGTCGGGCAGGGTTTTCAGAGTATTTATGTCGATCAGCACAGATCTTGGTTGGTGAAATGAACCAATCAGGTTTTTACCCAGAAGGTGATTTATTCCGGTTTTACCACCCACCGAGGCATCCACCTGTGCCAGCAGGCTGGTTGGTATTTGAATGAAACTTATACCCCGCATATAGCTCGCCGCTGCGAAGCCGCCCATGTCACCGATCACCCCTCCGCCCAGCGTCACTACACAGGCGTCACGTGTAGCCTGGATATCGACCAACTTGTCGATGATCCTTAACCAGTATTGGCTGTTCTTGAATTTCTCACCGTCGGGTAGTACCAGGCTGTGGATTTCAGCATCCCCTAAGGATTTGACCAGTGCCGGCAGGTACAGGGGGGCGACTGTCTCATTGCTGACAATCAGTGTTTTTGTGCCTTTTGACATCTTGAGAGCCGGATGTTGATTGCCCAGCATTCCCGAACCGATTAACACCTCGTAACTGCGTTCCGCCAGGTCGATACTAACCGTCTGCATTTGATGGCCCTGAATTGAAGTGGTCAAGTATGGCTGAAGCAATCGCTTTCGCTGCCAGATAGACACCTTGATCACTGGTGTCAAATGTCAGGTCAGCGGTGGCAGCGTATAGTGGATTACGTACTTCAGCAAGGCTTTGCAGACGTTTTTTCTTGTCATCTGCCTGTAGAAGCGGGCGAGTTTTGTCCTGGCTGAGTCGTATGAGTTGATTGTCTATACTGGTTCTCAGATAGACAACACAACCTCTGCTCCTGAGTATCCGGCGGTTTTCATTCTCACAAACCACCCCCCCGCCAGTTGATATCAGAGAGGCTTTTTTTCTGGAGAGTTCCTTGAGTAGTCGTGTTTCCCTCAGACGGAATCCTGCTTCGCCTTCAATATCAAATATCAGATTGACACTGGCACCGGTCTGACGCTCAAGCTCCTGATCACAGTCATAAAAATCAAGATTCAATATCCTGGACACACGTTTCCCGATGGTGGTTTTTCCGGATCCCATCGGTCCAATCAAGAAAATATTTGTATGCAGGGAATTTATCATGTTCCAGTTGATCAAATTACGGCGTGCAAGCAGCCATGGCTTTGGGTACCATTGCACCGATACGGCAACATTGAGTGGCAACAGGCGTTATGCTTCGATTTTTTATCATTTTTTCAGTTCTGCTCGTCGGGCTGTTTACACTTGAGATTCTACAGCCGGCAGAAAAGTACGTCATCCTCCCATTTACTTCATTGATCGCTGACATCAGCGTGTGGATTGTGCAGGTATTTGACGATAATGTCGTGGCCACCGGAAACGTGATCCGTGACAGAGTTTCCGGCTTCGGGGTGCGTATCGAGAGGGGGTGTAACGGTCTGGAGGCGGTCATTATCCTGTTTGCAGCGATTTTTGCATTTCCGTCACCACTCAAAAATAAGCTAATCGGATTTATCGCGGGCTTTTTCGCGATTCAGATACTTAACCTCGTGAGGATTATAAGCCTTTATTACCTGGGTCAATGGAATTACACGGCATTTGAGTGGTTTCACCTCTACCTCTGGCAGGCATTGATCATACTGGACGCCTTGGTGGTCTGGTTGATCTGGCTCAAAACCCTTCCTGTACCCAGTATTCCCCCTGATGTTTCGGAGCCGGAGCCTGCGTAATGCGGGTTCTGATTGCCGGTTGTGGTGATGTCGGGAGTGTTCTTGCCACCAGGTTGAAGTGCCAGGGACACCGGGTATTCGGACTAAAACGCGATACATCGACACTTCCGGCTGGTGTAGAGGCCGTCCAGGCTGATCTTACCCAGGTCGTAACTCTGACCAACCTCCCCACTGAAATTGACCGACTGATATTCATGCCAACCCCGGCATGCCGGAATGAAGCAGGGTACAGGGACATATTCATCAATGGCTGGACCAATTTGTGGGAGAGCCTGGAGCAAAAACCGGTACGAACACTCCTTGTTTCCAGCACGGCAGTGTTTGCCCAGTCAGATGGAAGTTTGGTCAATGAAGAATCCCAGACCGCTCCAGTACGGTTTAATGGCAGAGTACTGTTGGACATGGAGCGCCAGGCAGCAGGCTGCACCGGGCAACTGGTCATAGTCAGGTTGTCGGGCATATACGGGCCGGGGCGGGAGAGGTTGATCGAACTGGCCGCAACTGAAGGTGTTGAAACACAGCAATCGCCACCATTTTTTACCAACCGGATTCACCGGGACGATGCCGCTTCCGCATTGATGCACATCATGATGATTAATCAACCGGACAAGATTTACCTGGTCTCAGATAACCGGCCGGCACCTCGCTATGAAGTGCTTGATTGGTTGGCCAGGGAACTGGGGATGATCGCTCCGAAAGGACTATTAATGGATCAAGCATCTCGAGGCAAAAGAGTGGATAATTTGAAGTTACGTCAAAGCGGATTCCGTTTGAAATATCCAGATTACCAGGCAGGATATGGTTCGGTACTGGCAATAAGAAAAGATGAGGAAGCTACCAACCGCGGCAATTAAACGGCTTAAACAAGACTTGCGTTCAGCAATAGCGACCGGGGGTTTATCACCATCCCATTAGCAGCAACAGGAAACGCAATGCGATAAGAGCAAATAATGGTGAAAGATCAACACCTCCCATAGGTGGTATTAATCTGGAGAAAGGTCGCAGTACAGGCGCTGTCAACTGGTATATCAGAGGTATCAATGGGTGCCGGAGGCTGCTCCCCACCCAGCTTAGAATCACCCTGACAATAATAAGCACAAAGTACGTCATCAACAGTAAAACCAGCAACTTTCGGACCGCGTAGAGCAGGATAAATTGCAGTTGGAAATCGGCACCGGCAATTTGACCGATGATAAGCAGTTGGATGAGTTCCAGTAGCAGCATGGCTACAACCGCTGCCGTATCGAGTTTACCGATGGATGGGATGACACGCCGCAGAGGAATCAGTACCGGATTGGTTACCTTGATCAGGAATTGACACAGTGGATTATAAAAATCTGCTTTGACCCATTGCAGCAGCAAGCGTAGCAGGATGGCTGTGATAAACAGGTCGGTCAGGGTTGTTATCAGGTAGATCAGTGCTGCAGAGGGGTTCATTTTCGAATTCCGTGTGAAGCAAGTTCAATACCGCGCTGTGTTGCAGCAGCAATCGCCGTGTCCATCAGTTGCTCAAAATGACCTGAAACCAATTGCTCCAGTGCGGCCTCGGTTGTCCCGCCTTTTGTAGTCACCCGGCGGCGAAGTTCTGTCACGGTCAGATTGCTTTGCACAGCCATGGCACTGGCACCATAGGCAGTTTGCATTGCCAGGCTGGCGGAAATTTTTTCCGGTAGTCCCAGACGCGCTCCGGCTTTCTGGATCGCTTCGATCAGATAAAAGAAGTAGGCGGGCCCGCTACCTGAAACAGCGGTCACAACGTCCATCAGGTCTTCGGTGTCCACCCACACCACCTCACCGGCTGCCTGCATCAGTTCCTGAGCCATCTGTCGCTGTGGGCCAGTACAACTCTTGTGGGCGTGCAATGCGGTGATACCCAGGCCTATTCGTGCCGGAGTGTTGGGCATGGTGCGGATCACTGGAGTCCGGGAGTCCAGGCTTTCCAAAATATGACTGATGGGGATTCCGGCCACGATAGATATTACCAACTGACCGGTTTTGACCTGATGTCCAATTTCATCCAGAACTACGGGCAAAACCTGGGGTTTGACGGCCAATACAATGGCGTCCATACCCGCTATTGCGTCAGCGGCCATCTCGAAACAACTGACTGGCCATTTCTTTGTCAATCGGTCCCTGGCATCAGCTTCAGGGTCAGCGACTTGAATTGTCTGAGGCCTGTCTGCATTCGCGAACAGACCGCTGATCAGAGCAGTGGTCATTATTCCGCCACCAATAAAAGCAATTTTCATACTGCATTCCTGTTGAAAAAACTCATGGTTTTCGCCTTCCAAACAGATCTGTTCCAATACGGACCATGGTGCTGCCTCCTGCTATGGCCGTCTCGAGGTCGGAAGACATCCCCATAGATAATGTATCCATGCCATGACCGGACTGGTTTAATATTTCAAACAAGTCCTTTACTTTGGAAAAGCTGCCGTGCCTGATTGCAGGGTCATCCGTAATCATGGGTATGACCATCAGTCCTCTCAAGGTTATATTATCAAGTTCTTGAGCAAGTGCCGCCAGAGACATGATGTTTTCGGGGGCTGCACCGGCCTTTTGAGGTTCACGATCTATATTCACCTGTAAACAGATATTGAGCGGTGGCAGGGTTGATGGACGCTGTAATGAAAGCCGTTTCAGGATACGTTCTCTGTCGACGCTTTGCACCCACTGGAAGTTTTCCGCAATTGCACGCGTTTTGTTCGATTGCAGCACACCGATAAAATGCCATTGTAAACTCAAATTCGCCAGCACCTGTTGTTTAGGCATCGCTTCCTGGAGCTGGTTTTCACCAAAATCTGTCACTCCCAAATCATTCAGGGATATGATTTGCTCAGTTGGTTGACGCTTGCTGACAGCCAAAAGAGAGACTTCACCGGGATCTCTTCCAGCGTCGAGGCAGGCAATTTTAATCCGTTCGCGGACCGATTGAAGACGTCTAATTGTTCTGTTCATGTTGCAGCATGTATACCCATTGCTCTATTGTTAGCGGTGTTGCAAAAAAACCAGGGATCAGGTTTTGTGATTTTTTCTCTTTTTGAGCCATAATGCATTGTAACGCGACCCGAATCCCAGCAAGGAGTATTTATGGATATTGCTGAGTTGCTGGCCTTTTCGGTCAAGAACAAAGCCTCGGATCTTCATCTGTCGTCCGGTCTGCCGCCAATGATCCGCGTGGACGGTGACCTGCGTCGTTTGAATGTACCGGCACTGGACAACCAGCAATTAACAGAACTGCTGTACAGCACAATGAATGATCACCAGCGTCGTGATTTTGAGGCCAATCTGGAACTTGATTATTCCTATGCCGTTCCGGGACTTGCACGTTTTCGTGTGAATTGCTTCCATCAGGACCGCGGTGTTGGTGGCGCGTTCAGGACCATTCCAATGGCGGTTTGGACACTGGAAGATATCGGGGCACCTCCATTATTCAAGGAAATCGTTAATGTGCCCAGGGGCCTGGTGCTGGTTACGGGCCCGACCGGTTCCGGTAAATCCACGACGCTCGCTGCAATGATTGATTACCTGAATACTACTCTGCCCGCACATATATTGACCATCGAAGACCCGATTGAATTTGTTCACCAGTCACGCAAAAGCCTGATCAATCAACGTGAAGTTCATCGTGATACACTTGGATTCAACCAGGCACTACGTTCTGCATTACGCGAAGACCCGGATATTATCCTGGTGGGTGAGTTGCGTGATATTGAAACCATCCGTCTCGCACTTACAGCGGCAGAAACCGGTCACCTGGTATTTGGGACCCTGCATACAAGCTCCGCACCCAAGACCATCACACGCATCATTGATGTCTTTCCGTCAGGTGAGAAGGCCATGGTGCGATCCATGCTTTCGGAATCGCTTAGATCGGTAATTGCACAGACGCTTATGAAACGAGTTGGTGGTGGCCGTATCGCCGCACATGAAATCATGCTGGGAACACCTGCGATCAAGAATCTGATACGAGAAGACAAAGTCGCACAAATGTATTCTTCCATACAGACTGGACAAAACGCCGGTATGAATACGCTTGACCAGCATCTCGAGGAGTTGGTGGCCAGAGGATTAATCACACGAAATGAAGCGGCCAAGAAGGCTGTGGATCGTAAACTGTTCATGTAGGGAAGCAACATTGTTGGAGACGCTCAAATGACTGCTATTAATGACTGGTTACTGCAACTTCACGCAGAGAAGGGGTCCGATCTATTCGTTACTGCAGCCGCACCGCCTTGTTTGAAAGTCAACGGAAAAATTCAGCCGATTTCAACCGAGGTGCTGTTACCGGAAGAAGCAACAGAAATTGTGCACAGCACCATGACGGACAAACAGCGCAAAGAATTTGATGAAACCCTGGAGTGTCAGTATGCGCTTGCCCTGGGTGAAGAAGTACGCTTTCGAATCAGTGCGTTCTATCAGCAGGGTCTTATCGGTATGGTTTGCCGGCGTATTGAAACCACGATACCAACTTTTGAGAACCTGGGTCTGCCGGAGCTATTGACGGAACTTTCACTGGCGAAACGAGGTATTGTGCTGTTTGTAGGGGCTACCGGCAGCGGCAAGTCCACCTCTTTGGCAGCGATGATTGGCTATCGAAACAGACGGATGAGTGGACATATTATTTCAATCGAAGACCCGATCGAATACGTCCATTTCCATGGAAAAAGCCTGGTGACCCAACGCGAGGTCGGTATCGATACCGAGTCGTTTGAGGTTGCACTCAGGAATACCCTGCGGCAGGCACCTGATGTGATCATGATCGGTGAGATCAGAACACTTGAAACCATGCAACACGCGATTACCTTTTCAGAAACGGGTCACCTGGTCCTGTGTACATTACATGCCAATAATGCAAACCAGGCGCTGGACCGCATCCTGCATTTTTTTCCGGAAGACGCGAAAGACCGTGTGTTGCTCGACTTGTCATTTAATATGAAGGCCATTATTGCGCAGCAGTTAATCCCCTCTGCCGATCAGACCCGCAGATGGGCTGCGGTGGAACTACTGCTTGCAACACCCTTGGTTCAGGAGAAGATTCGTAACGGAGAAGTTGCCGAACTGAAAAATATCATGAAGGATTCCAGCCATCACGGTATGGTGACTTTCGATCAATGTCTGTTCGGAATGTTCAAGGAAGGAAAGATTACCTACGATGATGCCATCCGGCACGCGGATTCCGCCAACGAGGTTCGGCTTGCTGTGAAAATGTCCGAAGGCGGTGATGCCGAGAGCCTGGCAAAGAATCTTGAAGACGTTGAAATCCTGGAAATTTAGTGGTGTGTCAACTGACGTTGTTGCGCACCCCGGTTAGGTGAACTGACCTCGGAATGTTCGTTTAACACAATATTCTACCCTGGTTAACAAAAATTTAATGCTCATAGGCATACACTGAGCGTACTTTGAATGTCAGGTGAAATCGACCTGTGTTTCAAAAACAGCAGTTCCTGTTGTGATTACGGTTAATAGGGCGTTTAGGGCCCAGACTAGGTGGTATCATCTGTCTGGGCCTTTTCTTTTCAATCAGGATCTCAAATAGACCCAACTGAGACGAAGGCGGCAAATGTGCGTATTTTGATTATCGAAGACAACCCGGATATCGCTGCTAATATTGGTGATTATCTGGATGAGAAAGGTCATACCGTCGATTTTGCAGGCGATGGTATTACCGGCCTGCATCTGGCTATCGTAAATGAATTTGATGCCATAGTACTTGATCTTGCACTGCCGGGAATGGATGGTTTGGAGGTGTGTAAAAAGCTGCGACAGGAGGCGGGTAAAGACACACCCGTGTTGATGTTGACAGCCCGGGATCGTCTGGAGGATAAACTCGCCGGATTTGAAACCGGGGCAGATGATTACCTGGTTAAGCCATTTGAATTGCAGGAGGTGGAAGTCAGGTTGGAAGTTCTGGCCTCACGTGGCTTGCGCAGAGCCAGCAAGGAGATGCAGATTGGTGACCTGGTTTTTAATATAGATGCACTGATCGTTTCCCGTGGCGGGCTTGAGATCGAACTGAACCCCATTGGATTGAAATTACTACGATGTCTGATGGAGGCCTCTCCCAACGTGGTAACACGCACCGAGTTGGAAAAACAGGTATGGGGTGAAGAAATGCCTGACAGTGACAGTCTGCGGGTACATATTCACTCTCTGCGCTCGGCCATTGACAAGCCGTTTGGAAGCAAGATGATTCAGACCCGTCACGGTATTGGTTATCGTCTGCTGGAGTCAAATGCAGTACAGACGTAGGCTTCGTAGCCGCATTATATTTTCATTTTTACTTTTTGGAACACTACTCAGTGGCCTGTTTGCAATCAGCACACTTTTTTTGCAAGGCTATCTTGAAAACCAGCTTATAGGAACAACGCTTAAACAGGAGCTTGATGATTACCTGGTTCAGTTACGCGCTGACCCTACTCTTGTAGAACCGTTTCATACCCGGATCCAGGGATATATCACTCGCCCTGGTGATCCCAACCAAAGCGTTTCAGCACAGATTAGAAATCTTGACACGGGTGTTCATGAGGTTGAAACGGCACAGGGTTTTTTCAAGGCCGCGGTGCGTAAAGATAGTGATCTATGGGCATTCCTGATTTACGATATCAGCGAGAACCAACGTCTTACAAACCAGTTGGTTTGGTCTCTTGCGTTGGTGGTGCTGGCTTTCTCATTGCTGTCACTGGCGTTGGGTCTATGGTCATCATCGAGGGTAATGAAACCGGTTACTGACCTGGCTGAACGTCTCGGAATGCTTGGTGAGGAAACCCCGTCGCCGGGTCTGTCCCATTTTTTTCCGGATGATGAAGTCGGACAGTTGGCCGCAGCACTCGATTCCTATGCCGAGAGATTACACCATCTGGTAGAAAGAGACCGGGAATTTAATGCGGATGTCAGTCACGAGCTCAGGACGCCATTGGCCGTTATTTCCGGTGCCACAGAATTGTTGCTGGCGCAGCAGGATCTGCCTGAGAAAACCAGAACCCGGGTATTGAGAATTGCACGCGCAGCCAGGCAGTCAACGGACATTACCACCGCGTTGTTGCACCTGGTCAGGGCTGAACGTGGGACCAATGAGGACAGCAGGGCACAGAATATTTGCGAGATTGTCGAGAAGTTGGTACATCTGCATGAACCTTTGCTTGATAACAAGTCACTCAACCTCAGGGTAACAGAGGAAGACAGGGTCAGTGTGATTGCTCCCGAATCTGTCATTGCAGTAACTGTGGGGAATCTCTTGAGTAATGCGATTCGTTACACGGCGATTGGTGAGATAGTGTGTACCATCGGCAATGGACGCGTGGTCGTGGAAGATACAGGACCGGGAATACCAGAGAATGAGCTTACTCATGTCATGGACCGGCACTATCGCGGTGAAGGCGTTTCCGGCAAGGGCTCAGGGCTCGGCCTGGCCATCGTCAAGCGGCTGTGTGAGCTGTATGGCTGGACGATGAATTTCAAGAACCGTAAAAGTGGTGGTCTGCGCGCAGAGCTTAAGTTTTACTGACATTTTCGGAAACTCATTCTGCAGACCCTGGTTTTCGCAATCCAGATATTGCACGCGACCGTTCTAACGGTATCATTATGTAAGCTTAAATCCGGGAGTTTAGAATCATGGCGATCATTGCCTGTCCTGACTGTGATAACAAGATATCAAGCCAGACCATGTTGTGCCCACATTGCGGGTTTCAGCGTGGTGAAGCCAGCGAGGAGGAGTTGATAGAATTTCGCCGTCGCAAACTAAGAGATCAGGTGTATCACATGAAGATGTCCAGTTATGCTGTGCTCACTCTGTTCCTGGTGGCGTTTGGCTGGTACTGGATAGACACGGAAGGATTTCTAAACCGGTCTTCAATGGGCCCATTTGTACTGCTGGGGATCGCAGCGGTGGCCTATATGATTATCCGCGCGTACCTGTACAAATACAAATCTGCATTGAGAAAACTCAATAAATAACAGAAACTTACTGAATGCGTTTTACTCTGATCGTCTTGTTATATCCTTCCATGGACAGTCGCCAGGCACCCATCATGGATTTCTTGATGGTGACCTCAGGATTATTGATGGCCTTTATATTGAATGTGTCGCTTTCAACCTGCTTCCATATCATGCCATTTTCCAAAGTGAACAAGTTATCATTGCCGCTCCAGCCTTCAAACGTACCTACGATGTTGCTGCGGATGATATCGCTGTAGGCATCGTCACTTGGTCGGGTTTCAAATCCACGCAGATCCTCAGTGGAGGCGTAATTGCCGGTACTGCCCGCTGGACGGGGTTTGGCATTATCAAGTGTTGCGACAGAATGACTGCGCACCCATTCATTGAGTGCCTCCAACTCTTGATCCGTAAGTTTGTCGAGTCCGGTTTCCATAAATTCCTTACCTGACATTCGTTCCTCCAGAGTGGAGAAACTATCTGCTGCATTGGCAATAGGTTGCATTGACAGTAACAGAAGGAAAAACAAAGACTTTTTCATAGGGACAGTCCGAAATTTGGTTGGCTGGAAAATTAAAGGGCGCAAGTCTACCATGTATCGCTGCCACTGTATCAGCTGAGTCTGGGATTTGGTTCCTTAGAGGTCTTGCTGATAACGCACGTAGGGAATGCGTCCGTAGACCGATTCAAACGGGTCTTGGAGACCGGAATCAGTGTTGGTGCTGTCTTCCATTCCTGCATTCAAAACATTTGTCGTTCCCACGCTGAGATTCGCGTTCCATGGTGCACGCCAGGTGAAATGGACGTCAAAGGTGGTTTCCGCTTCCAGAGGATCGCGGTTGAGAAACTGGACCTGTTCACGGTAGAAACCCTGGATGCCACCACTGAAGTTGCCCTTGCTCCAGTCAAGGCTTACCCGGGCGCTGTCAAAGGGATTGGCAATTTTCCAGTTTTGAAGCCCAGGCGTATAAGACGAGGAAGTCTCGTAGTTGGCATCAAGAACACGGGTTAGTTGGAGTCCGAGCCTGACATCGCCTGCGCTGTCCATTGCAAGACCGACCTGAAACTCCATGTCCAGACCGGACGTTTCACCTTTCAGATAGCTGAGCTGCGAGTTGGAACCAACGTTTTGAAGCAAGGGGTCACCATGTGATGGTGATAACAATCCTGCACCCAATTCCGGATTGGCCGGAGGCACAGCCTGGCTGACAGCGGACTGACCCGACCCTGATTCATTTTGAAAAATGCTGAGGGCGGTACTCAGATTCTTGTTACCGTAGCGCAGACCCAATGCTACCTGGTCCTGTTGCAGCACATTGGCCTGGTTAATGAAATAGCAGTCAGACGCGCGGTAAGAGCCTTGGTCGAGCACACCGTTTTGACAATGGATACTGCCCAATGGCTGGAATGATGCCTGGTTCTTACCTGCCCCCAGACTTGTGGTGATGTCGAGGTTGTTGCTCACGCGCAGACTGAGAGAACTGTCAAGTAACACTGATCCAATTCCTGCTGACGTCGTTTGCAGTTCACTGTTTATGTTCAGGGTCAGTGGTTCTGCCAACTGGAGTTCCAGTTTGCGTGTCTCGGAACCACCCAGGTCAAACGCGAATTCTGTGGTGGGTTGCTCGAGCAGCGGGAATATTGCCAATGAAGACATATCGCCTTCATGCTGCACGTTGATCGTTGACTGAGAGTCTATACCAACGTCCTCTTCTGCCATGGAAACCACGGGCAAAAGACACACAACCAGAATGGCCAGCAGACCACAATGTTTTCTGATTGTAATGTGTACCGGTTGCTTCACTTCATCCTCACCAGGCGTACTGCGCGTAAACAGACTCTTCTTAGAGTCCTCTCAGACGCGAAAGTTCTCCCTCCTAGCATAGCAAATATTGAAATATTCTGCTGGTCTCATTTGCCCGTTTTGCCTGATATACTGCCGCTTTCACCGCTTTTGAGCAGATATCATGGTACGTTTGAAAACACCGGTTTGTGATTTTGGTAAAAAGGCTGTTGATTTTGAACTACCCGGGGTAGACAAGCAGCAATGGACCCTTGAAAAATGCCGCGGTGAGCGTGGTTTGCTGGTGATGTTTATCAGTAATCACTGTCCCTATGTTCAGGCGATTCGTGAAAAACTCGTCAGGGACTCGAGGGAACTGAAGCAGTTCGGTGTGAACAGTGTAGCCATCATGCCAAATGACGCGGTGGCCTACCCTGAAGATTCCTTCGATAATATGGTGATAGTTTCCAGGGATTTTGGGTTTCCCTTTCCTTATTTAAAAGATACTTCCCAGCAGATTGCCAGGGATTACGGGGCCGTGTGTACACCGGATTTTTTTGGCTATAACAGGTCCATGCAATTGCAGTACCGGGGACGGCTTGATGCTGCGGGGGCCAACCCCGGGGTGGGTGACCAGCCGCGTGAGTTGTTCAAAGCCATGACACAGGTCGCAGAAACGGGAGAGGGCCCCGAAATCCAGGTTCCTTCAATGGGATGTTCGATCAAATGGGTTTAGACTACAAAGCCTCTTGACCTGCCGTTGCATTCATTACCCTGATCCGCCGTTAAAGAACGCGCCTAATCTGTTTCCAGACAGTTTACTGATGTAGACTATGCCATTGCGTCGAGGAGAGAGGCCTGTGGGTCCGGTATGTATTGGGACATGCCGACAAAAACTCATGTTGTTACCGCGTTGGTAATCAGCTTGTACAGGTCGCAGAATTTGCGGTTACGGTAATGCCCTGGTCCACCCATTCAAACGGAGAATATTAATGTCAAAACTAAGAGTGGGTATCACCACGATCATCGCCATGCTCTTCAGTATCTCCGCATCTGCTCAGACTGGTATTGATGAGAAAATAAACTTATTTATCAAGCCTTATGCAGATGCAGTTGCCGGTGCGGTATTTACATCATTTTCCGTTGCTGGAGTGGATATACCCATTGTGCTGGTTTGGTTAATTGTGGCCGCAACAATATTCACGTTGTACTTCAATTTCATCAACCTGAGGGCATTCAAACATGGCTTTGAACTGGTGCGTGGTGATTACAATGATCCAAATGCAGTCGGAGAGGTAACCCATTTTCAGGCTCTGGCGACTGCCTTGTCAGGCACGGTGGGTTTGGGAAACATCGCCGGTGTTGCCATAGCGGTTTCGCTGGGTGGTCCCGGTGCGACCTTCTGGATGATCCTGGCCGGTTTTCTCGGCATGTCTTCCAAGTTTACTGAATGTACTTTGGGTGTGAAGTATCGCAACGAGTATCCCGACGGGACCGTTTCTGGTGGCCCGATGTACTACCTGACCAAGGGTCTGGCTGAACGGGGGCCAGGATTTGCCAAACTTGGAAAGGTTCTGGCGGTTCTGTTTGCCATCTTCTGTGTTGGCGGGGCATTTGGTGGTGGCAACATGTTCCAGGCCAATCAGAGTTTCTCCCAACTGGTAAACGTTACTGGTGGGGAAAGCAGCTGGCTGGCGGATAAAGGCTGGTTATTCGGCCTGGTGGTGGCCTTCCTGGTAGGAATGGTCATCATTGGTGGAATCAAGGGTATCGCCAGGGTGACATCAAAAATAGTGCCGTTTATGGCGGTCACCTATGTAGTTGCGGGTTTGGCGATTATTCTGATGCACCTGCCCATGGTGCCCTCAGCATTCGAAGCAATCATAGCGGGCGCGTTCACTGCCGAGGGTATTTCGGGAGGTGTGATCGGTGTGCTTTTCCAGGGGTTTAAACGTGCGGCGTTTTCAAACGAGGCTGGAGTTGGTTCTGCAGCGATCGCCCATTCAGCGGTAAAAACCAGTCGACCGATTACGGAAGGATTCGTAGCGTTATACGAGCCTTTCATTGATACCATCGTGGTTTGTACCATTACTGCACTGGTCATCATCATTACTGGATCCTGGGATCCATCAGTTGATCCCAGCGCTGGCGTGCAACTAACCTCGAACGCTTTTGAGAAGGCTTTTACATGGTTTCCATGGGTGCTGACGGTCGCGGTAATTCTGTTCGCTATTTCAACCATGATCTCGTGGTCTTATTACGGCTTGAAAGCCTGGACCTTCCTGTTTGGTGAGAGCAAACTGACCGACACAACATTCAAATTGTTATTCCTGTTTTTCGTGGTGGTTGGTTCCTCCATGCAACTGGGTTCCGTGATTGATTTTTCAGATGCAATGATATTTGCAATGGCATTTCCCAACCTGTTGGGGTGCTATTTCCTGTTACCGGTTGTGAAGAAGGAACTGAACGAGTACTGGGATGATTACAAGGAAGGGCGTCTGGTTAAAACGGGACAATGAGAAAATTGGAGAAAAGTGCCA
Organism: Lysobacterales bacterium; assembly: GCA_014238945.1. Lineage (GTDB taxonomy): Bacteria > Pseudomonadota > Gammaproteobacteria > Xanthomonadales > SZUA-36 > SZUA-36. The sequence goes on from JABAAB010000064.1 coordinate 194,783, forward strand.
ACATTTGCTTGTTGGCTCTTGCTAAAACACCTCCTCATCAGCGAGAATCAGGTCTGAATTTCTTTACCGGTCACCTGAAGTGATTCAGACGGCTCGGCGACTTAAATAACTCAGAATCAGGAAATCCCGATGTCAACCCGACGTGAACTTGCGAATGCTGTACGCGCCTTGTCCATGGATGCCGTACAAAAGGCCAATTCCGGTCACCCCGGCGCCCCCATGGGCATGGCTGATATTGCTGAAGTGCTTTGGAATGATCACCTAAAACACAACCCGTCCAATCCAGGTTGGTGGGATCGTGATCGTTTTGTGCTATCGAATGGGCATGCTTCCATGCTGCTCTATTCAGTACTTCATTTGAGTGGCTATGATCTGCCCATTTCGGAGATACGTAATTTCCGGCAATTGCATTCCAAAACTGCCGGTCATCCTGAGTTTGGAGAGGCCCCGGGTGTGGAAACCACCACCGGCCCGCTGGGGCAGGGTATTACCAACGCCGTAGGTATGGCATTGGCGGAAAAAGTTCTCGCCAACCGGTTCAACCGGGAAGAGCATCAAATTGTTGATCACTACACCTGGGTTTTCATGGGTGACGGCTGTTTGATGGAAGGCATTTCACACGAAGCCTGTTCACTGGCCGCGACCCTTGGGCTGAACAAATTGATCGCCTTCTGGGATGACAACGGGATTTCGATTGATGGCGAGGTGCAAGGATGGTTTACCGATGACACACCTGCGCGATTCAAGTCCTATGGATGGCAAGTCATACGTGATGTAGATGGTCATGATCCGGATGAAATCAGTCAGGCAATAGACACGGCACGCGCAGAAACCGATAAGCCCACCTTGATTTGTTGCAGGACCGTAATTGGCTTTGGTTCTCCTAACAAGCAGGGCACTGCCGCGACTCATGGTGCGCCACTCGGCGAACAGGAAGTAGCCGCTGCCCGAGAGGAGTTGGGTTGGGATCACCCTGCTTTTGAAATTCCCGATCAAATTTATACAGCTTGGAATGCCCGGGAAAAAGGTGCTGAATCCGAGGCCGAATGGGCTGCAAGATTTGAAACCTACCGGCAGCAATACCCCGAGTTGGCCGCTGAATTCGAACGGCGGATGCGTGGGGATCTGCCCGAAGACTGGCAACGGAGAACCACCGATGCCATCGCTGAAATGCAGGAGAACGGGACATCTGTCGCGACACGAAAATCATCACAAATGGCACTGGATGCGTTCGGACCGATGCTGCCCGAACTGATCGGTGGTTCGGCCGATCTCGCAGGTTCAAATAACACCATCTGGACGCAGAGTGTCGATGTCCTGGAAGGCACCGCTGATGGTAACTATATTTATTTTGGCGTACGTGAATTTGGTATGGCAGCTATCTGCAATGGGCTGGGCTTGCACGGGGGGTTTATTCCCTACAATGCGACTTTCCTGGTGTTCTCCGATTATGCAAGAAACGCGGTAAGAATGTCCGCCCTGATACCGGCACATAATATTCACGTATACACACATGATTCTATCGGTCTGGGGGAGGATGGTCCTACACACCAGCCGGTTGAACATGTTTCCAGTCTGCGCATGATGCCCAATCTCAGTGTCTGGCGACCCTGCGACTCAGTTGAATCGGCAGTTGCCTGGAAATGCGCAATCGAGGAGAGTGCAGGGCCCAGCGCCCTGGTGTTCACCCGCCAGACACTGCCGCACCAGCATCGTGATGACCAGCAAGTGGCAGATATCGGGCGTGGCGGCTATGTCTTAAGTGAAGCAGGCGGGCCTTGTGATGCCATCATCATCGCCACCGGGTCAGAAGTTGGATTGGCCATGACCGCAGCCGAGGACCTGGCGAGCCAGGGCATCAATGTTCGTGTTGTCTCCATGCCCAATCCCGGAAGATTCATGGCGCAGAACAGAATTTATCGGGAATCCGTATTGCCATCGAGTTGCGAAGCGAGGGTGGCTGTGGAAGCCGGCGTTGGTCATTATTGGCATCCGTTTGTTGGCAACAAGGGGCAGATCATCAGTATTGACGGATTTGGTGCATCTGCACCGGCGCCCGAATTATTCGAATATTTCGGTTTAACAGTTGAAAATGTCAGCAAAGCGGTACATGTACTACTGGAAGCTGGTGAAATTGAAATTCAGGAGTAGAAAATGACAGTCAAGGTAGCAATCAATGGCTATGGACGTATCGGTCGTAACATCATGCGTGCCCTGTATGAATCAGGCCGTACCGACGAAATCAGCATAGTCGCCATCAATGACCTGGGTGATGCGAACAGTAATGCACACCTGACCCAGTACGATACTGCTCATGGGAAGTTTCCCGGAACCGTGCAGGTGGACGGAGGCGACCTGGTAATCAACGGTGACCGGGTAAAAGTCTATGCTCAAAGGGATCCTGGAACATTACCCTGGGCCGAACTGGGTGTCGATGTGGTGATGGAATCCACCGGTTTTTTTCGCAGTCGTGAAACCGCCGGTGCGCACATATCTGCCGGCGCCCGCAAGGTGGTAATTTCCGCCCCGGGTCAGGATGTGGACAACACCATCGTTTACGGTGTCAACCACGACACCCTGAAGCCTACCGATAATATTGTTTCCAACGCATCGTGTACCACCAATTGCCTGGCACCGCTGGCCAAGGTTCTGCATGACAGCATCGGAATAGAAAGAGGCCTGATGACGACAATTCATGCTTACACCAATGACCAGGTCCTGACCGATGTCCTGCATTCGGATTTACGCAGGGCCCGGTCCGCCACCATGAGCCAGATACCCACCAAGACGGGTGCTGCCGCTGCCGTCGGTCTGGTTCTGCCCGAACTCAATGGGAAACTGGATGGATTTTCCATGCGTGTTCCGACCATCAATGTATCGGTAGTTGATCTTTGTTTCACTTCCAGTCGTCCCACTTCTGTTGAAGAAGTCAATGCCGCAATCAAATCGGCCGTTGCCGGCAGCATGAAGGGTGTGATGGACTATAACGAAGCACCACTGGTATCTGTCGACTTCAACCACAACCCACATTCCTCGATATTTGACGCGGGCCTGACCAAGGTTATGGAAGGCAACCTCGTCAAGGTATTGAGCTGGTATGACAACGAGTGGGGTTTCAGCAATCGCATGCTCGACACCACGCTTGCACTGGTCAACGCCTGAAAAGACTGAACGGGCCCTTGTACAGGAGGCACTGGACATGACATTCCGCCGCATGGAGGAATTGGACCTGGCCGGTAAGCGTGTGATGATCCGTGAGGATCTGAATGTGCCGCTTGAATCTGGCAGGGTGAGTTCGGATGCCCGCATCAGGGCGGCGCTGCCGACCATACAGTTGGCGTTGGACAAAGGTGCAGCAGTCATCCTTCTGTCTCATCTGGGCCGTCCGGTTGAAGGTCAGTACGGCGAGGAATTCTCCCTCACACCTGTGGCCAGGCGTTTGTCCGGGTTACTTGGAATGACGGTCAGGTTGGAGAAAAACTGGTTAGACGGCATTGAGGTTGCACCTGGTGAAGTGGTGCTGTGTGAAAATGTCCGTTTCAATCCGGGTGAGAAAAGCAACGATGTGAATCTTGCCATTGCCATGGCTGCCTTATGCGATGTATTCGTCATGGATGCCTTTGGAACCGCACACAGGGCCCAGGCTTCAACCGAAGGTGTGATTTGGCAGGCACCCGTGGCCTGTGCAGGACCCCTGTTAAGCAGGGAACTGGAAGCACTCGACATGGCCTTGTCTGATCCGGTTCGTCCGGTACTGGCCATTGTGGGTGGCTCGAAGGTTTCCACCAAGCTGACCGTATTGGAATCATTGCTGTCGAAAGTTGACCGGTTGATCGTCGGTGGCGGTATTGCCAACACCTTCATTGCAGCCAGCGGTCATGATGTTGGAAAATCACTGTATGAACCGGATTTGTTAGCGGAGGCACAGCATCTGATCCGAATGACTCATGAAATGGATGGCGAGATACCCATTCCGAAAGACGTTGTCGTTGCAGACTCCTTTTCGGAGGATGCCAAGGCCACAGTGCGGTCCGTGGATGAAGTGGGCAGAGATGAAATGATTCTCGATATCGGCCCGCTGACGGCGGTGGACTACGCCGGGATGATACAGGGTGCCGGTACGGTAATCTGGAACGGGCCCGTGGGTGTGTTCGAGTTTGATGGGTTTGCCGCGGGCACGCGTGCGATAGCGGATGCAATTGAAGTGTCCTCTGCATTCAGTATCGCTGGTGGTGGTGACACGCTGGCCGCTATTGATCAGTTTGATGTCGTGGATGGTCTCAGCTATATCTCTACCGGTGGCGGAGCTTTCCTGGAGTATGTCGAAGGCAAGACCTTACCTGCTGTGGCCGCACTGGAGATTCGTGCACGTAAATGACCCCATGGTTATGAATGAATCGCTCGCCACGATAAGGTATGCGGGCTAACGGCGGCCGATACTCCTGGGGCCGAAAATCGTACCCAGCCGCATAAAATAGATTGCCCGACGTTCTTCACTCAGACCGACGCCGAGATAAATTGGTCCCACCGGTGAGTCATAACCAAAATACAAACTGCCATTGAGAATACCTTCGGAAAATATGTCACTGCGTTTTGCTACCGCGTTACCGTATTCCACCGTCATACCGGCATAGGCAGGTAGAAAACCCGAGTGGCCCACCTGATAGCGATATCCAGCAAGAATTTGTCCGTAATGTGGTCCCAGTAGTGAGTTGGGCTCAAAACCGGACATATTGAAGAAACCGCCGGCCGTGTATACAGCATAGAGCGGGACTATGTCATCCAGTGTTGTGTTGTATTGCGTGCCCCAAACGAAGTTGTGCAGACCGCGTGTATAGGAACCGAAAAAAGAAAATTCAAGTTGTTCAAATGATTCATCGGCGCCCAGACCCTGTGCTGAACGGGTGTATTTCAACTGGGACAGCCAGCCATGCGTCGGTAAGTAACGATCGTCCAGACGGTCAAGCTGCAGTTCGACAAACCACTCGGCACCCTCGAAGGCAAAGGGCTCCAGTTCCGGATCTCCAATGGTGACATCCAATTCACCGCGGTAGCGGGTAACCCCGGCAAACAGACCTGCATGTCGCCCAAATTCGCGTCCAAAGGTAAGTGCTCCACCGTATTCATCAATCTCTGTCTTCGCAAGCGCATTTCCTTGCGAGTCATACACAAGCAGTGGCCGGCTGTAAAACGAAACACTGGGCTGGAAGTTGTACTTGAGAGCATCATCCAGTGGTTTGTAATAGTCTGCGAAAATCCCGGCCTCTTCTCCCAGTTGCACCATGAAGCGAAATTCGCTGCCCCGGTCATCGAGTGCTGTGTTCAGGTATCCTGCCCTGATGTTGATCGCGGTTCCACGCCCGCTTGCGCTCAGATCCATGCCGGTCTCAATAAATTTTTCACCACGCTTGTCCTGCTGGACAGTAATCCTAACGCCCTGGTGACCGTCGTCTTCAACGATGTTATAGAGTGCCTGACGAATAAAACCCAATCCGTAAATCTGGCGTATATCGTGATTCAGCTGGGCGAGATCCAGGGTATCCCCGGGCTTGATGGTAATCAGTTGCGAAATGACCTCATCTGAAAACCGGGACTGGTTGTCCAGTTGCACAAAGTGGACCTGAGGGGGACCGCTGACACATTCATTGGTCTGTTTGCGCCACGCCAGGTACTCAGACTCCGGCAACGACAGCAGTCTAAGTTGATCTTCAACTGCGCTGGCCGCTGCGTAACCGATGGGAATGGCCTGTTCCAATTTACCGAAGTCCGCCGAGCTGATCCTGTCACCAATCTCGGGAACGATCAACACATCTTTACCCTTCAGTGTCTTTATCTGCTCGTCGGTGTTAAAGACCGTCAGCAGGGAACTCATCTGGTTCACAATGGACAGCATATTATCAATTTCCTTGGCACCGGCCAGTTTGGTTCCCACATCCACTGCGATGACCACCTGGGCACCCATGTCCCTAACCACGTCCACAGGCAGGTTTCGTACCAGACCGCCATCAACCAGCAACGCATCACCCCGGGGAACGGGATCAAACACGGCCGGAACCGACATGCTGGAGCGCATGGCCATTGAAAGTTCGCCGTCACCAATTACAACCATCCCGCCAGTTACGATGTCTGTTGCAACTGCCCGGAATGGAATGGGCAGGCGGTCAAAATTACTGGCCTGCACCCGTTGCGAGGTGATTGATTCAAACATGAAAATCACCTTTTGTCCGGAAACCACACCGGCGGGCAACAGGGCGGCATCCTTGCCCATGCCAAGCTTGGGTCCAAACAATCCGAGGTCATCATCGGTTTTTCGTCTGAACGGCAGATCTGCCCGGTCCACATCATTGGTAAAAAGATCGTCCCAGTCGGCCTGTTCCACCACCCGGGTGATCTCATCAGATTGCATCCCCACGGCCAACAGACCACCGACAATGGAGCCCATACTGGTACCGGCAATGTAGTCATACGGGATATGTAATTCTTCCAGTTTCTTCAGTACACCAATGTGGGCATATCCACGCGCGCCACCCCCGCCGAGCACGAGACCGATTTTTGCCCTTGTTATGGGAGAGAGGTCATCGTGGCATTGTTGACCCAGTGCGAAAATTGACCCGCTGGTCAATAATGATGCAAAGGCAGCCGTAATAAGAATGCAATTTCGCAATCCTGAAGTTCTTGTCATGCCTGAAGCTCTTGTCATGATGTCCTGCCCGAACGCAATGGCGATGACCAATATTACACAATAATCAGCACTGTAAGCCCTCCGGAACCGGTATACGGTACGCTCCGCGCGTCAGCCTACACCGATAAACGCTTAACCCGGTTGCATAACACGGGCGAGACAGACCAGGTTAAAACCACTATCATTACGCCCCTGTCCGATCTTTCCAAAGTCGATCACTGGAGGAGTTTTCTTGAAAAATCGTATGAGCCTGGTGACCACCCTGGCCGTCTTGTGTGTATTCCTGGTTCCTTTCCATGTCCACGCCACCCCTGAAAATGACCCAACCGTAAGTTCCGGTAAGGTGGATCACCATGACGTTGCGGGCGTGAATTATCCCAGAGTTGAGCAGTTCGTACTGGGAAGTGTCAGGGTCGATTTTCCAGGCATAGTATCATGGTCTGATTTTCGGTATCTGCGCGCCTGGCTGCCTGTGGAAATCACCCTTGCCGGTGAAGAAGGATCACAAATTGGTTCAGTACTGGTGCAGGGTTTAACGGCAATTGATTTCGAAACACGTACCGTTGGAATTACTGAACTAGAAATGCTGGATACCAATTTTTCCCCGGTGCAGTTAACAGAATCGGCGAGAGATTTGATGAACGATGTTTTGTCGTCCCGGGAAAGAACAGTGGCCCTTGACGTCCTGTTGCGTCTTCTACCGGAGGACTTCAGTTTTCCAGATCAGTCCCGGGATACCGCCCAACTGAATTTTGAACCACCTGTGATCGTGATTTCAGATACACCCTTACAATTGTTGTCAATCGACAAAGAACCCATCAAGGCGATGTGGGGAAATTACAGCCTCGAGTATGTAGTCAATACCAACTGGAACATATTCTTCAGCAGCGAGCAGGGGCGTTGGTATGTGTTGAATAATGGCACCTGGCAATCAAACAATTCTCTTTCCGACGGTGGCTGGGTGGTCACTGAAAACCTACCGCCCGAATTTCAATCCATCCCGGTTAACGATAGATGGCAACTGGTGCACGATGCATTGCCAGCCAGGCTGCCGGAAAAAGACCCGGTACCCTTTATCATCAGTCTGCAGGCAACGGAATTGATTTTGACAGATGGGCCGGTCCGGTTGGGCCCCCTTGGTGATACCGGAATTGAATATGTCACCAACACCAGAAGTGATTTATTCCACTTTGATGAGCGTTGGTACGTGCTGATTTCAGGTCGCTGGTTTACCAACACCGATTTGCTCGGTCAATGGCAGTACGTCAGCCATTTGCCCCAGGTCTTTGCGAACATTGAACCGGTACACGAAAAGGGCCATGTGCTGTACGCGATACCCGGCACCCGGCAGGCAAGAATTTCACTGATTGAAGCCGCATTACCCCACAGGACTTCCGTCATTGAAGTACCCGTGGCTGAACTTGATGTGACCTGGAGAGGTGAGCCACGATTCACACCCATTGATCTAACCGGCCTGGAGCGTGGTTCCAACACCTCTTACCAGGTGATAAAACACAATAATTTCTATTATTTATGCCATGAGGGAGCATGGTATTTCTCGGCCACAGCCGATGGACCATGGCAACCCACCCGTGAGATACCCGATGAGATATTCCGCATCCCTGCCACGGACCCTGCATACAACGTCACCTTTGTTAAACCCGATGCTGACCAGGAGCAGGTACACGGGCAAATTAATTTCAGTTACACGGGGGGCTATCTGGGCAATTTCTCAACTGGTGTGAGTGTGGTTTATGGGACCGGTTGGCACAGCCCATATCTTTATTACCGGGGTTCAGCAAGCAGTTCGTTCTATTGGCACCACGTACCAACCTATGGATATGGCGCCTTGTATGATCCCATCGGTGGTGTCTATGGCTGGCGCCCGGGATATTACAATCCCTGGGGTTATTCCACCACGGTTAGCCTTGTATCTCCGGCCAGGGAATTTGTACATGCTCAGGGCGGTCCGTTCCAGACGTCGCCGGGTAGAAAATCAGATAACGAACCAATATCGCCCGAATTATATCAACCAGACAGGGTCAGCGATGGCACAGAAAAGCCAGTCGAAATCACTCAGTCCGACGGGTATCAGGCAACATCCAACCTGGCACATTCTCTGTACCTGAGCAGTACATTGTCTTCCAACATGTTTTCGGGCCGTAATGGTGAGGTGTACAAACATGAAAACGATGAATGGGAACAATATGACGAGGGAAATTGGTCCACCATGCAGGAAATGCAAAAGCAACACCGGATCGAGGAGCCACTGCGCAGACCCTCACCACCCGCCAGTCAAGGCTGGTTGCCAGCCCACAAGCGTACTTTGAGCAGAGCGGAACTGGATCGGCAGCAGCTGGCCCGTCTGGAAGGCATGGACAATTACTCCAGGCACCGGATGCGAAAAGAGTCGCAGGCGCAGGCGGACAATCCTTGACTTGAAGCTTCAATGAAACAATGATGTAGCAAGCAATAATGTTGACTAATATATTTCATAGGTGGGTCTATATGTTTACTTTTTCCGAAATAAAAATTTGTTCCAGGTTGATGGTGGCATCCATCGCAATACTGTTGCTGGCGGCCTGTTCGTCAGGTCCGGAGATCAAGAGCGATTATGACCGAGAGGTTGATTTCAGCCAGTATAAAACCTATGGTTTTTTTAACCCCATGGGTATTGAAAATCGTAATTATTCAAGCATTTATGGTTCGGTCTTTCGCGAGGCCATCAGCAGGGAAATGGAATCCAGGGGGTACAGACTCTCCGATAACCCTGATTTGTTGATTAATGTATCTGCACGATTACAGGACAAGACCAAGGTGACAACTACGTCTGACCCCTATATGTCTGGCGGTTATTATGGGTACCGCCACGGAGCCTACGGCGCCTGGGGTGGCTATGGCTATGGTACGACCACACATGTGAGTAATTACACCGAGGGCACGGTCAATGTTGACCTGGTTGACCGTGTTCTGAAACGCATGGTTTGGGAAGGTGTCGGTGTTGGCCGTTTAAAGGAAAACAGGACCAATGAAGAGACTCGCGAGGCCATTAATTCAGCTCTGACTGAAATGTTTGCCGGATACCCGTTTCGCGCTAATTAATAAATACCAGATAGTTCCGGCCTGGATTACTCCGGGCCGGTCCCGCCCAGGTCCCGCTCATTTTTCTATTCATTCATCCGGCTTGCGGCGTCTATGGCCTCAATCAGTTGCAGGGCGTTTTGGTCTGCGGGATTGATGTCTGTCAGTTTTTGTGCCCATTCCCTGGCTAGTTGATATTGCCGCTGGTCGCGATAAATGCTGGCGATCATGAATATAATTTCCCGGTCTTGGGGGTGAAGCCCATGGCCGGTACCCAATGCCTCAAGTGCATCCCCGGATTTCCCTGTGGAGTTGAGCGCGACCCCGTAGACATAAATATAACGGGCGTTTTCCGGCGCCAGTTGCGTGGCAGTCTTCAGACTTGCCAGTGCCAACTCCAGGTTTTGACCGCGCGCTTCCAGCAGACCCAGGGCATGATGCAATGACGCATCACGGGGTGATTCATCAATACCCTGTTTGAGGACTTTACCCGAGTATTGATCCATTCCCTGGGACCGATACATGTCCGCGAGATTGACATAAGCAGGTCCAAATTTTGAGTCCAGCTTGATGGCTCTGCGATAGGCTTTTTCTGCTTCGACGATATCACCGGTCTGCACGTGCAGGTTGCCGAGATTCAGGTTGGCATCAGAACGGTCGGCATTGAGAATGTGTGCGTCGAAATATTCCTTTAATGCGGACTGCAGAATTTTTCGTTGGCCTTCATCAGTTTCCGAACGCAGTGAAGATGCCGAAATCCTGGCAGCCTCGATACGTACCGCGAGTACGGGGTCCTCGAGCAGTGGTGCGGCGAAGGTGTAGCGGTTGGCAGGTGGTAATGCTTCCAGCGCACCAAGAGATGCCATGCGAACCAGGGCACTTTCATCGGACAAAGTGCTGTGCAACAACTGACCCGATAACGGACTCAGGAATGCCCTCAACTCGGTAACAGCGGTAGCACGCGCAATATCGGGTGTGTTCGGGTCCTTGATGACCCTCATCAATGCGATTTCTGACTGAGGTGCACCGGACCTGGCCAGTGCGAAGGCCTGGGTCCAGTTTTGAAATGGTTGCGCGACCTGGGGCCACATCTGTTCAAATTTTTCTGCTGCCCATTCGGTGTCTTTGTCCAAATGACACTGGTTGCAGGCATTGGGCGTTGAGAAATTCAGGGAAATATCCGGTCGGGGAACGCGCAAACTGTGATCTCTTCTTGGATCAACCACCATATAGGTGGTTTCCGGCATATGGCAGTCAAGACAATTGGCACCCTTCGAATCCGGTGCATGGTGATGGTGGGTGGTGTTGGCAAACTTGGCCGGTGAATGACAACGGGAGCAAACCTGCTCCTGAGGGGCACGCAGTTCCAGGCTGTGGGGTTGGTGGCAGTCGCTGCAGGTGACACCTGCCGACTGCATTTTGCTCTGCATGAAGGAACCCCAAACGTACACTTCTTCCTGTATCTGCCCGTCGGCATGGTACAGGTTCTGAGTCAGTAGCGCGGGACGATAGTGATCCAGGAATGAGCCATCGGATTCCACGCCGGTCTTAAGAATTCCCCGCCGTGAGTGACAGGTGGCACAAACAGCAGTTTCCCGGTTGATTCGCGAAGACTTGCTGCGAACCGCGGTCCCGGTTGATGCGTCCATTGTCCAGCCAACACCCTTGCGGTCATCAAGAACGATGGACAGGCCCATGCTGGCATCCTCTGCTTTCAAGGTCTCATCCTGTGCAGACCAGGCCAGGTGGTCTTTACCCGGACCATGGCAGGATTCACAACCAACATTGATGTCCGACCAGGTGGTCCTGAAGCTGTCGGTGTTGATGTTATAGCCTTTGATCAGATCGGTCGAATGGCATTCTGCACACATGTAATTCCAGTTTTGCAGGGGCCGTGTCCAGTGCAGTGCATGTGCATGGTCGATTTTTTCATCCTCATAAAGATGGAACCAGCGTTGTCCACCGGCATCTACGGGGCGTGTATCCCACGCAATGCTCAGTGCCTGCAATCTTCCGTCCGGAAATTCAACCAGGTATTGCTGCAGTGGTGTGACACCAAATGTGTAGCTGATCCTGAAATCCTGCAGGCTGCCATCGGGTCCGTCGGTGTTGACGAAAAACTGGTCATCCTTTTGATAAAAGCGACTGGTTATGCCTCGCCGCGTGAATTCACCGTTGTTAAAATCTCCCAGCACGGTGTTTGTTGTCGCGTGTTGCATGGCGAGGTCATGGTGGGAGCCCTTCCATTCAAGGAACGATTCAGCATGGCAGCCTTTACAGGATTCTGTGCCGGTAAATGTGTCCTTCGCCAATGTCGCAAAAGACACGGTGATTAACAAAACCGTGTGCAACACACGGATGCAGGTACTTTCTAAAGTCATTCTGATCAGGGTCCCGGATTCAACAATGGCAAGTCGCTGTAGTGACTCATTGTACTTTGCGTACCACGGTGCCGGATACCCTGCAGGACCTTGAGCAATTCGCGGCCATGCCAGCTTGTTCCCGGTTTGATGATGGCCTGTTGCATCGTCTGCAGTATTTTTCTGAGCTGTTCATCGCCAATCTCATCTGCAAACATCTCCAACGTCCGGTGGTTTCTTGTGATCGAAGCTGTAGGGAGAAACAGAGGCAGCCAACGGTGTATATCAGCATAGACTTGCTCGGGTTGGTTGGACCTGCATGCCTTTGCAAGTTCGGTAAAGGCAGCCTTTTCATCGTACCGTGTTCGACCGGGCTTGCGATGTCGTAACATCAGCCAACTGCCTAGGCACGTAAGGAGCGCGATTATCAGGGCCATTCTGATCCATTGACCAGCTTGGTCCTCAGCTGACTGCGCTGCTACAGACAATGAGGCTGTTGCGCCTGTCGTGGCCCGGACATCCAGATTCAGCCCGGGAATGACTCGTTGCTCCAGTTGCTGGCGGACAGGGTCCCACCACTGAAATCTGACGCCCGGAATCTGATACTGGCCGGGTTTTTCTGCTATCCAGGTGATGCTGTCGCTGCGTTTACCTGTCAGGCTGCCACGTACAGCACTGTCTTGTACATCCGGAGTCTGGGGATAGGACGCCAGGCCGTCCTGCTCAAATACTGGTACCGGTGGCAGCAGCATGCCGGATATGTCGGCTGCAGTCCGGGTGATTGTCAGGGTAAACGCATCACCGGTACTGGCAGAGGTGGTGTCCGGGCGCCAGCTGTAATCAAGCTCAAAGGATGACGTGGAGATGACCATGTCCCCTTCTTTAACACCATCCGGTATCCGAATATCAAGAATCAGTGGTTCCGTGCGAAGACTGAACGCTGTGGCACTTCCTGTGAAGCTTGCCGATGTACTGAAGCGAACTGAAAAAGAGGGTATTTCCAGTTGCCCGGATTTTTGCGGGTAGAGCGCCAGCGGATACCGAAGTATCTGCCAGTTCTGCCCGTTATTTCGTTCATTCAGTTTAATGGTGGTGGAGTCTACCTGCATCAGGAACGCACCCTGTATCGCGGGTGGACTGAACTGGGTATCTGAAAACCTAACCCCGTTGGTTACCAGGTCCAGGTTGATGGTCACCTGTTGCCCCATCCAGATTGCGGTCTGCTGGTTTACACTCACCCTGAGCATCGCTTCGAGTCCTTCATCTGCCATCAACCGATTACATGAAAGCAACAGCCCAAGAATCAGGATAAGACTGGCCAGCGTCCTAATCATTGTCCTCACCGGTAGTGGGTGATTTCCCCACTGGGGTGGTCTGAACCCTGGTGGCCTGTTGGTATCTGAAACGCACCGCCAGAAACTCCGACGGCCGGGTTTCCACCTTGCGTAACCACATGGCCCTCATGGATTTGTCGTCCATGGGTTGATCCGCTGCATCGACGACCTGTTCGGTTGCGGAGTCGAAATTCCGTCCCTCCTGGTTAAACACTATTTCATCGGCTTCAAGCATTCCACCCGTACCGCCAAAATCGTCCTCCGGTGGCGCCAGGGACAGCTTCCTGAGTTGTGCGATCTCGAGATTCTGCTCGGCAGCGTGCCAGTCTGGACGTGCGGAAAGCGCCCGTTGATAGGCGGCGATAGCGGCATCATACTGACCCAGCATGATGTGTGCATTGCCCCGGTTATAGTGGGCGTCTGATGTATCCGCTCGACCCAACACACTGACAGCCTGTTCAAATTCGCCGGCCAGGTAAAGGGCCGTCCCAATTCTTTCCGGGCTCGTGAAGCGGGTAGCGGCCTGCTGGTAGTCTCCCTTGTCCATCAGCTTCTGGCCTTGCTGATCCGGTGTCAGCCACAAGTCCTGCCAATCAAATGCCAGTGCACAGGATGACTGGATCAATCCTGCAATCAGGATAATAAGTGTCTTTAACATCAGCCTATTCCAACGCAACCGAACCGCCGTGACGGAAAAAGAACAACATGATCAACATGATCACCACCACCAGCAAGTAACCTGCATCTTCCCATTGCTGACCCTCCTGTGGCGGTGCCCTGCTGATACTGCGCTCAACCAGGGTTGACAGGTGCCGGACATCACTCTTGTCCGCACTGATCATCACCAGTGACCCGCCCATGACGTCTGCGGCGCTGCTTAAAGAGTCTGCGTCTACTGGTGGCGCCGGCGGGCTGCCGGGCGGAGGGATTACGTCGGCTCCGCCTGCGATTGCAAGTATATGTACATCGACACCACCCTGCTCGTGGATGGTGGCCAGTTCCTGGAGATAAGAGACATCGACATGGTCGGTGATCAATATGATGGAGCCGGCAGTGTTCGCCTGGCTGAGTCTTTGGTTGGCCAGTGTTATGGCCTCGGCCGGTTCATCACCGGCCACGGGCATGATGCCGGGCTCGAGTGCTGCAGCAAAATCGTTAATGACACCCGCATCCGAGGTCAATGGCATCACCAGGTGTGCGCTTCCGGCATAGGCGATGAGTGCGGTGCGTACCCCTTTCTTGAGTTCCAGCAGGTCGTGAATCTTTTGCACACCACGTTGTAACCGGCTGGGTTGAATATCCCGGGCCAGCATTTCCGGGGTCACTTTCAATATGATGACCATGGCTGCGAGGTCCTCGGTGAAAGGCGAAGGCTGCATCTGCCAGGTCGGTCCAGCCAGTGCCAGGATCGACACCAGCCAACCCACCGTCAGCAGCCTGACCGGTCTCCAGCGGCCGCCTTTTTCCATTGAACTGACCAGCAGGTGCTTCAGCAGGTGCGGCGCAATGGCCTTGCGCCATGTCCGCAACGGGTCTGCCTGTCGGTGCATTGACCAGCTCAACAGACCAGCCGGGACCAACAGCAGCAGCCACAAGGGGCGTAGAAAATGAAACTGGGACAATATTTCCATCATCCCGTCCATCAGATTGTCGGCTCCCTGGTCAATGAATCATCCCGAATCCGGCTGAAATAACTCAATCGGATTCGCAACCATGCAAAATACATAAGACTGAGCAGAACATTTGCCGCGAGTGGCCAGTGATAGATATCGGTCAATGGCCGGTAGCTCTGTGTTTCCACCTCTCTTGGATTGATCTCATCCAGGTACCGGTATGCGACTTCCAGCTCCTCGCGATCAGCCGCATGGAAGTACCCGCCACCGGTGATGCTTGCGATATTCCTGAGGGTTACCTCGTCCAAAGCCTGTTCACCAATAGCCTCGGGATCACCGATGGCAATGGTGTAGATCACCACGTCATTGTCCCGGGCAATCTCGGCAGCCCTTTCCGGGGGTACCAGGCTACCCGTATCATTGCCGTCGGTCAGGACAATCAGTACCCGCTCGTCGACCTCGCTGCGTTCAAACAGATTGATCGAAAGACCCATGGCATCACCCAGCATGGTTCTTGGCCCCAGCATACGCACCTGGGCCTCGTACAGCAGTTCGCGGACCACCTCCAGGTCAGCGGTAAAAGGCACCTGGACAAAAGCCGCAGAGCCAAACAGGACCAGACCGACCCGGTCACCATCTCGACGAGCAAGAAAGGCATCCAGCACCTGTTTGACGGCGGTGAGCCTGTCCACGGTATTGCCCTGTGAGTCATTAAAGTCCGTGGTCTCCATAGAGCCTGACAGGTCGATTGCCACCAGCAGGTCACGCATGGGCAGTTCCCTGACCAGCGGTTCCTCCAGCCATTGGGGCCGCGCGATGGCGGTCACCAGCAAACCCCAGGCAAGCGCGAGGGCCAGCCATTGTGACAGCGGTCGTTTTGCCGTCGGTGAGTCGCTACCGGGTTCACGTCCGGTGAGCTGTGAAAGACGCTGAAGAAATGGAACACGTACGGCTGTGCGTTGTTCATGATGGGCCGGAAAAACCGCACGGACCAGCAAGGGCAAGGGGGCCAGGGCAAATAACCAGGGATGTGCAAATGTCAGCATTTCCTCAGGAGTCCCTGCTTCCTGCCACGTGGCGATGATGTTTCACCCAGTGACTGCTCGCTCGAAGCAATGACATTCCGGCGTCACGATCCAGGTCTTGTAAATTCAGGGGCTGATACGAAAGGGTCTCGAGGGAAATGCCCATTTTATCTGTAAAGAGTGCACCTTTTACTTTCGAGTTCAAAAAACTGTGCCAGCCGGACCCGGTCAGTGATGCGACCTCGCCACGAGGGTACGCGGCCAGTGCTGTTCTTTTCAGTAGCTGTGGAATTTGCCCGAACACGAAGACGTCGGGTCTGGTTTCACCCACGAGTTCAAGTTCAAGCTGTTTCAGTTCACCCAGGGCCACGCGGCGGTATCGGTTACTGATCCATCGACGTGATTCCTTGTATCCGTACCAGGCCAGCAGCAACAAAAACAGGGCAATCAGAACATACCAGCCAGGGGCCGGTGGCCACCAGCCCACGGCCTGTGGCATGACAATGTCGTTCAGGTTCTGAAGGCTGGCCGGATCAGAATTTACAGACGATTCCATGGCTGCTAAAAACGTCTTGGGCCCTGGTGGTGACCAAGCATCTCCCGTACCTGCTCCAATACCGGACTGCTTGTGTGTACGGGCAGCAGGGGGATTGAAAAACGCCTCGATGCAGAGCGCATTTCCTGCAGACGCTGGTCAAAACCCTGACGAAATGAGCGTCGTAATCTACCGCTCCTGGTATCGGCCTCCAACTGGCCGCTGCCATCGGAGAATACCAGTCGCCCTGAATCCGGCAGTTCCTGTTCCAGTTGATCGTATATGAATACCGACAGGACATCGTTATGCTCGGCCAGCCGCGTGATGTACCTGCGGGATTCATCGTCGATTCCGTTGCCGTCACTGATCAGGCATACCAGGCAATCGTGTCGGGCGAATGTACTGGCCTGTTGCAGAACCCGATTCAACATACCGCTGTCTTTTACGCTTCCTTGCTGTGCATTCAAAGCATGATTCTTGATGATCACCTGCTTGAGAATCCGGGTGACCTGCTCCCTGCTGCGGTGCGGTGGAATAACCTTAATGTCCGAGTCATCAAATATCAGCGCGCCGACCCGGTCACCCGATGACAAAACCCGCCAGGCAGATATCGCAGCGACCTCTGCTGCCACCACCGATTTCATCTTGTGACGGCTGCCGAAAAACATGTTGATACGTTGATCGATCAATAACCAGACCGTACGGTCCTTTTCTTCGGTGTAGACACGTACATACGGTTTACGTGTCCGGGCTGTGACCCGCCAGTCGATGTTGCGGGTGTCGTCGCCTGGAAGATAGTTCTTCAATTCTTCAAAATTGAGTCCGCGGCCTCTCAGTTTTGATGCATGGCGACCGCTCAGGATACCGTGTATGGGTTGTCTTGGCAGAAAACTGAACCCCGATGCCTTGAACTGCAGCCTGACCAGTTCATCCAGATCGGCATAAACGCAACCGTTGTTTTTTGACGAGTGTGATTTTCGCGTAACGGCCGTGTATTGCATAAGTTTATTCAGTCGCGGGTCACTTCAATCAATGGCTCACCAATTGAGCCTGATGGTGGTTTCAATCCGAGGCGTGCGGCGAGGGTCGGTGCGATGTCATAAGGTGTTACGGGTCGGGTGAGTGCTGCTCCACCCTTGATTCCGAAACCTGCAAAAAAGATGGGAACATGGGTGTCGTAGCGCCAGGGTGAGCCATGTGAGGCGGCGACAATCAGGCCGTCCATGTCATTGATGAATACATTGGGTTCAAAGACCATGTAGATATCACCGGACCGTTTGGGATTGAAATTATTCAATACCGAGCGCATCAGCCGGGTGTCAGGTTGACGGTTGCTGGCCAGTGCGGAGCTGGATACCGCCATGGACACACCGGCAATTTTCATCATTTCCTCAGCAACGGCCTGCTCCACCTGAGCCTGGTCTAGCCCTTTTTCCCGAATCTTCTCGCGATCCAGGTAAAAATAGGGATGAAAGTACATGGTAATCAGCTCGTCGCTGATACCAAACTGCTTCTTGAGACGCGTCATGGCAGGCGTTCTGTCGATATTGTCGGTATCAAAGTAGCGGGCGTTGCGTATACCGAGTGAATTGAGGTACCCCGGCGTTTCCGGCCCGCCATGATCGGCTGACAAAACAATCAGGGTGTTGTCCAGTCCAACCACCTCATCAATAAAGGCAAACAGATCAGACAGGGTGCGGTCCAGTTGCAGGATATTGTCCTCCGCCTCCAGGCTCGAGGCACCGAACAGATGACCGATATAGTCGGTTGATGAGAAGCTGATGGCGAGATAATCAGGTACGACATGCTGGCCAATCTGCTCCCGGATGACCAGTTCACGGGCAAATTCCAGTGTCAGCCGGTCACCGGCGGGACCCAGTGTCAGACGGGTGGTGAAATATTTGTCATCCCGTGAGCCATAGGCATGCGGAAAAGTTCGCCCGTAGCCGGGAAAGTTGGTCTCCCAGGACCGGTCATCACTGTCACCGAACAGGTAAGTAGACTGATCATGCAACAGTTTCCATTGTGTCCCGGCAAATGCCTTCACACTTGAACCCCGGTTCCAGGCCGTGACCCAATCAGGATAGTCCTGGTAATAGTAATCGCTGGTGACGAATTCCCCGGCCGTTTTGGAAAACCAGAATGCCTTGCCCGCATGTCCGGCGAGTGAAACGGCACCCCGGTCCTTGACCGATACACCAAAGATTTTTGATTTGCCGCCAAAATGGACGGCCAATTCGTCACTGAAGGTGGAGACCAGGATGGCATTGGGAGAGCGGCCGGTCACCTTGGCAACCCGTTGGGTCGGGTCGATTTCCGTGCTGGTGTTCACGCCTGCATTGGCGCCGAGTAGCTGGTGGTCCGGGTCTTCAATATTGTAGACCAGGCGTTGCAGCCCATGGTCATACCAAACATTGGCCACCATACCGTGGCTGGCCGGCGTCGCTCCGGTGGCAAGTGATGCGTGACCCACGATGGTCTCGGTGTTGGCGTGCTGGTAATGGGCATTGGTATAGTGAATACCGTGATCTATCAGATATCGAAAACCGCCATCACCCAACCGATCCGCATAGCGGGTCGGCAAATCGCCACGTAGCTGATCAACGGTGATCTGTAGTACGAGTTTGGGAAGTTTTTTGTCCGCAGCCAATGGCTCGAAAGGCAACAGGGTTGATGCCATTAACAGGAATAAGAGAAAGGGCATTTTCATAAATTCATACCGGTGGAAATGATCAGGCAACCGCTACCTGCTCGAGGATGGCATCTACCACATCGTTGGCAGATACACCATCTGCGTTGGCTTCGTAGCTCAAGGTCAGGCGGTGACGCAGCACCGCATGAGCAATGGCGCGCACATCGTCCGGCAAGACATGATCACGATTATTTAGCCAGGCATTTACCCTGGCGCATTTATCCAGACCGATGGCCCCACGGGGGCTGGCACCCACCCGCAGCCAGGATTTGAGCTGCCCGTCATAGCGTTGCGGATAACGCGTCGCAAACACCAGGTCGACCATGTACGTTTCGATCACCTTCGAGACCTGCACCCGGTTGATTTCCTCGCGGGCATCGAAAATGACCTGCTGGGCAACAGCAGCTTCGGAAGAGGTCGATGCAGTGGGGCTCTCTTCACCACGCACCAGCCGTATGACCTGTGCTTCAGCGTCCTCTGTGCCATAGTCGATATACACATGCAACAGAAACCGGTCCATTTGGGCTTCGGGTAGCGGATAGGTCCCTTCCTGTTCTATGGGATTCTGGGTGGCCATGACGATGAACAGTTCCGGCATCTTGTGGGTCGTGCCCGCCACGGTCACCTGGCGTTCCTCCATGGCTTCAAGCAAGGCGGCCTGTACCTTGGCAGGTGCGCGGTTGATTTCATCGGCCAGTACGATATTGGCAAAGATGGGTCCCTGCTCGAAACGAAATACCGGTTGACCCGACTCCGTGTACAGGACTTCACTGCCGGTAATGTCAGAGGGCAACAAATCCGGAGTGAACTGGATACGTGAAAATTCCGCGTCCATGTTCTTTGCCAGGCTCTTCACTGCCCGGGTCTTGGCCAGTCCGGGCAGGCCTTCCATCAGGATATTGCCGTTTGCCAGCAGCCCGATCAGCAGTTGTTCAATGACCGATTCCTGACCGATGATGGACTCACCCATGCGGGCCTGAAGTTGTCGTACTGATTCGAGAGCACTCATTGGTGGTCTCCCATGGCCTTATGAAGGGTGCAGAATAAATAACCAGGTACCCGTTTATCGGGTACCTGGCAAGCTCTATATTTCTACGAAATCAGTTGGTTCCACCGGGTGGTCGCTGAAGCGACTCAAGTACACGGTCCAGGTTGAAACTGCCTGGTTTCTGGCGTGGCGGGTAGTCCACGAAGGTACCGATAAACTGACCTACGTAGGCGGCGGCGGGGGAAAGCAAAAACAGGCGTTCAAAGTACCATTTTTCATAGGCACCGGACTCCCAGTCAGCGCGCTCGAATGGGTCCCGTAACAGGTTGATAATCTTGGGTGCACGCAGTGTTACATAGGGTTCCTGCCAGACATGGATGCCGTGGGCCCGCTGTTCTGTAAACATGACCTTCCACTGGCCATACCGCAATGCCGAGAGCTGACCATCATCGGTGAAGTAAAACATCTCTTGACGGGGACTCTCATCCGCCTCGCCAGTAAAATAGGGCAACATATTGTAGCCATCGAGATGTACGTTGTAGTCCCTTCCGATGGCACTGTGACCCGTGAGCAACTTGCTCTTGATGTCTGGCTCACCGACTGCAGCAAGTATTGTCGGTAACCAGTCTTCCATGGATATGATCTCATTGGAGACCTGCCCCGGTTTGATCCTGGAAGGCCATTTCACCATCATCGGAACCCGAAAACCACCTTCCCAGGTGGTGTTCTTTTCACCACGAAATGGCGTTGTTCCGCCATCGGGCCAGGTAAAGGTTTCGGCGCCGTTGTCAGTGGAATACATGACAATGGTGTTGTCAGCGATACCGAGTTCGTCCAGTTTGGCCAGCAATTCGCCAACCATGCCATCGTGTTCTGCCATGCCGTCGGCGTAAATACCCTGGCCGGTTACCCCTTTGGATTCCTCTTTCAACCGCGTCCAGACATGCATGCGGGTGGTGTTATACCAGATAAAAAATGGCTTATTTGCCTGGTGGGCCCGATCCATAAAATCAAGTGTCCGTGTGGTGACCTCTTCATCAACGGTCTCCATGCGCTTCATGTTCAGTGGACCCGTATCTTCGATTTTGCCATCTGCCATTGAGTGGATGACACCCCGTGGTCCAAATTTCTTGGCAAATTCCGGGTCTGAAGGATAATCAGGGTTCTCCGGTTCATCTTCTGCATTGAGGTGGTACAGGTTGCCGAAAAATTCATCAAAGCCGTGGTTGGTGGGTAAATGTTCATCAAGATCACCCAGATGATTCTTGCCGAATTGCGCTGTCATGTAGCCCAATGGTTTGAGTAAGCCGGCAATGGTGGGATCTTTTTCACTCAGGCCTTCTTTTGCACCCGGCAAGCCAACTTTCAAAAGACCGGTCCGAAACGGACTTTGACCGGTGATAAATGTCGATCTCCCGGCGGTGCAACTGTTTTGCCCATAGCCGTTGGTGAACAACATGCCACCTTTGGCGATGCTGTCAATATTCGGGGTTTCATAACCCATCATGCCCCTGTTGTAGGCACCGACATTGAACCAGCCAATGTCATCTCCCCATATGATCAGAATATTGGGTTTGTCGTCCGCCATTGCAGTGCCCCCAACATTCATGACAATCAACGTGATAAACAGACTGAATAATTTAGTCACTTTGCTTTTCATTACTACGTGTCCTCCTTCTATCGATACATGATCTGCAAGAGTGTGCAGAACCTGACAGGTTAACAAATACTGACCATCGATTCACTCGCATTTACGAAATGTATACAGACTATTGTGATTCAACGGTTAAATGAAGAACGAAAATTCACCGTGATTGCCTGGAATCTCCCATCACTGTTGATGTGGTAGCTCAGACCCATGTGCTCAAAGCTGAGAAACCAGAGCTTTATCGGACCGTCGCGCCGCGCTATGGCCAGTCCGATTTCCCATTCATCCCCGATGGACACAGGCATGGAGGCGATACGGGTGAAAGAAGGGTTGTTTTCAAACCAGCGATAATTGATGTTCCAACGGAGTTCGAATCCGTCACCTTTTTCAGTAACGGAACTGAGGGGGTAGCTGAAGTCCAGACCGGCCATCACCCCGGTGAGTGTGTCGGAGGTATGGTTACTGGTCGAGTATCCCGCGATGAAAACCTTGTTGACCAGTGCCCAATCCAGTTTACCGTTGTTGAAACCGAAGCGGCTTTTTGCACCTGCATCGTAACTCCAGGCTGTCTCACTGCCATCATCTGCGCTTCCCCATCCCAAGTGCCCGTATGCACGTAATCGCCAGCGCTGGGTGACCGGAAATTCAATTTCCATACCCGGATTGAAACTCACGGTTCCGATGTTATCAAAATCGATGATATCCTCGATCCCATCCAGTGAATGCAGTCCAAATGTCAGGGGGAAATGAAATTCAATGCCCCATTGCCGGTTACCTGACTCATCGATAGTTGCCTCGCGGTAATACCAGCGTGGAGGAACTCTCAACACGTAAACCTGACGATTGCCGTCTAATTTATACCAGCCTGTACCCAGCAGTGACCCGTAAGCCCAGTGTGCCGCTTCGACGTTGTTGTCCTGTGCCGATGATGTTCCGGGCAGGCAACAGAGCAATCCCATGAACAATAATGCGACGCCCGCCAAATACGAAATCCCGTCGGTTTCTGGTCGGTTGATCGCATGCGATTTGATTTTTTCAGTGGGCATCAATATTTGGCTCTGATCTGGTTGAGTTCCACGACTGTTTTTCTGTCTCTTCTGATATCCTGCCAGTCTGGTTCGATAACGGGATTTGAAAGGAGAGATTTCCATCCTGGGCTATTCAGTTCGGTGTTGAAACTGATTTCATGATTTCATGATTCGGATCGAATTGGTACACAAAGCAGGCCGCAATATAGCCTATAATTGCCAGCATAATACGATAATCAAGTAGAAGTATATGCAAATTCGTCGCACCAAGATCATTGCCACGCTGGGTCCTGCAACAGATTCTCCTGAAGTTCTCGGCGCGGTCATCGGTGCCGGCGCAACCATTTTACGGATCAACCTGTCTCATGGCACCCACGAACAACAGGTAGCGCGTGTAAAACAGGTCAGGGAGGTAGCTGATTCTCTGAAGAAAGAGGTTGCCATTCTGGCCGACCTGCGTGGACCCAAGATCAGAATTGAACAGTTCGCGGATGGAGCGATAACCCTGGAAACAGGTGACCGGTTCACACTGGACACTGCAGATGTACCGGAGCCCGGTACCCAGTCCATGGTCGGAGTGACTTACAAAGGGCTGGCAAATGATGTCTCTGCCGGTGACTTGCTGCTATTGGACGACGGTTTGCTGACCATGCAGGTAGTCGAAGTCAGAGGAAGACATATAATCTGTGAGGTCGAACTTGGCGGCATCCTGCGTGACCGCAAAGGCATCAATGTCAAAGGCGGCGGCCTCTCACTTCCCGGTATCGCCGAGCACGATATTGAGGATATTCCGAGGGCGGCGGCTATGGATGTCGATTACCTGGCGGTTTCTTTTCCACGCAATGCAGATGACATGAACGAGGCGCGTAAGCGCTTACGGAAAGCGGGCAGCAACGCCAGCCTGGTAGCGAAAATTGAGCGTACCGAGGCGATTAAAAACCTGGATGAAATCATCGCGGCATCGGACGTGATACTCATTGCGCGTGGTGATCTGGGTGTGGAGATCGGTGATGCAGAATTACCGGGTCTGCAAAAACAGATAACCAACAAGGCAATGGATCAGAACCGGATTGTCATCACGGCAACCCAGATGATGCAATCCATGATAGAAAATCCCATACCCACCCGCGCTGAAGTACTTGATGTGGCCAATGCAGTGCTTGATGGAACTGATGCGGTTATGTTGTCTGCAGAAACAGCGGTAGGGCGTTTCCCGGTCGCCGTGGTCGAGGCCATGCACAGGATCTGCCTGGGTGCTGAGCGGCATGGGGATATCGACGCTGAAGTTACCCATCTGAATGTCCAGTTTGAGCGTATTGACCAGGCCATCGCCATGGCTGCCATGTTCATGGCAACACATGTCTCGGTGCACGGGATTGTTGCATTGACAGAATCCGGTTCGACTGCACAGTGGTTATCCAGGGTACGTTCCGCAGTACCTATATTTGCGTTATCAGCAGTAGGCGCAAGTCGTCGTCGCATGGCCATGTATCGGGGCGTATATCCCGTTGCTTTGGATTCCCACAGCCGTAACATTGAAGCATTGTTGTCAGATAGCATTCAAATGTTGCTAAAAAAGGAATACCTCAAGCTGGGTGATCGAATTATTCTGACCATGGGCGAACATGCGGGCAGGGAAGGTGGCACAAATACCCTGAGATTAATTACAGTCGGGGAAAGCGGGTATACAGATCACAATCCCACGCTTGTATTTTAGTCATAATTTTACCCGTCATGATCGCAGCCGTGACTGGGGAGGATAATCCGTGGTCTTGAGCCTCCACAGCCAGTAAAATGGTCACTACACCGATGATCACTTCATCGGGTGACAGCAAACAATGATGATCAGTGCCCACAATCCCTGTGGGCGCAATGATCAAACAGGAGAAGGACATGAACAGTATGGATCTGGTAAGAACAGCCCAGGCAATGGTGGCAGAGGGCAAGGGAATACTGGCCATTGATGAAAGTACGGGAACCTGCCAAAAACGATTTGATTCCATAGGCGTGGAATGCACTGAAAAAAATCGCCGGGACTACCGTGGCATGCTATTGACCACACCCGGTCTGGGCAACAATGTCAGTGGAGCAATCCTTTTCGACGAGACCCTGCGCCAATCGACTGATGACGGTACATCTTTTGTCAGCGTAATGCAGGCTACCGGTATTATTCCCGGGATCAAGGTGGACAAGGGCGCACACCCTTTGGCCGGTCATGATGGCGAAAAGATCACTGAAGGACTGGATGGTCTGCGTCAGCGTTTGAGTGAATACGCCACTTTGGGTGCGCGTTTTGCCAAGTGGCGTGCGGTAATCACCATAGGCGAAGGCATTCCAACCACGGCCTGTATCGAGGGGAACTGTCATGCCCTTGCACGATATGCGGCTCTGTGCCAGGAAGCCGGACTGGTACCCATAGTGGAACCCGAAGTGCTAATGGATGGTGAACATTCACTGGATGAATGTTACGACGTCACCGAGGCAACCCTGCGTGCCCTGTACAACCAGATGTACGAACAAAATGTACTGCTGGAGGGTTCAATCCTTAAAGCCAGCATGGTGATTTCCGGATCAGACTGTGCTGACAGGGCGGACGTGGAGGGGGTGGCGAGGGCCACAGTCGAGTGCCTGCTCAATACGGTACCTGCCGCTGTGGCGGGTATAGTATTCCTTTCCGGCGGACAGGGTGATCAGGAAGCCACGGCACACCTTGATGCCATGAACCGCCTGGGCAATTTTCCCTGGCCACTCAGTTTTTCATACGGGCGTGCCTTGCAGGCAGAATCATTGGCAACCTGGGGCAAAGACATTACAGCAAATGTCCCGGCGGCGCAGGATGCATTGGGACACCGGGCCCGTATGAATGGATTGGCATCAACCGGCCGGTATGAAGCAACTCTTGAAGACAGCTGAGGCTGTATTTCCGGAATCGGCGCTGGACACAATGAACGAATGATCAGTTCACCGGTCCGGGTCGGCAAACTTCAATGAAAGACAAATTTAAACAAAGGGCTCTGGATTACCATCGTTACCCAACACCCGGCAAGATCAGGATTGCACCCACCAAGGCGCTGACCACGCAGGAGGACCTGGGCCTGGCATACTCGCCCGGTGTGGCCAATGCCAGTGAATTGATTGCCGCTGATCCATCGGAAGTCAGCAACATGACTTCACGTGGCAATCTGGTGGCGGTCATCACCAATGGTACGGCCGTTCTGGGACTGGGTAACATCGGACCATTGGCTGCCAAACCGGTGATGGAGGGCAAGGCAGTATTATTCAAAAAGTTCGCGGACATCGATGTTTTTGATATCGAGGTCAATGAATCAGACACCGACCGCCTGGTCGACATTATCGCCGCACTTGAGCCAACCTTCGGTGGAATTAACCTGGAAGACATCAAGGCACCGGAATGCTTTGAAGTGGAAGCAAAGCTCAAGCAACGACTAAATATCCCGGTATTTCATGATGATCAGCACGGTACCGCGATCATCACCGCGGCCGCGACCATCAATGCCTTGAACATTGTGGATAAGTCTATTGGTGAAGTGCGACTGGTAGCCTCCGGAGCCGGTGCCGCTGGTATGGCCTGCCTTGATCTGCTCGTCAATCTGGGGTTGAAAAAGGAAAAAGTCCTGGTAACGGACAGCAGAGGCGTCATTTATTCCGGTCGTGGCGATGATATGGGTGAAAGAAAGGCCGCCTATGCGTGCGATACCGACAAACGAACACTGGCGCAGGCCATCGACGGCGCAGATATATTCCTCGGTGTTTCTGCAGGAGGCGTACTCAGTACAGAAATGGTCAAGACCATGGCGGATCAACCCATTATCATGGCACTGGCTAACCCCACACCCGAGATCATGCCGGAGCAGGCGCTGGCGGCACGTCCCGATGCCATCATTGCCACCGGTCGTTCCGACTACCCCAACCAGGTCAACAATGTCTTGTGCTTCCCCTATATTTTCCGAGGTGCACTGGACTGTGGTGCAACCACGGTGAATGCCGAAATGCAGATGGCCTGTGTACACGCTCTGGCGGCGCTGGCCCGTATGGAGGTCAGTGATGTCAGTGCAGCGGCCTATGGTGGAAAAACACTGCAGTTTGGACGTGATTACCTGATTCCCAAGCCGTTCGATCCGCGTTTGCTGGTACACCTCGCACCCGCAACGGCCCAGGCCGCAATGAACAGCGGAGTGGCCACCCGGCCGTTGCAGGACATTGAAGCCTACCGGGAAAAACTTTCCCAGTTCATGTGGCGAACCGGTTTGTTGATGAAGCCGGTTTTTGATGCTGCTAAAAGTGATCCCAAGCGAGTCGTATACGCAGAAGGGGAAGCCGAAGTGGTATTGCGTGCGGTGCAATCGGTGGTCGATGATGGGATTGCTAAACCCATATTGATCGGTCGTCCCCAGGTAGTGGAGCAACGCATCTCTAAACTCGGTCTGCGGCTGAAACCGGATCGTGATTTTGATCTGGTCAATCCCGAGTCCGACCCCCGTTTCTGGGATTACTGGACTACCTACCACGCAATAATGGAGCGCAACGGGGTCTCGCCCAGTGCCGCCAAGGACATCATGCGCACCCGCACCACTGCGATTGCGGCCGTCTCTGTATACCGGGGTGAGGCCGATGCAATGATTGCCGGACTGGTTGGGCGTTACCACAGCAAACTGGAAATCGTCAGGGATGTTCTTGGCTCGCATACGGATAATGCCACGGTGGGTGCGTTGGGGGTGTTGAGCACAGACCGTGGTGTGATTTTTATTTGCGATACTCACGTAAACCCCGATCCGAGCGCAGAGCAAATCGCTGAAATCACCTTGATGGCAGTAGAAAAAGTCCGTATGTTTGGGATTGAACCTCGTGTAGCACTTTTGTCGCACTCTACTTTTGGCAGTCATCAGAACCCGGGTGCATTAAAAATGAAACGAGCCCGTGAGTTGATCGTTGCGGCATCACCGTGGCTTGAGGTGGAAGGTGAAATGCCCGCAGACCTGGCCCTGTCCGAAACGTTCCGGCGTCAGGAATTTCCCAACTCTGTTCTGAAGGGTGCCGCAAATTTGTTGGTCATGCCCAATCTGGACGCCGCGCATATTGCCTTTAATTTCTCAAGAATCGTCAGTAATTCGGTAACCGTCGGTCCGATATTGATGGGTCTGGAGTACCCGGCACACCTGCTAACACCATCCTCTTCGGTCAGGCGGGTGGTCAATATGACTGCATTTGCCGTTATGGAGGCTCAATACATGAAAGATACAAAATCTGAAACAGTGGGGTCTCCCCGATGATCGTCAAACCATCACGTCGAAAACAGGATATAGATCCTGTTGAAACCAGAGAGTGGATTGAAGCCATCGAGGCCGTGATTGAACGGGAAGGGCCGGAACGGGCGCATTTCCTGTTGGAGCACCTGGTTGATTTTACCCGTCGTTCTGGTGGACACCTGCCTTACGACACAACAACATCCTATATCAATACCATTCCTACACATCTGGAAGCCAAGACCCCAGGTGACAGCGCCATTGAACGACGGATCCGATCGTTGATTCGTTGGAACGCCATGGCGATGGTGCAACGAGCCGCCAGGCGAGGTGGTGAACTGGGTGGTCATATTGCCAGTTTTGCATCTGCTGCAACCCTGTATGACGTAGGATTTAATCACTTCTTCAAGGGCCCCGACCATGAAGGTGGCGGCGACCTGGTCTACATTCAGGGGCATTCATCACCGGGTATTTATGCGCGGGCATTTCTCGAAGGACGCCTGTCGTCAGAGCAATTGGATAATTTCCGGCAGGAAATTGGCGGAAAGGGGCTGAGCTCCTATCCCCACCCCTGGTTAATGCCGGAATTCTGGCAGCTGCCAACGGTGTCGATGGGTCTGGGACCGATTATGGCCATCTACCAGGCACGTTTCCTGAAATATCTGCACAATCGGGGTATTGCTGATACTTCTCAACGCAAGGTCTGGTGCTTCATCGGTGATGGAGAAACGGACGAACCGGAATCACTGGGTGCCATTTCTCTGGCCGGTCGCGAGGGTCTGGATAACCTGATTTTTGTGGTCAACTGTAACCTCCAGCGCCTCGACGGTCCGGTGCGTGGCAACGGCAAGATCATCCAGGAACTGGAAGGTGTTTTTCGTGGTGCCCGGTGGAAGGTCAACAAGGTTATCTGGGGCGCACGTTGGGATGCGCTGCTGGCGAAAGACAAGGACGGCCTGTTGCGTAAGCGCATGGAAGAGGCGGTGGATGGTGAATATCAGAATTACAAGGCCAAGGGTGGTGCCTATACCCGTGAGCATTTCTTTGGTGCTTACCCCGAATTAAAAGAAATGGTCGCAACGATGTCAGATGGTGATGTCTGGCGTTTGAACCGGGGTGGTCACGACCCCCACAAGCTATATGCGGCCTATCATGAAGCAATGCAGCAGACCGGGCAGCCGACGGTGATACTGGCGAAAACCGTGAAAGGCTATGGCATGGGTGATGCAGGTGAGGCACAGAATATTACCCACCAGCAAAAGAAGATGGACGTGGAATCGATGCGTCAATTCCGGGACCGGTTCAATGTCCCCATATCTGATGAGGAAATAAAAGAAATACCGTATTACCACCCGGGAGAGGAATCGCCTGAAGTGAAATATATGCAGGCCCGACGTGAAGCGCTGGGTGGATATCTGCCACAGCGCCGGGTTACTGCCGATGCCCTGGAAATTCCGGGAATCAAGGTGTTTGAATCCTTGTTCCGGGGTACCGGTGAGCGCGAAATCAGCACGACCATGGTATTTGTGCGCTTTCTTGCCATTATGCTCAGGGATAAGAACATGACCCGCCACATTGTGCCCATCGTGGCCGATGAAGCCCGGACTTTTGGTATGGAAGGCATGTTTCGACAATTGGGTATTTACTCATCCAAGGGGCAACTGTACACACCGGTAGATTCTGATCAATTGATGTTTTACAAGGAAGACACCAATGGCCAGATTCTGCAGGAAGGCATTTCTGAGGCCGGTGCCATGTCCTCCTGGATCGCTGCTGCAACCAGTTACAGTAATAACGGTGTTGCCATGATCCCGTTTTTCATTTTCTATTCCATGTTTGGCTTCCAACGCATCGGGGACCTGGCCTGGGCTGCCGGTGATATGCGAGCACGTGGATTTTTACTGGGTGGAACCGCGGGTCGTACCACGCTGAACGGTGAAGGACTGCAGCACGAGGATGGCAACAGTCATGTGATCGCGTCGATGGTACCCAATTGTGTTTCCTACGATCCGTCTTTTTCCTATGAGTTGGCGATCATATTGCACTCGGGTCTGTGCCGGATGTATCAGCAAATGGAAGACCTGTATTTCTACGTGACCGTGATGAATGAAAACTACACCCACCCGGCCATGCCCGATGGCGTCGAGGAGGGCGTTCTCAAGGGACTTTACAGGTTCCGTGCGGGTCAGAATGAGGGTCACCCCGTTCAATTGATCGGTTCAGGTGCGATTTTGCGTGAGGTTATTGCGGCTGCAGAGCTGCTTGAACGTGACTACGGGGTCAGTGCGACCATCTGGAGTGCGACCAGTTTTACCGAATTGCAACGGGACGGAACTGCAACCGGGCGTTACAATTGTCTCAATCCTGAGACCGATCAGCAGACTTCCTGGGTGGAAAAATGTTTTGACGGTTACGACGGACCGGTGGTGGCGGCAACTGACTATGTGCGCGCCTATGCAGAGCAGATTAGACCCTTCCTGCCAAATTCGGATTACACCGTACTGGGCACGGATGGTTTTGGTCGTTCCGACACGCGTCAGAACCTGAGACGCTTCTTCGAGGTAGACCGGAACAATATTGCGTATGCTGCCCTTCATTCGCTCAACCGGCAGGGGTTGTTCCCGGTCGATGAATTGTTAAAAGCACGTACCAGTCTTGATCTGGATCCAGCCAAGCCAAACCCGTTGAAATCATGAAAGCGAGCATCGATTGTTTAATTTGCCGGGTAGCAGGAAATGACTGATCAAGTGGTAATCCGGGTACCGGATATTGGCGATTTCAGCGAAATACCGGTGATAGAAATCCTGGTGGCTGTAGGTGACTCTGTGGAAGCAGAACAGTCACTGGTGACCCTGGAGAGTGACAAGGCTACGATGGAAGTTCCGGCACCGGTGGCCGGTGTTGTGCGCGAATTGCGGGTAGCACTTGACGACAAGGTATCAGAGGGTGATGCGGTAGCGGTAATAGAAGCCGACGGGCTTGTCGAACCGGTTACCCCTGCGGCACAACCTGTGCAACCGGAGCCATCTTCGCCAGCAGTGACGAAACCACCGGCCAGTCCCGAGCGGGTAGTCACCGGTCAGACAGAAAAGAAACCGGCTACCATTCCGGCACCTTCTGCCGGTGACCGGAGTTCACCGCCCGTTCCTATGGATTCGAAAGCAACATCACCATCCGGGGCACCTTATGCCAGTCCGGCCATACGTCGTTATGCACGTGAACTCGGAGTGGACCTGGCCCGGGTAACCGGTAGCGCGCGGGGTGGACGCATCATACGTGAAGACGTAAACCGGTATATCAAGTCGGTACTGTCGGCAACGCCGGCACCTGCTGCTGGCGGTCTGGTGTTTGATCTGCCCGCTGCACCGAAGGTGAATTTCAGCCGCTACGGTGACACAGAGCAGCAGCCATTGTCGCGAATTCAAAAAATTTCCGGTTCCTACCTGCATCGGAACTGGGTCAGCATTCCCCATGTCACCCAGAATGACCAGGCCGATATTACCGATATGGAGGCGTACCGCAAGGCCAACTCAGAACGTGCCCGGGAACTTGGTTTTAAACTGACCCCACTGGTGTTCCTGATCAAGGCCAGTGTGGCTGCACTGAAAAAGTACCCCACCTTCAACGCATCGCTGGATCAGTCCGGTGATAACCTGGTATTGAAGAAGTATTTTCATATTGGCATCGCGGTCGATACTCCGCAGGGGTTAGTGGTACCGGTTATCCGTGACTGCGACCAGAAAGATATCTTGCAACTGGCGGGGGAACTGGGTGAAATCAGCCAAAAGGCGCGCGATGGCAAACTCACACCCACCGATATGCAGGGTGGTTGTTTTTCAATATCAAGTCTTGGTGGAATAGGCGGTACATCGTTTACACCCATCATCAATGCCCCCGAAGTGGCGATCCTTGGTGTTTCTCGTTCAAAACTCAGTCCAATTTGGGATGGTGAGTCGTTTCAGCCTCGCATGATGTTGCCGCTCAGTCTCTCCTATGACCACCGGGTGATCGACGGTGCGAATGCGGCCCGTTTTGCACGTTTCCTGGCCCTGAGGCTGGAAGACGTACAGGGCATGAATCTCTGACGGTGGCGGTTGAAAACAGCTAAATGGCAGATTACGGTAACAGTTCTGAATCACGACTCGGTCAACGCATGTTGTGGCTGGCCGCGTTCGGATTACTGGGTGGATTGTACATGCTGTTTTCCTCACTGGATGGGGGGAGTGGTACGGTCACTTCGGTGGACTCAAATGGTGCGGTCATGGTGGTTCTTGAGCAGGACCGCAATGGACATTATGTAGTCGAGGGCGAGATCAATGGACAGGCGGTGACTTTCCTGGTCGATACCGGAGCGACCGATGTCGCATTGCCTGAGTCGGCCGCGCGGGCCCTTGGTCTGGATTTCGGACCCAGGGTACAGGTCATGACAGCTGCCGGGCCGGCCCATGCGTGGATGACGCGGCTGGATGAAGTTACGGTAGGCGGGATTCGACGCAGGAATGTGCGTGCCAGTATCACCAGCGGTGAATTTAACGGGGTCTTGCTGGGTATGAGTTTTCTGAAGCACTACAACCTGCAGCAACAGGATGGCACCTTGGTTATCAGGGTTGCGGGTTCCGCGGATGGATAAGAAACAAGTGGTGAGAAATGGCTGACAGGCTGGAAATCCTTGTCCCGGACATCGGTGATTTTACCGATATCCCGGTAATTGAAGTGCTGGTGGAAGCCGGCGAACACGTGCATGCTGAACAATCCCTGGTGACACTGGAAAGTGACAAAGCGACCATGGAGGTGCCGTCACCCCGTGCCGGTGTGATACTTTCACTGGACGTGGCACTCGACGACACCGTGTCCGAGGGATCACTCATTGCTGTGCTGGAAGCCGATGATGCAGCGGTGATTAACTCTCCGCAAAAAAGCCCGGCCGCCACGAGCCGTGCCAGTGTAATTGAGGAACCAGTTGCCAGGGAAGCCCCCTCAACCGGGGTCGATACCGAGATCGATACTGGGGTAGACTCCCTCGCAGAATTCGAATTTGATGTCCTGGTACTGGGTTCCGGGCCGGGTGGATACACGGCTGCATTCCGTGCGGCCGACCTGGGACTGAATGTCGCCCTGGTAGAACGTTACCCGGTACTTGGTGGAGTATGCCTGGTGGTGGGCTGTATACCCTCCAAGGCACTGTTGCACGCCGCAGCAGTAATCGACGAGGCGGAGGCAATCGCAGCACACGGTGTGATCTTTGGCCAACCTGAAATCGATCTGGACAAGTTGCGTGGCTGGAAAGAGGAAGTGGTGGGGCGCCTGACGGGCGGACTGGCTTCCATGGCCAAACAACGCGGTGTTCATGTGATTCAGGGTCATGGCAGTTTTGCTTCTCCACACGAGATGCAGATAAAAAGTGAAGACCAGGACCGCACGGTCAGTTTTGCGCGCGCGATCATTGCTGCAGGTTCGCAGGCATTCAAGTTACCGGGTCTGCCCTGGGATGACCCGCGTATCATGGATTCAACTGACGCACTTGAATTAAAAGATGTGCCACAACGCCTACTGGTGATAGGTGGCGGCATCATTGGGCTGGAGATGGCCAGTGTATACCAGGCGCTGGGCAGTGAAGTGACCGTCGTTGAACTGACCGGGCAGTTGATGCCCGGTACCGACAGGGACCTGGTCCGGCCATTGCAGAAACGAATTGGCAGCCGATATGCAGGGATTTTTGTCAATACCAGTGTCCAGTCGATACAACCGGCACCAGATGGGCTTCACGTGACCTTTGATGGGGCCAAAATTCCAGAAAATTCCGTGTTTGACCGGGTCCTGGTTTCCACCGGCCGGACACCCAATGGACAGAAGATCGGAGCCGAAAACGCCGGCGTGGAAATAACCGAACGCGGGTTTGTCCCGGTGGACCGGCAGATGCGGACCAACATACCGCATATTTTTGCCATTGGTGATATTGTCGGCCAGCCCATGCTGGCGCACAAGGCAACTCACGAAGCCAAGGTGGCAGCAGAGGTTTGCGTCGGTATGAAAAGCGCGTTTGAGGCGCGCGTCATCCCCTCGGTCGCCTACACCGATCCCGAGATTGCCTGGGCGGGTCTGACCGAAACCCAGGCCAGGGAAGAGGGCGTTGATTATAAAGTGGGCAAATTCCCGTGGGCAGCAAGCGGCAGGGCAGTTGGTATCGGTCGTACCGAGGGCCTTACCAAGTTGTTGTTCGACCCGGAAACCAGCCGGGTCATTGGTGCCGGGATCGTGGGCCCGCATGCGGGTGATCTGATTGCGGAATGCGTATTGGCAATCGAGATGGGTTGCGAGGCGGAAGACATAGGTTTGTCCATTCATCCCCACCCAACACTTTCGGAAACGGTCGCCATGTCAGCCGAGGTATTTGACGGTACCATTACGGACCTTTACATAGCGCCTGGAAAGTAACCCCTCAGCCGTGATCCTCACGCAGCTGCTTGACCAGTGACACGGACATCAGCGCAGCCACAAAAATAAGCGGCAGGGAGACAATCAGTGTTGCAGATTGCACGGTCTTTAGTCCGTCTCCGCCTAAAAACATCAGTGTCAATGGCAGTACTGCCAGCGCCAGGGCCCAAAAAACCCGGTGCCAGCGGTCCGGGTCTTCATCCGCCTCCAGTCTGCGGGTAGCGCAGGAGGCCAGGATGTAGGAGGCCGAGTCATAGGTCGTGGCTGAAAAAATCAATGCGATGATCGCAAATATGGCGATGCCAATCGCCGCGAACGGGAGCTGATCCAGGATGGCGACGATGGCAGTGGGGGCACCTTCAGATGCCAGTAATGTACTTACTTCCACCACCCCGGTTAATTCCAGGTGCAGTCCATAGTTACCCATGATCATGTAAAACAGTCCAGTACCCAGGGTACCGTAACCCAGCATACCGAAAATCACCTGCCGGATGCTGCGGCCCCTTGAAATACGGGTCACAAACATACCAACAAATGGGCCGTAAGCGATCCACCAGGCCCAGTAAAAAATGGTCCAGTTCTCAACAAAGGAAGAATCTGTAAATGCATCGGTCCATGCATTCATCCGGATGAAATTTTGTGCCATCAAACCCACACTGTTTACAGATGCCTTGAACAGGAAGATCGTGGGGCCAACCAGCAATATGAAGCCCAACAATATGAAAGCCAGCAACATATTGATATCACTGAGACGCTTGATACCCTTTTTTAGTCCCATCCAGACACTGGTGGCAAACATGGCCACCGATACCACAACCACCCAGAGTTCCAAACCGAAATCTGCTTCAAGACCGGTGACCCGTGCGATACAGGCGGCGATCATGGGTGTGGAAAAACCCAGTGACGTACCCGCGCCACCCAGCAGTCCTATCATGAACAGCCAGTCGATCAGGCGTGCGCTACGGCTCTCTTTGTTGTCACCAAAAAAATAATGACAGGAGGTGCTGAGTCTCAGAAAAGGAATTTTCTTGACATAATAGGGGTAAGCAATGGCGACAGTTGGCAGACAATAAAACGCCCAGGCGGTAGGGCCCCAGTGAAACATGCCGTAGGTGGATGCCCATTCAGCAGCCGTGGCCGAGCCCGGTTCGGCGCCGAAGGGTGGGGCATCAATATAGTAGGCCCATTCGATCGGTGCCCAGGCCAGCAGACCGGCACCGATTCCGGCGCAAAACAGCATGGCCGCCCAGCTGAAATTGCTGAACTCCGGTGGGTCCTCTGTCGCTGACAAACGAACTTTTCCATAACGACCCATGGCCAGCCAAAGCAGCAATGTAATCACTGCCATACCGGCAGTAAGGTACAAAAAACTGAACTGATGGCTGATGACAGAATACATATCTGCCAGCAACTTGCCGCCAACCTCGGGGAACAGCACCAGTGGCGTACTGACCAGAAGGATAATCACAACCGAGGCAATGAAACTCGGCCAGTCTACTGTGTGCGTGGCGGTGTGCTTCATCTGTGATCCTTGTAGTTTTTGTGCTGCCCCGGCAGCGAACCGGACTGGAATGTACCCGCTTTAAAAAAGTTCATTTGACAGGGATTCGGTATGACCGTCAACACCCAGGGCCTGTCCGGAAACACTCCTGCCTTTGTCCGAGGCAAGAAACAGTGCCATGTCGGCAATGTCCTGGGGGTTGATAAAACGCCTCAGCGATGTCTGTTTTGTGTAGGCCCTGCGGATATCCTCCGCGGGGCGACCCTGTTCACTGGCCTCACGCTGGATCACCCGTTCGATGCGTTCACCTTCAAC
>JABAAB010000118.1 GCA_014238945.1 Lysobacterales bacterium
CATGCAAACAACCCCGTTACTGGCGGAGCCCTGGGTTCCGGCAACAGGACTGCTCCGGTTGATATCACTTTTTCATCCAGATGAGCAAGTATCTTCCGGATCACCTCTGGGGCTTCAATACAAGCAATGATCCTGACGTCACCACCGCACTCACTGCAGGTTTCAATGTCAATATTAAATACTCGTTTCAAACGTTGGGCCCATGTCATGGCTGCCCTGCGCTCTGCGGGAGTGTGGTTCTCATCAAGTGACTGGGTCTTCTTACCTTTGCCCCGATTTGCTGGGGTTATCTGCTTACGGTGTCTGTTGTTGGGGGCGAAGACGCCATGGAATCGGGTCAGATTAACCCTTGGTTTAGGCACCAGGAAAACCAACCTGGAGATGGCCGCTCATGCGCTTCCTCGGCAATTGCTCCCGGCATTGCTCTACCTCCTGCATCCCTGCCCACCCGACCCCGCAGTTGACGGGGAACGCTGTGCGCCCGATGTTTAAAGTTGGGCGCAAATACACCGTGAAAACGCGTCAGGTTCAGCCGTGGTCTGGGCACCAGTGCCGCCAGAAGTGCCATGAAATCCAGCGGCTCCAGTACCACCTGCGTTGAACCATCCCGGAACGGCCGCTTGTAGCGGTATATCACCCTTCCCCGGTCATCGACCGACAGGCGCCTGGTGGCGATCGGCCCACGCGTGATGTAGCGGCACAGCCGCTCCAACTTGCTGCGCTAGATGCGCTTCACACACCGTGGTCGCATGCAGGCTGAAGCCGTACTAGCGGGCCAGCATGGGAATATCCGCCGCATCCGTTGCCGGGGGTCAACGATCACTGATACTTTGCTGAATTGCAAATAAGGTGGTTTATACTTCCTATCCACAATGTTGTATCATTAAATAGCAAAGTTTCGATCAGTCCTAAGGTTAGTCTGAAGGGAAGTATGTCCCAAGCAAACCAAATGCAGTTAAGCTCCGGCAACGGAAACGTTGGCGAAATACCGTTTATCAATAGTGACAAGACATGGGACACAGATGGCATTGAGGGTGATGCCCAAATCCTCATCATCGATGATGAACCAGAGATTTGTGAAGAAATAGCAGAAAAACTGGAGCGTCGCGGGTTTCGCTGTGTTGTTGCTATGGACGCAAAGACCGGGCTGGAATTGGTTCATTCAAAGGCCTCTATTTCCATCATACTTGCGGATATTCGAATGCCGGATATGGATGGCCTCGAACTGTGCAAGATCATAAAAAATGAAATATCAGAAGAACGTGAACTCGCCATCTTGATTATGACCGGTCATGCAGGACTGAGTGAAGCCATCAGTGCCCTGAAATTGGGTGCCCTAGACTTTCTGACCAAACCCTTGTCTCCCGAATATCTCGTCCATGCAGTGACACGGGCTGATGGGTATATCAAAGCACGCGCACTGGAGCGTAATTTTACGGAACAATTAAAGGAACTGGTTTCGGTAAAAACGAGCGAACTTCGACAGAGGACTAGTGATCTTGAAAAGGCTAACTCAGCGCTCATTATCGCCAACCAGGTAAAAGACGAGTTTTTGACGATGGTTGGTCACGAACTGAGAACCCCTTTGACGACGATCGTTGGGTCTGCTGGAATTATCGAACCAAATGTGGTCGATCCTAAACAAAGAGAACTCATAGTTAACATCAAAAAAGCCGGATGGCGATTAACGAAAGTGATCAATTCCATGATCGATATGGTCTCGGTGGAGACCAAAACTTTTCAGTTGAATCTCTCGGATGTGGATGTTTCAGAGTTAATTGAACAAACAGTCTCCGTGTATCGGGGCAAAGCAAAAATGGCCGGGGTTATCATCGATTTGGATAATATCTCAGCGACTAGCGCAAAATTGGATCCCGTCAGAATATCACAATCTGTTGGCCGTCTTATCGACAATGCGATCAAGTTTTCTTCAGTCGGGGACATGGTTCAAATATCCGCCCGGCAAACTGATGACGGTCTCACTATCTCGGTTCAGGATGATGGTGTCGGAATGAACGAGCCAGAGATCATGAAATCCCATGAGCCTTTGCAGAAGATAGATGTTTCGCCAACCAAAATACGCGATGGGATCAGTGCAGGGCTTTTTCTCGCAAAAAAGTTTGCTGAATTACATGAGGGAACCCTTTCAATTGAAAGCAATAAAAATCAAGGAAACTCGGTGACCATCGTAATTCCCAATCAAATATCGAAATTGGTACCAGAAAATGTTAGGCGGAAGCAGCGAAGTTATTGATCTGATGTGGGGAAATGATTTGTGTCATATTTGCACTTTGCTAGCTGGCCTCTTCGCCCTTGAAGCCGAAAATACACGGTATGCGTAAGCATATCGAAGACGACCTATCTGAGAGCACCGATCAACGGGACCCAACGATGGGCCGGCGTAAGAAGATAGAAGGCGACCTGCGTCAGAGCCAGGAGGACCTATCTAGGCGCACCGATCAACGGGACCGAGCGGCTGCCGGGCTTAAGAAGTTCGAATTCGACCTGCGTCAGAGCCAGGTTGAACAGGCTCGTATTGCCGATGACCTCACAACCCTTATCGACACGGCGAACGCGCCGATCTTCGGCATTGATGCGGAAGGCAATGTTAATGAGTGGAACCAGAAAGCAGAGAGCATCACGGGTTTCTCCAAAGAAGACGTGATGGGCCATGA
>JABAAB010000059.1 GCA_014238945.1 Lysobacterales bacterium
CGGTTTGAGGCGCACCGATGACCAGTACACCGGTGGCCCGGGGACGGCAAAGGTCAAATATGCACGGGGTTGCACGGGGTCAACGGTCACTGATACTTTGCTGAATTGCAAATAAGGTGGTTTATACTTCCTATCCACTACAATAAACGCTTTGACGACTTCGCCACGGGTTTTATCCGGGCTGGAAACAACGGCTGATTCAGCTACCGCCGGGTGTTCAATCAACGCGCTCTCTACTTCGAAAGGACCGATGCGGTAGCCAGAAGAAATTATCACATCATCCGAACGGCTCAAGAACCAAAAATACCCGTCCTCGTCACGCACTGCACGATCACCGGTAAAATACCAGTCACCCCGAAAAGACTCTGCCATCCGCTCGGGACTTTTCCAGTACTCCTTAAATAAGCCAACCGGTCTCTCGCCGCTGGGTTCAGGTTCGAACTCGGTATTTGCCATAGCCATTGCAGATTCATATTCGATCCATCCTTGTCGGGTTTCGCCACTGATAATCTTGCGTTGAAGTGCCGGATAGTCCTTCTTGATCAGATCAAACTTGGGGGCATTATCGGAATCAGAAATCACACAAACGGCTTCTGATACCTCCAGTCGATGATCTATGTCGTTGCTGTGTAACTGTGTTGTCCCGGGTGATACCACCAAGCCCATGCGCAGACAGGAAGTGACTATCACCCACCATTCCGGTTGCGGCTTCATGACTAATAAAACCAGGTCACCTTTCTCAAGACCGGTGTTTTTCAGTACGTTGCAAAACTGTTTACTCGCTACAGCCAGTTCTGCATAGCTGAGTTTGATGTCGTTTCCTTCACCATCTGTCCAGAACAGGGCTGTTGTGTCCGGGGTTTCTACGGCCCAGCGATCGATCACATCGGTTGCAAAATTAAAAAGATCCGGGCGATCCCAGGAGAATTCATCAGTCATTTTCTGGTAACAGCTAGTATCGGTAATCATGGCAATCCTGTTGGGCTGCGTTGCAATATTGATGTCGATTACTATAAGCCACCATTAATGATATATCGCTATTATTGCGGTTAAAAATTACATTCTTACCCCTAATGGGTACAGAATTACTTGTACGGACAAAAGCGATTGGCGAGTTGGCCTTAGACTGTCAGAATACAATCCAGGAAGCATGAATATATGGGGCCTATGAAGGGTCTTAAAATAGTGGAAATCGCAGGCATTGGCCCTGGCCAAATGGCTGGTATGTTATTGGCAGATATGGGCGCTTCCCTGGTTCGCATTGACCGCCCGTTTGATGCCGATATCGGTCTTGACATGGATCCGCATTTTAATATTCTGAACCGTAGTCGCCCGATCATTGGTGTGGATCTGAAAACTCCAGAAGGCAAAAACCTGGTGCTGGATCTTTGTGAAGACGCGGATGCAATATTTGAAGGATTTCGTCCTGGAGTCATGGAACGGCTGGGCCTGGGTCCAGACGATTGTATGGAGCGGAATCCAAAGCTCCTTTACGGACGCATGACCGGTTGGGGGCAGGACGGTCCGCTGGCAGACGCTGTCGGACACGATCCGAACTACATCGCCCTGGCTGGAATATATTCTGCCATTGGTGAGAAAGGTGGCGATCCCGTCTACCCGTTAAATTTGATCGGCGACATGGGTGGCGGAGGCGCTTATCTTGTTATGGGAATGCTCGCAGCGCTTCTGGAAGCCGCCAAGTCGGGAAAGGGGCAAGTGGTTGATGCCGCCATGGTAGACGGCGCAGCCTCTCTAATGACGTTCGCACACGGTCTACTGGCGGCCGGCATGTGGAAAGAGGAGAGAGGCAGCAACATTCTTGATGGTGGGGCACCATTTGCGCGTGCATACCGCACATTGGATGATAAACACATCGCCATTGCTGCAATTGAAAGTAAGTTTTATAAGGTGCTGCTCAAAGAGTTAGGCCTGGACGACATTAACCCGGATGAACAGTATCTGGAATTAAAGTGGGGTGCACTTCAGCATCGATTTGAGGAAGTATTTAAAACCCGGACCAGAGATGAGTGGTGCGACATTCTGGAAGGGACAGATGCCTGTTTTACTCCCATCCTGGGAGTGCGTGAATCTATGGAACATCCACACAACAAGGCGCGAAGAACATTCGTCACTGTTGATGGCATTAAACAAGCCGCGCCGGCACCCCGGTTTTCACGCACGCAATCTGAAATCAGCAGTGCTGCCGGTCGCATTGAGCCTGAATTGCCCCGGATTCTGAAATATTGGGGCGCCTCTGAAAAAGTTCTTAAGAATCTGTAACCAACTGGGCATAGACATCCCAATTTCGCCCTCTCACATTGATGGTCTGGAACATGCCAATAGCCTGAAGACGGAGTAACGGTGTGTTGGGATGTCGAGTGACTTAGGCGGCATCAGCCAAAACCTGATCTGAGCGAAATGCTTTGAGTAGATTATGATGCTGCTTACGAAATGCTTGCAGGTGGTTTTGCTTGATGTGCCCGAAACCACGAATTTTTTCCGGCAGGCTGGCCAACTCAACCGCGATCGCATGGTTTTCGGTGTTCAGCGAATCGATGATTTCGTTCATTAATGAGAAATATTCTTCGATCAATGCGCGTTCTTCACGTCTTTCTTCGGTATAACCAAAAATATCCAGTTTCGTACCACGCAAGAACTTCAATCTTGCAAGCATGCCAAACACCGGCAGCATCCATGCTCCAAATTGAATTTTCCCGGGCTTACCAGTCTTTTTATCGATGCGAGAGAGTATTGGAGGCGCCAGGTTGAACTCCAGTTTGTAATCACCTTCGAATTGTTCGTCCAGCTTACGTTTGAATTCCGGATCCGAATACAATCTGCCCACTTCGTATTCGTCTTTATAAGCCATCAGCTTGTAAGCGTACCTGGTAACGGCATTGGCCAGTCCTTGCAATCCCGGTGCCCTGGTAGATTCAGCATCGCTAATTCGATTTACCAAATCCTGATAGCGGTTGGCATACGCCTGATTCTGATAGGAAATCAATTCTTCAGCGTTACGCTGCAACA
Organism: Lysobacterales bacterium; assembly: GCA_014238945.1. Classification (GTDB taxonomy): domain Bacteria; phylum Pseudomonadota; class Gammaproteobacteria; order Xanthomonadales; family SZUA-36; genus SZUA-36. The sequence goes on from JABAAB010000059.1 coordinate 3,028, forward strand.
TTCGACCTGTATCCGGCCGAGTTTGTACTGCCCTGGTTTTCTCTCCAAAAGCAATTTTCTCAACCTGTTCAGGTCTGTCAGCTGTTCGGCGTCCCCATTCAAAAGTTTCCTGGTTCCAGGCCACGGCAACGCCATTTAGCTCAATGGCGCGGTAAAGCGCATCCAGACTCAGTGGGATAAGACCTTTTTGCCAGGCATACCCAACCATGAACATGTTACTGGCGATAGAATCACCCAGTAATTTGGTGACAATTCGACTGGCATTTACCAGGTTGGTATTTTTATTGCCTATGATCTGGGCTAACCGTTGCCTTAGTGCCTCATCAGGGAATTGCAGGTCGGCATTACGAGTAAAGTCGCCGGTTAACCTTCGGTGCACATTAATTACTGCCTTGGTGCGGTTTTTAGCTGCCGCGTTAAGTACTTTGTCTTCACCCGTGACGAGCATGTCAAAGCCGAGTATAAGGTCTGCAGAACCGGCATTGATCCTGGCTGAATGCATTTCCTCCGGCGAATTGCCCAGACGAATATGTGTGGTTACCGGGCCACCTTTTTGAGCAAAGCCCATTTGATCAACGACGGAAACGCCTTTCTGGTCCAGGTGACCCGCCATACCCAGAATGGCACCGATAGTGACAACGCCGGTACCGCCAACACCCGCAAGCAGAATGCCATACGTATTGCTCTCGGGAATAAGTGGCAATTGAGGTGAAAGAATTATCGGCAAGGTTTTGGCATCGTCGGTAACTTTCATGCCTTTTCGCGGTTCGCCATCAAGAATGGTGACAAAACTGGGGCAAAAGCCTTTTAAGCAGGAGAAATCCTTGTTACAGGCAGACTGGTCGATCTCACGCTTGCGCCCAAAATTGGTATCAACTGGTATTACGGCGATGCAATTAGACTGTACGCCACAATCACCGCAGCCTTCGCAGACCCGATCGTTGATGAAAACTCGCTTGGCTGGATCTGGGAATTTACCGCGTTTTCTACGCCGGCGAATTTCTGCAGCACAGGTCTGATCATAAATCAGAATGGTGACCCCCTTGATCGTGCTTAATTCTTTTTGCACGGAAATCAACTCATCACGATGGTGAACGGTCGTGCCATTGGGCAGCTTTCGGAATGACCTATACTTTTCCGGCTCATTGCTGACCACAACAATGCGATTGACCCCTTCGTTATATACCTGGTGGGCAATTGCCGGAACATCTATTGGTCCATCTACCGGTTGGCCGCCTGTCATCGCCACGGCGTCGTTATAGAGTATTTTGTATGTGATATTGGTTTTGGCCGCTACCGAAGCGCGAATGGCCAGGGATCCCGAGTGATAGTAGGTGCCGTCACCCAATTGCTGAAATACGTGATCGCGTTCCACAAAAGGTGCCTGACCGATCCATTGGGCACCCTCACCTCCCATCTGCGTGTACCCGTATACTTCGCGATCCATCCAGTTGGCCATGAAATGACAGCCTACTCCGCCAAACGCAATACTGCCTTCTGGAACCCTGGTTGAGGTGTTATGTGGGCAACCCGGGCAAAAGTACGGTAATCGTTTCAACTGTATGGCGGTCAGGCCTTTTTTGGAATCACTCTGTCCGGTCAGAAATGCGAGTCGATCTCGAAATGCACGGCTGTCATGGAACGAGCCAATGCGCGAAGCAATGGCCAGTGAAATCTGGTCCGGGGTGAGATCACCAATGCAGGACACCAGTGGCTCACCATCTTCATCCTGGCGCCCAACGATGCGGGGCCTTTGTGCCTCCGGTAATGCATAACAGGTATTTCGCAGGCCATTTTCCAATTGCTCACGTTTATCTTCAACAACAATGACTTCATCCAGTCCCCGGGCAAAATCACGATAGAGTTCAATGTCTGCAGGAAAGGGCATCGCAACCTTGAGCACGGTGATGCCAATATCCGCTGCCGTCTTCTCATTAATTCCAAGATCAGACAAAGCTTGCAGCGTGTCACGCCATTGCTTGCCCATGGCAACAATACCAAAACGGGGCGATGGAGAAGCGTGACTAACATGATTCAACTTATTGGCGCGTGCAAATGCCAGCGCAGCAGGCAATCGGTAATTGCGTATTCGGGTCTCCTGCAGGTACCACATGTCGTTTAACCGTGCATTAACGCCATCAACGGGGAAATCGAATTCAGGACGTACAATTTGAACCCTTTCAGGGTCGCCATTAATAGAGGCGGCCGTTTCTATCGTTTCAGGCAGACACTTAAAGCCGATCCAGGAGCCTGAAAAACGTGACATCGCGATCCCCATCAAACCAAAGTCGAACACTTCCTGGATATCGGCTGGGTAAAGGACAGGCATTAGCAGGTCTTCAAACAACAGCTCCGAATGAAACGCACTAATCGTTGATGTCATCGCCGGATCATCGCCTGCCAATATCAGCGTACCGCCATGTTGGGCGGCACCGTGCCAGTTGCCCTGTCTGATTGCGTCCAGACTGCGATCAAGCCCTGGTCCCTTTCCGTACCACATGGAGAACACACCGTCATATTTGGCGTCTTTGAAAAAACCGACCTGTTGAGTGCCCCATAACGCCGTGGCACCAAGGTCTTCGTTGATCGCAGGCCAAAACTTGACGTGGTGCTTTTCAAGTTGGTCACCGGCGCTCCACAGTTGCGCATCGATAGCCGTCATCGGGGAGCCGCGATAACCGGTTACAAAACCAGCGGTGTTCAGATCGTTTTTCAGGTCCATTCTGCGCTGAGCCAGTAGGAGACGTACAAAAGCCTGGCTGCCGGTCAGGTAAATCTGACCGGTATCCAGTTCGTACTTATCATTTATCTTGACGGCAGGTAGCGACATAAAATATTCCGGACTAACGGAGGATTAATTCTGCTTCAATTTCAATCGGGATATTTAATGGCAGGCTGGACATACCAACGGCACAACGTACGCACCGTCCGGCTTCGCCGAAAACCTCGACGATCAGATTTGAGAAGCCATTAATGACCGGCGTGTGTTGAGTAAAATCCGGTGCCGCATTCACCATGCCGAATACACGCACCCATGATTCGATTCGATTCAGACTACCCAATTCGCGCTGAATGGTTCCTAGCATGGCCAGTGCAGTCAACCGCGCAGCTTCAACACCCTGCTCCATGGTCAGGTCCTGACCAACTTTACCCAGGGGCTGGGCGAGGCTACCATCTTCATTTTGGGGGCCGTGACCGGCCACCATTACTCGATTGCCGTAAACCTTGATAAAAGACAAGGGAATTTCCATACCTGCCGGAATTGGAAACGGGCCGGCGGGCACCAGTCCCAGCTCTTTCAATCTTTGATCGGGGTTTGACATAAATTACCTGTTGGTTCTGTGATAGTAGTTTCAGAGTTCAGTATCATTGTGCGGCGCTTCTGTGTCTGGTCTTTATATGCAGATAGTTGTTCCGAATCTGCACTGTCTTCGGGACATTCCGGAACCGATGTCACCTCGTTTCACGGTTTTCTCCTGAACACCAGCACAACACCCCAGGTTAGTAACGGAATCGTAAACACAATCAGGAAGCTGGCCGAAAGCAGGTTATAGCCTTTCAGAATTAATGCCACCACGCCCATGCTGCCCAGTAGCAAGCTGGCCAGCATCATAAAACCGGCTGTCAAGCCATGCCCAAGTTTGGACATCGGAGTACCTGTTTTCCCCTCTCGCCACACATCAAGGCGTTCGATAAAACCCTGTAATACGCCCACACCGGTTTGTGCGATTAAGACAAACAATACGACAACATAAAGATTCAGAGCCCAGGTGGGACTGGCGCTCTCAAACAGGAAATAAGTCGGTAAAGCCTGGCTTGTAATCGCAGGAAATTGCGTCATAAATGCCAGGTGAAATGCCAAAGCGGGTAACACGGTCACCAGGCCGGCAGCCATGGCTGCAATAAGACTCTCGCGTCGACTACGTAGTCCTCGTGCACAAAATAACAACAAGGGCAGGAACCCCGTTCCGACAATGGCGTATTTCATGGCACCTTTCCAGCCGGTCAGGTCAAGCACCTCATTGTCAAAGGCCTGTCCGAGGGAATGGTTGTCATTGTTGAATACAAAAAACAAAATGACAAACAGTACTGCGAACAATGCCGATACCGATAACATCATTGATTTTTCGATCAACTCCCTGCCAAGGTAATTGAGGGAAATGACCAACGTCAGAACGAGTACCGTGCCTATCGAGATAGGGATACCGAAATGATCCTGCATAACGGTTCCGGCGACAGTTGATACAACGGCGAGCGTGATTACCATACCGATCATGATTACGATCTCATAGAGAAACCACGCCTTGCCCAACAATTTGTCACAAAAGGATCGATACTCAAATGCCCGGAATATGCGGGCAATCTCAAAGCAAAGAAACAGGATAATCGCATAGGTGATAAAGGTGGTCAGGATCGAAATCAATCCGCCGGTGGGCCCATGTTTGCTGATGAATTCCATCACCTCGCGACCAGAGCCATAGGAACCACCGAAAATCACTGATAGAAAGACCGATGATGGAATCAGAAGAACCCTGTATAAAAAAGAGTCTGACATGGGTGTTTACCTTATAAGCAAAAAACCCCATCCAAAGACGGGGTTTTTCTTTATGCAGGGGCTAATGCAAATCAAATCAGTGCCATTGGTAGGTGAATTCGACACCGTATTCTCTGGGTAAACGACCAGTGTTCAGAACCCAGCCCGGATCGTTCGCGCCGGAATAAATGGCACTGGACACCTGATGTGAGACCACGCTGTCATCGAGATTACGACCAAACAGGGTCACACGCCAGTCTCCATTTTGAGGCGCATATGAAACACTGGCATCAATCGTATCCCAGCTGGGGCCTGGGAAACCCAGGTTGTCGTCAGTGGTCTCAACGTTGTCCTCTTTGTGGTACAAAGCGCGAAAACTGACGACGCCTGAACTCAACACCAGGTCGTAATTCCCGGAAATCGTAAACTGGTGGTCGGGAACAAACGGCATATTGGTACCATCAATCAGTACACCGGTACCAGGATTAACAAAATCTTTTAGCTCGGTATCGAGCAAACCAAGACTGGCCTGAAATACCAGGTTTTCGGTTGCTAACCATGTGGCTTCGAATTCCGCCCCCTGAATAGTGGCAGCGGCCGCATTGGAGACCGTCTGGAATCCTTCGGAAGTAATGACGGTACGTTGCAAATCGGTGTAATCGTTGTAGAACAATGCCGCATTGAGACGAAAGCGACCATCGGCCGTGTCACTTTTGATGCCCACTTCGAATGCGTCAACTTTTTCCTCGTCATAGGGTCCTGGAAGAGCACCCACATTTTGGCGGATATTAAAACCACCACTACGGAAGCCCTGTGACCAAGAGCCATACAGCATCGTAGTATCAGACATGAAGTACTGAACGCCGACTTTGGGGGTAAAGTTGCTCCAGTCTTCCTTGCCTGAGAAATTGGGTGGGCAGTCTGCCGGATTGGTACTGACAAAATCCGTGCAGTTAAGCGTGCCGTCAAGCAGACCACTGGCGAATTGGCCGATTTGTGTTTTTTTCTCTTCTGTTGAAAAACGACCACCCAGGGTCAGTACCCAACTGTCGCCCATCTTGATATCTGCCTGGGCAAACGCACCCAAAACCTCATGATCGGTCGTGCTGTTGGTGGTCAAACCACCGCCTAAAGTCGCGAACAGTGCCCCAAAACGATGTTCACCATATTTGTAGGTCTGGTCAAAATAGTAGACTCCCGTGGTCAGCTCTGTGCCGTTATCAAAAACCATGTTGTAAACAAATTCCTGGCTGAATTGGTCCTGGTCCAAAAAGCCGTTATTGATATCAAACAATGCGACAACGCTGCCATCAAAATCCTGGGTCAGGTTTTTTTGTTCAATGGTCCGCCAGCCTGTTAGGGACTGGAGGTTGCCAGAACCAATACCGAAATTAAATTCAACACTGGCGTTGCTCCAGTCGGAGGCAATAGGTGAGGTTGTTACGCCGTTTGCCAGGGGGTCACTGCCCTTTCTGACCGGTGCTTCACTGATACCAGGTATTGGTTGAGCCCCAAGCAGTGCATCATTCTTTTCTGCCCAAATTGGACGGGGGTCACTGTCATCCTCGCCAAACTCGAAGCGAAAATCTGCGGTTGATGTGTCACTGATTATCCAGGTTGCTGCACCACGCAAAACTTTTTGTTCCATCTCGCCGAGATCGTCGAAGCCCATTGCATTACCCGATGGGTTGTCCATCCAGTCATCACGAGTCTTGTAAAACGCGACCAATTTGCCAAGAAAATTCTCGCTCAATGGACCACTGATCGAAACAGCACCCTCGGCGCGACCGTTATTTCCGCCAATGAGCCGGACACGGGCATCAAACTCTTCTGTTGGCTTGCGGGTGTGAATAAGCGCAGCACCACCCGTTACGTTTCGACCAAACAGTGTTCCCTGCGGTCCGCGGAGAACTTCAACCGCTTCCAGATCAAAAACATCAAGCGCCACGCCGGCTGATAGGCCTGAATATATACCGTCAACGAATACGCCCACTGCAGGGTCGTCTGAAAGCACGGTTCCAGCTACACCCATGCCACGGATGAAGAAGTTGACATAAGCCGGAAATGTGCCATTGACTTGCGCCTCGGCATTGGGGGCCATATAGGTAACATCCTCTACATTGTTGACAAACAATGCTTCCATCTGAGCACCAGATAATGCTGTTACTGCTACGGGTACCGTATTAAGCGCTTCATCCTTTTTTCGGGCAGTAACGATTATCTGCTCCATCAACAATTCTGAGTTAGTGAGGTCGTCATCATCTGAATCTGCGTTCTGCGCAAACAGCGATGTGGAAGACATCAGTAGCAGAACTGCACTAGCTGCGACACCTGATAATTTGTAATTGACTTTGCCGTTTCCATTTGTCATGTAACGATCTCCTGAAATGCGTTTTTATCAAATTAGTTTAAAATGGGACATGAAGTTCTCTTGTACAGGGTCGAAGTATCCGAGTCTGTGCACCACACCGCTATTCCATTTGAGCAGGGCTGTGGTCACAAAATGCATGTCCGCAATTTTCACGCCTTATTGCCTCGAAGACACCGGCCAATTGCCCAATATGAAAAACTGTTGGGATTGCCGGTAGCTATGATGTGTACTACCCATGGAGATACCAACTGTATGTACAAAAAAGCCAAATTTCTCGTTTTGACATTGCCTATCATTTCCTGTGCAGCTTTTGCACAGGAAAATATTCTCGTTCACAACGTTGATCTGTTCGATAGCAGGTCAGGCGGGTTAATGGAAGATGTATCTGTGATTGTTGAAGGCAATCGAATTATGCAGGTGTCGAGGTCAAAACCAGGCGCTGAATTTGACGTCGAAATTGATGGTCATGGAAACGTACTGATGCCTGGTTTTATCGATACCCATGTACATATGTCGATTGTTGGCAGCACGCATGAGATGAGTGACCTGAATTGGGATTATGTACCCCATAAAATGGCAAAACGCAGTCGCGATATGCTGCACCGCGGATTCACCACGGTCAGGGACCTGGGTGGTCCGGTCTTCGGATTGAGACGCGCGATCGAGGAAGGCCTGGTTGAAGGCCCGAGGGTATTTCCTTCCGGCGCATTTGTAAGCCAGACCTCTGGGCATGGTGACTTTCGCAGGCCGACCGATGCGAACCCTCAATTGGGAGGCGCACCCACATACGCACAACATTTAGGTTACTACCAGCTGGCTGATGGCGTACCGGCAGTGCTCGCTGCCGTACGGGAAAACTTTAAAAACGGTGCGACACAAATCAAGGTTATGGGAAGTGGTGGCGTCGGATCAGTCTATGACCCCATCGATTCCATACAATACACGCCTGATGAAATGAAAGCTGCGGTACAGGCCGCGAGTGATTGGGGCACTTATGTCGCTTCTCACCTTCATAATGCGGCATCAATCGTACGTGCGCTGGAGGCCGGTGTGATGAGTGTCGATCATGGATTTATGATGGATGAAATTGGCGCAAGACTGATGGCTAAAAATGGTGCCTTTCTTTCCACCCAGTTCGCTATTCTGGATATCACGCTGGAAATGGATTTTCTTTCAGAAGAACAGTTAAACAAGGCCCGGGAGGTCATTGATGCTTCTCATGGTATGGTGGATTTGGTCAAAAAGCATGACATCAAAATCACCTTTTCCTCAGATTCATTTGGTCCGGATGCACTTGCTGGTTCTTTACAAACCCGGGAGTTTGAGGCCAGGGCGAGACGGTTTTCCAATGCAGAAGTACTGCAACATGTAACTCTCAATAGTGCAGAACTGGTTGAGTTATCCGGAAAGCGCAATCCTTACCCGGGCAAGCTGGGTGTAATTGAAAAAGGTGCGATGGCAGATATCTTGATCGTCAATGGCAACCCTCTGAATGATATATCCTTGCTGGGTGACCCCGAGACCAATCTGTTGTTAATCATGAAAGACGGAAAAATATATAAAAACAGACTGGTAAAATGATGTCTGTTTGTCAAACAAAATTGCGATGAATTTTTTCCTTACAGAAGAACAGGAACTGGCGGTTGATTCCTTCGCCCGCTTTCTGCAGGCCGAAATAAAACCCATCGCTGATCGTTATCGCGGTGAGAAAATACCAAAAGCAGCCATGCAGGAAGCGCTTAAATTGCTGCTGCCGTATGGCATGGGCAACGGATTGGTGCCAGAAGAGTTGGGTGGTTACGGTTTTGATGAAGTCACGATAGGACTGTTGTTTGAGCAACTGGCGATGGTATCGCCGGATATCTCGGTCATGATCCTGATCCAGACAGAAGTGGGCATGCTATTGGTTGATGCGCCTGAACATATACGCGAGTCACACCTCACGCCGTTATTGGCGGGCGATTTACTTGGCTGCATCGGTATCAGTGAGCCGGATGTCGGTTCCAATATCAGCGAAATCAAAACCCGGGCAAAGCAGGATGGTGATGACTGGCTGATTTCCGGTGAGAAATGCTGGATATCCAACGGCCACTATTCTGATTTCATCGTGGTCGTCTCGCAGGGTGAGAAGGCGGCAGGCAACGGACTGGCATTGTTTGTCGTAGATCGTGATATGGGCTATACCTCGGCCGATATCGAAAAAATGGGTCTTAACGGTCAATCAACCGCGCAGTTATTTTTCGACCAGGTACCTGTGCCCGCTGATCGTATGATTTCACCACCAGGAGAAGGCCTGAAAACCCTGTTGACCCTGTTACAGGGGTCGCGCCCACTGGTTGGACTAATGGCAGTCGCTGTCGCCCAGTGTGCTCTGAATGAGTCAATCCAATATGCACAAGAGCGCAAACAATTTGGCAAGCCGATAGCTGCTAACCAGCTAATCCAGGCGCGAATTGCCAATATGTCGATCAAAATCGAAGCCTCCCGGTTGCTTTTGTACAAAGCACTGGATCATGTTCATCGAGGTTTACGCAGCGATTTGCAGGCGGCTCAAGCCAAGCTATTTGCAACTGAAGCGGCTGTTGATGTGACACGGGATGCATTGGCCATCCACGGCGGCAACGGCATTACACTTGAATTTCCGGTGCAGGATTTATACAGAATCGCGCCGATTCTTACCGTGACCGAAGGCACCTCAGAAATGCAGAAGCTCATTATCGGTCGGATATTACTCGGCATTCCTGCTTTTTGAGCGCGCGGCGATTCATTTTCTATTTCTGAATCAACAACGACTCCATATATTGCTGCATATTAATCGGTTCAAATCGGCCTTTCTCTTCCACCGGGTAACGAATGGGCTGTCCTGGATTGATGCCATCAAGCACCTTTGAATCCTTTACGACAATGACACCATTGACCAGAACATAGGGAATTCCTGTGGACGGCAGACCGTTTCTGCCGGCCAGGTAAGTGGCGTTATCGGTAACGGTTTCAGGATCAAATATTGTGATGTCAGCAACCATCCCTTCCTGCATGCGACCGCGAATCTGCATTGCTTTTAAGCCGGCATCACCCAGGTGTTTTGCAGACCAGTATGCATTCTGGGCGATCATCTGCATCAATGGAACGCCATGTTCACGCGCCAGACGCAGGGTGGTGGCGTGGCTGCCCATGGTGCGTGGGTGACCCACGTAAACCTCGTATGGGTCATCCCAGGTCAGGATTCTGCCATCTCCATCGACTGGCGGCATTTGATCGCCAGCCACTGTCATATGTGGAACGCGTAACCACATCGGTAGCCATTCCTCGCGCTCGGGAATGCAAGCAATGACGATGAAACCGGGGTCTTCTGCAACAATTTTTTCATATTCAGCCTGACTCATTGAATCACCGGTGCGGGGGTTCACCATTTGTGAATATTCCCAGCCGAGCAACTTCATGCCTTCGGGTTTTAGAAATTCAGAGCCAATGGTGGAAGACCCGCAGGTATACGGATAGTACTCGGACCAGATATTCATGCCTTGTTTGCGCATACCCTGGGCGCGTTCCTCAATTTCCCACCAGCCCACATTATTGTTGTGGCTGATCAGTGCAGGTGCACCCAATGCAGCGGCATTGCCTAATTGTTCCAGGTTGCCGAGGTTACCTTCATAAGGTGGTTTGTTATTACCCAGCAGGCGGACATGGAAACTGCTGCCCCGCCCATAATTGGCGGCAAGCTTCTGATGGTTGAAGACTTCAAACGTGGTGGCCCCTTTGCCCATGTAACCCATGGTAGATGCGGCAGTCAGGGCACCCTGGCGGAACTCTTCATCAATACCAGCGAGGATGTCATTGAGTTGTTCGATTGTGGGTATGGTTTCCGCCCAGTCTGGAATCCCATTTTCATTGTATGAGTCACCACGGGCGATCAGGCCGCCTTCTGCATCAAGGGGCTTATCCATTGGCAGACCGTCGAGTACTCGCATTCGATGTGCTTCGTGCGAGGCAGCAGCAGCGTAGTTCACCGGCCATTTACCCTCGCGTTCGGTGTACCAGGCGCCGACATTGATATTACCGAATTCAAGATCCATTGGACTGGTGACACCATCCCGTAGCGAGGCTTTCACACCCCAGGGATTGCCGTGTCCGTGGTGCTGGGTGTCGATAAAACCCGGTGATACTACATGGCTTCTTGCATCGATAGTCTCATCACCTGAAATGCTGTCTTCGGTGATGATGGCAATGATTCCGTCTTTGATGCCTACGTTTCGAACGCCATCGAAGTTTGTTTCAGGGTCCATCACCCTGCCATTCATGATGACGACATCGTAGAGTTCATCTGCATCGGCGTTGCTGTATCCCGCGAATAGCGCAGTTATCGCAATCAATCCAAGTAACTTCATTGTGCAATTAAGTCGGCACTTCATTTTATCAAGTAGATGTTTTCCAATTGAGTAAGTGATCATCAGTAAAAATGTGGCCTGAAATGGTAAATCAGACCGAGGTAAGATGCACGTCATGGTTTACGCGGTGTACGCAAAATAATCTTGAACAGGAGTCGAACCATGACGACCAACAAATCACCATCATTGAGCCCACCCAATCGGATGAGAAGGATGAGCCGGCGAGCATTGATCAAGACCGCCACGGTTGCTGGATCAGCAATTGCTGGCACAGGAATCACCGGCCTGTTATCCACGGCTATTGCCAACTCCTCTGGATCTGCAGACAATAGTTACCCGAAATACTATTTCCCCTACCACAACAAACCCGCCACGGTCGTTGACTTTGGTCTGACCCCGGAACAGGAAGACCGGGCCAGGGCTTTGCACAGCAAGCTATTCGTATTTGACTTTGAGCCTGAAGTAGACTGGTTCGAAGGCCTGTTCGACAACATGCTGGCCGGTAAAGCGGGCGCTGTGGGCGGTAGTTTCACCATTGACGCCTTCTACTGGGCCCTGGTGCACGGGTTCGAAGAAAACCTGGAAATCACCAAGCATGACTGGTGGACCATGAAAAACATTCGCGAGAATGTCGAATTCATCCGTGGTAAAGAACAGACCGAAGGCAAGAGCATAATCTGTCTGGATTCTACCGACCTCGAAAAAGCCGCAGCTGCCGGCAAGGTCGCCATGATGCTGGACTGCCAGAACAGTTTTTATATCGGCAACCAGTTGGACAACATTGACGAAGCCTACGATCATGGCATTCGTCGAACCCAATTGGCCTACAATCGTGGCGGTGGACTGGCATCCGGCTGTATGGATCCCCGTGATGGTGGGCTGAAGGTGTTTGGACAGGAGTGTATCGGCCGGATGAACGATATTGGCATGCTCGTGGATGTCGGTCACTCCAGCCCATTGACCATGTTGGATACATTGCATGTGTCCGAGAAACCCATCTCGTGTTCTCATGCCGGTTTACGCTCAATATCACCAAAAAATCCCAGAACACATACCGATGAAGGATTAAGGGGACTGGCTGATCATGGGGGAGTGCTAGGTGTGGTCGGTAGCCCGAGTACATTCGGTCCCGAGCTACCCCAGAACAGTGACGTACCGGCTTTTTTGAACTGTATCGACTATGCAATCAACCTGATGGGTGAGGACAGCGTGGGCTTTGCCCTGGACCAGGTCCAGGCGCTATCCATGAAGGAGTTTCTGACTTCACCTGATTGGCCGCCCGAGGCGGTGGCCAGCGTAAACGTAGACATGTGGCCTTGGTCCGACGGTTTCAAAGGTATGGAAAACCATTCAGGTTATCCAAATCTTACCCGCGGCATGGTGAGCATGGGCTACAGTGATGAGCGGATCATGAAGGTCATGGGCGGGAACCACATGCGACTGATTAAAGAAGTTATCGGCTAAAAATATCTGAACCAATCGTCTGAATTTACGATCGTGCGATTTTATCAGGAGCATCTCCGCCGCAATGTGCTTCAATCTAAAATCGGTTGATGGAAAACGGCGTCAGGTCAAAGCGATCACTTTTGCCGGCAATGTGATCAGCCAGCGCCTTACCCGAACCGGCGGATTGACTAAAACCAAGACCACCGTGACCTGTGTTGAGATAGACACCCTCAACGCCGGAATCACCAATGATGGGTAGGCCATCCGCGCTCAGTGGCCGGAGACCGCACCACGGATCGACTTTTTCACGCTCCATATTTACCGCAAAGTCAGGAAGTATCTGCTCGATAAGACGAAAAAGGCTTTGTATACGGTTGCTGCTAATACTGGTGTCAAAACCCGTAAACTCACCGGTTCCGGCGACCCGCAGCGTGTTGCCGAGTGCATTGAGACCGGCATGCAGGTTCATGTCACCAATCGTATGCGAGGGTCTTGGCTGCCAGTCGTTTAAGGGTATTGAAATAGAATAGCCCTTGGCCGGCTTAACGGGCACATAGACACCCAGCTGCCGCGCCAGCTTTGGTGTATAAGAGCCAGCGGCAAGTACGATTGCATCCGTTTCAATATCCCCGTCGCCGGTTTTTATACGAACACCGTTGCCCGTTTTTGATAACTTGTTCACCGTCTGGCCATATTCAAATTTAACGCCCGCATTTTTGGCAGCTTTGGCCAACGCCTGGCAGAATAGAAGCGGATTGCCATTTTCATCTTCAGAAAAGTGGATACCACCGGTCAACTTCCCAGCAATGGCGGTCAGAGAGGGCTCTTTTTCTATCACTTCGTCTGCGGACAAAAATTGGGCCTGAATTTCATGTGCTGACATCTGTTCAAGATGATGTTTGTAGCCCTGCATGGGCTCTTCACTGCGAAAAATCCACAAACCACCCTTGAATGATGCGTTGTAATCAGGATTTATCTCAGTGCGAATTTCTTGTAGTGCCTTCTTTGTATATAGCGCGAGTTGGCGATTATTGATGATATTAGCCAGAAATTTTCTTTCTGTGGCATTTTTCAGAAAGGTCAGACCCCATCGGGTCAATCCCGGTAGCGCTTTGGTTCTGATCAGCATGGGCGCGTCCAGGCTGGATTCCCCCAGGGTTGCTGTCCAGGCAGGCAGCATCATTTTGTAGATCCCCGGCACATTCCAAGGCTCCGGAAATCCTGATTGGACGTATCCACCGTTACCTTTGCTGGTTTCCAGCCCTGCAGAGGGTTGACGTTCTATAACCGTTACATCATGGCTATGTTTTTTCAGAAACCATGCAGTGGTCGTACCAAGCAGGCCCGACCCGATGACAGCGATGTTCAATGTTCATACCCATGTGATCTTTTACGCAGGCAATCAGAGGTAATATCCGTCAACGACTTAGCACCCAGAAAAATCATGTCTCTTTCCACTTCAGCACGCAGAAGTGACAGCGCCCGTTCCACCCCGGCCTGACCTGCCGCGGCCAGACCATAACAGTACAGGCGGGCACCGGTAACAGCGGTTGCACCCAATGCGATGGCTTTGAGTATGTCTGTACCCCTGCGGATTCCGCTGTCGAAAATAACCTCGGCGTGTTCACCGGCGGCATCGACAATCTCAGGTAACATTTCAAGGGTGGCGGGAGCCGTATCGAAATGACGGGCACCCTGATTGGAGAGAATAACCGCGCTGGCGCCTGCATCAACTGCCGCACGGGCGTCTTCCACAGCGACAAGCCCCTTGATTGCCAATGGTCCATTCCATTGTGTTCGTATCCACGCGATATCATCCCAGCTGACATTGGTAATCAATTGCTTGGCCAACCAGGTCATATCTCTTCCTGGTTGTTCCAGCCACTTGTCGTATAGACCAAAACCGGGCATTGGCAGCATGCTTAATGCCCAGAGGGGCTTGAGGAGAATCGAAAGCATTGCCTTCGGGGTAAATTTGGCCGGTACGCCAAAACCACTGCGGGCATCGCGCTCACGATTACCGTGAATGGGATTGTCCACCGTGATGATCAACGCGGTAAATCCTTCAACTTTCGCCAATTGGATCATTTCCGCCATGATTTCACGTGAGCGACAGGGCTGGAGCTGAAAAAATCGTGGTCCATCGGTTACAGCCACCACGTCTTCAGGCTTGGTCGTGGTCCAGCCGGACATGGCATATGCCGTACCGGACTTTTGGGCGGCCTTGGCGACGCCGATTTCACCTACCTGTTGCAAGGTTGTTCGATAACCTATGGGATTGCAGCGAGATACAGCGGTGGGGCCCCACCAACACGACAAGCTAAAATTATTCACTGTTTTTCGACTAATGAGATCCGCATACTGTTTATAACCATAGCACGCAAAGGATTGCACGATGGACTTGCTGAAAACTTGTCAAGGCCGGTTAGTCGGCTCTCACGAACGATCGCTTAACGTGGGTACCTTTGGTTTCGCGCGTGATGAATTCAATACTGCCATGGTAGAAGGTAATCAGCTTTAGCGCGGTAATGAGGCCGAGGCCCTGTTGTTCCATATAATGTCGCAAAGGATAAGGTCAGGTTTGAAAAATTTTGCCTGTTCAAATCCATCTTCCCCGTTTTCTGCCGAGCATACCTCCATGCCCTCGAATACCAGGATATCCTTGATTTCCACGCGAATGCTTGTGGTATCTTCTATTAAAAGAATTTTTTTGGCTTCATGCTGATAACTGCTATTGGTGGTGCTTGCGTGGCATTTGAGGCTGGTTCAGCGGAAGCTTTACGCTGAATTTGGAGCCTTTACCAAGTTGGCTCTCGACGGATATTTGTCCACCGTGCAGTTCAATAGCCTTCTTCAGAATGGCCAGGCCAAGACCTGTTCCGGGGATTTGGCCCACGTTGTTGCCGCGGTGGAACGGCTCAAACAAGTTGTCGATGTCGTCAGCTGGAATCCCGATGCCATGATCCTGGAATGAGAAGGTTAAGAAATGAGAATTGTTCACGATTTGTATTTTTACCGGGGTATCAATGTCAGAATAATTCAAGGCATTACTGAAGAGATTGATGATGATATGTCTGATCCACTTCTGGTCAGCATCTACTAGGGTGTCGGGGGATTTGATGTCAAATTCGACCTCTCTTTGTTCAGGCTCTCCGAGCTGATATTCCGATATAGTCGAAGATATCTGCTTTGCTGCTCTCGTTGACGAATCGGTGGGTCTTCTATTGGCTGGATGCCAAGAATTGGGCTTCTAGAGGCTGAAAACTGGTGCGTCGCGCGTGAATTGGCGACGGAATGGACTGTATTTGGCGGGCAGGGGGCTCAGCGACGGCGGTTCGGTAGGTGCAGACTTCAGCGATTGTGCGTTTTTTCCTTCTAATACCCAGCAGAGCTTTGATTGTCTCCAAAAATCCGGTGTTTTTGACCGCGATACCGACATAGGTTTCGTGGAAAGAATGGGAAAAATCAATCGTGAGTTCGCAGTCTGCGGTAATGGAGAGGCAGGATACACCAACCTGAGCCTGGCCTACTTTATCCTCGGCGATCGCCTGCAGCATATCGCCCAGAGGCAGTTCAATCAGCACGAAGGTGCCCCCCATTACTTTGGCTACCTGCTCCCAAAGGTAAACACCCAGTCCCGAAACCATAGCTGGCCTGTCCATGACGTCACAGACCATCGAGGAGACCCAGCGTACCTAAGCTGACCACCCCGAAAAAGAACACCAACCAGAAGCTGAGGCCAATGTAGCCGAGCCCCAGCCCGGCCACCGCGAAGCCGTCGCCGCCAAGAACACCGTGACTCTTTAGAATATGCGATCTTGCGACGTGACCACAGATCACCGCAATCAGGGAACCAAAAAAGAATAAGCCGAAAATTCCGGTGATAAAACTGACCAGCGCCATGGCTGAAATACTGGACGTAGCGGCGCACATCGTTGCCCGTCAGCTGCGGGGTCGGGTGGACAGCGACAAGCCCAGGGCACCGATGTCATGGATGCAGCGCCTCAGGCGGGTGTTCGCCATCGACACAGAGACGTGTCCCGATTGTGGCGGCACATTGCGGGTCATTGCCTGCATCGAGGATGCATCGAGGATGCGCTGCTGATCGCGAAGATCCTGGGGCATGTGCGCCAGCGTGATGAGCAGGAGGGCAGCGCAGCGCGCGCACCGC
>JABAAB010000050.1 GCA_014238945.1 Lysobacterales bacterium
GCGCAGCGCGCGCACCGCCGGGGCCTGCAGAGGGACTGCTCAAGCTGGTTTGATGTTGGGGGGCGGTTGGCCCGGGGCCGATATCGGCTGCGCTACGGGAATGGAGTCATTTGAGGCCAAAGGGGACGGTTTGAGGTGCACCGATGACCAGTACACCGGTGGCCCGGGGACGGCAAAGGTCAAATATGCACGGGGTTGCACGGGGTTGCACGGGGTCAACGGTCACTGATAGTTTGCTGAATTGCAAATAAGGTGGTTTATACTTCCTATCCACAATTTGGGTCATTGATAAAATGTATTTTTCGGGTTCCAGCCAGGGTCAGTGAAATCACCACTCAGCAAGGGGGTGCGCTGTAGCATACAGCCGCCGGCCTGCTCTACACTTTCAATTCGCCGTTTTTATCAATGGGCAGTTCATCACCTTTCCGGTAAGCCATGGCCTGCGCGGACGCCAGCTTGCAATCTGCCTGTCCATCATCGCCCAGCTCAAACACCAGCACTTCGTAGAGCGCGGTCTTACGGGTCGCGTTCACTTCCTTTGCTTCGGCCATCAGGTTCGCACCGGGGCGAGCAGCAGCGAGAAAATACGTGTTGACCTGCTGCGCCACTGCAACTTCGCCACGGGCATTGCAGGCTAACTGGAAAGCCTCATCCAGAAGCGAAAACACCGCCCCACCATGCAACATGCCAAAAATATTTTGCATTTCAGGCTTGAACTGCATCGCAACCCTGGCGTAGCCGGGTTTTATTTCCAGCACTTCGATCCCGAGCAATTTTGGGTAAGGCTCTTTTTTACAACGCGCCCGTATCCGGGCCAGTGAGTCGTCGTTCTCAGGCATTATTCCTGTCATCCTGGGGTTGGTTCAATAGTTGATAATCTCTTCTGAAGTCCTGTGTGCCTCGACATCCTCGCTGTAGAACCACATGCGCTTTCTGCCAAATTCATGGTACATCTCGAACTGGTCATCGTAATGCGGCCCTTTCTCGCCGGATGGACTGACAAATGCGTTCTGACCCGGTGGTGTGACCTCCCACCCTACGATTGCATTTTCGTTCATGACGATCATGTCATTCTCCGTACCACGGTTTTGTTCGATCGGCGCGAGCATACTTTCTTCGCTACCCGCCTGGGGGATGCCGAGGAAGTTCTTGCTGGAAAATGGCCTTGGCGCCACCGGCATCATAAAAGTGGTCATATCATTGCCCTGCTCCGCACTCAATGCCTCCAGAGTCTCGGCCAGCGAGCGGGCAATGATGCTGGTTGGTGTCTCACCGTTAAGAAGATCGTACTCACCCCGGGCGTTCAGCGACTCAATAACAGCCTTCATACCGGCCTGGATATTCGTGCCGGCACCAGTCGGTTTGTCTGCGGTTGGATAACCGGTCGAAGAAAACGGTGCAAACACATCACCGAGGTCATCGCTGAGCGCATTTTTGAGCAGTACACCGACGAATGTACGGAATATGGTGGTTGCTGCGCCATCGTAATATCCATCAAGGTCACTATCCAGCGACAGCTTATCCCAGCTTTGCAGGATCTTATTGGCCTTTTTCATTTGAGTGTTGCCCTGTTCCCGTACCGCAATTTCAATCATCGGTAACAGGTACGACGCATGCACGTCAGCATAGGAACTGGTGGGTAACATGGACCAGGCTTCATCGGGTGAAAAGGTTTTACGACCATCCATAAAACCGTGCAGGATGTCGATACGATCAGCCCCGGACCAACTATAAAAGAAGAAGTCAGGATTCATAACACCTTGTCCAGGCTTGTTGTTCCAGTTGGCGACATAGTTTGAAACGGGGTTTTTGACATGCGGGTTTGCCTGCTCAATGGGTAGACGAGCGATCCAGTCCATACTGCCGTCACCACTCACCGGGAATCGGTTGTCATGACCGGCGGCACGCTGTGGATACTGGCCACCAAAGAAATAGCCAATGTTTCCATGCACATCTGCAAAATACATATTGACGTTGATCGCTGACTTGGCAGCCTGGGCTTTCCAGGATTCAAAATCGTCTGCATGCGTAGACGCTATCCATGACAGCAGGGTGTCCAGCTCACCACCATCCCATGCGCGGTGTTTTGCATAGGCGATACTGGCGCCGGCATTCATGAGCATGATCGGACCGTGCACAGATCGATAGACATCAAGTTCGACAGCATCCTCACCACGAACCCTGATGATTTCCACACGGTGCTGGAAATCCCGGTATTCACCTTTGTACATGTATTGTTGCGGGTCATCAGGATTGAGTTGCTCGGCATAGATATCAACGATATCGCCGCCGGCCCAGGTGCTGCCCCAGGTTATCGATTTATTGTGCCCGAACATGACCATGGGATAGGCAAACGGCGCATTGCCAACGACATCAATCCCCGCGCCGTGCAGGCCGACAGAGTAAACATAGGCCGGACTGAACCAACCAAACTGTGGACCATTTACCAGGATGGCATTCGCACCTTCAACTTTTTCCTTGCCGATGACATAAACGTTGCTGAAACCGGTGCTTACCGGTGTCAAAAACGGCTGGTAGTCTGCCAGTTTATCAAGCGGGGCAGAAACCGGAGGCGGCAGGGCTGCGAGATTGTCAGGTTGTGCAACCGACCAGTCTTCAAGCGGAATCGTCGTCGGTGCGTTGTCGGTATAACGTGGATTCAGTAAATCAAATATCTTTCTGGCCTTATCTTCACCATGCTGCGCCACCAGTGATTGCAAAATCCCCAGGTTGTCCAGTTCCGTATTGAAATCACCGTAACGGTTTGCCATCGTGCCGATATAGATCATGGCAACGTCATAGGCCGACCAGTCGGCGGGCTGGAAATCGTTATCAAGAAATTGTTTCGGCATCAACTCACGGGGATTGCTGCGAATCTTTTGGAGCCAGGCATTCATGCCTGCGGCATAACCGGAAAAAATATCCTTGTCCTGCTGATCGAGAGCATCGAGTTGCCGACGGATGGAGGCCGGGTCAAACAAGCGGCGTGTACCCTTGTCGTAATCCAGGTAATCCGGACCGAGTACTTCAGCCACCGTTCCCTGCGTGCTGCGACGGGTCATTTCCATCTGGAACAGGCGGTCCTGCGCAACTGCATAACCGTAACCGTAGTAAAGACCGTAGATATCGTCGGCGTAAATGTGCGCGACACCATAATCATCACGAACGATACGCAGGCTTCTTTGGGGGTCCTTTGGTTCCGGTGCCGCGCAGGCGGCCGCCAGCAACGCAGTCAACAGCAACACAAGTTTAGACATTGATCAAATCCTTAAGCAAAAAAGGGTGCGTGTCCGCACCCTTTTTCGCAACACTCAACTGTCTGTGTTTTATTATTGCATGAACCAGGTCGCGGTGACACCATAGGTCCGCGGTGGCCCCCAGACACCAATCACACCCGGGCCGATAACGTAGGTATGAGCAAAGTATGCCTCATTGGTCAGGTTCTTGCTCCACAAGGCTACTTCCCAGGCACCGCTGTTACTGGTCCAGCCAATACGCGCGTTCAGCAGGTCCTGCTCGTCTATTACAGTTGCTGTGAACAGGTAATCCATCAACTGCTCATCGACATGGCTGAATTCGAGGTGGAAAGCGAAATTACCCACATCGGTCGGCAAATTGTAGTCAGCCATGATGTTGTATGACGTTTCGGGTGCCTGGCGCAACGGTGTGCCTGACAGGTCTGTGCCATTGATGACCAGGTCCTGAGCCTCGGTATCCATCAGTGCAAGGTTGCCGGAGAACTGCAGGTTGTCGGTGGCCACCCAGGTAAACTCGGTTTCAAGCCCGTACATATCGGCTGAACCGACATTGGTCGTTATAAACGTACCAAAGGCAGAACCGGGGACGGGACCAAAGCGGACGATCTGGAGGTCCTGGTAGTCCATGTAGAATGCAGTCATGTTAAGCCTTAAGGTGTTATCAAGGAAATCGGCCTTCATACCCAGTTCATAGTTTGTCACCGTTTCCTGGTCAACCGGGTCGCTTGCTACAGACTCAATACCCTGTGATCCCGCAAAACCACCGCTCTTGAAACCGCGTGAAATTGTGCCGAAGAACATCATGCTGTCATTCGGGAAAAACTGCGCAGCGACTCTGGGCGAAAAATTACTCCAGCTATCCGATGGATTCACCTCGAAAGCCTCGGCGATAATATTCAGGCTGCCACCCACACCACCGCATTCCGGCCAGTCTTCAAACTGAGTGCCGACGATTGAAGGATCGTTGTCCCTGACGAGATCACAGTTGACCGATATGGCGGTATAGTCTTTTTCGTCGCGTGTGTAACGCCCACCAAATGAGAAGCTCCAGTCGTCGACGGGCTGCCAGGTAACGTCCAGATAGGCCGCATAGCTGTTAGTTTCATTACCCGTAAACGCATACTCGTTACCAATAATTGCCTGTGAACCCAGGTCAGTCAATTTCCAGGGAAGGGAGGCATCACCGTAAGTTCCGGCTTTGGTTATGCGGAATATCTCGGTCCGGGCGGTCTCTTCATTGAGATAATAGAAGCCGGTCGTGTATTGCAGGTCTCCGTCCAGATTGGATGTCCAGCGCAGTTCCTGTGTAAACGAATCAATGTCTTCGACGATGTCATCGATCACCTCATCGAATGGCAGACCCAGCCCACCCAATGGCGCACCGACTGATGGCATTTCCCAATCAGTCTCAGCATTGCGGATCGCAGTGATGGTTGTGAACGTGCCACGGTCAAATGAGATGTCGCCCTGCAAGCTGACACCGCCGGCATTACGTTTGGAAAAACCACGCCTGGAGATCGCGGTCTCCCAGTCATCGCCACCACCATTCTGTGCCAGTATCTGCAACAAGGGTGCACGGTTGACCACCGGCGTCCTGCCCATATCGTCACGGTCATCGTCCATGTAGTCAGCGGACAGAATCCAATCTGAATTGTCAGTGGTGTATCTTAACTGGCCACGTATGGATGACTGGTCCTCATCCGCAAAATCCGTGTCCATGAGAACGTTCCTGACCCAACCGTCGTGCTCCCTGTGGGTAAAGGATATTTTTCCGGACAGGTTTTCTGAAAATGGCCCGCTGACCAGTCCGCGATACCGCAGGATGCCTTCAGTACCGACGGTCAGGCCGAACTGGGCGGTCAATTCATCGGTTGGCTTGGAGGTAACGGCATTGATCGCTCCTCCAATGGCGTTACGACCAAATAACGTACCCTGTGGACCACGCAGCACTTCCAGGCGCTCCAGATCAAACATCTCGAAATTAATTGCCGCGCCCCGACCGATATAGACCCCGTCAAGAAACAGCGCAACGGAGTTATCCAGTCCGGCACCGTCGTCAGCGGAACTGACGCCACGCAGCGAAATAATGGCCTGACCCGGTGAAAACTCCCCGTAAGTCATGCCGGGTACGCGCAACGCAATCGTTGTCGGATCAAAAATATCGGCTCTATCCATGTCTTCACCACTGATTGCGGTGACTGACACAGCGATATCCTGTAAGTTTTCTGTCCGGTGGGTTGCAGTTACCAGCACTTCTTCCAATTGACCAGCACCTTCATCAGAGTCCTGGGCATTTGCTGTCCCAAGCATGGTGCCCATAGCCATCAGTCCCACTACACACTTCCATAATTTACCTCTTCTGCCTGTGCCCATTATGTTCATAATTTATGTCCTTCGGGTTACATTTACGGGTTAATGCTTATAATTATCCTTAATATTGAGCGATACAGAAGTTCTGGTCGAATTCCTGATTGTGTCGAATAATAAACTGGCCTCCAATGAGGTGTCCACAAAAATTTAAGGACAATCAAAGCCACCTGACCTGCTCAGTTGTCCAGTTTTGGACGCCCATTAAATCCGATAACTCTCTCCAGCGTTTTGGCAATACCGAGCAAGCGACGATCTGAATGTTCGGCACCGTCTATTTCCATACCCACCGGCAAGCCTGAGGCAGTCAGGCCAACCGGCAAGCTTATGCCAGGCAGCGCTGCAATGGATGCCGGATCAGTATTGTGAATATAGGTGGGAAGCGTCGGCACCTGCCCACCATTGAGTTCAACCGATTCCATGCTGCCTTCTATCGGTCGCGCGGGTAGCAGGGTGGTAGGAAAGATGATTGCATCCAGGTCCTGGCTTGCAAAGTATTGCTGGAAATTGCTTCTGAGCTGCTCCCTGGCTTCCATCGCCGCGGCATAAACCTCATCGCTGGTAGCGCCATCGCCGCTGACCAAGCCCAAAACCCCCCGTACATCCGGGCTGGCGGCCGCAGCCGTCAGTTCTTCAAAGCTGATACCGGTGTTAAATTCAGCCAGGTAGGCTGTCAAGTCACGCAGCACCTCGTAGAAGGCGATTGGAAATGCGCTGTTCGCCATGAGTTCAGCTATATCCGGAATGTCTGCTTCGACCAGTTGTAGATTGGCTTCAGCAAGCAGATCCAACGTGGCATCGACCACCACCAACGATTCATTGTCAATATTCTGATAAAAATAGCCGCGCGGCACACCCAGCCTGATCTCACTGGCGGGTACGGTCTCAACCGAATCAGCTTCCAATGCAATTACGTTGTCCAGCACGATCAGGTCATTAACAGTGCGTGACAGAAGACCCACGGTGTCGCGTGTATGTGAAATTGGTGTTACAGCCTCCGACGGGTAGCGCCCCATGCTGGGCCTGAACCCGACAATTCCGGTCAATGCCGGGGGTATCCTTACGGAGCCACCGGTATCGGTACCCAGACCGGCGGGCACGATTCCTGCGGATACGGCCACGGCAGTACCACCGCTACTGCCACCCGGAATCAGGCTGTCATCATAGGGGTTTTTTACGGCGCCGAATACGGCATTGTCACTGGTGATTCCAAATGCGAGTTCATGCAGGTTTGTCTTGCCAATAATGACGGCTCCCGCTGCTTCAAGGCGCTTCACGGCTTCATTGCTAACCGTTGGTACAAATCCCTTCAGCCCCGGTGTACCACCCGTATTCTCCATGCCGGCAACGTGTATGTTGTCCTTAACCACAATAGGAATACCATGCAGCGGACCAAGCACCCTGCCATTGGCCAGCATCCGGTCAAGTTCTTTGGCTTTTTCAGTCGCGCCCTCTGAATCCACGCTGATAAAGGCGTTAAGCCGTGAAAACTGCCTGGTTCTCGCCAGCGAATCACCGACAACTGCCGTAATTGTGCTGTCACCATTGGCCAGTATCTTCGACAGGCTTGCGATGTCGGGGTAAGCCGGCGTGGCGATGGGAGCTTTTGGCTTGTCGGCCCCGGCAGACTTCAGCTCAGGTTCGGGCGCCTTCGAACAGCCGGAGAACATCAGGATTATGGCCAACAGACAAATTGATGTCCTCATCATTTACTCCAGGTTCATTGCTTTGAAGAGATCATACCGCATGGTGGAGTCGGCCGCGCATCTGGTCGATTATGTATTTCCTGAAGCGCCGGTGCGGCAATGGGTGCTGACCTTCCCCTTTCCACTACGGTTTTTACTGGCTGCACAGCCCGGAGTGTTGACCGAGGTGTTGGCAATAGTCCAGCTCAGTATTTCCACTACCCTTATGTTGGTCAAGAAGATTTGGCCTGGTTTTTTTACTCTTTAAATCTATAAAACTTTCTTGGAAGATTACCCATGAAACGCCTATTAAGTTGTCTGTTATTACTGTTACCCCTCTCAGCACTGGCACAGCCGGTTCTATATGCCACGCAGGCATGTGGCGAGTGTGATGTTCCCGCCACCGGACTGTACACCATTGACCCGGCCACCGGCACACCCACACTGGTTGGTGATACCGGCGAAAGCATTACCGGGCTTGATTTTCACCCAAGCACTGGCATTCTCTATGGAACAACCACTCCCAATTCACGTTTTGGAAGTGCGCTGATCACAATTGATCCCGCCACCGGCGCGGTCACAGTTATCGGCCCTCACGGGGTCGACAAGGCGGTGATTGATCTTACGTTTGCACCCGACGGCACTCTCTACGGCTGGGCTGAGAAAGATGTTGATTCAGTGGTAACCATTAATATCGCCACCGGTGAGGCCACACTTATTGCCCATGCAAGTGTTGAAAGTGGCGGCTGTGCATTTGATATGGCACCCGATGGTTTTCTGTACCTGTTCGGCGGTTACTGCGACAGCCCGCTAAACCCGGATGAGCTTGGAGAAAACGACATTCTCAAACTGGATCCGGCGTCTGGCCTGGTTGTCGATTACTGGCCAATCATTACCGATGCCGAATGGGTTTGCGAAGGTGAAGATGAGTCCGGGGCCTTTAGCGCTGCCTCGCACGATGCAGCAGGAAATCTTTTTGGGGTTTCAAATGCAGGCTAGACATACAAGCGCCCGTTCCGGGATGGTTCAACGCAGGTGGTACTGGAGCCGCTGGATTTCATGGCACGCCTGGCGGCACGGGTGCCGAGACCGCGACTGAACCTGACCCGTTTTCACGGTGTGTTTGCACCCAACTTCAGGCATCGGGGAAAGATTGTGCCGCGCTCAACACGGAGGAGGGTGGACAGCGTTAAGCCCAACGCCCCCATGTCATGGATGCAGCGCCTCAGGCGGGTGTTCGCCATCGACATTGAGACGTGTCCCGATTGTGGCGGCACATTGCGGGTCATTGCCTGCATCGAGGATGCATCGAGGATGCGCTGCTGATCGCGAAGATCCTGGGGCATGTGCGCCAGCGTGATGAGCAGGAGGGCAGCGCAGCGCGCGCACCGC
>JABAAB010000098.1 GCA_014238945.1 Lysobacterales bacterium
AAATAACGGAATTTAAGGGTTGAACCCAGTTGCAAATGTCAACATTTGCAAGATTCTGAAACATATCGAGTGGCTATTCATGGATTAGATTGACAGGTAAGCGTTGAATTACAAGAAAAGCGGGTTTATTCTTCCTATCCTCAATACGAACAATCAGTTGAGGTTTTCAAAATGTTCACCCGGGCGGTCATCGGCAGCAATTTTCCCGGAGGCACAAAGGGCTCACGAACCCCGCAAAGAAGCTACCCCGCAGGCGGTTGAGAAGCAGGACAAGAATGGCCGAGCATCTCCATATTTCCGATTTCAAGGCACTGCACGGCTGGCGTGATCAGGTCCGAAATTTTTTGAAACCCACGGTGTTACCCATGGTCACATTCGGCTTTGCTGAGCTCCCACCTGCCGAGAACCAACTGCTCTCGTCGCGGGCAGCACGGCTACAACGAGCTTGCGGCTGTGGTACGGGCGGGCTGTTCATGACGCTGGCGGTGATCGGGATGGCACTGTCCCTGGCAGGTTCGTCCACTTTGATCGCGGATGTGACACTTATCGGGTGGTTGCGATATCTGCTGTTGATCGTGGCATCGGCTGGGATAGGGAAATTAGTCGGTCTCATCTGGGCGCGCCGGCAGCTGTGGCTGTTAGCCGATTCCATTGCTGTGCGGATACTTGGATCGCCCGTGCTCGGAGGACATTTACCGTCAGAGCGTTAAAAGACCATATTTAAAAAGGAGAAGAGTGATGGGCAGGGTATGCAGCGAGGTTCAGGAATGGGTTGAGGAACAAATCGAGCAACCGGTGGAGGAGTTCGTTGGCCAATGGCAGGAGGTCTGCGAGGAACAGGACTGCAACTGGTGGTGCCTGTGTTGTAATAAATGGTTTTGCTGGCTTGCCTGGGTAGTGGTTCGTGTTGTTACCTGGGTGCTGGTGACAGTTGGAAAATGGGTCACTCGTGTCGTCTGTGAAGTAGTCAATGTCATTCTCGACATCATTGGATTCATTTTTACACTGATACTCAGTATCCCAATCATCGGCGGCATCATACGCACCATCCTCAACTGGGTGACCGAAATCATCTGGCGTCTGGTCGGGTTGATTGATTTCCTGGCTTCCCTGGTTGGGATCAGGCCCCGCAAGAAGATGTACTTTGGCGTCGTGGTGCCGTCGATTGGCGGCACTCCGATTGCTCCTGACTCGGAGGTCATGAGGCAGGTCAACGCGACCATCTCGTTCTATGACACGACCTGTAATATCAACATGATATTCACGGGTATCTGTCACACAGACATCGAACCACCTGGGGGCAGTCTTAACGTAGCCTGTGATGCTGAGGGTTTCTTCAACGACTGGCTGGTCGCGGGTTCATACTTCGAATTTTCCTCTGCGTTGTGCAAGTTCCGGGATTCGTTCCGCCGCATTATTGGACTTGGCGCTGAATTGATTGTGTTCGTGGTGCAGGAGATCACGCCCACAACCACAAACGGCTGCAGCTTCGGCTCGACCCACAACTACGTTGTCATCGAGGCGCGGAGGGGCGACCAGGATTTCGTAACCGCACATGAAATCGGTCATTCGTGTTGGCTCCCGCACGATGGAACGCCTGGTAATCTGATGAATGCAGCCACGCCGGCGACCGCCCCAACACTGACCAATGTACAGATCTCACTGGTTCGTTGGAGCAAGCATTGTGTCTACATCTAGTGATAACGGAATCCAGGAGCAAGTCATGAATAACGAAAAACAGGACAACAACAGTGATCTACCCAATTGTGCGGTCAGTTCCAGGTTGAACTTCACCATTGGTGTGATCGCCATTGCTGCTGCGACGGCAATCGGTTATTTGGCCTGGAGGTGGCTAGTGCTTTGACCCTACGTTTCTTTATTTCACTGTTCAAGAAAAGTGCTTTAGCCTCTCCTATACTTATCATGGAAGACTAAAGGCGGATAGGAAGTATAAACCACCTTTTTCGGAATTCAGGCAAGTATCCGAGACAGCAAACTGAGCCGAAATCGGATCTTGCCTGCTACTGAAACAGCAATGGAGTTGCCTGGAAGTCCACTGAACGCATCCCGTTGGCCGAAAACGACCCAATTGCCGTATCGCAGCCGAACAAATTCTCGGGCTGACCTCCCCTGTCACATCAAACCAGCCTCAATTCCCCTGCCCGGTGTGCC
>JABAAB010000103.1 GCA_014238945.1 Lysobacterales bacterium
ATCACGCAAGCGTACACCAGTTGCTGAATAAATGGCGTTGCCGATTGCCGGGGCCACCACGCTCAATGGTGGTTCTCCCAAACCGACGGGAAATTCCCCGCTCTCAACAAAATCGATATGCAGTTCGGGCATATCGGCCATACGCAGCGGTGTGTAGCTGTCCAGGTTGGTGTCGGTCACCTGTCCATCGCTGATACCTGTGCCCTCGTGCAGCGCCAGGCTCACACCCCACAGGGCTGCACTCTCGGCCTGGGCCAGTGCACCGTCGGGATGTATCACGGTACCGCAGTCGATGCTGTAATAGAGGTCCTTGACGGTTATTTTCCCGCTGCCCGAGTCGACTTTTACCCTGGCGACACAGGCGATCCATGTGGGCATATTACGTTCCTGGCCGAAACCGGTGGCCACGCCCATGCCCTCGTTTTCTGCCAGTGCTTTACCCCAGCCAGATTGGGATTTTACCTGCTGCAACACATGGGCCAGGCGCTTCGCCCCGCCGACGCTGTTGGGTGCCGTGCCGGCGTTTTTCCCGGCACCATCGAGCAGGGCCAGGCGAAATTCAATGGGATCCCGGCCGGTGCTGTGCGCCACTTCGTCCATAAAGGATTCCGTACCCCAGGTGATCCAACCGGGACCCACGGCCCGCAACCAGCCGGGAAGGAACGTTTTTTGGGCCAAATCATTATTGATCGCACGCACACGATGGTTGGGGATGGTGTACCAGTGGTCGGCGCCGTTGATGGAAAACCCATCCACCTGGCCCGTGCCATCCACACCGGGAGCTATAAACCCGGGCGCCATGGAAAGGGTAGGCCAGCCGGCAGCGGCGGCATGATCAATACCGGTCAATTGCCCGTTGTCATCAAGACAGGCCCTGAAACGTGATACCGATGGTGAACGCAGGCAGTCAAACCTGGAGTCGTCCGGGCGTGTGAACACCATTTTGACCGGTTTACCCAATGCCTTAGCAGTCAACACGGCCGGGACAATGTAATCACCGAACAATCGCCTGCCAAAGCCGCCACCAAGATAATACTGGTGTATTACGATTTGGTCTTCCGGTACTTCAAGTGCCGTGGCCAGGAAAGGAAGAATCAGGGATTGCCATTGGTTTCCGGTGTGTATATGCCATTGACCGTCGCGGAATTCTGCGACCGAATTCATCGGTTCCAGGGTGAAGTGAAGTGCAGAGGATGTACGGTAAAGCGCATCCAGTTGTTGTTGGGCACTGTCCGCAGCCTGGCTAAAATCGCCCTCGTTGACAAACAGGGCACCAGAATCATCCTGCAGGACCAGACGCTCACCCTCGGCCAGAATATCGTCTTCCGATACCGAGGCGGTTGGTCCCGCCTGCCAATCCACGGTGACGGCATCGGCGGCCTTGATGGCACCCCATTGGGTAGTGGCCAGCACGGATACCCAGCCCTGGATAAGATCACTGGGGTCGCTGATGATCTCGTAACCCAGGTAGCCCGAAACCTGTTTGGCGGCCGCATCATCCACGCTTTTTACCACACTGCCGTAACGGGTCGGTGGTATCAGTGGTCGGGCATACACCATGCCTTCGATTCCGGCATCTATTCCATAGCGCGCGGTACCGGTGGATTTTTCCGGGATATCCAGCGCAGGTGTTGGTTTACCGAGCAGTTGCCTGTCCTTGGCGGCCTTGACGGGCATTGCCGCCAGTTCATCAGCAGTGAACACCCGGTCAATGTTGCCGGTTTGCACGATCCTGGCATAGCTGATCGACTTGCTGCCACACGAAACCAGGCTGTTACCGGTCACACAGTCACCGGCCGCCTCACCCAGCAGCCTGGCGCCTTCATTAAGTAACACCGAACGGCCGGCAGCACCGGCTTGCGACAAGGCAGTGAAGGAAGTGAACACCGACCATGATCCACCGGTGATCATATAGCCCCATTTGGCATCGGTATCGACATGTTTGATTTTGACATCGCTCCAGTTCACGCCCAGCTCTTCGGCCACGATGCGCCCCAGCGCGGTACCCACGTGCTGGCCCATCTCGGCCTTGGCAATATTGATCAGCGTGGTACCGTTCTGGTCCATTTCAAACCACACTGCAGGCGAGAACTTGCGCGCGCTCAGCTCGGCCCGGGCAGAGGTCGAAGGCAGCAGCCCGCCAAAGCCCATGACCAGGGACCCACTGATGGTGCTGATCATGAAAGAGCGGCGTGTGAGTTGCAGCTTGTTGGATTTTGACTTGATCTGTTTCATCTTATGACTCCCCGCCGCTGTTCATTGCGGCCGCTGTCCTGATGGCCTTCTTAATGCGGATGTAGGACATGCAACGGCACAGATTGCCTGTCATATGTTCCACAATCTCCTCGTCCGAGGGGTTTGGATTATTGTTCAGCAGGTCTGCTGCCTGCATGATCTGTCCGGACTGGCAATAACCGCATTGCGGTACCTGTTCCGTGATCCAGGCCAACTGAAGCGGGTGCTCGCCGGCAGCGTGCAAGCCTTCAATGGTGGTGACTTCACTGTTTTTCGCGGCACCAACAGTCACGGAACAGGAACGCACCGGTGCGCCGTTCATGTGCACGGTGCAGGCCCCACACATGGCAATACCGCAACCAAACTTGGCGCCGGTTAAACCATACTCGTCGCGAATGACCCACAGCAATGGGGTGTCACTCTCTGCCTTGGTGGAAACCTGTTTGCCGTTAAGTGTAAATGTGATCATCGTGTCAGCCTTTGTGTGAGAACAGCGGTCGTTAAAGCCATATTGCCCCATATTACCTATAGCCCAAAAGTATGGCCTGGCATCTGATAATACGACATCAACCAGATCAGTGCGAAATTTGAGCTTTTGCGGCTGTCTGGCACTGAATATCTGGTGCCAGATAACCGCCACCGGCCGGCCGCTTGCAAACCCATACCTGCGCCGTACCAGAAAGCTGCCACGCCGCTTCCGTTTCAATGGCGGGACAATCGTTTGGGAACCGACTTTGGCACTGCACTTCGGCCGGCAGGAATCCGGCTCGATATCGTAATAAACACGGTTTGGATGTGTTTTTTGTGCACAGGTCCTGTCAACGACTACACTAGCAACAACCGACCTGGAGAAAGGCTCATGAAACGAAGGGACAGGCGACTTGGAATGGACCGCCATATCACGCGCCGTGATTTCCTCAATGGCACCAGTATTGCGGTAACCGGATCACTGCTGTCGGCGCCCCTGTCACAGGCCCTGGCTGCGTTGGGTTCATCACCCAGTGCCCAGATGACACCCGGCTACTACCCACCCATTCGGGACGGGTTGCGCGGCAGTCATACCGGGTCATTCGAGGTGGCGCATCGTCTGCGCGATGGTGCTCGCTTTGACGCCCCGGAACATTCCACGGATACCGGTGAAGAGTACGACCTGGTGGTAGTTGGTGGTGGCATCAGCGGACTTTCAGCGGCTCACTTTTTTCGCAAGGAAGCAGAACCCGAGGCACGGATTCTGATCATTGAGAATCACGATGATTTCGGCGGCCACGCCAAGCGCAATGAATTTGAATACAAGGGCCGCACCCTGGTAGACCTGGGTGGCGCCGAGTATATCGAGGCACCGTGGAGCTTCCCGGACTCCGCGAAAACCCTGCTCAATGATATGGGTGTCGATGTCAGCCTCGCGCAACAGGTCTTTGACCACGACCTCTATCCCTCCCTGGGTATGCAATGCGGTGTGTTTTTTGACAAAAAAACTTACGGCAGCGACGTACTGGTTGCGGGTGATCCTGCCATACCGCTGAGTGAGCAACAGCACGCCTACGTAACACTACCTGCCGAGTTGGAGAAAGCGACCGGAGACCCGGGTGCGGTTCGTGCTTTCCTGGAAAAAACACCGCTGTCAGCAGCAGCGAGAGAGGAGATTTTTACACTTTTCTGCGACCAGCAGGATTACCTTGAGGGTAAATCACGTGAGCAGAGGTTGTCCCTGTTGCGTTCTGTTTCCTACGTGGATTTTTTACGCCAATACGTCGGTTCCAGCTCGGAGGTCATCGATTTTTTCTGGATGTGGCGCGGTGGTTATATGGGCAGTGGCACAGACCTGGCACCGGCGCTGGCAGCGTTTCGCTATGGCTTGCCCGGCGGTGCGGGACTGGGCATTGACGCTGAATTACAGCCACGGGAGGGGTCAGCCAAACACAGTTATAAGGAAGACCTTCATTTTCCGGATGGCAATGCCTCCGTTGCACGCCTGCTGGTCCGCCACATGATACCCGCGGTAGCGCCAGGTAGCTCAATGCACGATATCGTGTCCGCAAGATTTGATTATAGCAAGCTGGATCGCCCGGACACTCCGGTTCGGATCCGGCTGAACTCTACCGTGGTGCAGGCGCGCCACCTGGGAAACCCCGATACAGCGAAGCAGGTCGAAGTGACCTATGTGCAGGACGGTGTTGCCAGCCGGGTGCGTGCCCGCCGCTGTGTGATGGCCTGCTACCACGCCATGATCCCGCACCTGTGTCCGGAAATTCCAGAAGCACAAAAACAGGCCCTCAAGAAAACAATCCGCATGCCGCTGGTCTCTACCAATGTGCTGGTGGACAACTGGGACGCATTCAGAAAGCTGGGGGTTTTTGCCGCCTATTGTCCGCGCAGCTATTTTTGTGATGTCCGGCTCACCTACCCACTGCGGTTCGCAGACTATCAATCAGCAAGGTCGCCTGATGAGCCCATCACGGTTCATATGTATCGCATCCCGCTGTCCGGCGAAGGAAGTGGTGTCGAGCAATTTCGGGCAGGTCGACATGAACTGCTTGGTACATCCTTTGCCACTTTCGAGCAGAACATCCGCGGTCAACTGGGTGGCATGCTGGGCGGGGGTGGTTTTGACCCGGCCCGGGATATCAAGGCCATCACCGTGAACCGCTGGCCGCATGGCTATGCGGTGGGCTATGACTACGAAACGAACGGTCTGAACTGGTTTAGCGAACCCTGGCCGGACGAGCGCAAGCTGTGGCTCAAGGGGAGACAGCGATTTGGCCTGATCGCCATGGCAAATTCTGACGCCGGAGCGAGTGCCATGACCGAGGGCGCGATAGAACAGGGTTATCGCGCCACGCAGGATTTGCTGAAGACACTGTGAGTAAATTTGAAATCGTACACCGGCGCTCGATAGAGCAAGCGGAAGAATTCTGGGCGGAAGCTGCCACGGGGATCGAGTGGGACAAGCCGTGGGAGCGGGTGCTCGATGCCAGCAATGCACCGTTTTATCGCTGGTTCAGCGGCGGCCGGCTGAACACCTGCCACAACGCACTGGACCGGCATGTGAACGGTGGTCGAGCAGACCAGGTGGCACTCATCTATGACAGCCCGTTAACGGATAGTCAACGTAAGCTCACCTATCGCGAATTGCGGGACCAGACCGCGTTGTTCGCCGGTGTTCTTGCGGCCCGGGGTATCACCCGGGGTGATCGTGTCATTGTCTATATGCCGATGATCCCCGAAGCGCTGGTGGCCGTGCTGGCCTGCGCCCGCATCGGTGCCGTTCATTCGGTGGTGTTTGGCGGTTTCGCCGCCAACGAACTGGCTACCCGCATCGATGACGCCAAACCCAGTGCGGTTATTTCCGCGTCATGTGGCATCGAACCGAATCGCATAGTCTCCTATAAACCGCTGCTTGACAGGGCGATTGAGTTGGCATCGCACATACCTGATTTTTGCATCATCCTGCAGCGACCTCAGGAACACGCAGAACTGACCCCCGGCTTTGATATCGACTGGCACGACGCGGTGGCCGCAGCAAGCCCGCAGGATTGCGTGAGTTTAGATGCCAATGATCCGTTGTACATCCTGTACACCTCCGGTACGACCGGAGAACCCAAGGGCATTGTGCGTGACAACGGTGGCCACGCTGTCGCGCTGCACTGGACCATGAAAAATATCTACGGCATCGCACCGGGCGAGGTCTACTGGGCGGCTTCGGATATCGGCTGGATTGTGGGTCATTCCTACATCATGTACGCGCCGTTATTGCACGGCAATACAACCCTCCTGTATGAAGGCAAGCCCGTCGGGACTCCGGATGCAGGTGCGTTCTGGCGGGTAGTTTCCGAGCACAAGGTCGCCGGTATGTTTACCGCGCCCACCGCGCTGCGGGCCATCAAACAACAGGACCCGGAGGGTACGCTGGCTGGCAATTACGACCTTTCAGCTCTTCGTTCGCTGTTCCTGGCCGGGGAACGTTGTGACCCTGCCACGCTGCACTGGGCGGAAAAAACACTGGGCGTTCCTGTCATTGACCACTGGTGGCAAACGGAAACCGGCTGGGCAATTGCATCCAATTGTATCGGTATTGAGCCACTGCCGGTCAAGCCGGGATCTACCACACTCGCCACACCGGGTTGGGATGTTACGGTACTGGATGCCGGGGGCAGCAAAATGCCAACCGGTAAAATCGGCGCCATCGCCTGCAAGCTACCGCTACCGCCGGGCACACTACTGGGTTTCTGGCAGGCCGATGATCGCTACAGGAAAAGCTACCTCGAGCGGTTTCCGGGCTATTACGAAACCGGTGACGCCGGCTACATCGATGAGGATGGTTACATCTATGTGATGTCGCGAACAGATGACATCATCAATGTCGCCGGACATCGTCTGTCGACCGGCGCCATCGAAGAGGTGCTGGCCGCCCACCCCGATGTTGCCGAGTGTGCGGTCATGGGTGTTGCAGATGATTTGAAAGGTCAACTGCCTGTCGGCCTGCTGGTATTGAAGGCCGGTGTGGACCGCAATCCTGATGACATTGTGACCGAAGTGATCAACCTGGTCCGCGAACGCATAGGTCCCGTTGTCGCCTTCAAGAAGGCGGTGGTCGCTGACCGTTTGCCAAAAACAAGGTCGGGCAAGATCTTGCGGGGCACCATGCGCAAGATAGCGGACAGCGAAGAGTATCGATTGCCCGCGACCATTGAAGACCCGACCGTGCTTACTGAAATCAGGCAGGCATTACAGTCAATTGGTTACGCTGGTGGTGCAATCTGAACCCGATGGAGAGAATCATGTATAGAGTTCCGTTACTGTTATTGACACTTTTTTGCCAGCCGGCCACTGCCGACCATCACGGCGATGGTCCCGCCACCCCCTGCCACCAGTACTATCCAGAAATCCCCGGCGAGCTATTGCTGGAGAACGACAAAATGGTGGTGCAACGATTCATTATCCAGCCCGGCCAGTACGAGGGCATCCACCGTCATCCACCTGACCAGTTATACATCCACGTCAAAGGCGGCGAGTGGACGGTCAAGTACGGGGATGACTCCACAACCAGCAACTCGCCAGA
Organism: Lysobacterales bacterium; assembly: GCA_014238945.1. GTDB lineage: Bacteria > Pseudomonadota > Gammaproteobacteria > Xanthomonadales > SZUA-36 > SZUA-36. The sequence goes on from JABAAB010000103.1 coordinate 7,295, forward strand.
TGGTGAAATCGGCTGGAGTGACACCGCGGTTGATATGAGCGCACTTCACGAGTCGGGCAACACCGGTGATGAGCCAATCGACCTGATCTGGGTAACTTTGAAACCCGGATGCATGGCTCCTGCCGGTTGACCCGACCTTTCAGGCAATTGGAATGATGGGTGTACTTGCCTGCTTGATTTTTGCAGGGGATACCGACCAATTGACAGCGCTGAAAAAAATTGTACTTTAAGGCAGGTACTTCGCAGTGATGACACCATACGAAAATAGCCAATACCAGAACCAGGAGGTATTTCATGTATTTCAGTCAGATCACCGAAAAACCCGAAAAAACAGGGAGTTACCGGTAGGTAATTTTATCTCGTACCACAGTGCGCCACGCCAACACCTGGTCTCAGGGACGCCTGGATCCTGACTTTCGCGACTGCAACAACGCGACAGTCCATTATGACCTGCCGTCCGCCGGCAGGCTGAGAGTGATCCACATCGCGCGGATGGTTAACGACAACGCGGGCATGTGCGAAGATTTGTCTTCGGTACCTCGATGCGCCGGGAACGAGGATGATCGGCAGTCAGCCGGGTGGTTCGCGCAGATGATCGTAGCGAGCCCCCAGAGGGCCTCTGAGGGTCCAGACATGTAACGTCTGCCCGTCACGAAATATCACCAGCTCAACGCTTGCTCCCAGCACACCCTGGGTGGTCAAGATGTAGAGAGCGCTGGGATCGAAGATACGCTCCCCCGCATAGCTGAAAATGTAGTCCCCGCCCTGCAGGCCTGAGCCATCGCCGGCGGAGCCCAGCAGCAGGTCGGCGACCCGTACCCGGTTTCTGCGGCCACTGGCGAACAGAATCCTGTCATAATCCTCGTCTCCAACTTCCTGCCTGAAACGATCCTGGATATCCCGCAGTTCCTGGCTGTGCCGGGCACTGGTGGACCAGCCATCGCGCCTGGCGCGGTCGCGGGCTGTGAGTTTTTCGAGTTCCACCGCATCGAAACGCAGTCGCAGGCGCCTCACTTCAGAGACGCTCAAGCCCTGTTCATAAAGCGCCTTTTCATCAAACCACAACTGGGCGAATTCACTTCCCCGGTCCTCGCCGGATGGGGACTCGGAATCTGTCGACTTCGCCTCGCCAGCTGAGGTCTGACCGGTAAGCTTGTTAATCTCCGATACCTGCTGCTTGAGTTGCTGGAGTTCGTCGGCCAGTGCGAGCCGCTTATTGCGCTCACGCCCCAGTGCTTCACTGAGTTCTTCAATGGTGTCCGATAAATCATGGGATGCTTCATGTACCCGATCGCTGGCGGCCAGCGCCGGTGATTGCGTCGGTGATTGCGTCGGTACGGGGGAGACGGGAGCACTGGCGCGGGGAAACCAGACCAGCGCCAGCACAAGGCTCACCAATCCGCCGGTTGCGGCGGAGACTCCAATGACTGACCTTAAACCGGGCATGAAGACCCTATGACCAACGTGGTTTACGGTTTGATGTGGTCGTAGCCGTTCGCCGGTGTGGCGCCGTCCCAGTCGTAACCGTCCTTGCTGACCGACAAGACGACGACATCGTAGTAACCATCATCCGCCTTGTTAACGCAGAAATCACGGGTCACACCGGACCCCGGGGGGCCATCGGGGCAGCCCACGCCGCCGTCCAGTCCGGAGTAGTCTTCGGTGGGGCCACCGACGATGTTGTATTCAACTCCGTCTTTCATCGCCCTCATCGACACCACCGCGTCCAGCACAGGGTTACCTTCCTGGTCAGCCACAAATGCCTGTACATGGATGTGCTGGTTGCGGCCGCCGGTAGCAGCCCATTCGATGCAGGGGACGGTCAGCGTTCCGCCGCCTGGCGGTGGTTCGCCGCCTCCACCTCCGCCGTTTCCATTCCCGTTGCCATTGTTACCGTTACCACTGTTGCCGTTGCCACCCTTGTCGGCCAGCGCGGGCATGGCCAGAAACAGACATGCCATCAACAACAATATTGTCTTGCATGTCATTTTCAGTTTTCTTTCACTGTCCATTGCTCTCTCCTGTTGCTTTACCGGCCCGAATTCGGACTGTTATGCCTTTCAGGGCCTCACAAATTGGCAAAACCAATCAACCCCAAGTATACGTGGTTTAACCACTGTTTTGCCAGAGTCCTCAGATTATTGAGCCATAGAAATCAGCGTCTCAATAGAGGTGGAATTCCGGGAAAAGAGCTCTTTTCCCACTTCTACTCGCACTGTTTGAACCTGATTTAAAACCGGCTTCGGGTTACAATCTCTGTGCTGGGGCAAAAATATGAGTAACAAACGAATCAAACGGGATACCGGGAATCCTGAGATTTCTTCGGAGGGGGCCAATCCCAAGTTTGCAGACCTGCTGGAAAGTCATGAAGATCTAAAGATTGCCTATGACGCGTTAAGAAATCAACTGTTGGCATTTGGTATCGATTTTAATCAGGTATATTCTGATTTGCGGGTCCACAAGGAACTGGCACGAGTCAGTGCTTTAAAAGACAATCTGTTCAATATGATCGTCCACGATCTGAAGAATCCGTTGGGCAGTATGAATTTATTGCTGCAAGTAATGGGTGATCCACCCGATGCTTCGATTCTGGATACAGCCCATTGGGAGCTTCTGCGTAACCAAAACAGCAGTGCGCTGGAAATGTGTGAGCAACTGCTCGATATTACGAAAATTGAATCAGATCAACTTGAGCTGAACCTGACCCAGGCTAAAATCAGCAACTCAGTTGCTGAGTCGCTCCTTCCATTCCAGTTGCAGGCAAAAAATGACGGCATTGAGATTAGTGTTGAGGTGCCCGATGTCACGCTGGAAACAGATCATACTTTACTGAAGCGCGTGTTAATGAATCTGCTTAACAATGCCCTGAAATACAGTCCAAAAAATGAGCGCATCTCGCTTTACGGACACATGACAGAACAGTATTTTCATTTGTCGGTGAGTGACACGGGGCCGGGCATTCCAGAATCTTACCAGGAAAAGATATTTGAGCTATTTGCGTCAGCGGAAATCAGGTCTGAGGTCCGAGGTACCGGTATAGGATTGGCCTTTTGTAAGTTGGTGATGAAGGCGCTGGGTGGAAGCATTGCTGTGGAGAGTGTTGCAGGATTTGGAAGTACCTTTAATCTGTCCATTCCAAACTCAAATTCGTAGTCAGATTCTTGAAGTGGCAAATAACAGGGAATCCGATGCATTCAATGCACATCGCCACTTATTTATTAAGTCTGGAATTTGTGGATGAATTTCAATTTTCAATTGCTGTTGCCATCTGTTGAGCCAGAACGGTTTCATGTAGGGGTGAACCCTTGAACAGGAAGTCGGGTGTGAAAGGCTACTTTGCAGGGATCATGATATTGCTGTTTGTAGTTGGTTGTTCGGTGTCGGTTACGGCATTCTTGATTACAAAGCAGCAGATTGTCAAAGAGATCCGCGAGCAGTTCACTGAAGATGCGAAGGAACGGGTTTCAAGCCTGCAGTTCAAACTGAATGGTCCCGAAATCATATTGTCTGCAATGGTCGCATTTTTTGAAGCTAGTGATGAAGTTACTCGTTCAGACTTCAGGCATTTTTCACAGATATTTATTATGTCGGACCCAACAATTCAAGCGATGGAATGGATTCCACTGGTAAGGCGGGAAGACCGGGCGGCCTATGAATTTGAGGCGAGGAATAATGGGTTTGAAGGTTTTGTGTTTACTGAAAGAAACGCACAAGGTGAATTGGTCCACGCCGGTAATCGTGCGACATTCTTCCCTGTTTATTACGTTGAGCCGTTTGCCGGCAATGAAGCGGCTTTCGGGTTTGACCTGGGGTCCAACTTGACCCGCGCCTCCACATTAGGGAGGTCTCGGAACAACAAAACAGCACAGGCAACTGAGAGAATTACTTTGGTACAGGATCAAGACAAGCAGGCGGGGATACTCTTGGTTGCACCAGTATTCAGCCTGCAAGCTACCCCTGATTCCGTGGATGGCCAAGAAGAAAGCCTGGAAGGGTATGTCTTGTTGGTCTTCAAGGTCGCTGATCTGGTTACCGGTGCTTTGGAGCCTCTCGGATGGGGTGGTTTGAATCTGATGTTGCTGGACAGGTCAGCTTCACCGGAGAAAACGCTGTTGTATACAAATGTGAGTGAACAAATGACCGGGGTTAGTCAACTAACCCCATCGAATGAATTGACATTCAGCGATCAATTCACATTTGGCGAACGCGTTTGGGAAGTGGTGTTCACATCTGAACTTAAACATTACAAATCACAGCTCTATGTTACTTCCTGGCTGATACTCGGGGGTGGTCTGTTGATTACAGTTTTGTTCATGTTTGTCGTTCAAACTATCGGTGTTCACAGAAGGAAAGAAGCTATGCACCTGAATTTACTTGAAGACGAAGTGAATGCCAGGACCCTTCAATTGCATAATTCTTTGCAGGAATCAGAGTCAATTGGCGCGATTCAAAAAGCCACTCTGGATTACATGGCAGATGCTCTGATTGTGATCAATCAGGACCAGATCGTCACACATATAAATGCGGCAGCGGAAAAGCTATTGGACCTGGTCTCTGACGAAGTAACGGGTCGCTCGATTGAAACGGAAGCTAAGCTCCAGCCGTTTGTAAATCAGATGGTCGAGACTCTCCAAACTGGCTGGGACCATACTCTTGATGTTAATCATGGTATTGACATTGAAACGACTCACCGGACATTTCAAGCTGTATGCAGCAATATTCCTGACAAGATTGGCAAGTCGCACGGCGTTGTCCTTTTGATTCGGGATGTAACACATGAACGAGATATTGACAGCGCAAAGAGCGAGTTTGTTACATTCACTGCACACGAATTACGCACTCCCCTAACGTCAATACAGGGCTACTCTGACATCTTGCTGACACGCACCGACCTCACTACTGCGGAACGCAGTAAATTCCTGGGATACATCAACAAAAAGTCAGTTCAGTTGGGAAACTTGATCAATGACCTGCTGGACATTTCTCGCATTGAGGCTGGCCAGGGACTTGTCCTGAACCTGGAGCACTGTAATGCTGGCGAAGTGCTTACTCAAGTCGTATCCCACTACATGAAAGACTTCAAGAACCGAGGGTTTAACCTGGACATTGAGTCAAGCCACTGTGTGGTTAATGTCGACAAGCTCAAGATGGCGCAGGTTATAGAAAATGTGCTTAGTAATTCGGTCAAGTACTCAGCAGATGACTCCAATATACAAATTAATGCCAAAATCAAAGGGAATGAATACGAGGTATCGATTTCGGACCAAGGAATAGGAATGACACCCGAACAGACCGATCAGGTGTTCAATAAATTTTATCGGGCTGATACCAGTAACAGCCGGGTCGAAGGGACTGGGTTGGGCATGGCAATAAGCAAGCAGATCATTGAAGCGCACGATGGTAAAATCTGGTTGAAGAGCACCCCAAATCAAGGCACCACAGTTTTCTTTTCACTGCCATTGTAGGCGAAGGCTGATCAAAATTCTGACACCCAGAGGTAAGTACGCAATTCCGAGGGTTACGGATCCAGTTCAACAGCGCGGGATTGGTAGATCAACGTGAATTCCACGTGTATATAACGTCGCATTACATCAGGATTTCGGTCAATTCACTGCATGTCTCAATCTCAATATCGAACAGTGTCAAGGTCCTATTTAAGCAAGTTGCTGAATACAGATCAGCATGCTGGAAGTCGGGTACCAAAGACGTTTAACTGCGTGGCTCGCTTGTTGTGAAAATTCTGGACCTACGAGGGCTATTCCAGAATCTCTTCCGCCTTATTAATCAAATCAAGTGGGCTGAAAGGTTTGGAAAAATAGTCACTCGCTCCTGCGGTCAGGCCGATTTTTTTATCAGCCTGCTGACCCTTGGCAGTCAGCATAACTATGCTGCTGTCTTTTGTCTCCGGGTCAGTCTTCAAAAGCCGGGTTGCTTCCAGGCCGTCAATCTCCCCCGGCATCATGATATCCATTATTATCAGATCCGGTTTTTCAGCCCTCGCAATTTCAATGGCCTCTTTCCCGCTTGAAGCCTGAAAAATCTCATAATCCTTAACCCTCAAGGTTACTTCTACCAACTCTCTAACCTCTATCTGATCATCAACTATAAGAATCTTTTTCATAATTATTGACCTTTCTCCAGAGTGGGTTCTATTGTTGCCTATTACGTACTCTCCATTTTTTAAAATAGCACTATTTTTAAATAGGTATATTAAATCTTACAATCGTTCCTAAACCGTACTCGCTCTCAATCCAGATTTTTCCACCGTGAGCCTCGACAATGTACTTGACTATCGTCAGCCCCAAACCTAACCCATGTATGGCAGTATCGGATGCATCCCCCCTGTAGAACCTATTAAATATATTTTTTTGCACAGCAGGTGTCATCCCTAACCCTTGATCCTCAACCGATACCTGGAATTGGTCTCCAGATACTTCTCCAGCCACCAGAATCAGACCTCCGGCCGGAGAATAATTGACAGCGTTACTGATCAGGTTTTTCAAAACTTGTCCCAACTTTTCTATGTCGGCAAGCAATTCCACAGGTTCTTCAGGCAGAGTAACCTCAATCCGATGTTCACTATGATGCATCTGATAATGGGGAATTAAATTTCTGATGACATCTCCGGCATTACATGAGGATTTATTCAATCTAAAACTTTGTCCTGACTCAATGCTGGATATGTCCAGAAGATCATTGATGATACTGGCCAAATCCCGAGCTTGCTTGTTTACGTAGGTTAGAAACTTCTTTCTTTCCTGAGGTTTAAAATTATTCCTTGTCAGAAGAATCTCGGAAAATCCCATGATCGAGGTAAGAGGTGTCCTGAGTTCATGGGCTACCGTGGAAATAAACTCTGTCTTCATTCGGTCCACTTCCCGTTCGAGGGTGACATCACGCAAGATGGTGACAACCCCGGATTGCTTGCCATCCCGGCTATAAAAAACCGAAGTCTGGGCACGCATAATCTTGAGTTTTTTCAGAACCTTGCCCGGCAGTTCAAAATCAAACTGATATCCGCTTGATTTTGTGCCAAGAGTATCTTTTACTTTTTCACACAGTGTCTTTTCAGCAATGGCAAAATTGATTGGACGATCAATAACATCGCTGAATCGAACTCCAAGCAATTCTTCGGAGACCCGGTTCATCAGGATAACCCTGTTGTTTGTATCGGTTACGATCAAACCGTCAGGAACGGAACTTAGAATGGCGTCAATCCTGTCCCGGGTCTTTTCGGTATCCTGAACCGACTGATTTAAATCCCGTGTGCGAGAGTTCACCATTCGCTCAAGGTTTTCACGGTATGCAGTCAGCTCGGTAATGTCCTGGCCAACGCCAACAACACCGTTTATTATGCCTTCAGCATTGAATCGTGTGGCGGCGTTTAACAGCATAATAATCGGCCTGCCGTCCTTGGTATTGAGCGGCACCTCATAGCTACGGGTCTGTATACCTCTCAAGGCATTTTTCAGAACCGCTTTGACCGTCTCCCTTTGGTCTTTGTTGATGATCTGTTTCACAAGGTCCTGACCCATAACCTCATCTTTGACAAAACCGGTTATATTGCCCACCATCTGGTTCCACTCGTCGATCCTGCCCTCTGTGTCCACGCTGAATATGGGCGCGTTGGCTGTGTCAATCAGCTGGGTCAGTTCGAGTGCTACCTTCTGCAGTTCAGTGGCTTTTCTCTCAAGGTTGCGCTCAGATGATTGTAATTGCCCCACGGTTGACTCAAATTTTCTTATGGCCAGCGCTGTATCAATCCTGTTCGAAACCAGAGAGACTATGGTCGATAACAGTTGTATATGTTCATCGGTGAAAAAATTGAGTTCGTCGTGTTCACAGTCCAATACGCCGATGACCTTTTTCTGGTGAATAATCGGTACTGCCAATTCGGATAAACGAGGGGCGTCATCCATGATGTAACGAGGGTCTTTGCGGGTATCACTGATCCGCTCAATCTCCCCGGTACTGGCCACAGTCCCGACAATACCTTCTCCCACGGGTATCTTGATCGAGTTAAGAATTTCACGTGATGTTGGATTCTTTGGCCCATGTGCGGCCATCTGTATCAGGTTCGTACCCGCATCGTCCAGTAAATAAATGACACAATCAACAAACCCCAGTTGGGAAATGGCGGTCTCGGTCACGTTCCACAGGATGTCTTCCAGCGAATTGAGGCCCATCTGAAACAAAGCAAATTCTTGAATCACCTCGAAATATCGCGCCTTTTGGCGCAGAACATCCTGGTCAGAGGATTTCTTGAGCTTGGTCATCACCCCCGATGCTATGAAATTGTGGCCCTGCAGTCAAAAGTTGTCGCCCCGCCGGAATTTGCTTTGTCGGTTCAATATGCAAATTGCAAGAACAATTTACTACTGTGCACTTCAAACTCCCAACGATATGATTTCTAACAACTAAACAAACACGAATCTATAAAATGACATCGATTAAAAAATACTCATCAGATACACCATTACCACCCTGACTTTGATGCTGGCTTCCGCACCCGTTCATGCCTGGTGGACCTACACCACCTGGACAATCTGGAGAGGTGGCTGGTAGTAACATTGCACCATCAGCCGAGTCATGAGCCGACATAGATTCCACCCGGCTAACAGATAAAACCCGCACACGAACCAGATCAACACCTGTCCATTGCCTGCATGATAATGACTGTGTAATGGTGCTCGCCGCAGATTTCTGCCCTAATTCAAAGTAAAGTAGTAATATCGACAAAAAGATGGGACTTTACTTATGCGCGGTGTAATTCTGTTTGGGGTCTGGCTGCTTCTCGGGACGCCGGCAGCATATTCCGAGATAACAACGGAGCAGGCGTCCGTTGAGACGCTCGACCAGCCGACCAGTGACTGGTTTATCAATCTCTCTTCGAGCGGTGCCTATTTGTTTGACAGCGCCACTGGCGACATGCTGGGGCTGTTATCACTGACCCCATACACACCAGCTGTAGCCATCAACCGAAGCCGCGGCGAAGTGTACGCGGCCGAGTCCTACTTGTCGCGATTACACCGTGGCAACCAGGCGGATGTTCTCACGGTATACGACATCACGACGCTGTCACCTGTGGCCGAAATCGACATACCCGACAAGATGACGGAGGTCACCGGCGACATCAATATAGGGTTGATGGGTAATGGCCGCTACGTGACGGTCTACAACCTGACGCCTGCGCAGTCTGTGAGTGTCATCGATGTCAGCAACCGGCAGTTTGTGACTGAAATTTCCACGCCGGGTTGCGCCATGATCATGCCAGTCAACGATGCTTCATTCCTGATGGTTTGCGGTGATGGTTCCGTTCAATTGATCCGTCTGGCCGCTGATGGCACCGAATCGACCCGGGTTCGGAGTGAGCCATTTTTCAGTGTCGAGGACGACGCCGTTTTCGACCGCACAGCCCGCACCCGCAATGGATGGCTGCTTGTGTCTCATGCCGGATTGGCCTATGAGGTCTCGGTCGACGGAGCAAAGATTTCCGTCAGCAAACCCTGGTCGCTGCTCAATGATTCAGAGCGCGCTGATCTTTGGCGTCCCGGGGGTATGGGCCTGTTAACCATTCTTCCCAGCCACAACCTGGCCTTTATCCTGATGCACCAGGGCAAGGTCGACACACATCATGAACCGGGCAGCGAGCTGTGGATTTTCGATACCCAAAAGCACAGACGCGTCAAGCGCTGGATCCTCGACAACCCCTGGAGTGACATTCTCGTGTTGCAAGGCGAGCGACCCAGGTTGATCGCAGTGACCGATGACGGCGCATTGCAGGTATACGATGCGCTGCAACAGCGTCTGGAGAGAACCATTGTCGAACCCGGCCCGGGTGTTAATTTGCTGCAAGGATTTTAGAACCATGATCGACCCACAGCTTAGAAAATCAAACGCGTCGGGCACCCGCGCCTTGTTCGGCGCGACGGCATGGTACCCATTTTCAGCAGCTGGTCAAAAATTGGCGATCATTCGCCACAACCGTTTGCTGACCACACCGGAATACCTGGCGGTATCGATGAATTCAGATGTCACGATTTTACAGTGCTGCGTCAAACCACACAGACCGGGCATGGACGAGTTGAACAGGGGGCATGCGTCATGAATCCCGGGAACTTGCTGCACAGACTCAATGAATGGCTCGATCGAAAGACGGTTGAGGGCAGCCGGCAACTGGCAAGGCAATCGTCACGACGCAGTTTCCTGGGGAGGCTGGGCACAGCCATCGTCGGAATGAGCGCCGTGCCACTGCTGCCGGTCGCGCGCGCATTTGCTGTTGATACAGCGGGCGAACTGGGCAACCCGAAGAGTTGCGATTACTGGCGGTATTGCGCCATCAGCGGCACGCTTTGCAGCTGTTGCGGTGGTACCGAGCGTAGCTGTCCACCGGGCAGCGAGCCCTCGACCATCCACTGGGTGGGTACCTGCCACAACCCGGTCGATGGCAAGGACTATCTGATTGCCTACAACGATTGCTGTGGGAAAGCGATGTGCAGCCGGTGTAGCTGCCACCGCACGGAACGCGAGAAGCCCCTGTATTTCCCGAGCAGGCACGCCAGCATTACCTGGTGTTTCGGTGCGGAAAGTCGTTCTTATCACTGCACCATGGCACTGGTTATTGGAACAGCAGACTGAGTCCCGCAATGCGTCTTGTGACCACAATCACCTGCTGCACTTGCCTGGCGAGCCTGTTGGCAACTGCCACACCCGCAAGGGCGGATCCACGCACAAATTATTTACTGCATTGCGGTGGTTGTCACCTGGCAGACGGATCCGGCGCACCCGATGAGGTACCTTCACTGCACCATGACCTGGGCCGGATTGTCGCCGTTGAGCAAGGGCGCGAATACCTGGTGCGGGTACCGGGTGCCTCACAGGCGCTGCTCAATGACACCGATCTGGCAGCTGTCATCAACTGGGTGCTCAGGGAGTTTAACTCGGCCACATTATCCGATGATTTCAAGCCCTTGACGGCGGAGGAAGTGGGACGGGCACGCGCTGATGTCCTCCTGGATCCAGCGAAGTTTCGCAGCAGGCTCTGGCTCAAATACGAGGAAAGCTGAATCCGGCAGGTGAGCGTGGTGAATACCGGAGAATATCGTCCCTGTTCATATCTTGCTGTCAATCGACTGTTTTATTATCCAGTCTCTGCGAGTACAAGCAGTATAAACGCTCTTTTGCATGAACCTGTATAGCGTCATTGGCAATAGATTAATCGACCAACTGGTATTCCCGTATCACCTGGTTCACAGCCTGGGCTTGACCCGACACAAAGCGCGGTCTGAAATGGGTTCCCCGAAGCATCCGTTTCAGCTGCGTTCCATTGGTGGCACCGTCGGGTTCCACCGCAAGCACCTCCACGTTGCGCACAGCACCGGTGTCCGATATATCGAATTGCACCGTCACCACAACCGGTTCTTCAACGGGCCGCAGATGGTCTGGCCTTCTGAAGGCATCATTGTCGGGAAGCGCCAGCGGTGTGCCCAACCATTTTTCCAGTTGCTCGCGTTCACTGGCCGCCAACAGGATTTGCTCAACCTCCGCGTACTGTTCATTGGCATAATCCCGGTATTGGTTCCACTGGGCCCAGTCCCCCAACTCCAGATAAAGACCCGCCCGCTCGACCGGGCCAAGCTGCTCCGACTCTGCTATCAATGCTTCAAGCAGGTTGCGACCAGTGCTATAACCGGTGCGTTGGATAAAATTGGTCCGTTGGCGTACCCCTTCGGTAGATGAATCCAGCTCTGGGCTTTGGGTACGAAAACCATCGCCCGCCAGGCTCACTCGGCCCAGCACCAGGTACAAATTTCGCAGTTGATTGATCACCAGTTCGCGGTACCAGTCGAAGTTATCCTGCTGCGCCGCGCCAATGGCTTCGAGCATTCGCTCGTTGAGTGAATACAGTTCGACCAATCGCCGGCCGTTGCCAGCATCCAATCCCGTAGCATAGACTGCCCTCTGCCAGCGCATGTATTCCAGGATGGCGCGCTTGCGTTCATCAGAATAAGGCGGAAAGCCTTCACCATGTGTCCTGAAGAACGTGTCGTAGAGCTTATCCAGCCCTTCCAGATCACCCATTTCCTGGTGCACGATCATCATTTCGCGTATCAGGGGAACCTGTTGTTCGCTGTCCAGACCGGCATTCACGCGCATCACGTGCAGTGCCCGTCTGTACAACTCCAGGGCCTTGCTGTAGTCCTTTTGTTTGAGATGGTGTCGACCGAGGCTGACCAGGGAATCGTTCAGTCCTTCGGCGTAGGGACCAGAAAGTCCTTCAAGTTCTTCAAGTTGCTTTTTGTAGGCTTCGATATCTTCCTCACTCAGGGGTTCCGCCGCAAGTGGTGTGGGAAGGGGTTCCTCCGGCGCCGGTGGACCGGTACGAACAAACTCCCTGCCGTACAGAGCCGGAAAATGAGCCTGGGCCATTTGCAGGGGCAACAGCAGATTAACCACCAGGAACACTACCGCCGCTTTTGCTCTGGTGATTGGTTCCACTTCACAGCCCTTTCTGATAATTGCCATCCACCATGAACCCCACAGACCGGGGATCTTGTGGACCATCACTGTATCCCGGCAGTTCAGCACCGACAGGATTGCCCAGACCTTCGAAGACAGTTTTGTCTTCAACACCTGCACTGAATAATACCAGTTCAAGGTCAAATTTTTACCGCAAATTCCCACGCATTATATTCCTGCTTGATCCAACACCTTATTACACGCTCATTGGCTTTGGTGATTTCACCCTATTGGTCTGAGTAGGCATTGGATTGAGATTCTCTTTGCTCATCCTTGCTGGAAAAACATAGTTGATCTTCAAGTCTGCTCATCAACGCAACTCATGCGCTTGTTTGCTGAGCTGGGACAGCAGTTCGAACCAGAACAATGGGTTTGCCAGGTAACTGCATATCTATCTATTTCTGGGAAATCAGCTTTTATTCGTCTTATACTCGGACAAGGCCTTTCCAAAACGTGATTTCGTCCACGATGGTATCTCGTCAATTAACAGGTAGGAAATGAATAGTGAAAAAACTCAAATACAGTGCAGCCATCAGTATATTGTGCATCTCTTTTTTGGCGCAGGCTGAACCGGTTGGAACGGCTTTTACCTACCAGGGTGAACTAAAACACCAGGATGTAATGCAATAGCAGCCAATGGTTTTCCGATCATCAGCAGTTATGGTGCCGGTTCAGGAGAACTGGTCCTTGTGCGCTGTTCAAATCTCTACTGCAGTTCTAAGAGCTCTGGCGTTCCGGATTCTGCGGATGATGTCGGTCAACACAGCAGCATTGCCATTGGTGATGATGATCTACCCGTGATCAGTTATTTTGACGACACCAATGGTCACCTGAAACTTCTTCATTGCAATAACGTGAACTGCACATCGCAAACCAAAACCACGCTGGATTCCTCCATCAGCAATGGATGGTGGACCAGTATCGCCATTGGCACCGATGGTAATCCGGTTATCAGCTACCACCAATACAGCGGTGGAAACCTCAGACTGATAATTTGTGAAAATGCAGCTTGTACGGTCAGTACACGCTCAACTCTGGACAAACCGGGCTCACATACCAGCATCGCAATTGGAACGGATGGTCAACCGATGATCAGCTACGTCGGGTTTAACCCCGCCGATCTCAAAGTGATCAAATGTGGTGGCAACTGTCGCTAGGTCGCAGGGTCTGTCATTCAGAATTGTATAGAACAGTGGTATGAATCACCCTGATAAACGGCAGACGATTCAGTACTAACGGCAGAAAATCTGATTTTCGAGGTGCTGTTCAGTTTGCTGGACTGTAATAAAAAAAGCCGGCACCAGGGCCGGATTTTTTCATATACATATACCTGTCAGCGTTTCAGATTCTTGCGCAAACGCTCCAGGGCCTGTAGCTGGGCGACGGCCTCGAGCAGCTTCGCCTGGGCCTCTGCAACTTCCATCTCGCCGGTACGGTCAGCAAGTTCACGTTCGGCTTCCGCCTTGGCCTCTGCTGCCGCAGCTTCGTCAAGGTCCTCACCGCGCATGGCGGTATCGGCCATGACGGTGACCACGTGTGGCTGCACCTCGATGATGCCACCACCGACAAAGAAAAACTGTTCCTCGCCATTGGTATCCTGTACCCGTACCGGGCCGGGTTTGAGCTGGGTGATCAGCGGCGCGTGACGCGGGGTGATGCCCAGCTCACCGGCGATACCGGTGGCGAATACCATCGCGACCTCACCCGAGTAAATCTCGTCGTGGGCACTTACAATGTCGCAGCGTATGGTTTTGGTCATGGTTGCTTACTCTTGAGAAAGACCGCTCAGGCGGCCTCTTTCTTGGTCATCTCGGCACCCTTTTCCACCGCTTCCTCGATACCGCCCACCATGTAGAAAGCCTGTTCGGGCAAATGATCATATTCACCATCGATGATGCCCTTGAAGGCGCGGATGGTGTCTTTTAGCGTGACGTATTTGCCGGGTGTACCAGTAAAGGTTTCCGCTACGAAGAAGGGCTGGGACAAGAAGCGTTGTACTTTGCGCGCACGCGCCACAATCTGCCTGTCTTCCTCGGATAACTCATCCATACCGAGTATGGCAATGATGTCTTTCAGCTCCTTGTAGCGCTGCAGTACACCCTGCACGGCACGGGCCACTTCGTAGTGCTCCAGACCGATCAGGTTCGGATCCAGTAGACGCGAGGTGGAATCCAGCGGATCCACCGCGGGATAAATCCCCTGCTCGGCGATGTTGCGGCTCAGTACCAGGGTCGCGTCCAGATGCGCGAAGGTGGTTGCCGGTGACGGATCGGTCAGGTCATCCGCGGGTACATAGACCGCCTGGAATGATGTGATGGAACCCTTCTTGGTTGTGGTGATGCGCTCCTGCAGCAGACCCATTTCCAGCGCCAGTGTCGGCTGGTAACCCACCGCTGATGGCATACGGCCCAGTAGTGCGGACACCTCTGTTCCAGCCAGCGTGTAACGGTAGATGTTGTCAATGAACATCAATACGTCACGACCCTCGTCACGGAACTCCTCGGCCATGGTCAGACCGGTCAGGGCCACACGCAGACGGTTGCCCGGTGGCTCATTCATTTGTCCATAGACCAGGGATACCTTGCTGAGTACGTCCGCGTCTTTCATTTCGTGGTAGAAGTCATTGCCCTCACGGGTACGTTCACCCACACCGGCAAATACCGAGAAACCGGAGTGCTCGATGGCGATGTTACGGATCAGTTCCATCAACGTAACCGTCTTGCCCACACCGGCACCACCAAACAATCCCACTTTACCGCCCTTGGCGATTGGCATGATCAGGTCGATGACCTTGATACCGGTCTCCAGCACATCGTTGCCACCGGCCTGTTCTTCGTAGGTAGGTGGTTTGCGGTGAATGGGCATGGTCTTGTCTGCACCGATGGGACCCGCCTCATCGATCGGCCTGCCAAGCACATCCATCACACGCCCCAGGGTTTTCTCACCGACGGGTACAGAAATGGCCGCACCCGTATTGGTGACCGTTATGCCGCGTTTCAAACCGTCGGTTGAGCCCAGTGCAATACAACGCACCACACCGTCACCCAGTTGCTGCTGAACTTCCAGCACAATTTCGGTTCCGTCTACGCTACAGGCGTTGAAAATCCTGGGCATCGCGTCACGTGCAAACTCCACGTCTACTACGGCACCGATTACCTGAACAATTGATCCAGCACTCATTAGCTTTAGCTCCTAATATGCCGGTGGCCTGCCCTAGACGGCAGCTGCACCACCAACGATTTCTGAAATTTCCTGTGTGATCGCAGCCTGGCGGGCCTTGTTGTAAACCAGCTTCAGCTCGTCGATCAGATCACTTGCATTGTCCGTAGCGCTCTTCATCGCGATCATACGTGCGGCGTGCTCGGACGCCAGATTCTCCACCACGGCCTGGTAAACCAGTACCTCGATGTATCGCACCAACACACTGTCCAGCAAGGTTTCGGCATCGGGCTCGTATATGTAGTCCCAGATATCCTTGACCTCCTCATCCTCGGTCGGTGGCAGCGGCAACAATTGCTCAACAACCGGTTTCTGCACCATGGTGTTGATGAAATTGTTGTAGACGATGAAGACCCGGTCTACCTCCAGTTCCCGGTAAGCATCCAGCATGGTTTTGATCGCCCCGATCAGGTCATCAAGCTGGGGTTTTTCTCCCAGGTTGCTGGTATGCGCCGCAATTTCAACCTTGATGTTACGGAAATAGGCCGAGGCCTTCTTTCCCAGGGTCACCATGGAGACCTCTGCACCTTTTTTCTGCCAAGAGGCAATGTCAGCCAGCATCACCTTGAACAGGTTGGAGTTCAAACCACCGCATAACCCACGGTCACTGGAAATTACGATGTATCCAACCTTTTTGACATCAGGGTGCTTGATGGTAAAAGGATGCCGGTACTCCGGATTGGCCTTGCCCAGGTGACCAATGACACGACGCATCATGCTGACATAGGGCCTGGTGGCCTTCATCAAATCCTGCGACTTACGGATTTTACTCGCCGATACCATCTCCAGCGCGGAAGTCACCTTCATGGTGTTTTGAACACTCCGGATCTTGCCGGTAATTTCTTTTCCACCTGCCATATTAAGCTCGCTTTGCTCTACCCGCCGCTGCTGTTTTACCAGCTACCCGTGGTCTTGAATTCTTCACAGGCTGCCTTGAGTCGACCTTCTATCTCGTCATCCCAGCCGCCTGAGTTGAGTGTCTCCACCACCTCGGATTGGGAATTGTTCATGTAGTCAAGCAGGGCCGCCTCAAATACACCGATGTTGGGGAGTTCAATGTCATCCATAAAGCCACGGTCAACCGCAAACAGGGAAACCGCCATTTCGGCCACCGACATCGGGCTGTACTGGGCCTGCTTCATCAGCTCGGTCACACGCTGGCCGCGTTCCAGCTGGGCACGGGTTGCATCATCGAGATCGGATGCAAACTGGGCGAAGGCGGCCAGTTCACGATACTGGGCCAGTGCCAGACGCACACCACCACCGAGCTTCTTGATCACCTTGGTCTGGGCTGCGCCACCCACACGCGAAACCGAAAGACCGGCGTGGACCGCCGGACGGATACCGCCGTTGAACAGATCGGATTCCAGGAATATCTGGCCGTCTGTAATAGAGATCACGTTGGTCGGGACAAATGCGGATACGTCACCCGCCTGGGTTTCAATGATGGGTAATGCGGTCAGCGAACCGGTCTTGCCGGTCACCGCTCCATCGGTAAATTTTTCAACGTATTCAACATTTACCCGTGCAGCGCGCTCCAGCAAACGCGAATGCAGGTAGAAAACATCACCCGGGTAGGCCTCACGACCCGGCGGACGACGCAGCAACAGGGAAACCTGGCGATAGGCCCAGGCCTGCTTGGTCAGATCGTCATAAATAATCAGTGCATCCTCACCCCGGTCACGGAAGTATTCACCCATGGTGCAACCGGCATAGGGTGCGATGTACTGCATGGCAGCCGATTCTGAAGCGGAAGCATTGACCACGATGGTGTGTTCCATCGCACCGTGCTCCTCCAGCGTCTTGACCACGTTGGCCACGGTGGACTGCTTCTGGCCGATGGCCACGTAAATACATTTAATACCGGAACGAACCTGGTTGATGATGGTATCGATGGCGATGGCCGATTTACCGATCTGGCGGTCACCGATGATCAATTCACGCTGACCCCGACCAATCGGCACCATGGCATCAATGGATTTCAGACCGGTCTGTACCGGCTGATCCACGGATTTACGCCAGATGACACCGGGGGCCACTTTCTCGATCGGTGCATAACCATCATTTTCCAATGGTCCCTGTCCATCGATTGGCTCACCGAGGGCGCTGACCACCCTGCCCAGCAGACCGTGGCCGTGCGGAACCTCCAGAATACGACCGGTGCATTTGACCGTATCCCCTTCGCTTATGTGCTCGTAGTCACCGAGGATAACCGTACCAACGGAATCCCGCTCCAGGTTAAGTGCCAGGCCATAGGTATTGCCTGGAAACTCAATCATCTCACCCTGCATGGCGTCTTCGAGACCGTGAACACGTGAGATTCCGTCGGAAACACTGACCACAGTGCCCTCGTTTCGGGTCTCGGCCGAGATATTCAGCTCTTCAACGCGCTGCTTGATCAGCTCGGAGATTTCAGATGGATTCAATGTAGTTTGCATTGTCATTTTCCTGTCAGACCCCCCTGAATAGGGGCAATCGGTCTTCTTTTAATTAACTTAAAGAGGTTTCCAGCCGCTCCAGGCGGCCCGCCAATGAGCCATCAATAACCTGGTCGCCGGCATAAATAATGGCCCCACCCAGTACGGTCGGGTCAATATCGTTGTTCAATGAGATTTCACGGTCAAAACGCTTTGCCAGCGCTGCCTGCATGCGCTCGGATTCCAGGTCCTGTAACGGGACCGCGGATACAACCCGGACCTGCAATCGTTTTTCAGCCTCAAACCGCAATTGCTGGAACAGTTGAGAAACTTCACTACACAACTGCAAACGACCATTATTCGCCAGCACACTCAGAAAGCCCTCGAAACGGGGTTCGAGCTCTCTGCCAACTGTGACCGAAATGATTTCAACCGCCTTGGCCGCTGAGAAATGCGGGCTGTTCAACCAGCCAGACAGAGTCTCGTCGAGCGTAACCGCAGCAACCGCAGACAACATTTCGTCCCAGGCCGCCAGCTGCTTGTCAGCGCGTGCCAGTTCGAATGCTGCCTTTGCATAGGGCCGTGCCAGTGTCGTCAAGCTGCTCATGATTCAGATTTCAGCAATCAACTTGTCGAGCAACTCACGATGGGTTTCCTCGTCAACTTCTTTTTCAAGAATTTGCCGGGCACCCAGTACCGCGAGGCTGGCGACCGTGGCACGCAATTCCTCACGCGCCTGGTTGGCTGCCTGGCTGATCTCGGCCTCACCGGCAATGACCTGCCGCTGGCGTTCCGCCACCGCATCATCTTTTGCCTGGTCCAGTATTTTGCCGTGACGCTGGTTTGCCTGGTCAACGATTTCGCCCGCTTTGTCGCGAGCCGTCTTGATCTGCTGTTCAACTTCCCGGTTCGCATCAGCCAGTGCCTTCTCGGCCCGGTCAGAGGCGGCCAGACCATCTGCTATTTTGGTTCGTCGTTCATCCATGGCCTTCAGCAAAGGCGGCCAGATGAACTTCATACAGAACCAGACAAATATCATCATGGCAATCGACTGCAGGATCAGGGTGGCATTCATGTTCATGCCGTCACCTCTTCGTGTCGTGTCTGCTAAAAATATTTCTGGTGAGCAACAACTTATCCACCAGCGGCCTTGAGCGCTTCTTCCAACTGACCAATGAACGGGTTGGCAAACGTGAAAAACAACGCAATACCCACACCAATCATGGCAACAGCATCCAACAGACCGATGGCCAGGAAGAACTTGCCCTGCAACATCGGTGCCAGTTCAGGCTGACGTGCGGAGCCTTCCAACAGGCGGCCACCCAGAATACCAACACCAATACCGACACCCAGCGCACCCAGGCCAATCAGCAAGGCTACAGCGATAGCGGTCATACCAATAACAGTTTCCATTACATAACTCCCGTTTCAGAGATAGATCATCAAAAAATTAAAAACATACTCAATCGTTTACTAATGATGTTCACTCGCCATACTCAGGTAGACGATGGTCAACATCATGAAAATAAATGCCTGCAGCGTAACAATAATCAAGTGGAATGCCGCCCAGCCGAAATGCATCAACTGTCCGCCCACAAAGGCAAGACCGCCAATTACCAGCATTTCCGCCAGCAACAAGCAAAGTGTGTTCCTGTTGTTCAGCTTTTCCTTCATGTTTGCCCACAAGGTTGCAAACACGGCCACACAGGCCACGACCCAGAACCAGGCCGGAATATGCTCACCGAAGGTCGCGCTCAGCCCGGCACCGATGACACCGGAACCCGCTGTAAACACGAGGGCAATCAGGATGAATATCAATTCGCCCGCATACATATTGCCAAACAATCGCAAACCCAGTGATACCGGCTTGGCCAGTAATCCGACAATTTCGAGCAGGAAATTGAAGGCCATCACCAACGGCCAGGCAGCTTTGGGCATGCCCAGTTCCTTCGGGTTAAGAGGGTTGAATACCAATTCACCCAGGAACCCGCCGACACCCTTGAAACGGATGCTGTAGATAATAATCAATATGAATACAGTAATGGCCATACCCAGTGTCGCGTTGACATCGGTGGTCGGCACCACCTTCTGGTAGGGCACATTCAGACTGCTGGCCACGTGCGGCAGCCAATCGACCGGGATGAGATCCATGAAATTCATGAAGAAAACCCAGACGAACAAGGTCAGCGCCAGGGGTGCGATCAGGCGGCTGGTGCCGTGAAAGGATTCCTTAACGCTGGTATCCACAAACTCCACCACCATTTCGATCAGGGCCTGGAACCGGGTAGGCACACCCGAGTTGGCCTTTTTGGCGGTATTGCGAAATATAAAGTAGAAGCTGAGGCCAAGAACCAATGACCACGCCAGTGTATCCACATGAATTGCCCAGAAACCCATGGCGGCAGCCTCAGCCGCGCCATGTGCCAATCCCCAGCTTCCATCGGGGTGCTGACCGAAGGTAAGGTTCTGCAAGTGATGCTGTATGTATTCGCCCGATGTGGGCGCTTCGCTTCCGCTTGACATGTATTACAGTCCGCTGTTTATTTTTCTAGGTCCCAATGGGAAAGTGTGTCCTGATAAGCAATATATCAAGCCCTGTTTAGCAACCCCAGCCATCCGCTGAAAATCACCATTGCCATTCCAGTAAAAAACCATCCGGCAGCCAGGGGCTTGACCCAAATAAAAACCGCCACGCATATCAGGGCGGTCAATAAAAATTTACCTGCTTCAGCCATCACGGCTGCACGCAGAAAGGCGCTGCTGTCAGGCCCGAACCTGCGTGCCATGACCACCGCGGAAAACAGGGCGGGAATAAATGCCGCCAGGCTTCCAAACATCGATGAGTAGGCTGCAACCGGATCGAAGACCAGCAAAACACCGGCCAGCAACAGGGATACCCCCGACTGTATTCGTAACCAACGGCCCAGTGTCAGACCTGGCACCATATTTGGTGCCTGGTTGGCAGGAACCGTCATGCACTCCACCTCATTTGTATGACCACCATCAACCAGAGAGCAGCCATCAGCCCACCATTTTAACAGTTTGCCTGTGGGCGGAGCAACGCGATTAGCCGAATTTTAAACAGGTATTGCCAATTTCTCCGTTTATACAATCTCAATGTCCGTGGTCAGCACAACTTCGGAATTGAGCGAGGCGGTGACCAGGCAGATCTGTTCTGCTTTTACCAGCAGCCTGTGGGCGAGTGACAACTTGGCATCCGTTGGAATTTGGAGTGTCGCATGGAGGTTAAATCGAGTGAATTGGGTTACCCGCTCAGGGCGGTCCAACACCCCTTCTACTTCGCAAATCAGCGAAGTCCAGTCAAGTCTTGATGCCTGTGCAATGGCCCGGAAGCTCAGCACGAAGCAGTTTGCAACCGCCGCGGTGAGCAGAGTCTCAGGTGACCACTCACCACCGGGCCCTCCAAACTCAGCTGGTGGCTGGATGTCCAGGTCCGGTACATCATCGCCACCGGCAACAACCGGCCCGTCAGGTCCGCTCTTCACGCTGACATGATAATGATGGGGAAATGCTTGCATATGAATTTTCCTGGATAGGTTAAATATGATCGCGTTAGATCGTATGGGGAAACAAGTGGGGCGTAATTGACTTTAATCAATATTGACCGGGTAATCGCCCGATGACGGTTTATCCCCGCTGCGGTCTCGGTTCCTCTGGTCTATTCCTGGTTCAGGCCCAACTGGTCCAGGATACCCTCAAATTCATCCGCCGAGTTATAGGCAATGACCAGTTTGCCCTTGCCCCTGGCGTTGTGTTGAATCCTGACCCGTGCACAGAGTTTCTCAGACAAGTTGTCCTGCAAACGCAATATGTCCGGATCCAGTGGCTGGTGTTTGGGGTTCGGAGGATTTTTCAGCCTGCGAACCAATTGCTCGGTTTCCCGTACGGACAAGGCCCTGGCTACCACTTCACGTGCGGCCCTTGCCTGCGTCATGGGATCAAGCGACAGGATGGCGCGTGCATGCCCCATCTCAAGGTGACGTGCGTCCACCAATTCACGAACTTCGGCGGAAAGCTCCAACAAACGCAACAGGTTGGATACCGCCGAACGTGAACGGCCCACGGCCTCACCCGCCTCCTGGTGTGTCATCTGGAACTCGTCGACCAGTCTTCTCAGTGCCGTCGCTTCCTCAATGGGGTTCAGGTCTTCCCGCTGGATGTTCTCAACCAGCGCCATGGCAATCGCAATCTCATCAGGTACATCCCGAATGAGTGCCGGAATATGTTCAATCCCCGCCAGCTGTGCCGCCCGCCAGCGTCGCTCACCTGCGATCAGCTGGTAATCACCACCGTCCTGCCTGCGCACCACCACTGGCTGGATTACCCCCTGGTGCCGGATCGACTCCGCCAACTCGTCCAGGCGGTCGGAGTCGAAAACCGAACGTGGCTGGTAAGGTCCCGGGCTGATCAGGTCCAGCGGCAGATTTTTTAGGGTCTCATTTTCCTGGGAAGCGGCCGCGGCGCTCTGGGTTGCGTGTTGCAGGGTGGATTTACTGAGCATTGAACTCAGATTACGACCAAGCGGATTCTTTTTTAATGGCATTTGATGGTTTTCCAGAACTGACACTACATATTATCAAGTTATGCGGTGTTGTTGCTAACCCGCATATTGCACCGCTATCCCGGATGATGGCGCAGATCAGCTGTGATTGTTCAAATGCTCCCTTTGACCGGCCTGACGTTGACGATTTCTGCGTAACATCTCACCGGCCAGCCCGAGATATGCCATTGCCCCACTTGAGGACGGGTCATACTTCAATACCGGCAGACCATAACTGGGCGCTTCGGCAACCCGTACATTCCGGGGTATCAGGGTACGGAATACGCGCTCGCCAAAATGCTCTAACAGTTGATCGGAAACCGCGCCGGAAAGGTTATTGCGACCGTCGTACATGGTGCGTAACAGACCTTCGATCTCAAGACCCGCATTCACACTGCCACGCACCTGGTCAATGGTTTCGAGCAAGGATGCAAGACCTTCCAGCGCGTAATATTCACACTGCATCGGAATCAGTACACTGTTCGCCGCCGTCAGGGCATTGAGGGTCAGCAGGTTCAGCGATGGTGGGCAGTCAATGAATATCCATGCATACTGGTGTGCCACTTTTTCCAGTTCAACTTTTAACCGGTATTCCCGCTCATCAATCTGCATCAGGGAGATTTCCGCGGCCGTCAGGTCACTGTTTGATGGCAACACGTCAAAGCCCAGTTTCTCAACATGAAGCATGGCGGTGGAAATCCCGCAGGAACCCTCCATCACGTCCAGTGCGGTAATATCCAGGCTACGCGATTCTATACCGCAACCCACCGAGGCATTGCCCTGCGGATCCAGATCCACCAGCAGGCTGCGGTAGTTCATACCTGCCAGGGCTGAAACCAGGTTGACGCAGGTGGTGGTCTTGCCAACCCCGCCTTTCTGGTTCGCGACTGCAATGATTCTTGCCATGGGTATCCGCTATTTCGATTGCTGTTATGCAGTGGGATCGGACATCGAGACCGTCATAATGACCACGTGTCGTTCGACCTGCAAATCGGGCGTCAATAACCGCTCCACAGATTGTAGATTGACCCAGTCCGGTAAATCTTCAAGCTCATCATGCGGATAAACACCCTTCATTGCCAATAACCGGGTTGTTCCACTTGCCAGTGGTCTGACGGCCCCAGCAAAGTTCCTCAGTGACGAGAAAGCCCGTGACACGATATTGGCAAACGGTGCGTGGGCATCCATCTGCTCAACCCGCTGTTGTAACGGATGAACATTGCCCAGTCCGAGACTGCGCTTTACGTGCCGCATAAAACGGATTTTTTTACCGGTACTGTCGACCAGGGTAACGTCCATTTCCGGCTTGACGATCGCCAGCGGTATCCCCGGCAGTCCAGCCCCGGCTCCCACATCCAGTAGCGCACCGGTCTGTAACCACGGCGTCACGGATAGGGAGTCGAGGATATGGCGTTCGAGCAAAAACCGTCTGTCAGCCGGCGCCACCAGGTTATAACTGCGGGACCACTCTGCCAACAGGCCTGTATAGTCAAGCAGGTTTTCGACGACACCATCGGCTACATCAAGACGCAGATGGTTCAATCCTGATTCGAGTTTTGTCCGCATTGACCGATGACCGACCAAATTTCCCGAAGCCCAGACTCTTTTCCTACAGCGTACCTGTGGACTTCATCCTCGATGCGATCTGCTTTGCAATTGCATTTGCATTGTCGTTGTATTCGAGGTTTTTCGAGCGGGTGATCATGCTCCATTTAGCCCGGTCATCAACGATGTCAAAGTAAGTGGATTCCACGTAAAGGAAGTTCTCCTGGGCATAAAAACCACTGCCTTCCTTGATCGTATACACATTGACAAACTGGGGTGAAAACCAGCCATAGCCATAGCTGTAAAAGCCGGAATCCACCTGCTGGACGTAATAATCCGCGCGTTCAAGCCGCTCGCCTTTTCCACCGCTGGTGATGAAGATCACGACCAGTGCGTCAACACTGGCGGCCTTGAGCGCAGGTTCCGCAGATTCACGCGACAAACGTCCGGACAAACCTGGAATATCACTGGATACCAGCGCATTTCTCCCGGACTTGCGGAGTACCTTTACCACCTCCTGCTCCACCGTCAGGCGCTGTAAGGCCTCGGGCATCATCGCGACAACCGCAACACGTTGGCGCTTGTCGATTTCACTCCGGTCGGCTTCCCAGTGGGAGATTACCTTGGTCGAAGCACTACAGGCACCCAGTATCAACGCGGTGCCAACGACCGCAAGGGATCGCAGACTATATTTTGTCATTCATGTTTCCTTATCAAATCCGGAATATTATCAACAGTGCGTATTCTAACCTGATTTCGCTATGGTCAAATCAAGTTCTTCTGCCCGATGACAGGCAACCCAGTCATTATTTTCCATTCTGCGCAACGGCGGTACTTCCAGTTCGCAACGTTTAACCGCATACGGGCAACGGGTATGGAAAACACAACCTCTGGGCAGATCCAGGGGCGAGGGCATGTCGCCGGTCAAACCGGTATCCACCAGCTTGCGTGCCAGTTTCGGATCCGGCACTGGTACAGCCCTGATCAGGGCTTTGGTATAGGGGTGCAACGGGCGCCGATACAGGTTACCACGCTGCGACACCTCCATTGCGCGCCCGAGATACATCACCATGACCCGGTCACTGATGTGTTTGACCACCGACAAGTCGTGGGCGATAAAGACCAGTGAAAGGTTTAGTTTTTTCTGTAAATCCTTCAACAGGTTGATTATTTGTGCCTGGATCGACACATCCAGCGCACTGACGGGTTCGTCACAAACCACCAGTTTCGGATTCAAAACCAGTGCCCTGGCTATACTGATTCTCTGGCATTGCCCACCGGAAAATTCGTGTGGATAACGATTGATCTGGTTGGGTAGCAGCCCCACCAATTTCATCATGCCACTCACCCGCTCATCCACCTGTACCCTTGCAATCCTCGGGAAGAACGTCCACAGGGGTTCAGCGATGATGTCCCGCACGGTCATACGCGGGTTGAGCGCCGCCAGTGGGTCCTGAAAAACGATTTGGAGGTCCTGGCGTTTTTTTCTTAACTCCTCTTCATCCAGTTTGCCAAGGTCCTCCCCCAACCACAGTACACGCCCGCGATTGGGCTTGATCAGGGCCAGCATGGCTCGTGCGAGTGTGGATTTGCCACATCCTGATTCACCCACTATACCCAGGGTTTCACCGGCATTGAGGTCGAAACTGACACCGTTAACGGCCTTGAGGGTGTGCATCCGGGACCGAAACAGGTTGCCTTCACGTACCTCGAAGTGCACCGACAAATCCTGGACCCTCAACACCCGTTCATTCATCGGTTCTCTCCAGGAAACAGCGGTAACTGTGTCCTTCCCCGCCCTGGCGTATCGGTGGTTCCTCGCGACAGGCGTCGTGTGCTTTCGGGCAACGGTCACGAAATTTACAACCATCAGGTAATGCCAGGAGATTGGGCGGGTTTCCGGGAATGGCATGGAGAACCGCGTCATCCGGTTGGTCCAGACGCGGTACCGACTCCAGCAGACCCCGTGTATAGGGATGCAGGGGTTGGTAATAGATCTGCTCCACCGAGCCCCATTCGACAACCTCACCTGCGTACATGACCAGCACCCGGTCACACAGACCGGCCACCACGCCAAGGTCGTGGGTTATCAGGATGATTGCGGTGTTGGATGTTTGTCGTAATTCGGACATCAGGTGACCGATCTGGGCTTGTACCGTGACATCCAGCGCGGTGGTGGGCTCATCCGCGATCAGCAGGTCCGGCTCACACAGTAGCCCCATCGCCACCATCGCTCTCTGTCTCATGCCACCGGAAAACTCATGAGGGTACTGACCTATGCGACGCTCGGGGTCGGGTATGCGAACTGCCCTGAGCATCTCCACCGCCTTGGCATGGGCCTCGGCACGGTCCAGCCCCTGGTGATGCATGACCACCTCGATCATCTGCTTTTCAATACTCAGGTACGGGTTCAGCGAGGTCATGGGGTCCTGGAAAATCATTGCAATCTGACTGCCACGGTGCTGGTTCAACTCACCGGCTCCCATGGATAAAAGGTCATTGCCATTGAACAGTGCCTGACCGCTGACATGTCCGTTATCTGCCAACAAACCCATGACGGCCATCATCGACTGGGTTTTACCGGCACCGGATTCACCCACGATGGCCAGTGCCTCACCGGCTTCAATTGAAAAGTTGAGTTCATTCACCGCATGTACTTCGCCTTCCGGTGTATCAAACCCGACATCCAGATTAACCAGTTCCAACAGGGGCATCAGAGCCGATCCTTGGGATCAAGTGCGTCACGCAAGCCATCACCGATAAAATTGAAACAGTACAGGGTAACCGTCAGAAACACCGCGGGAACAATCAGTGTCCAGGGTGCCGATTCCATGTCCTGGGCCCCGTCGCTGACCAACGCACCCCAGGAACTCATGGGTTCCTGAACACCGAGACCGAGAAAACTCAGAAAAGATTCGAGCAGGATGACTTGCGGTATGGTCAATGTGACATAAATTATCACCACACCCAACAGATTGGGGACAATATGACGCCTGATGATGGCCCAGTCACCCACACCACAGGCGCGGGCGGCTTCGATGAATTCAGTATTCTTCAGACTGAGTGTCTGACCCCGTACGATGCGTGCCATATCCAGCCAGTTAACCGCACCAATGGCCACAAAGATCAGCACAATATTCCGCCCAAACACCACCATCAACAAGATGACAAAAAACATGAAAGGCAGGGCATAAATTATGTCTACGATACGCATCATCACACGGTCTGCCGTACCACCAAAATAGCCGGCGGTCGCGCCATAGCTGACACCGATCAACAGACTGACAATGGTGGCAACCAGACCAACCAGCAAAGAAATCCTGCCACCTTCGAGTGTGCGTACCATGATGTCCCGGCCGATGGCATCGGTACCAAACCAGTGACCACTCGAGAAACTGGGAGGGGAAGAGGTATGGTCCCAGTCGGTGTAACCCGAATCCCAGGATATGAGCATCGGTCCAAACACGACCAGAAAAAACATAAACCCCATGATGAATGCACTGTAAACAGCGGCCCGGTTCCTGAGTAACCGGTGCCAGGCATCTTCCCAGGGAGAACGTCCCTTGATGGGCTTG
Source organism: Lysobacterales bacterium (assembly GCA_014238945.1). Taxonomy (GTDB): domain Bacteria; phylum Pseudomonadota; class Gammaproteobacteria; order Xanthomonadales; family SZUA-36; genus SZUA-36. Next base: position 35,131 of record JABAAB010000103.1, read on the forward strand.
ACTTCAAGCGCCGCTGCAAAGGGGTCGAGAACGGCGTTGTCAGCGTTTTTCGTCATAGCGAATCTTCGGGTTCAGCCAGGCGTAGATCAGGTCCACGATAAAATTCAGGATAATGATCAGCACGCCATAAAAAACCACCACACCCATAACCAGCGTGTAATCACGGTTCAGTGCCCCCTGTACAAAATAACTCCCCAACCCGGGTATCGAAAAGATTCGTTCAATCACCACCGAACCGCTGATCATCCCTGCTGTGGCCGGACCCATGAAAGAAATGACCGGTAGCAATGCAGGTTTCAGGGCGTGCCGGCGTATGACGACGATTTCCGGCAACCCTTTGGCGCGGGCCGTACGGATAAAATTACTGTTCAATACTTCAATCATGCTGCCTCGGGTAAGACGTGCAACATATGCGGTGACCGGCAATGACAACGTAACGACCGGCAATACCATGCTGGCGAACCCGCCATCCCAGCCACCGGCTGGCAGCCAGCCTGCGTACACTGCCAACAGCAGGATCAGCAGCGGGGCAATCACGAAATTCGGGATGGAAATACCCAGCATGGCCAAACCCATCAACGAGTAATCAACACCTGTGTTTTGTCTCAATGCCGCGGTGATTCCCAGCAATGTCCCCACCCCAAATGCCAGGGTCATGGCCAGCAAGCCGACCGTCAGCGACACTGGAAAGCCCTGGGCGATCAACTCATTGACGGTCCAGTCCTTGTATTGAAATGACGGTCCGAAATCCAGCACGGCAATCTGGCCCAGGTAACGGAAATACTGCTGTGCAAGTGACTCATCGAGATGATACTTGGCGTTCAGGTTGGCCTCGATCTCCGGTGGCAGGGCCTTTTCAGAATCAAACGGTCCACCGGGTGCGACCCGCATCAGGAAAAATGCAACCGTGATCAGCATCAGTAAAGTGGGCAGCACCCCCAGCAACCGGCCCAGGGCATGCCTGAGCATATTTGAATCCTGGTTCACTCGCCAGCTTCCTGCGTTGGCGTTGTATCACTGGCAGATGTGTACGTCTTGAGCATGTACATGTTCTTGCTGTAATGGTGATCCATGACGTTACTGTCCCAACCTTTCAGGCGCTGATCAACGAGCCGCTTGGTAACATAGGTGTATACAGGCACCAGGGGCATATCTTCCATCAACACCCGTTCTGCCTCTTCCATCAACCTTCTGCGCCGGGACGGGATACGTTCCGACGAAATCTGGTCAAGCATGGTGTCATACAATGGGTTGGAATAACCATAGTCATTGCGTCCATGACCGGTGCGGAACAACTGCAGGAAACTGTAGGGGTCAGCATAGTCACTGATCCAACCGGCACGAAATACCTGCGTCAGTACTTTTTGTTCACGATTTTGCAAAAACACCTTGAATTCTTCATTGACCAGGGTTGCCTGCACCCCCAGCACCTGTTTCCACAAGGAGGCCACTGCCAGCGCCATTTTCTTGTTGTTCTCACCGGTGTTATAACGTATTTCGATACGCAGGGGGTCTTCATCTGAATATCCAGCCACGGCATACAGGCTGCGGGCCTCTGCATTGCGCTCCTGCTGTGTCCAGTCCGCCCATTCGGGCCGTGGTGAAACATAGTCAGCAATATCAGGTGGTACCAGTGTATAGGATGGCCGCTCCCCGAACTGGGTGACCTTTTCTGTCAGTAGCTCCCGGTCCAGCGCCATGGCCAGGGCCAGACGCAACTCGGGACTTTCAATAAACGGTTCGCGTTGCAGGTTAAACCCGAAAAAATAGGACCCCATCCACGGGCTGATGACCAGCTCGTCGGGATAATGCTGCTGTAGCCATTCAAATTGGTTATGCGGCACCTCGGAGGTCCACTGCAGCTTGCCCGCCCTGAACTGCTTCGACGCCGAGGACTGGTCTGTATGTGGATAGTAGAAAACCTGCTTGATAATGACGTTTTCCGCGTCCCAGTAATTGTCATTCTTTAACAATTCTATGTGGGAGCCGACCACCCAGTCCTTCAGTAGGTAGGCGCCATTGGAAACCAGCTTTCCCGGGCGGGTGAAGGTGGAACCATGCTGCATCACACTGGATCGATGTACCGGGTAAGTTGATGAATGGGTCAAAAGGCCCAGAAAATAAGGTGTCGGGTCTTTCATGCTTATTTGCAGGGTAAATTCTTCCAACGCCAATACGCCCAGTTGGTCCAATGGTAATTGGCCCGAAAGTACTTCTGCTGCATTGGCAATGGGTAACAGAACCTGGGCATAATTTGATGCGGTTGCCGGACTGGCACTGCGCCGGAACCCATAAACGAAATCTTCCGCTGTCACCGGATCACCGTTTGACCAGCGTGCGTCACGCCGCAGGTAAAAAGTATAGGTCTTGCCGTCCCTGCTGATGTTCCAGCGCACCGCGGCCCCCGGGATCAAACGGCCATTGGGTGCTTCTGCGGTCAGCCCTTCATACAGATCACGTAAAATATGCGAGGAGGGTACACCTTCCGCCAGGTGGGGGTCGAGTGTTTGTGGCTCCTCGCCGTTATCCCGGTGCAGTACCTGCTGTTCAGCCAGCACCAGGGGGTCGGGACGGCCTTCTTCGGTCAGTACGAGATCTACCGGGCGGGGATGCTTGTCACTGGCTGCGAACAGACGTTCAGGATCCTCATTGCCACACGCTGTCAGCAGCAGTACACAAGTGGTGACCGGACCTATTTGACGCAGCGCTATCACGGGTTTGGGTTTTCGACCTCCAGGTATCTTGACAGGTGGATATCCCTGACGTTGGGTTCAAAACCGGTAACCGTGGATTTGACCATGTGCCTGGACACGTAAAAATACAGGGGTATTACCGGCATATCCTTCATTAACTGGGTCTCGGCCCGTTGCAGACGCTCGATGCGTTCACTGCCCTCTAAAACCATGGCCTGGTCCATCAGACGGTCGAACGACTCATTGGCGTAAAAAGTGGTATTCAATTCATTGTTGCTGCGAAACAGGTCCAGGAAACTGGTCGGGTCAGCGTAATCCGCGATCCATCCGCCCCGGAACACCTGTGTCAGCGTTCCCTGGCGCCTACTGTTTACAAACACCTTCCACTCTTCATTGACCAGGTCGGTGTTTACCCCCAGTACCTGGCGCCACATGGATGAGACTGCCAGCGCTATCTTCCGGTGCTGGGAAGAAGTGTTATAGCGCAACTCGATGTTCAAAGGCGTGCCGCTAGGGTAACCCGCCTCCCGATACAGCCTTTTTGCTTCCATTTCCCGGCTTTGTTGTTCCAGGTCACTGCCCTCGAACGCCTGGGGCTGATAACGGCCCATGCGGGGTGGAACGATGCTCCAGGCCGGCAACTCCCCGGCACCCACCACAAGTCGCGCAATGATCCTTCGATCAACCGCCAGCGACAGTGCACGCCGAAGTTTCGGATTACCGGCAAACGGCTCCCGTTTCAGGTTCAACCCCAGCCAGAAACTGCCGATATAGGGATTCACCTGCAACTCATCCGGCAGGTAGGTTTCCAGCCAGTCGTGGCGCCCGGCAGGAATGGTTTCGGTTATTTCAAGCTCGCCGGCCCGGTAACGGGACAATTCAGAACTCGGGTCCTCAATGGGGAGGTAATCGACTGTATCGAGGCTGACGCTTTCCGCAGCATGGAACTCGGGGTTCTTCTTCAGCCTGATCAATGCATGCATCGTCAGTTGGTCGATCATGAATGCGCCGTTCACAACTGCCTGCGAAGGCTGATCCGGAATGTCCGCGTGCAGAGGGTAGCTGACAGGATGGGCGAGCACCTCAAGAAACCAGGGTGTGGCGGTGTCCAGTCTGATCTCCAGCGTGTCCGAAGACGGCGCCCTGATGCCGATGTCCGCCGGCTCGGTGGTGCCAACCATGGCCTCCTGTGCGTTCACCACCGGGGCAAGCAGACTGGCGGTACGCGCCAGTGTTGCAGGTGACAGTGCCCTTTGCCAGGCGCGGACAAAGTCCTCAGCCGTGACCGTGTCGCCATTGGACCAACGGGCATTGTTACGCAATTTGAAACGGTAAAGGCGACCCTCTTCGTCAATTTTCCACGAGGCGGCAACCCCCGGAATAATATTTCCTGCAGCATCAAAACTGGTCAGCCCTTCACGTATTTCCCGGAGTATCTGGATGGCAGGTAATCCCTGTGCCTGGTGAATATCCAGGGAGTCGGGTTCAGGTCCCAGGCCACGATGTAGTGTGGCACCCAGCAGTGCATGACTGAACATTATGGTAAACAGAATCAGGTATCTTTTATTCATGGTTTTTCTGATCGGGGGTTCCTAACTTTGGTTTCCTAAGTGTATTCTAGTGTACTGCATCGTAATTAAGGTTGTAGTGCCTGTGAATGTATCAATTATTACGATGCACTACACTAGACCATTGTGGCGAAAATCAACACGGAGTTTTTCAATTGGAAGCGAGTCACAAACCCACCCGAATTGAAAGCCGTCAGCAACTCATTGAGTTTCTGGAGGCGGGTTGCAAACCCAAATCCGAATGGCGCCTTGGCACCGAGCACGAGAAATTCGGTTTTACCACCGATGACCTTCGTCCCTTACCCTATGAGGGAGCTCGTGGTATTCGCGTCATGCTCGAAGGGCTCAGGGATCAGTTCGGATGGAAGCCTGTCAGCGAACAGGGAGAGATCATCGCCCTGCTGGATGATTCCGGTGCCTCCGTAACGCTCGAACCCGGTGGTCAACTTGAGCTATCCGGTGCGTTACTCGACAGCGTTCACCAGACCTGCTCAGAAGTTTATACCCACCTGAGACAGGTCAAGACCATCGCCGGGCCATTGGATATTGCCTTCCTTGGTATGGGGTTTCAGCCCAAGTGGTCGCGGGATGACATGCAGTGGATGCCCAAGGGGCGTTACAGGATCATGCGTGAATACATGAACAAGAAGGGCAGTATGGGCCAGGACATGATGAGCCGAACCTGCACGGTGCAGGTCAATCTGGATTTCGGTTCTGAAGCCGACATGGTCAGAAAATTCCGGGTCGCCCTGGCACTACAACCCGTGGCCACTGCCCTGTTTGCGAATTCGCCTTTTGTAGAAGGCAAACCCTGTGGATATGTCAGTTACCGGTCCCACGTGTGGGAGGACACCGACCCCGACCGGACCGGGATGTTGCCTTTTGTTTTCGATTCATCCATGGGCTTTGAGCGTTATGTGGATTTCATGCTCGATGTTCCCATGTATTTCGTCTATCGCGATGGCAACTATATTGACGCCTCCGGCCAGTCATTCCGTGATTACCTCAACGGAGAGCTACCCGCCCTGCCAGGTGAGAAACCCTTGATGAAAGACTGGGAAGACCACCTGACAACCGCGTTTCCCGAGGTTCGTTTAAAACAGTACATGGAAATGCGTGGTGCCGATGGTGGCCCCTGGCGCAAGCTGTGCGCTTTACCAGCGCTGTGGGCCGGCCTTTTGTATGATGATGTGGTTCTCGAAGCAGCCTGGGACCTGGTGCGTGACTGGAGCATGGAAGAGCGACTACAACTCAGGGTCGATGCCCCCAAACTCGGATTTAATGCAACCATTCGAAACCGCACACTTCAATCCATCGCGCTTGAAGTGCTTGATATGGCATCGGCCGGTCTGACCACACGCAACCGGCTGGGTTCGTCGGGTGAAAACGAAACCGGTTTTCTGGAAACCCTGTTCTCCAATGCGCAGTCGGGTCTGACCCCCGCCGAAAGAAAACTGGCCCTGTACCATGGCGACTGGAACGGATCGGTCGACCCGGTGTTTTCTGAAGCGGCTTACTGATCGAGATTTCCGAGAGATTCCCGCTTCCGCGGCAATGACGCTTCACCCACAACACAATTACCCGGGCAGCACGACCCGAACTTTTGTTCCGCGTTGTTCCCGCTGCAGTATTTCAATGCTGCCACCCAGGGATTGCACGATCCTGTGACACAGATTCAGACCAAGCCCATAGCCGGCGCGGTGGCCACGGGCAGGGTTCAGTTTTACAAACGGCTCGAACACCTTCCTGGCTTTCTGCTCAGGAATTCCCTGCCCATCATCCACGACCACAATTTCTACACTTTTATCGACCTGGCGCAAGCTGACCTGCACCGGACCACTGTCAGCTAATGAAAACTTCACTGCGTTATCAATCAGGTTCTGCACCAGCACTTTGATCAGCGCAGTATCAGCGTTGATCTCCACGCGCTCAGGTGGCAGGTCCAGTTCAATACCCGGTGTGGTTTTTCCAAAACCGTCGATCACTTCTGCGGCCAGCGTAACCAGATTGATTCTGTCCTGCGCAATACCGTTTCCACCTGCCTTGTTTCTGACCTGCTCACGCTCGAGCAATGCCGTTATCAGGGCTTCCATCTCACGTATATCCTGGGAAATGGAATCCCGTTTCTCACCCCCGGGTAAAAGCTCCAGGGCCACCTTGATGCGGGCCAGTGGCGAACGAAGTTCGTGGCTGACATCCGCCAGCAGCCGCTCACGATCATCCATCATTTGCCGGACTCGGCCCGTCATCTGATTGAATGACCGTGCCACCCTGCCGATTTCGTCGTTGCGCACCACCGGCACACGGGTTGAGAAATCACCCTGTGATACCGCCTCCACACCACTGCGTAGCCACTTCAGTGGTCGTAACAGGGATAGCTGAATGGCATAGACCATACCGATGGTGATCAGCAATAACAGGATCAGGCCGAACAACAGCGATTTATTTTCCTGGTTAAGCTTTTCATGGTTCAGGAAGAAAATGTATTGTGGACCGGCATGCGAACTGACTTCGATCCTCCGAAGGCTACCGGATTCTGCCGTTAGCACGTCCGGGTCTATCGATTCACCGTCACGTCCGAACGCAATCCGCTCACCATCAATCACGATGATCATACCGATACCATGATTCCTGGAAACGGCCTGGGAGTCCGAAAGATCGTGGAGGTCGCGAAGCAGGGATCGCACTTCCCTGATCGCGGTTTTGATCAAATCCTTTGATACAGCCTGCACAAAAATCCGGTCAACATGGTCTTCACCCAGCAAGCGTCGCTGAGCCGTGGTCACCGGTACCAGATATGCGATCATCCTGAGGGACTCCGGTGGCGTCCAGACCCTTTTCCTGCAATACACCGATGACGATGAATGGCGCACCGCCGACCAGCAGTCTTTCACCCAGGGCTTGTTCACAGAGAAACAACTGCCTGGCCACTTCCGAACCAATCACAGCAACACGCGCGTTATTCAGCAGGTCATAACCACCATGAACTGGCGTCCATCGCGGCGTTTCAGCGCATCTCGCGGTGCGGTCAGGGCGTTGTCACGTTGCGCCACCACGAGTCGCACGTGGGCCGTCATCTCCGGTCTGAGGATGTATTCGTCCTCGCGATCAAAATCGAGACGGACGACGTAATTGACCACGCTGTTTTGTCGTTCAGCCCGGGGCTGGATGGCGGTGACGGTAGCCTTGAATTCCTGGTCGGGGTAGGTATCCACTGTAAATGTGGCGTCCTGGCCAACACGAACCCTGCCAATATCGGTTTCATCCACATAGGTCAGCACTTCAAGCCGGTCAAGATCCAGAATGGTTACAAAAGTAGGTGAGGAGAAATCCGCAGCCACCGTTTCACCTGCTCGGGTACTGACTTCAGCAACAACACCGCTAATGGGTGCGGTAATTTGGGTATAACCGAGAACGATTTCGGCTGAACGCAACCGCGCCTTGCTGGCTTCGAGTCTTGCTCGTTCAACCGCCAGATCCCTATCGGCAGTCTCCAGGTCTTCGTCAGAGGCCAGACCCTGACCGGCCAGTCGCTGGCGTCTCTTCAATATGCTCTCGGCCAGTTCAACACGTGGCTGCGCCAGTGCGACATCGGCACGCACCTGGTCGGCGGCTGCCTCCAGTGCGGTGTTATCCAACTCGGCCAGCAACTGGTCTATTTCCACCCGGTCCCCCACCTCGACCGGCAGACTCACCACCGTGCCGGAAATACGTGAACCCACATTGACCTCGGCACCCACCATGGGTCGGATAACACCGGTTGCGATCACGGTTTCGGTGAGTGAGCCGATGGAGACCTTGCCAGTCCTGCGTTCCTGCTGATTCGTTCCGGAAAGCTGATTATCAGCGGACCATGAGTAAAACCCCGTGATGGTAACCAGCCCCATGGCCGCCAGGAACCACCTCTTGTGGTTGGTTTTCATGAACAGTTTTCTCCAAAATGATGATGGGTGTCGAGCCACCGAAATTCGGTGCGATATACAATTGCTGTTAATTTATAGCGGTCGTGTTGAGGCAGAATGTTCGGTTTGTAACGATATGTCACAGGCGGTTTCTGCCCGGCTACACCAGTACGACATGACACCAACGGCTTTCAACGGGTTACAATCGACCATTGCCTGCTCTCGACCGGAAAAGAACAAGTTGAAACCATGACCCGTGCAATCCCATGAAAAACCCTGATCTCATTGTTATAGGAGCAGGTGCCGCCGGACTGATGTGTGCGATTACAGCCGCCCGGCGGGGGCGGCGTGTACTGCTGTTGGAACGCTCCAACAAGGTGGGCAAGAAAATACTGATGTCGGGCGGTGGGCGCTGTAATTTCACCAATCTGCAGGTTACACCGGATCGCTTTTTCTCGGCCAACCCGCATTTTTGCAAATCTGCCCTGAGTCGCTACACACAGTGGGACTTCATCTCATGGGTGGAACAACACGGGATCGACTATTTCGAAAAGGAAACGGTCAACGGCCTGAGCGGTCAGCTTTTTTGTCGTGACTCATCCAAACTGATAGTCACCATGCTGGTGACCGAATGCGTCAAAGCCGGGGTACAGATTGTCACTCAATGCGAAATCGAGGCCATAGACCACCCGTCTGCGCACTGGCGGCTTGCCGCAACCCGGCGCAAGTTTGCTTCCTTTACCGGAGATGATTTTCAAGTCCGTACCAGCCAGGGCAACTATCAGACAGAAAAGTTGGTGGTTGCATCGGGTGGACTGTCAGTGCCCCGTCTCGGTGGCTCGGGCATCGGCTATGAGCTGGCACAAGAGTTCGGTTTGCGTGTTCTGCCGACCACCGCCGGACTGGTGCCTTTTTCGTTCACCGATTCACAATCGGATATCTGCAAACGATTGTCCGGAGTATCAACTGAGGTGAACCTGTATAACGGCCGCCAATCCTTTCGCGAAGACATCCTGTTCACCCACCGCGGCCTGAGTGGTCCTGCTGCTTTACAACTTTCCAGTTACTGGGAGCCGGGCGAACCAATCAAGGCGGACCTGTTGCCAGGGCAAAACCCCGCATCACTGTTAGCAGGCTGGAAGAAACAGAACCCCAGGTCACTGCTGCGTACGAAACTGGATCAACTATTGCCCCGAAAACTGGTTTTGGAACTGCAACATATTTGGTGGGCAGACATGGCTGATACCCCGCTGGCGGAATGGCCCGATGCCCGGCTTGCGGATATCGCAGAAAATCTCAATAATTGGACACTGAAACCCGCCGGTACAGAAGGTTACCGCACCGCCGAAGTCACATTGGGTGGTGTGGATACCCGGGACCTGTCATCAAAAACCATGCAATCCAACACACCCGGCCTTTACTTTATCGGTGAGGCCGTGGATGTCAGTGGGCACCTCGGGGGATTCAATTTCCAATGGGCCTGGTCTTCGGGGTTTGTAGCAGGTGAGTCTGTTTAAAAGACGCTTGGGTAGCCGGATCACGTCTCGAGTGTCCGGAAAAAGGAGGAATGGCAAGGTCATTCACGCGATAGTGGAGCTCTCCTGACGCTGCCGTTATCTGAAACATTGGCTCTACCAAGGGCTCTGCGGGCGTACGGAGGTCCCGGGTTCCGCTATTCGCGGACCCGGGATGACGTGGGGGTTCCGCTATTCGCGGCCACGGGATGACGGGGGGGTTCCGCTATTCGCGGCCACGGGATACGGGGGCGCTTCGATGCATTCTGGTAATATTGTCCGAAATCGGCCCAATGTCTATTCTTGTTCCGACAGCGTACATCTGGTTGTTTTTTCTGAACCCGTGTTACCAAATCTGGGAGAGATTCATGAGTATCGCCAAACGCCTGTTACTGGTCCTGCTGATGTTCACCTTGTCGGGAACCCAGTTGCGTTCCGAGGATTCCAGCCCGACTCTTCTGATCCATGCGGGTACTCTTCTGGCCGTACCCGGTCAGGCTCCGAAAGTAAAGCAGAGCATCCTGCTCAGGGACGAGCACATCATTTCGATTGCAGATGGTTACATTGATCCCACAACCCTGGGGGAAACGGTCAGTTTGATCGACCTCTCAGACCAATTTGTATTACCCGGCCTGATGGACATGCATGTCCATATGACCGGTCAACTTTCACCCAACTCGCGCAATGATGCCCTGTACATCACCACATCCATGCGTGCCCTGCGTGGTGCCCATTATGCAAACAAGACGTTGCGGGCCGGTTTTACCACCGTGCGTGATCTCGGTGCCGACCCGGAAGCCATATTCGCTCTTCGCGATGCCATACGGGGAGGTCTCATACCCGGACCGCGAATTTTTGCTGCCGGCAGCTCAATAGCCGCTACCGGAGGCCATGGTGACGTTGATGGCTACAAGGCTGAATTACTGGAGTTGTGGACGTCGGATACCATCTGTGATGGCCCGTATGATTGCCGTCGTGCGACCCGACACGCCATCAAGTTCGGTGCTGACTGGATCAAAATCACGGCCACCGGCGGGGTGCTGTCTGATACCGCAACCGGTACAGATCAGCAGATGACGGAAGACGAACTGAGGGAAATCATGGATACCGCGCACACGCTGGGGGTCAGGGTTGCAGCCCACGCACATGGTACCGACGGGATCAACGCCGCGTTGCGTGCCGGTGTCGACAGTATCGATCATGGCACCTTCCTGGACCGGGAGTCCATCAAGCTGTTTAAGAAAAGTGGTGCCTACCTGGTGCCAACGCTGTTACCGGGTGCAAAGATAATCCCGATCATGCAGGGCAACCCATTTTTTACCGAGGCCATCAAGACCAAGGCGCGTTCAGCCGCATCGGCCTCGCTGAAAAACGTGTGGCTGGCTCACGAGGCGGATGTGAAAATCGCATTTGGCACCGACTCGGCAGTCGTTCCGCACGGCCAGAATGCCCAGGAATTTGCCCTGATGGTCAAGGCGGGTATGGGAGAGATGGATGCCATTTATGCCGCCACCGTGGCCGCCGCTGACTTGCTGGATCAAACGGCTGAACTCGGTACGATCGAAGTGGGCAAACGGGCCGACATCATTTCAGTTTCCGGTAACCCGCTGGAGGATATCACCGAGCTGGAACGGGTAAAAACGGTGATCAAGGATGGCGCCATCATCAAGAATTAAACCGGGCAACCGAACAGATTCAGACCCCCGGGTCTCTCCCGGACTCTGTCAATGACGACCAATGCTGCTGGGGCCGATATCCTTCAAAGAGGGTGTTCCCATCTGGCTCATGACCATGGCCAGTTCGGCACGAAGCATGTCCAGAACCCGTTCCACACCGGGCTGACCAAAGGCGGCAAGACCCCATATATAGGCACGGCCGATACAGACTGCGTCGGCACCCATCGCCAGCGCTTTGAAAATATCGGTGCCCCTTCTGAAGCCACTGTCCACCATGACCGGGATTTCTCCATCCACGGCACTGACCACTTCCGGAAGGCTGTCCAAAGTAGCCCATCCGCTGGCCTCTGCCCGTCCACCGTGGTTGGAGACGATGACAGCATCCGCTCCATGATGAACCGCGCTGGCAGCGTCTTGTGCGGTGACGATTCCCTTGACCACGATCTTCATACTGGTAATGCCCCTGAGTTTCGCTATGTACTCCCTGGTCATGTCCGGGGTCAGGAACTCTGAGCCCTTTGCACCGGTGTCCTGGTACATGGGTTTACGGTCCAGCCAGGCATCTGCAAGACCGGGGTCATGACACTGGGTGCAATCGCGATCATCCATACGGATGTAGCGCATCATCGCAACCCGCCTGGAGTCGGAATTGAGATCCACGGTCAGGACCAGTGCCGGTGCTCCCGCTTTTTCCGCGCGCCTGACCATCTTTTTAGCTACTTCAAAGTTGGATGTTGGGTACAGTTGGAACCAGACCGGGCCGCCACGTGCACGAATCACGTCCTCAATGGACGTGGTCGTTACGTTGGACAATATCTGCAGATGATCACGTGACCCCGCAGCTCGTGCGGTAGCCAGTTCACCATCGGGATGAAATGCTTTCTGACTGCCGACCGGGCAGATGACGATCGGGGACGACAGTGTCCGACCCAGTAGTTCCAGCCCGGTATCAATGTTGGCGCTGTCGACCAGGCGCATGGCGCGCAGGTAAATCTTGTCAAAAGCGGCCCGATTGGCACGCAGTGTTTCGTCTCCATCGGTGCCGGTAGCGATGTAACCGTAGTGGGCCGGTGGCAAGGTGTTTTGTGCCACGCGTTGAAAATCGAACACATCCAGTGCTTCATCGGGTGTGTTGATCAAAGCCAGCAAAGAAGCGGACAGGCTGGACGGGGGTTCGTTGCTAACACTGGTAATTGCCGCCGCCATCAGCTTGCCCGGTTTCATACCAGCAAATAACGGACTTGCCGCAAGAACTTTACAAACTGCCGCCGGGCCAAAAGTTTTCGGGTCATGTTTTTGGCCTTATTGCCTTTATCATTGTCCATTATGCCGTATTCACCCGGTATTCGTCCTCGCGGCATCGGACCTGCCCCAGCCTGGTGCCGGCAGATCCGGATGATCACGTATTAGCAATGCCTGCCATCAGCAACCTCAAATCTCCGAACCAGGAATATTCATTCCGGCGCAAGCGTCCAACGGACAGTCGGAACCAGTACTTTTGGCTGTTTATGAAAGTACCTGAGTATCCTATAATTCGCGCCACAATTTCTTTTCTCGAATATGCAAGGATCACAAGAAATGCAGCAGATCATCGCTGCACACCCACCGAACATTCAGGAACCCAAGTATGACAAACAGAATCATGGCCGCAACGGCGGTAACCCTTTTACTCGCAGCCTGTGGACAGGAAACGGCAACCGCACCTTCCCAGGTTGCAGATGCAACTGATGCCGCACCACCGGTCGCAGAGAAACACTCGGGTCTGTTAACCGAGAACATGGATACCAGTGTCAGCCCCGGCGAAGACTTCAACGCCTACGTCAACGGCGGTTGGATGGCCACGGCCGAAATTCCGGCTGACCGCGCCAGCAACAGTGTTGGCCTGGAGGTCCATGAACAGGCAACAGCGGACGTCAAGGTCATAATCGAAGAGTCCGCCAATGGCGATTTTGCCCATGGTACCGACGAACAGAAAGTCGGGGACCTTTACAGCTCCTATATGGATATGGAAACCCGCAATCAACTCGGTGCAAAGCCCCTTGAATCCGAGTTTGCAAAAATTCACGCCCTCGAAGACCTCGATCAGCTTGCGCTCTACTTTGCAGAGGTCAATAAATTTGGCGTCAGCATGCCGTTCACGCTGCAACAGTACGCAGATTTCAAGGACCCCAACACCTACATGATGTACACCTGGCAGGGTGGCCTGGGTTTGCCCGACCGTGAGTATTACTTTGAGGAAGATGACAAATCCGCGGATATCCGCACCTCGTATGTTGCGCACATGGAATCCATGTGGGGCCTGGCCGGTCTGGACAATGGGAAGGCCGCTGCCGACACCGTCATGGCGCTGGAAACCCGTATGGCAGCCAAGCATATGAAAAAAGAGCAAACCCGGGACATGGTTGCCTTGTATAACAAAATTCCACTGGATGAACTGTCAGAACTAATGCCTGACTTCAACTGGCACGCCTACCTGTCTGCGGCTGGCATTCAGGACATCGACGGCGTGGTCGTTACCCAGCTTGATCATATGCGTGCCCTTAACGACATCATTACCAGTACCCCCATGGATGACTGGAAGACCTACCTGACATGGAAGGTGATTGATGCCAGTGCAGCGCTGTTAGATGAAGAGATGGACGACACAAATTTTGCCTTTTACTCAAACAAGCTGCGTGGTATTGAACAGCAACTGCCCCGCTGGAAACGGGCTGTGGGTAACGTCAATGGCAACCTCGGCGAGGTCGTGGGCAAAGTCTATGTCGCTCGTCACTTCCCGCCGGAAGCCAAGGCGCACATGATGGAACTGGTTAACAACCTGATCAGGGCCTACGAGATCAGCATCAAGGAACTGGACTGGATGAGTGAAGAGACCAAGGAGCAGGCACTGGACAAACTTTCAAAGTTCACCCCGAAAATCGGCTACCCGGACGTATGGCGGGACTATTCGGCCCTGCAAATTGCAGCAGACGATCTGCTGGGTAATATGCAACGTTCTGCATTAGCAGATTATGAAAGAAACCTGGCACGCCAGGGTGGCCCGGTAGACCGGACCGAATGGGGTATGACGCCTCAGACCGTCAATGCCTATTACAGCCCGCCATTGAACGAAATTGTATTTCCGGCAGCTATTTTGCAGCCACCATTTTTCGACCTCAGCGCCGACGATGCGGTAAATTACGGGTCAATCGGAGCCGTTATTGGCCACGAAATCGGACATGGATTTGATGACTCGGGCAGCACCTTCGATGGTGACGGTGTACTGCGTAACTGGTGGACCGATGAAGACAAGGCCGAATTCGAGACCCGCACCAAAAAACTGGTTGATCAATATTCCGAGTTCAAGCCGTTTGAGGATCTCAACGTGAATGGTGAATTCACCCTCGGCGAGAACATCGGTGACCTCGGTGGTCTGAGCATCGCGCTGCTGGCCTATGAATTGTCACTTGATGGCGAGGAAGCACCGGTTATGGATGGCTACACCGGCCAACAACGGGTGTTCATCGGTTATGCACAGGGCTGGCGTGGTATGGCCCGGGAAGAGGCCCTGCGTGAGCAGATCGCCACCGACCCGCATTCACCCCGGCAGTACCGTGTCAATGGTGTTGTGAGGAACGTGCCGGAGTTTTACGAAGCGTTCGATATTGCCGAGACCGATGCCTTGTACCTTCCTCCAGAGGAACGTGTAAAGATCTGGTAATGCAAAAGCCGCCTGCCGGTACCCATCCGGCGGGCGGTTCTCCAGCGCCACCTCAGTGGTAAACAAAGAACACTCCGAGTGTGATTGCACCAACAACCGCTTTAACCGGGATGAGGGTGAAGCAGGTCTACGGGGAACCGAGCTTGCTGGTCAAAAGCCGGATTCGTTCAGAAACACCATCCAGTACCTCCGCTGCCAATTGAATCTGGGTTTCGACCATTTCATATTTGCGTTGTTCAATCGCTTCGCGCACACCCGGAATGGTTTTGACACCATAGCCGGTGTAAAACCCCGGTGCGTAGATATGGTGCTTGTACCAGGGTCTGCCTTCCAGACCCTGATCCCGGGTCATTAATCGTTCAACGGAAAACAACAGGCGGTTCATCTCTTCCGAACCTGTACCTTGCTGTTCTGTTGCGGTGTCAAATTCATTGGCCGCAGACTGCAAACGTGCCAGTGCATTCAATAAGGGTGCGAAGTTAAAATGGGGGACCGCTGCTTCAACACGGGGAGGACCAAGTGTTCTGTACGGGCTCAACGCGGCAGAATATGAACCATCCCCGATCAGTTGGTTGGTCTCATCAGTTTTTGCACGCAGTTCATCCGATAGTTTCTGAAGTTGCGTGACATAACTGGAAATATTGTCGGCAAACCCCTTGAATTCGAACGGCAACCGGGGCGCGTTTGCCAGACGCAGCGCAGCGCGACCGGTAACTTTCGCAAGTGTTGCGCCATAGACCTGGCCCGGGTCACGCCAGGTCGAAAAGTGCTCGTAGGTATCGTACAGGGTGTGATAGCTGCCACCGGGACCCTCGCCCCCAAAACTCAGGTTGGCCGAGGCTATACCCAGGTGTTGTAGAAAGGGTGTGTAGTCCGATCCCGAGCCCATTGGATAGATACGAATATCAGACCGGTTTTTTGCGTCTTCGCGCAATTCCACGTGCGCGGGTAAAACCCGGTCGGCAGCCTGGCGGCGATCCTTGAGGCTGAGTCCCGAGCGCGGATCATCGACCTCTTCCATGATCTGGTTGAAAAAGCGTTCCAGTACGTGACTGCCGCCAATAAAGAGAAAGCCGCGACTGGTTCCATCGGTATTGAGGTACGCCACCGTGTTCTTCTTCAGGTCATCTGCGTGGTGTTCGGCCCACTCGGTGGAGCCGATCAGACCCGGTTCTTCGGCATCCCATGCCGCATAGATCATTGTGCGAAGTGGCCGTGAACCATCACGGGCCAGCGCAGCGACGGCCTTTGCCTCAGCCAACATCACAACCAGTCCGGACAATGGATCCGCGGCGCCGTGGTTCCAACCATCGTGGTGATTGCCCCGGATGACCCACTCATCTGGATAGCTGCTGCCTTCAAGACGCGCGATGACGTTGTAGGCCGTGATCATGTTCCAGTCAAATTCTACTTTCATACGCACGCGTGCGGGTCCGGGCCCCAGGTGGTAGGTGATCGGAAGACCACCACGCCAGTCTCTCGGAACCACTTCGCCATCCATGGCTGCCAGCAGTGGCAGGGCGTCACGATGGGACATCGGCAATACAGGGATTTTCGTGATGGTTGGTGCGTCCGCCCGGTCCAGACGTTTGGCAGTCCCGGTAGCGCCCCTTCCGGGTGTCAATACATCGCCAGGATAGGTCGGCATATCCATGACCGAACCCCGTTGCACACCACTTTCGTGCTTGTACGGGCCTTTGGGATAGACATCACCGGCACCATAGCCATCATCTGCAGGATCGGAGTAAATTATCGTGCCGATGGCTCCTTTCTCACCTGCAAGTTTGGGCTTGATTCCACGCCAGGATTTGCCATATTTTGCAATCGCAATTTTGCCGCGGACATCAATACCGTGTCTTTCCAACAGCTCATAATCTTCCGGGATACCGTAGTTGACAAACACCAGCTCGCCTTCAACCTCACCATCGATGGAAAAAGCGTTGTAGGGCGGCAGTAGATGCTCACGCCGGGAAGTGCTGGGATCACCCTCCACCGAGTCCTCCGTCAGTGACGCACTGTAGTGACCGGGTGCAACCAACTCAACTTCCCGGGTTTTCGGAGTCGGCAGTAAGACCTGGTACTCAGCGATCTCAACCTGGTAGCCCCAGGATTTCAACAATTCTGCTATAAACTCTGCGTTTTCTTTCCCCGCCGCTGATCCTGCATGATGTGGTTCACGCGATAAGTGACGTAACCAATCATCCATTTCCTGTGGATCTATGCTGCCATCCAAATGCGCTTCAACCCTGCGCTGGACTTCGCTGGTTTCCGAATCAAATCCAAGGATATCGGCCGGATCAGCCAACGCGATTGCTGGCACAATTAGTATAAACAGTGTGAGCGCTTTCATACGGTTCCCCTTGGTGTAACTTCAGGTCGGGATTCTGATCGCCTGCTCTAAAACCGCAGCAGGTCTGCAATATCTGCGCCTGAGAATAAGAGTCGGTTGGCTTGAAGTCCACATAATTAATGTCCCCACTAATGATTGACGGTGAACAGCCTATACAGGAATTACGAAGTCCACCCCACCCCCGTACTTGATCGGGGTCTATCTCGATGTGTTGCTTCGAGCGATTTCCGGTTCAGGGGCGAAAAGACAAAATGACTGTCGACGACAAATTACAGACTGTTTATGTAATGGGTGACACGTTCAATAACGGGCTTTAATCAGGTAGGAGTTTGTCTGTTTCCGGCCAGTTTTCTTGCCGCCCTGCAACTTCGAGTTGATTACACAGGCCGGCAAGTTCGTTTGCCCCTACTGCTCCGGCCGAGGATTTCAGCTTGTGCGCATGGAAGGCGAGCATTACCTCATCACGATCTTCATAGGCGCTGGTAAGTTCTGCGCCAATGTCATCTGCCTGTTTTGCAAATTTGTGCAATAGACGGTGACAGGCCGCCTTGTCCCCGCCGAGGAGGGAGTCTAGAGCCGAGGAATCAACTGGGCAGTCATTTTCTGACTTGTCGGCTTTCGATGAGGGCGATGGACTTCAAGCACAATGTTGTCGGTAGGTTTGTCCCTGGTCAGCCATTTATCAATGGTTGAAAACAGCTCTTTTAATCTGAAAGGCTTGGCAACAAAATCATTCATACCCGCGTCCACACAAGCTCGTCTGTCTTCTTCAAAAACATTGGCTGTCATGGCCAATATGGGCAATTCTGACTTCGCAGTTTGCCTACCCTTCATTGTACGGATGAGTCGGGTTGCCTCCAGACCGTCCATCTGGGGCATCTGGATATCCATCAGGATGAGATCGTATTCTTTGCTTCGTACCATTTCCAAAGCATCCACGCCGTTTTCAACAGTATCCACCATCAGACCTGTACCCCTGAGCAAGCCCGAAGCGACTTCGCTGTTGATGGCATTGTCTTCGGCCAACAGGATCGTAGCGCCCTCGCAGTTTCTTCGTAATCGTGCCTCCGCGTCTTCATGGATGTCGGGTTTTTCTGAATTTACCGTCTTGTGCCCGAGAGCAAAACGTGCGGAAAACCAGAAGGTACTGCCGTGCCCTGACTCGCTTTCAGCGCCAGTTTCACCACCCATCAATTCAGCCAACCGACGGGTAATGGTTAAACCAAGACCACTGCCTCCGAATTTACGTGTGGTGGTCACGTCACTTTGTTCAAATGGTGAAAAAAGCTCTTCCAGTTTATTTGAGTCGATTCCGATTCCAGTGTCCTGAACTTCGAAACGCAATGTCACCCCATCTGTTCTCTCCTCCAATGTCCTGGCGCGAAGAGTGATCGTGCCCTGTTCGGTGAATTTGATTGCATTTCCAACATAATTCAGCAGTGCCTGCCTGAGACGGCTCGGATCTCCAATCAACCAGCCTGAAACACCTGTTGTGTCTATTACCACCCTCAGGTTTTTGGCCTTCAACTGGACTTTGAACAAAACCAGGATCTGGTCAAAAATTTCTTCAAGATGAAAGTCCATGAGTTCAAGTGTCATCTTGCCCGCTTCGATTTTGGAAAGATCGAGGATGTCATTGATGATCGATAACAGATGTTCTGCCGAAGTATCAATTTTTGACAGTTGCCCCAGTTGTTTGGGTGTTGGATTATCCCGCTTAAGCAATTGGGTGAGCCCGGTAATGGCATTCATGGGTGTACGAATTTCATGACTCATATTGGCAAGGAATGAACTCTTGGCAACGTTAGCGGCGTCCGCTTTTTTCAATGCCTCACTCAGTTGGCTGGTTCTGTGATCGACCAGTTCTTCGAGATGGTGGCGGTGACTGTCCAGTTCCCGGGCAAGCCGGGTCTTTTCGGTGATGTCCTCTTTGAAGCCCATATAGTTGACAACCACGCCATTGGGATCACGAATGGGTGTAATGATTTCCTTTTCCGTGTACTCCCTGCCATCCTGAATTTTCCGGTATGAACCAGAACATCACAGATACCCCGGAACAGTTGTCCGGTGTTATCACACATAACGACTGCCGTACTGACCTTGCTCAAAAGCGCATACAAGCGATTCTTTTTTTCAAGATGCTGTTCTGCTACTTTCTGCCTGGTAATGTCAGTGATGCTGACGGGCACACAATTGAAGTCCGACTCCTCCCGCGGCACCGGCAATGAGATGATGGCATTGAACTTCAGACCACCGAGCGTGATTAACGTGGTTTCGGCTTCAAAATAATCCCGTTGCTCCCAGATTGCGCATAGCTCATCTATAAACCATCGACTGAGTCGGGCCCGAAAGTATTTATTATGTTGTTAAAAAAACCCTCTGCCGATTGCGCACCAAAGAGCTTCAGGGTCGCCTCATTCACTGCCACAACCTTGACCAAAGCAGCCATGTCAAAGGCCGCCTGCTGATCATTTGCTTGTCAATGAGCGCGTAGGTCCTTCAACCCCTGGGCCCGCAGCTTCTCCAGTTCCAGGTAGACGGCGCTCAGATCTTCATTCCACAATGAAACCGCCGATGAATTGAACAGGTCTCGGTAAAGTCTTTCACTTTGAATTAACTTTGCTTCGGTCTCTCGTTGCTGCCTCTGATTCTCACAACTGCTCAGGGCTTTCTCAATCGCAGGAACCAGACGCGCCAGATTGTCTTTTTCTATAAAATCACGTGCCCCATCTCTCAGCAGTCCAACGGCACTTTCCAAGTGCACAATGTCTGAAATGATGATAAATGGCAGATCCTGTGCCTTATTTTGTATGATTTTCAGGACCCGGGTGGCGTCAAACCCAGGGACATTCATGTCACACAGGACACAATCCCATGACGCTTCAGCAAATGCCTTTTGCACGTCTTGTTCATTGGTAGCCCGGTGAGTATCAACATTCAGCCAGTGTTTTCGCAATGTACGGGTGACAAGACGAGCATCTATTGCAGAATCATTTACGATCAGGACATGAAAGCATGTTTGCACAATATAGTCTCGTTCAAAACATTGATTTGTAGCGCTTTTTCCGGTTCTTTCCGGTATTTCCAAACCCACTCGTTGGTTGCTGCGTAGCAAAACCTTTTCCCGGTATTCAGCGGATTTTGTCGCACATTGTCAGGCATTGATGTCAACAGATGCACCCGGCATCTTATAAACCTGTCAGTCGATCTCCGGGCTCGATTGCTATTTGCATTTTTTGGTAACCACGCTGTTACCTGACCCGTGTCTCTGATGAGACTTCAATTTCTCAGCCATACCTAAAAATTAGTATGTTTCATGCCAGACACGGCATCTACTGGAAAAAATGTCAGATTATGCCGGTCCGGTTTTAAGTGTGGGGAAATAGCAATGGAGAATGATTCTTTGGAACAACTCCAAAAAACGGGATTCAACCATGCTCCATTTCTTGAATTACAGTCGATCGACGTAGCGCTTGACTCGCTCAACCTCCGGTCTCATACCCGGGGCCAGAATGTCTATCTCGTCCCAGTCTGGATGCTGGCTGGCTGTCTCCAACGCCAAACACAGATCCGACAAGTTATCTGCGCCCACGGTTCGGGCAGATGACTTGAGCTTATGGGACAGAAACGATACCTGTTCCTCGTCCCGCTGCTCAAAAGCGGACTCAATTCCGCTTAATATTTCTTCGGACTGACTGGCAAATTTTTTGAGTATCCGGGCATGTGCTGCCACATCATCTCCGAACACACTGTTCAGTGCAGCAGGATCAATCGGTCTCAAATCACCTTTGTCAGGATTGCCATTGGCTTCACTTAGTGCGAAGTGAAATTTCTCAAGTTCGATATTCAATGTGTGCAATTGCTGTCTGACGATGTCCTCCTCCAGGCTGGCTGCCCCGCCTCGAAGAATAAGCTCTAATTGGTCTGCGCATTTCTGAATTTTTTCCAGACCCAGCGTGCCGGCTGCTCCCTTGAGCGTGTGCACCGTGGATTGAACCACCTTTGTCCTGGCGTGGGCAACATGATCATCCAGATCTTTCACCGCTGCCATGAAGCCGGTATCAAATTGCTCCAAAAGTTCCAGGTAGCTCGACAGATCACCACTCAGGTTGAGTAGCCCTTTTTTTACGTTCAAACCTTCAATCTGCTCCAACCGATAACTTAAATCTGTGCCACCTTCATTTTCTTGAGCTTCCGGGACCACTACGGGTGCATTTTCCATCTCTTTTGAAACATCTGGTTTTGGAAGCCAATTGACAATGGCTGAAAACAGGTTATTCGGTTCCACCGGTTTGGCCACAAATCCTTCCATTCCCACCTTGAGACAAGCCTTGCGATCTTCGTCAAATACGTTGGCAGTCATCGCCAGGATGGGAAGATTCTTGTTTCTATGCCTTGATCGAATAACACGTGTTGCTTCCAGACCATCCATTTCTGGCATTTGGATATCCATCAGCACGAGATCGAATTCGGAGGCGGCTATCATCTCAACCGCCTCTCTTCCATTTTTAGCTGATTCTACCTGCATACCCACCGAGCTGAGTAACGCCTCTGCTACTTCACGGTTAATGGCATTGTCCTCAGCCAGCAGGATGCGTGAACCGCCATACTCAGTCCGTAACAGTGTTTCAGCATCGTCTACAATTTCCTGTGATTCATTCAACTTGTTATCATGGTCCTCCACTATGGCTAGACGGGCTGTGAACCAGAATGTGCTGCCCTGGCCGCTTTTGCTCTTAACTCCCACCTCACCACCCATAAGTTGTACCAATCGGCTGGTAACGGCCAGGCCCAGGCCGGAACCCCCGTGTTTACGGGTAGTCGAAGCATCGGCCTGCTCGAATGCTCCGAACAGATCAGCCAACTTACCTGCAGCTATACCAATACCCGTATCCTGAACTTCAAAGCGCACCAGGACGTCTTTCCTGTTCGCCTCAACGATCTCCGCGCGTATGGTTATCACACCCTGATCGGTAAATTTGATCGCATTGCCGAAATAATTGAGCAGAGCCTGGCGCAGACGGGTCTGATCACCTGAAAACCATTGAGGCTGCCTGACACAATCTATTTCGATGGTCAATCCCTTGGTACTGGCCTGGTCCCTCAACAGGGACTCGACCTGATCCAACAGTTCGTAAAGCTGGAAACTTGATCGTTCCAGGGTTAGCTTCCCGGCTTCAATATTGGAAAGATCCAGAATGTCATTGATGATCGACAGGAGATGTTCGGCAGATGAGTCAATTTTGCTCAATCGCTCACGTTGATCGGGGTTGGGTGAGGAACGTTGCAACAGGTGTGTGAGACCAATTATGGCATTCATGGGTGTGCGGATTTCATGACTCATATTGGCCAGGAAAGCACTCTTGGCCAGGTTTGCTGCCTCGGCAGCCTGCTTGGCCCTTTGCAATTCACTCTCTACCTGCTTCATCCCGGTGATGTCCTGCAAGGTCCCTTCCGAACTTATCAACTCCCCGTTGTCGTTGAATATCTTGGTAAAGTGTTCCCGCACATTGCGCAGATTCCCGTCCGACCGAATAACACGATATTCAACAACGGCGGTATTGGCTTGTTTGCGGTTAATCTGAGTGTGCTCACGATCCTCAGGCAATACATAACTGTAACCCATTGTTTTTTCGGAGTTCGCCCGCAAAAACTCGTCCTTTGTGTAACCCAGAATTCTTGCATATTCATCAGAGACATCAATGTAATTGTTGATTAGGTGATCAAATCGCCAATGACCAAGACTGGCCACCTTTGCAGACTGTTTGAACTGCGCGTCGCTTTCCCGTAGTGCTTCCGCGGCAGCCTCGGCCTTATGTCTTGATTTTGCCAGTTGTGAGGTGCGCCGTTCCACCATTTCTTCAAGGTGGTGACGGTGTTGATCCAGCTCTCGTGAGATCTGCTTTTTCTCGGTGATGTCCTCCTTGATTGCCAAATAGTTGGTAACACTGCCATCCGGGTTTCTTATCGGTGCAACAATGGCGTTTTCAGTAAATTGTGTGCCATCTTTTGATTGGTTGATGAATTCTCCTTGCCAGGTCTTTCCCTCTTTCAGTGTTTTCCACAGGTTGGAATATGTATCTTGTGGGGTAAGGCCTGATTGCAGAATACGTGCGTTGGTCCCAATTACCTCTTCAACCTTGTAGCCTGTTGAGTTCAAGAATGATTCATTTACATATTCGATCTCTGCCTTCAGGTTGGTAATAACTATGCTCTCCGGGCTTTGCTCTACTGCAGAGGCCAGTTTTCTGAGTTCACCCTCCATCTGCTCGGCCTTGAGACGTTCGGTGATGTTGCTACTGACGCCCATGATTCTTGCCACAGACCCCTCATTTTCGAATATCGGGATAAAGCTGGATGAAAAAGTCTGGCCCTCGAGGGCCCCTGCACCACCAAATTCAAATGTCGAAGCAGAACCGTTGAAAGAATCCTGTAGCAAATTCTGTATACGTCGACGATCCGCTTTACAAATAGCCGAAACGTATTCCATTCCTACAACTTCACTCATGTGGTCCAGACCCAACATATCCAAACCGGACCGATTCATGGAAGTGATGTTCCCTTGCAGGTCAATCTCGTGGATACACACCGGTGCACGTTCAAACAGGTTGCGGTACCTCAACTCGCTATCGATCAATGCCTCTTCCGCATTGATGCGCGCGCTTACATCGGCGACCACCGCGACAATTCCCATTACTTCACCATCGGAATCGCGTGAATAGTCCCAGGTGACTTCCACATTGATGATTTGGCCATCTCTGGTCAGATTGTTGGCAATGATGGTGTATGGCGTTGGCTGATCCTTAAAATGAAACTTCATTTGCCTGATAAAATCCCGGCGCTGGTCTTCGGGGACAAACTCGCTGGCTTGACGGCCAACCAACATACCCGGTTCATAGCCCAGCATATGATGTCTGGCCGCATTGCCATACTTGATGACCCCGTTAACATCAATTTCCTGGATACCGTAGGGAAGCGTGTCGAGCAACAGGGCCAGTCGTTGTTTGCTTTCACTTGAAGCCCGCTGAAATTTCGCGCGTTCTGTGATGTCCTGGGCAATGCCCAGTATCAAATCACGACCATTTAATGTCAGGGGTATGGTGCTCACTTCTAAGTGCACCAACGAACCATCACGATGGATCAATGTTACGGGGTCCCTGGCGCCCTTCCGCTCTTCAAGGTCCCGGCTGAAGTTGGAGTAAAGTTGAGGCAAATGTTCCTGGGGTACAAAATTTGAGAACGATTTTCCTATGAACTCTTTCCTGGTATATCCCGCGATCATTTCTGCCTCGCGATTCGCATCCACGAATACACCCTCGAAATCAATCAGGTACATGGCACCGGGTGCGTTTTCAAACAGTGAATGGAAGCGCTCTTCACTCTCCTTCAGATTATCAAGTGTTTTGTCCTGTGCTTTTCTCCGCTCAACCTCGCCCAAGGCACTTTTCAGTGTCGGTACCAGTTGTTCGGGTTGATTTTTTTGAACCAGGTCCTGGGCACCGGATTTTAGAAGCCTGATAGCCTCGTTGGCATCCAATTTGTCCCAGGTACCGATAAAAGGAATACAGGGATCGGATTGCCTCAGTATTTCAATGGCTGACAATGCATCGAAACCTGTAGTGGAAAGGTCAAAAACAACACCATCCCATTTTTCTTTTTTCAGTTCGCTGCGCATGGCAGTTGCACTGTCTACCTGCCGGCAGTAAAGCCCGGGCCATTCGTCCTTTAGCACGCTTTCTACTTGCTCTGCGCCTTTTCCGGAACCATCAATGATCAAAACGCGTAACGAGGTTGGCATAAATACAATCCTTTGGTTTACACCCCTCCCCGACAGATTCAGTGAAACCTGCTCTGATATTAGCCTGTCTGTTTGCAAATTTCATGATATAGATCACGCTTTTTTACACAGTATTGGAGGTTATATCCTGTCAAAACCGGATTTTGACCAGCAGGAAACAGTATTCGGCCCCTGTTATCTCTCAAGACGGATGTCCACCATCAGGTCATTGGCAAAACCTTCCAATTCACTCTCTAGCGCTTCAATATCACTGCCTGGTGGTAACAACAGGTTCGCCCTGGCCCTGAATAAATCCCCACCCGCCATCGAGGCACTTTCAATAGCGGTTTCAAATGTGTTGACACTGACGTGGTGATTGGCCAGCACGCGCGTGACATCGGCAACAATTCCCGGGCGATCATTACCAACCAGCTCCATGGAAAAACTTTGCGATTCACCTGCCCCGGTTCCGGTCTCATGACCTTCACAAGTCTGTACAATTATCCGCAAACCCCTTTCTTCAAGTCCTCGTAGTTCGTCAATGCATACCCCGGTTACACCGGCAGGCACCGAAGCAAGGAGAATACCTGCAAACTGGCCAGCCAGCGAACTCATGCTGCTCTGGGTCCAATTGCCGCCATGGCTATTTAAAACACCGGAAACCGTCTCGATAATTCCGGGTTGATCATTTGCGATAACGGTCAATACAATGGGGGTATTCATGATTCACTTTTCCGCACAGGTTGACGATTTGTGCTCCCATCATATCGGATTCAAATAGACATTGGGATCATAGTGCAACGGGATATTCATTCACTTCTGGTCCATGTTTGTGGATGTGACTTTGTATTAATATATCTAACTGATATATAGAAGCGAAACAACATGGCCAGAAAAAAGAAGACATGGCTCACCATCCTCGGCTTACTCAGCTGGAAACCGATGTCCGGATACGACATTAAAAAGTATATAGAGATTGGGCTATCGCATTTCTGGAGTGAGAGTTATGGACAACTATTCCCGGCCCTGAATGGGCTGGTGGATCAAGGTCTCGCCACGCGCCGGCAGGCAGTAAGTGCCGGCAAAAGAAAAAAGAATATTTACACCATTACACCCCTGGGCCGCAGCCAGTTCATTGCATGGCTTGGCGGACCCATAGAACAATTGAGTGTTCGTAATGAGGCATTGCTGAAGTTTTTTCTGGCCTCAAAACTGTCCACCTCTCAAAGCATTCACATCATTGAACAGTACCGGGACCAACAGCGGTCACTGCATGCGTTGTACCTTGAGTCGGAGCTAATTTATCGGCGGGCGCTGGAAAATGATGAGCTGCCCGAAGAACTGGCGTCGCTGATCGAATGGCATAAAACCCCGACTCAGCGTGACGCTAAGAGCAACCGTCAACAACTTGAGGTTTTTTACCTGACACTCCGCCATGGAGTGTTGCACGTGGAAGCCAGACTGGCCTGGTGTGACGAGGCTTTGTCGCGATTAAACGGTATGAGTACCAGGAAAGAACATGGAAAATAAGCATGCACCCCATAGTGAGATCGGTAGCCTGGGAAATTGGTTGCTGACCAATAGAAAAGCCGGTATCGCGGAAATCATCTGGGTTTTTGGAGGCGCTTTTGTGGTCATGGCGCTGGTCGAAATGCTCCTGGGTGGAACACCGGCCGCGCAACAGGCATCCGTTACCGCCGCGATCATCACCATGCTGTTGCTGTTGTGGGCGGGGTTGAAATTGAGAGGCCAGCGCCTGACCCATTTCGGTCTCAAATTCGGAGCAATCAGCGTACGCAGTGTTACCAAGGCCGTCTTACATTCCATACCCACGTTCCTCGCGGCAACACTGGCTTTTGTAGCGGTCGCCTCTCTCATCGGATTGATGGTGACCAGCCCGGATAAGGCCGATTACAGCGCGTTTGCCTATCTGAAGGACAGACCGTGGGCACTGGCAGGATCCATAGTCACGCTTTGGTTCACCGCTTCTTTTGCCGAAGAAGTCATATACCGGGGTTTCCTGATCACCCGTATTGCGGAAGTTGCCGGCGATCACCGTCATTCGATGAAGCTGGCCGTCTTGTTGAGTTCCATACTGTTTGGACTGGCACACTATGCCTGGGGTCCGGCGGGAATCCTGCAGACTTTTGCCATGGGTCTGGTGCTGGCCATCGCCTACCTGAAATCTGGAAAAAACCTGTGGGTCACCATCCTGGCACACGCCTACATGGACACCGCACTGCTGGTCAGCATCTACTTCAGTCTCTGAATCGACACCCCCTAACCAGCTAAACTTTGACCTACCCGCAGTGAGCCACCCTGCGGAAACAGTCACCTGGCTTACGGGGCTACTCCCGAACCGCCCTGGTCAGTGCCTTATAAAATGCATTCTGCAGGGCCCAGTCAGGCCGGTTGCTGGCAACTGCACGCGCACTGTGCAGGGCGATGACCACATTTTCCTCCGGGTTGATGTAAATACCCTGTCCAAAAACCCCAACGGCCCGGTAGATCCCTTCTCCCGTCAACCACCACAGGTAACCGTAGCCGTCATAGCCATTCGACGGTGTGGTTGACTCCTTCATCCAGTTATCAGGCAAAACGGCCGACCCGTCGGCGAGGTGACCATTGTTCAGGGCAAACAGGCCTATGCGTCCATAATCACGCAATGTAGCGTTGATACAACAACCACCCTGCTCGCCACCCCCGGGTTCGGCCAGCATCCAGTTGGCATCGGATTCCATGCCAAACGGTTGCCAGATTTTTTCCGTCAGGTAGGTCGACAGGTTATTGCCGATTGCCGAACGCAGCAATGTGCCCACCAGATTGGTTTCAGCAGTGTTGTAGTTGAAAACTTCACCGGGTGCTGAATCACGTGGTTTGTTACGCAGGTATTCATAGATTCCCAGCGTAGTCCAGTTGGCACTGTTGACGTCCGAGGCGGGGTCAGCATAGTCTTCATTCCATTCCACACCCGAGGACATCTGCAATATGTTACCGATGGTTGACTGGTCATAGGCCGAATTCTTCAGACGCGGCAGGTAGTCGGTGACCTTTTCGTCAACGCTCTGGATATAACCATCCTTGATCGCTGCACCAACCAGCAGGGATGTGACAGATTTCGCCACCGAGAAAGACACCCAAAGATTTTCTTCCGTATTTCCCAGGCCATAGCGTTCATAAACGATTTTACCGTTCTTGATAACCAGCATTCCTGCAACATTTTGCTGGTAAAAATACTGGTCAACGGTGAGCACATCATCATCGGTCCTGATCTCCACGTCGGCGAGGTTCAGTTTCTGCTCGGGCAGCTCCAGTGTTGTTTCACCGGCAAGTATTTTGCGCGTGGGGAAAATCATGTTGAGATTTCGGTAACCGGCGACCTGTTGCTCGGGTGTCCAGAACAGGAAGTTTTCCGGTGATCCCAGGTGTTGCATGTCCTCCGTCGGGTCCATCACCGGTGCCTTTGACCAGGCCGGTGACGACCAGGCAAGTGCCGAGCCACTCAGAATCAGGATGGCAATGGTTTGTAACATCGATATTCTGTGCTCATACATTTCAAATTTCCTGTCTCAGGAACGGGGTTTGTCCGCATACTGGACCTGTCCCGCTTCATCCTGGTTGGGACGGGCTTTAAACCGTTGTATGTCGATCCAGGGCATCCAGCCAGCCAGAAGCATATACGCAAAACCTGAAAAAGGCACCCAGGATGCCGGCAGCGTCAGGGCCAGCAGGATAGAAATAAGGCCAATCACGGCAGCACCCAGCCAGATGATCTGCAGGCCTCGTGTTTCGTGCAGTTCGAAGGCATTGAGCAAAAGCTCATCTTTGAGGCTGGCGGCGTAGCGGTTCATCAGGATAAATACCATCGACAATGAAACGAAACCGATACCCAGAAAAACAAACATTGCCGACAGTTCCTGCATGCTATCCAACTCGAATTCCGACGGCAGGTAGCCACCGGTAAACCAGGAAAACATACCCTGTAACATGATCCGCATCGGGTAAATGTAAATCAGCACAACGATCAGCAGTGCGCTGCTGAGGAAAACCGTATACGCCGTATCAAGTCCGTATCGTTTACTCCAGATATTGTGCGCGTGCCAAATCCATACCAATTGTGCGACAGCCATGATAAATGCGGGAACCCCCTTGATCGCCACCACCATTTCAGGAAAGGAGGTGGGAATTGAATCAAAGGAAATCACCAGCATGGTCACCGCAAAGGCAAATGCCGCATCAACAAACACCTCGATCCGGGTCATATCCATGCCCCGCATACGAAAGTCTCCTTCCAGCGGGCAATTATCAACGAACTCTTGTGTCAGGGGGGTCATATTCGCTCCTGCAGACCGTCAACCACGCAACACACGGCCAATGGCCTGCATGACCAATGCAGCCAGTGCCAGACCCTGTTCATTATCCGCTGCCATTGCATTGAGATGCAGAACCGTCAGAAACGCCAGTGTGTTGTGCCGCTTTGCCAGCCCAGCCTGGCTTGAATAGGAATCACTCCAGTTCTCCAGTGGTGCAGGATCGGAAATGGAGTCGAACCATACGGTCCACTCAGCGTCCTCCGATACACCCCGCCGATAAGCATAAACCACGGCACGCGCCAGTCTGCCCGGCTCACCAAAAACATAGGACATATCCCCGGCCGGCGCCACCTGTCCGGCGACCGCCGTCATCAGCCGTCGAATCTGAGCTTCGTTTATGTTTTCATTGAGTACCAACTGCAGGACCAGGTCGGAACCATGGGCCACACCATGCCGCCAGCCCTCGGTATCGGAAAATCCGCGATAATCACGAACACCACTGAGATAGCCAACCGCTGTTTCCACCATTTGCTCACGCATGGCGGAAGTAAACCATGCTTCGACCCGGTCGGTGCGAGCGACCTCCGATAAAATCAAGATTGCAAAAGGTTGTTGAAAACCATTCGGGTCGACGTCACTGGACACCTGTTTCAGCAGATCCTCGTACACGGTCATAATGGTGTCCTGGGCCAGTTGCTTGCCCCGCATCCATCCCGAAAGAGCCTCGAATGCCACGCCATCGCGTATCAATGGGTCCGGATCACCGACACATCCAACCAACGCTACGGCGAGGTCGGTACGCATTGTGTCATCGGTGAGCACAAATCCGTCATCCTTCAGTTGCAACAACTGCTGCCTGTCAAAACCGGGAGGCGGACAATTGCCACCTGCCAACACCTGTGTCTGTAAAAAGCAGAAAAAAATGGTAAAGATGGTTCTCATGATTAACAAAAGTGCATTCCCTTGTGGAAGTTCAATTCGGTTGGTTTTGATATTCTGATATGCGACAAGAATATACATCTTGACCCATTGACAGGTAAACCCTGTCCTTATTATTAAAAACCGGTCCGATTGGGGTATGGTGGCTTAAATCGTGGCCCACGACCCAGATCTGTCTTCAGGTTTATTTTCTGCGCAAGGTCGGAGTAGGGAGAAATATTTTACAAGCTCGCCTATATTGCATATATGGGCGATCTGCTTTTATATACTGAAACCACATGAGAGGTAAGAATAATCGCCACTACAGACACCTGTTGCACTCTTGTTCCCTGTTTCAAAATAGACGAGGGACAGTTGGAGTCCTTCAGGTCAGGATGTGACGCCTTCGTTGAGAAAACCAGAACCGAGCCCGGCTGTGTTCACTACGCCTTCAGCTTCGATGGGGATGAAGCCCATTGCAGGGAAGGCTATGACAATGCAGCAGCGGTGCTGGCCCATCTCGATAATGTGGGCGCATTATTCGGTGAGGCGCTAAAGATAGCCGATCTGACCCGGCTTGAGGTACATGCCCCCACTGCCGAACTGGAGCAACTCAGGGGTCCCCTGGCTGATCTCAACCCGCAGTTTTTTGAACTGGTTGTCGGCTTCCGGCGCTGACAAGCCCATGTTGGAACTCAGACCGGGATGCGAGTCCTGTGACACGGATTTGCCACCGGATAGCCCACTGGCAATGATTTGCACTTTTGAGTGCACTTTTTGTAAACCCTGCGCGGAATCTGTGTTCACAAACACCTGCCCCAATTGTGGGGGTAACCTGGTGAAACGACCGATCAGACCCGCCAGTCGCACTTCCAATGGCTACCGTTGGTACGGAGACCGGGAGATACGCCAACTGCAGCAGATCACTGCTTACCGCTCCTACGGGGTGCCTGTTTGTGATATCCGCGAGTTGCTTGCAGGAAACAACGAGTACGTCCACCAACAGATACTGCGTAAGCGATTTACCCGTCTGGAAGCGGAGATCCAGGATCTGAGGCGCCAGCAGCAGGCACTGGTGGCTATCCTGGAACACGCCCAGGCGTTGCCACAATCAACGATGAACAAACAGCGCTGGTCTGACATCATGCGTTCAGCCGGTATGAGTGATGCGGATATGCAGAACTGGCATAGCGAGTTCGAGGCACGTGAACCAACGGCACACCAGGAGTTTCTCGAGTCGCTTAATATCGGACCCGACGAAATAAGGAAGATTCGCGCTTGGTCTGGCGAACATTTAGCGTCGGACTAAAAATCCGGGGCTCAACATTGCTGATCCTTTGGGTCATAACTCTGACCCCATTATTTTGATAATACTTCTGCGCGTAGTAAAGTGTCTGGTTCAAACAAGTATAATTAGGAACGGCTAACATGAAGCTAGCGTCTGCTAGACTTTTCACGGCATTTTATTTACTGGTTCTTGCCAGCACCATTCATGCACAAATTATCACCAGGGGACCCTACCTTCAGCAGGTTACCGACGATGGCGTAATCGTGCGTTGGCGTACGGATATTGCCACGGATTCCTATGTCCGTTACGGCACCTCGGAAGGCTCGTTGCTTCAAACGGCTTCAGTAGGTGGGTCTCGAACAGAACACAGTGTGCTGGTAAGTGGCCTGAATCCGGTTAGCCAGTATTTCTATTCCATCGGCGACAGCAGCCAGACAACCGCCGGTGGCGCGAGTTATCACTTCAATACTGCCCCCACGCCAGGTAGTGCTTCGCCAACCCGTATCTGGGTGTTGGGTGACTCGGGAACCGCGGTAACCCATCCCGGACAACCCGAAGCCGTGCGCGATGCATTCGTTGCCTGGTCGGCTTCTTCACCCGCGGATATCATGGTGATGCTGGGTGACAATGCCTACCAGGATGGGACCGACCAGGAATACCAGGACGCCGTTTTCGATACCTACCCGGTCCAGCTCAGGCAGTTGCCTCTGTGGGTCACACTGGGTAACCACGATGGCCACAGTGCAGATTCACAAACCCAGTCAGGACCTTACTACGACATGTTCGATATGCCGGTTGCCGGTGAAGCCGGTGGGCTGGCATCCGGTACCGAAGCGTATTATTCCTTTGATTACGGCAACATCCACTTCATCAGCCTGGATTCCTATGACAGCAGCCGGCTGGCTTCTGGCAACATGATGCAATGGCTGGAAAGCGACCTGGCGCTCAATGACAAGCCCTGGGTCATCGCGTTCTGGCACCACCCGCCCTACACCAAGGGGTCGCACGACTCCGATACCTCCAGCGCAGAAACGGACATGCGACAGATCGCCCTGCCCATCCTTGAAGCCTGGGGTGTTGACCTGGTGCTTGGCGGGCACAGCCACAGCTACGAGCGTTCCTACCTGATTGACGGTCACTATGGGATATCCACGACCCTGGACCCGGTCACCATGGTGCTCAACCCGGGTGACGGCAGCGAAACCGGAGACGGTGTCTATCAGAAGCCGAACATTGTTGCAGCGGAACACGAAGGGGCCGTCTATGCGGTCGCAGGCAGTTCCGGCAAGGTTTCAGGTGGTGCCCTGAATCACACCGCCATGTATGTCGGCCTGGCAGAACTGGGCTCCCTGGTTCTGGATATCTCCGGCAACCGGCTCGATGCCGTGTTTGTTGATGACACCGCTGCGGTACTCGATGAATTTACCATCATGAAGACACCGGATCTTCAGCCGCCCCTGATTGATGATGCCTCGGCGGAAGACGGAACACACGTGGTCGTGGATTACAGTGAGCGCGTGGACAGCGTTTCAGCGGGTAGCGCCGGAAACTACGCCATTGCGGGACTGACTGTCAGTAACGCGGCCGTGCTTGCGGGCAACAAGTCAGTACGCCTGACCACAAGCGCAATGATTCCCAACCAGTCCTACCTATTGACTATCAATAACGTGATGGATGAGACGGGTAACGTCATTCTGCCCAACAGCCAGTATCCGTTTGATTTTATCCAGCAGATCACGCTGTCATTCCAGGACGGGCTGGTACCCGATCCTTCTTACACCGGCACCAAAGACACCTATATCCGCGAAGCCACTGCCAGCACCAATTACGGGTCGGCAACGACCCTGCAGGTTGATGGTGACGAGCCGTCGGGTGTGGGCACCGACATGAGTATCCTGTTGGGCTGGGATGTCAGCGACATTCCTGCGACGGCGATCGTGCAGTCGGCCAGTATCCACTTAAACACCCTGAACGCGGGCGGCCCATACACCTGCTTTGGCCTGTTGCGTGCCTGGGATGAGGCCACCGCGACCTGGAACCAGGCCGCATCAGGAAACGCCTGGGACACTTCCGGCGCCAACGGGGTGCTTGATCGGGACAGCCTGTCCCTGTGTACTGTCAACGCAGGCAGTACCGGTCCGATCGAGATTCCACTGAACAACGATGGCCTTGCATTGCTGCAGTCCTGGGTAGATGGCGGTACAGCCAATAGCGGAATCGTGATCGTGGATTCGGCCACCCCCAACGGCGCCGATTTCGATTCCAGCGAGTCTGCAACCGCAATGAGCCGGCCAAAACTGGAGGTCACCTACACGCTTCCCGCCAGTCCACCCAACCAGTTACCCACCTCGACATTCAGCGACAGTTGTACCTATCTCGATTGCAATTTCACCGACACCTCCAGTGACCCGGACGGCTCGGTGGTCGGCTGGTCCTGGGATTTTGGCGATGGCAATAGCTCCACCGCCCAGAACCCTGCACACAGCTATGTTTCTGCAGGAACTTACCCGGTCAGCCTGACCGTTACCGATGATGGTGGAGACGACGATACCGTGAACGACTCGGTATCCGTTTCCGCGCCACCGCCGCCCAATCTGCTGGCGAACCCCGGCTTCGAACTGGACTTCCAGTCCTGGGATGACTGGGGCAACAGTTTCATTGAGACCGGCACCGTTCACTCGGGCGCAAAAGCGGCTCGGCTTGGTCCTGCCCAGGGTGGCAGGGTTCAAAATGTGACCGGTCTGGTGGCAGGAACGGTATACACCATGTGTGCCTGGAGCCGGGTGGACTCGGTGACCAACCTCTCCTGGATGGGGGTGAATATTTACGACGCCTCCGTCACCCAGATCGGCACTTATCAGTGGGGGGTGGCATGGACCAGCTGGCAACAGAATTCCGTGACCTTCACCTATCCCGCCAATGGCGATTACATTGATGTCTGGGTGTGGACGGACCCGAATACCAACCCGACCTATGTAGATGATTTTACCCTGGTAGAAGGCGCGACCTGTGCGGGTGGCAACGTTGCACCCACGGCTGCGTTTTCGGTCTCGACTTCCGACCTGACCGCCACTTTTACCGACACCTCCAGTGACAGTGACGGCAGCATCGCGTCCTGGTCCTGGGACTTTGGTGACGGCAACAGCTCCACGTCCCAGAACCCGGTTCATGTCTATGCGTCGGCTGGCAGTTATTCAGTGGAGTTAACGGTTACCGACAATGAGGGCGCCACGGATATGACCACCGATTCAGTGGTCGTTCAAATTGGTTCACCCACGGCGGCATATCCCTTCCCACAACATATCAGCTACGCCGCCGGCACCATCAGCCCGAATCACCGCAGCCAGAGCCAGCTGGATGATGACGTGCGGGCATTCTACGATTACTGGAAATCCAGTTTCCTGGTGTCGGCCGGTACCTCGTCCGGCGGTAACCCGATGTACCGGGTCACATTTGGCTCAGGTAATCCCGGCTCGACGGTCTCCGAAGGCCAGGGCTTCGGCATGATGATCGTTGCCATCATGGCGGGCTACGATCCACTGGCCAAAGTCTATTTCGACGGGCTGTGGGAATTTGTGAAAGAAAACCCGAGTTCGGGCGACTCACGTCTGATGGACTGGCAGGTGCCGGAAAGCTCCGGTGACAACAGCGCGTTCGACGGAGATGCCGATATCGCCTATGGACTGTTACTGGCCGATGCCCAGTGGAGCAGTGGCGGAACTGTTGATTATGCAACCGATGCATCCACGGTCATTGCCGGTATTCTCGGCTCCACCATAGGTCCCGCCAGCCGTTTACCCATGCTGGGAGACTGGGTCAATCCGGGTGGATCACCGCACAGCCAGTACACACCAAGATCATCCGATTTCATACCGGGGCACTTCCGTGCCTACGGCCGTGCAACCGGCGATACGACCTGGGACCAGGTGGTGAGCAATGTGCAGGCAGTTATTGACAGCATGCAGACCAATCACAGCCCCGTGACGGGTCTGTTGCCCGACTTCATTGTTGATACAGACAGTACCCCACAACCGGCACCCGCCGGCTTCCTGGAAGGGGCCAACGACGGTGACTACAACTACAACGCGGGTCGTGATCCATGGCGTCTTGGTACCGATGCGCTACTCAATGATAACGCCAGTTCACTGGCCCAGACACGCAAGATTGCCAATTGGATCTTCAGCAGCAGTGGCGGTAGTCCGGCCAATATCGAGGCGGGTTACCAACTCGATGGAACACCCCTGGCAACTTATTTCACCACATTCTTCGCCGCCCCCATGGGGGTGGCCGCCATGACCGAACCCTCCCTGCAGCAATTTCTGAATGACATTTACGATTCGGTCTACAACAACCAGGAAGACTATTACGCCGACTCGGTGAACCTGCTGTCCTTACTGGTGATGAGCACCAACTTCTGGGACCCGACTGCTGTTGATAGCGGTACGCTGGAAATCATGAGCTGGGTTCCGGTCTATGCGATTCCCCAGGCACAGGCTGCAGCACAGGCAGACTTCGGTGCCTGCGATGTCAAGGATGGTCTGACCCGATTGGGTTTGCAATTCTGGACACCCAATAGCGACGGCAGCATCAAGTACGCCAACCATGAGTCCTACACACCGGTCGATGCAGATGTGAACTGGTGGAAAGCGTGGGCGGCCACACACGGAATCGAGCTCTACCTGACCATATATAACAATGACGGCAGTTGGAACTGGCCATTGGCGCGCGCCGCCTTCGCCACCAACCGCGCGGTCTTTGTCGCTGCGTTGATTGCTGAAATGGATCGTCTCGGTCTGGACGGTATCGATCTGGACCTGGAAGGCCTGGACGTTGATATCATCGCCGGTGACCGGGGTAACTTTGACCAGTTCGTGCACGACCTGTGGCTGGAGACCAGCGCACGGGGCAAGGGCCTGAGCATTGATTCCTTCCCCTACATCTGGAATGCACCCAACCAGGACTGGTGGGGCGACTGGGTCGGTGAAGTGGACAACATTCACTCCATGGGCTACCAGGAACTCTACGAGGGCGGTACCAGCTGGCAGCAATTTTCCTATCAGCAGAACACCGGAATCGCTGCCGGCCATGATGGGCAGGTGGTCTCCATGGGTCTGCCGGGCTGGCTGGCATCCTGGGGCACATCATCGGGTCGAGGCACCACGGCCCAGGCCCACGTGCAGGAAATCCGTTATGACATCGCGCAACCCACCGGAATAGCCATATGGGACCTGCAACTGAGCGCCTGGCAAGACAGTGATCTGTGGTGTGAGATCCAGGCCCTGAAGAACAGCGGTACGCCACAACCTCCCGATGCACCCACCGCATTAACAGCGAGCACCTTCAGCAGTAGTGCCATCGACCTGGGCTGGAGCGATAATTCAACCGATGAGGATGGATTCAGGGTTGAACGATCACCCGATGGCAGCAGTTCATGGACCCAGGTGGCTGATCTTGCGGCCGATACCACGGCCTGGCAGAACGACAGCCTGTCCGCAGGCACCACTTATTACTACCGGGTATACGCTCATAATGCCAACGGCGACTCCGGTAACTCGAATACTGACAGCGCGACCACGTTCACGGCACCCCGAACCATCCAGTTCTCCGGACGAAACTGGACCGTCAAGGGCAGCGGCAGCCCGGTGGGACCGGGTCCGAACTATTTCGGTGATACCAGTGATGACGTCTGGGTGGACGGCAGCGGCCATCTGCACCTGCGCATCGAATTCCGTGACGGCAACTGGCACAGCAGCGAAGTCATCGGTGACGATGTGCTGGGCTACGGTACCTATACCTTTACGCTGGGTACCCGGGTTGATCTGCTCGATCGCAATATCGTGGTCGGTCTGTTCACCTGGGATTCCTTCGCACCCGAGTTCAACTACCGGGAAATCGATATCGAGTTCGCCCGCTGGGGCAATCCGCTCACCGACAACTCACAGTACGTGATCCAACCCTGGGATACCGTCGGCAACACCTTCCGCTGGGAAACCAGCCTTTCGGGTGATGACTCAACACATGGCTTTACCTGGCGGCCCGACCAAGTGGAATTCAGCAGCTTCCAGGGCGACCCACCAGGAGCATCGATACAGTCCTGGGATTACACCGGCCTGGACGTTCCACCAGAAGGGACAACCACCGGCAATGCCCGTATTAATTTCTGGCTGATGGGTGGTAGCGCACCCTTCGACGGCCAGGAAGCGGAATTGGTGGTCAAGTCTTTCGACTACACGCCCCTGCCGGCAAATAATCCGCCGACGGCCTCGTTCACGGAATCCTGCAACAATCTGGATTGTGATTTCACGGATACTTCCACCGACAGCGATGGTACGGTCACCCAGTGGTTGTGGGATTTTGGCGACGGCAGTGGCCCCTCCACGGACCAAAACCCGATGCACAGCTACGCGTCGGGTGGCACCTATACGGTGACCCTGACGGCGACCGACAACGAGGGTGCCGACGACAGCACCAACCAGGATGTTACCGTCATGGCAAACCTGCCACCGACCGCCAACTTCACCTACTCGGTGACCGGTCTGACGGCGGACTTTACCGATACCTCCACGGATTCTGATGGGACCGTAACAAACTGGGCCTGGGATTTCGGGGAGCCAGCCAATCCACCCAATACCTCAGCAGCGCCAAACCCGAGTCATGTCTACGCGGACTACGGTACCTACAACGTCACGCTCACAGCCACCGATGATGATGGTGAC
>JABAAB010000049.1 GCA_014238945.1 Lysobacterales bacterium
GCTGGTCGCCACGGCATGGGTGGCCCGGTTTGGTGATGGCCGACACTTCCAGCGCGGCCGCCAGGCGGCGGCTTCAGTCGGCTTGACCCCCAGACACCACGGCACCGGCGGTAAGAATCGTCTCTACGGCATCACCAAACAAGGCGATCGTTACTTGCGCAGTATCCTCATCCATGGCGCCCGGGCGGTGGTCTGGCAGTCCAAACGCCGCGACGATCGGCTGAGTCTGTGGCTCACTGAACTGGCGGCTCGCTCGCACCCCAATGTAGCGGCGGTGGCACTGGCCAACAAGACCGTGCGCATCGCCTGGGTGATGCTCAGACACGGTACGGATTTCGATCCTGAGCTCGCTGTGGCCTAAGGCCACAACGGGCTGCAACAAAGCGTTTATAGAAGGAGCACTTCACCCACGATTGCACAGCACACTGACAGATGGCGAACAGGTCGGACCGGCGCCGGCAAAACCCGTGAATACCCGCGTGCTTAAAGCACGATGAAGCAGTTGGGAGCCAGCGCGCGAATACCCATCATGGCCCGGCATCAACGCATGCCAACCTTCGAGGCCGAATATACGTGAGCAGTCGTACCTCAGGTCATCAAACAGCGTGCTTGCAAACCAGGAGGAGTCCATATACGGGTTTTCAATATTGATATTGAGACCTGTAGTGAGTGCGGCAGTGACGTTAAGATCATCGCCAGTATTGAAGACCCGTTGGTGATCCAGAAAATACTCACCCGTCTGGATGAAAAGGCAGCCTCAGTTACAACAGGCATGATGCCGCAATGCCGGGCCCCACCACCAACCGGATTAATTATCTGAAGCAAAGAATCCAACACTGCACTCACTAACCGTGCCGTTCCCACATGGGCACGGCACGGTTTCCTGCGCCTTGAGGGCAGGGTTAGGCCTGGAATACAGTCGTGACCGGAACAAAAATCTGCTAAAGACACAAATTACGTTGGCTAAACGAATAAGCCAAGTGAATAATTGCTAATACCAGGGACTCAATAACCATGAAATTCCGAGAAAAGGGCTTTAATCCCACCTATACTCCATTCTTGTTTTTAAAAGATGAATTGATTTGAACCATTGGACCATCAAATACCGCCTGATCATACTCCTGGTTTCCTTCGGGATTTCTGCAATCTCGCTGGCGCTGATACCAACCATCGAGGTCAATCCCGATATTGAAACCTATGTGCCAGACCACATGGCCAGCAAAATACACCTGCAGGAACTCGATAGCGTTTTTAGTGGCAGCGAAACTGTTCTTGTCATACTCAAGGATGAAAATGTCGCAAAACCGGCCACGCTCGAGCGTCTTGGGAATCTTCTTGAGAACTTCAATACCCTGGAGGGTGTAAAACAAAGCATTTCGCCATTCAATGCACAAAATATCACCATCGAAGACGGCTTTATGGTGATGGAACCGATATTTGAACCACTGCCACAAACAGAGCAGGGATACAGTCGTCTCCGGTCCATCATCAAAGACAACCAGATGGCTTCCCGCTTCTTTGTGGATGATTTTACGATGGTGGCATTGATGCTGATGAAAGAACCCGGGTATTCAGACCAGGCGCTCATCGATAACATCGAAGAGACTATCGCTGCACACCCCGGAAGTGAAGAGGTTATGCTTGGTGGTCTGCCTTATATTCGATATTCGATTTCCAGCTACATCAAAAAAGACCTGGTTGTCCTTTTGCCAATCGCGCTCTCCCTGATGATCGTCATGCTTCTGACGTCTTTCAGAGAATGGAAGGGTGTGTTGATTCCACTCAGCATCGTGGTCATGAGCATGATGATGTCTTACGGTGTCATGGCGCTTTTAGGCTGGCAAATGTCGCTCATCTCTATTTTGCTGCCGATTATGCTCATCGCTATCGCGAACGACTACGGTATTCACATGATCGCGCAGTACCAGGAACGTGTGCGTGGTAATGACACCATCAGCATAGCCGAGGTGTGCGAACAGATTTATGAGAACCTCAAGCGACCCATTATCTTAACCGGCATCACCACCATTGGCGGAATCCTGGGGCTACTCACACACACCATGGTCCCGGCCGCTCAACTGGGTATCCTTGCTGCCATCGGCATCGCCTTCGCCTTGGTCCTGAGCCTTTGGTTTTTGCCTGCCGCTTTATCGTACTTACAACCCGTCAGGCCAAAGTATATACGGCAGGGAGAGGAGGGAGTCCCGGCCAACCAATTGCTCAAGTTATTTGCTCACTGGGTCATAAACAAACCAAAAGTGATTGTGTTAAGCGCGGTGTTTATTGGCATTATTGGTGTCATTGGTGCCTTTTATGTCCGGGTAGATACCAATA
Source organism: Lysobacterales bacterium (assembly GCA_014238945.1). Classification (GTDB taxonomy): domain Bacteria; phylum Pseudomonadota; class Gammaproteobacteria; order Xanthomonadales; family SZUA-36; genus SZUA-36. The sequence goes on from JABAAB010000049.1 coordinate 2,335, forward strand.
TCGAAAGCTACTTTCTGGGTAAATCAGAAGTCCGGAACTCCATTGATACAGTCAATGAAAAGTTTGGTGGTTCCCAGTTCATCTCTGTTCTTTTCAGTGGAGATGTCCTTTCACCGGACCTGCTCATGCGAATGGAGTCATACGAAAAACGACTGGAAGATGAGCCTGCAGTTGGAACGGTCAACTCACCTGTTACACTTCTCAAAGAACTCAGCAAGGGGTTCTATGCCGAAAATGAAGACGGGTACGATCAGCTTCCTCACAGCGCCGATGAAGCCTATCAATTCATCGAAGTGTTTTCCATGTCCGGTAACGAGGAAGCCATCGCCCAATTTTTCGACTATGACTTCGAACATTCAAGGTTGCTGATCAGCCTTAAAGATGGCAGCAACAGTGCAATCAAACGCGTGTTGAGAATGCTCGGAGATATGACCAGGGACGATCCCGATATCCAATTTATCGCGGGACCAGGACTGACGACCATCGAGTTGGCTGACTTGGTCGTCAAGGGTCAAATCAAATCCCTGGTCCTGGCACTGGTGGTCATATTTTTCCTTCTCAGTATGATTTTCAGGTCGATGAAAGCAGGAGTGCTTTCTGTTGTTCCTTTATCGGTAGCCGTGCTGCTGCTGTTTGGATTGATGGGGCTTTTCGGCATCTCACTTGACATTGCCACGGCGTTGCTTTCATCCATCATGATCGGGGTTGGTGTTGATTACACGATTCATTTTCTATGGCGATTCAAGCATGAACGATCCGCCGGTAAAACACATGCAGATGCGATCAGAACAACGCTGACCACAACGGGTCGTGGCATCGCATTCAATGCACTGTCGGTCATGATTGGGTTCCTTGCACTGACCTTTTCCAGCTTTGCACCTTTACGGTTTTTCGGAGCATTGGTTACACTTTCCATTTCCACTTGCTTGTTGAGCGCACTTTTGCTGGTTCCGGCATTGGTATTACTGTTTAAGCCCGGGTTTTTGGAGAGCAAAGCATCAATATGAAAATTTCAAACCGCATGTTCCTGGGAGTCTTGATAATGTTTTTAGCTTGTCATGGCGTGCTGGCCGAGGAAGACGCGAGGGAAATTTTCGAAAAGGCCACCGGGCAGTTGTTGACTGAAAATGTCGAATTGGTGATGGAAATTGAAATCACCGACAGGAGAGGAAGGGTCAAGGAGAAAGAATTAAAGGTCCTGATGGCCAGTTTTGGGGAGACTCGTAAAACAAGAGTCACCTGGCAAAAACCGGAAAGAGCAAAAGGCACGACCGTCATCATCAGCGATGCTGGTGATGATAATGACACGATTGAAGTATTCACACCTTCCAATGGGAAAACCAGGAAACTAAAGGCAACCCCCAGGAATTTGAAACGGGTTGGATCAGAGTTCGGCATGGACAGCATGATCAAGCAAAACCCTGAGGAATTGAGCTTTCGTATGATTGACCAGCAATTCATTGGCTCTATCCCATGCTTTCACATTGAGGTTAAGCAGATCAATGCCAAAGATAAATCCAAAGGGGAACTCTGGATTGAGGAGGCGTCTCACCGCATTGTCCGGGTCGCGGTTTTTGACAAAAATGGAAAGCAAACAAGCCTTGCGACACTCAGTGATTACCAACCCATTGACGGTATCACGCAGAAATCCCAGCCGATGCGTATCGTCACAGAAGATCTTGAGAACAAAAAACAGACTAACCTGCGCGTTTTGAAAGTCTTGAGCCGGCAAGATCTGACTGAGAATGATTTTATCCTGGCTGGCATGTAGTGCCTGGTCTGCCTGGCCCAAAAAAAGGGCCGGATACATTTTTATAATTTAAATGTATCAGGCCCCTTAATCAGGAGTAATCAGATGTATGTTATTCGAGCGACTTATCTTCCTAAAAAGGATATGCATTTTGATAAGGAATATTATCTAACTTATCATATCCCGCTCGCGCAGAAGTTACTTGCCGGCCGTGTCAACTATTTGCAGATGTATGCTGAATTCGACACGCGAGTGATGATGCATGAGCATGAATTAGGTGCACCAGGGGTGTTTGTACTAATAGTTGAATCAGAGGCTGAGGTCGACAGTTTCAATGCATTTCGTAGAAGTGAGCACGTGATACCACTGCGTGATGACATTATAAACTATACCAACTGTGAACCGGAGTGGACGGTTGCTGAGGTTAAGGGTCATTTAATATTATAGATATAATGGGAGGCAGTGTTATCGCAGGAATAGTTATCTCTGCGGCTAATATCCTCAAGGTATAACCAAAAAAAGCAAAAAAAGGGCCGGATACATTTTTATAATTTAAATGTATCCGGCCCCTTAATCGTTGTTCGATTACGGCACGGACTGACTGATCTGGTCCCGGCGTTCGCGTACCTCCCGGGTTCGGGCGCTGTCGTCGGCAGCGACCCGAAATGCCAGGTACTGCTCGAATGCCTCGATCGCCTCAGTTGTCATACCCAGTTTCTGTTTGGTTCGACCGAACCAGTAGAGCAGGGGCATCTGGTAATGAAAAGTCGGTGTGTCATCAAGGAAAAGCGATGTCGCCTCGCCGATACGATCCGCACACCGTTGGAATTCACCCAGAGCCTCTGCCGGATACCCCGCCTCGACGTATGCACGACCGAGAAAAAATCGTGTTAACCAGGAATCGCGGGCGGATAGGAAGTATAAACCACCTTTTTCGGAATTCAGGCAAGTATCCGAGACAGCAAACTGAGCCGAAATCGGATCTTGCCTGCTACTGAAACCACAATGGAGTTGCCTGGAAGTCCACTGAACGCATCCCGTTGGCCGA
>JABAAB010000125.1 GCA_014238945.1 Lysobacterales bacterium
GAAATGGTATTGGGGATGGTGCAGGATCAGCAATTCGGCCCGTTGATCATGCTGGGTTTTGGCGGAGTCAGGGTGGAAGCCATCAAGGACGTTGTATTTGTCCTGCCGCCATTTGATGTCACGACCGCACACCGATTGGTCAACTCCTTGCAGCAGGCACAACTGCTCCGCCGCCATCGCAACGGGTTTACCCCGGCGGTGGATTCGTTTTGTGAAGCCGCGTCCCGGTTTTCCGTAGTGGTTACCACCCTGGGTGATTGCCTAGAGGAAATAGATATGAACCCCGTGATCGTCCATGCAGATGGCTGCGTGGTTGTGGATGCACTCGTTACTGGCCGCAAGGCAAACCATTAGGCATTATTGATTTGAACACAGTGAGGTAATCAACATGTCTCTGGTAAGCGGCGAACCATCTGCCCTGCCCTACTGGCAGGAAGTCACAAACAGGATCGGAAAACAGGTAGAAACCCGACTGATATCCGGTGCTGAGTTTGAGAATGAAACACGGGATGACGACCCGTCTGCAGTCTGCAGCAAGAGCAACCCCCAGTCCAATACGGTCTGGAAACAATGGTCACAATAGGCGGGTATTCGATCCATGGCATTTAAAACCATACTGTATGAGGCCCGGGGACCACTCGGACTGATAACGCTCAACCGACCACACAAATTGAATGCAATCAATTCATGCATGGTAGAAGAATTGGGGAAAGCGCTTGATCTGGCTGAAGGCGACCCACAGGTCAGAGTGATCATTGTCAGCGGCACAGGCAAGGCATTTTCCGCCGGCTTTGACCTGACGCCCGAACACGACATCGACTGGAGTGACCGGGATGCGGTACAGACCGAGATCACCCGGGACTTCAACATGATCATGCGTTTTATGGAGAGTCCGAAACCCACCATTGCAGCGGTTCATCGCTACTGTCTGGGTGGAGCATTTGAACTCGCGCTGGCCTGCGACCTGACCGTAACCAGCGCCGATTGCCGTTTTGGGGAGCCCGAAGTACGTTTTGGCAGTTCCTTCATCGCGCTGCTGCTGCCATGGGTTTGCGGTTCCAAACGGGCCCGGGAGTTGTTGCTGACCGGTACCGACCGGGTCAGCGCCATCGAGGCAAAGGAATATGGACTGGTCAATCGGATTGCAGCCGAGGATCGCTTGCTGGAGGAAAGCATGCAACTCGGTCTTGAAATCGCCCGCAATGATGTTCTTGCGGTGCAATTAACCAAGCAGGCGCTCAATAACAGTTATAATGCCGCTGGTATGCGTGAAGCACTGCTCCAGGGGCTGGAAACCAGTATTACCATTGAAAGCACGGAAACCGAAGAATCACGGCAATTTAGCCTGATCCTGAAATCCAGGGGTACCAGGGCCGCCATCCAATGGTTGGACGAGCGCATGGGGACGGATCAGTTAAAGGAATGACCATGACAGATACGGCACTTCAAAAAGAACTAAAAGATTTTCTCGAAAAATACCCTGAAACACGTTTTATGGATGTATTTACTCCTGATATGAACGGTATTCCCCGCGGTAAGAGAATCCAGAAAGAAGAGTTCGGCAAGGTTTTCGGAAATGGCTCCAATTATTGTGCCTCTACTGTGCTGATGAATTCCATGGGAGAGTCTGGCGAAAAAATTCACTATGGCGTACGGGACGGGGATCCCGATATCCGGAGCCATGCCGTGGCCGGTTCGCTGGCACCGGTACCCTGGGCTACGCTGCCGACGGCACAGTGCCTGCTCGAACTGACCGATTTTGATGACACACCTTACTTTCTCGATCCTCGAAATGTGTTGCGCAACAGCCTGCGCCATCTTGGCGACCTGGGTCTGTACCCGGTCATGGCCACCGAGTTGGAATTCTACCTTATCGAGCAGGATGGCAACGGCTTTAAACCCCGTCTACCAACCATTCCCGGAACCAATTTGACCCAGGACGGTGTACAGTACGCCAATTTTGAAGACCTGGACAACGTGGAACCATTCCTGGTGGACCTGGACAGGTACTGCAGCGCACAGAACATCCCTGCCGGAGCGGCGCTCTCGGAGTATTCACCGGGGCAGTTCGAGGTGAACCTCGCGCATGTGAACGACCCGGTACTGGCCTGTGACCACGCCATATTGCTGAAGAGAGCGGTCAAGGCCGCTGCAAGGAAAAATGGCCTTGCGGCGACCTTCATGGCCAAGCCCTTTGCGAAACACGCGGGTAATGGTCTGCATATGCACATCAGCCTGCTGGATGACGATGGCAACAATGTATTCTCCGGCAAATGTGCCGATGGTGATTTCTCGGATACCTTGCGTCATGCCATAGGTGGTCTGGCCGCGGCAATGAGCGAGTCTGTAGCGGTATTTGCACCGAATGCAAACTCATACCGCCGCTACGCACCGGGACTCTATGTGCCCGCCGCCCCTACCTGGGGGCCCAACCATCGCGAACTTTCCATGCGTATACCCGTGTCATCACAAAAGAACCGGCGGGTCGAGCACCGCGTTGCCGGCGCCGATGCCAACCCCTACCTGGTGGTCGCTGCGGTAATGGCGGGTATTCACCACGGTATAACAAACCACTGTGACCCGGGCCCGATGATTGCCGAAAGAGAAGACATCAAATACAGGGAAACCCTGCCGATACGCTGGCCGCTGGCTCTGCAAGCATTTACGGCAGGGCAAATCCTACCGGGATACTTCGGTAAGGAATACCACCGCGTGTTCTCAGTCTGCCGGGAAGAAGAGGCGGACAAGTTTCACAGCGAGATATCGGACCGCGATTACGCATGGTATCTGCGCTCGGTATAATCTGGCGATGCCCCAATAAAAAGTGTCGAGACCAGTTAGTATTGGTTCAGTACGACGGTAGTCTGTCGGTCTAATTTTCCAATGTTTTCTTGCGTAACCTGATGAGCCTGGCATCTTCGTCATTGCGATATGTTCTGGCTGCGGCCAACAGCACGTCCGGGTGCAAACGCAGCTTGTAGTTGGGGTTGATATAGGCAAAGTTAATGATTCCATCGCTGCCAATGATATAGGTCGCAGGTGCCGGCAGGACTTCGTGATCCCTGCCCGAGATCTCTTTCAAATCAATATCATGACCAAGGTAGCGTGTTATGGTCGCCTCATCTACTTTGAACGCCAGGCCAAAAGCCCGGGTTGCATCCAGGTCCGCATCGGAATAAACGGTGTAGCCTGTTTCGGGATTATCCAGACTGTCCAGCAACAGTTCTGGCCTGTCAATGCTGATGAACCAGATGTCAAATCCCATCTCTGCCAGTTGCTTTTCAGCCTTGCGAAGCTCAGCCAGGTGCAGGTTGCAGTAGGGGCACCACCCACCGCGAAAAAATGTGATTACAACGGGTCTGTCCATTGCGTCTGCGCCGAATTCAATCCCGCTGCCTTCAACATCACGAACACTGAAATCAGGTGCCTTCATTCCTGCAAGGAGGGGTTGCACCAACTCTGCGCTGGCATGGATATCTTCGCGATCACAGAAGGCTGACGAAGCCACCGAAGTGAGCAGAAGTACGACAAACAACAGACCGGTTGGACGTCTTCTCATTGTTATCTCCCGATAAGTCCGAACAACTATCTGACCAGATGGAACTGTATGTTATTACAAACCGCGATAACTGACACGGATGCGACCATGCTGGAAAGAAAAGAGCGGGGTACATATTTTTTCCAACACACAAAAAAAGGCCCGGTTTCCCGGGCCTTTCTCATCTTGCGGATGACTTATCAGATCCTGCGCATTGCTGCCGGTCTGAAGTACCAGCCAGTGGCCAGCATCGTCAATATCAACATGATCAACGCCAACGGGTTGTTCACTGGTACCGGTGTTACCGGGATGTTGACGAACCTGCAGGTTACGTCATCGCCCACTTCAACCGTCAATGCAGCGGCTGTGTCGCCGTTGTCACACAGTGAACTCAGCACCGCGTACGGTCCTCCGATCTGTTCGATGATGCTGTACAAACCAGCCAGCAGATCGTCAGGACCTTCATCCTGTCCAATTCCACCATCGGTAGTGATACAGAACTCGTCACTGAGTTGAGGTCCGGTTACCGCGAAGCAGAACCTGAGATCAGGCAAACCAATGACTTCCTTGACCACGGTAATGCGTGGCGGTATGTCATCGTTGTTGATGGTACAGGTCGCACTCTGGCCTTCCGTCAAGGTAACGGATGAACCATCCTGATCGCCATCACCCTCACAAGACCAGGCACCGGCTTCGTAACCATCCGGTCCTCCTGCCTCGCTCAGGTCATAGCTACCCACATCAACATCGCTCGGGCCAACCCCACCGTCACCATCGATCGGTGTCGGTCCGGCTGCCGCCAGGTTCCAGTCAGTCGCAACCGCGGTACCACCATTATCGGTGGTCACAGTCTTGACCAGTTCCAGTGTCGGTGAGATGTCATCGTTGTTGATCGTACAGGTCGCACTCTGGCCTTCCGTCAAGGTAACGGATGAACCGTCCTGCTCGCCATCACCCTCACAAGACCAGTCACCGGCTTCGTAACCATCCGGTCCTCCCGACTCGCTCAGGTC
>JABAAB010000069.1 GCA_014238945.1 Lysobacterales bacterium
GCGCAGTCATGACATGGGGGCTTTGGGCTTAACGCTGTCCACCCTCCTCCGTGTTGAGCGCGGCACAATCTTTCCCCGATGCCTGAAGTTGGGTGCAAACACACCATGAAAACGGGTCAGATTCAGTCGCGGTCTCGGCACCAGTGCCGCCAGACGTGCCATGAACTCCAGCGGCTCCAGTACCACCTGCGTTGAACCATCCCGGAACGGGCGCTTGTAACGCTATATCACCCTGCCCCGGTCATCGACCGACAGGCGCCTGGCGATCGGCCCACGCGTGATGTAGCGGCTGTGCCGCTACTGGTGTGATGGGCATCTGGTCCAGGGGTTAGTGCGGCCGTGGAGCACGAACGGGGTGATTTTCGACCGCTGGGCTGTGTTCAGTGGTCTTTGGGTTACCTGCATGACGGATTCAGTAGCACACAAGTTCCGGTTTCGGCTCAGTTTACTGTCTCGGATACTTGCCGGAATTCAGAAAAAGGTGGGTTATACTTCCTATCCTCTTGTTTTGACAATGATCCTGAATCGGCACTGGCGCTTGCCCAGCGAGTCGAACAATTGGCCAGGATCTACTCAATGTGTCTGCAATGCGGTGATCCCGCGATTCTTTCAGCCGATGAAATGGAAGTGGTGCTGGAGAAGTTCAAATCCTATGGGAAGCAGGGTGGACCGGCTGGGTTCTGATCACAGCCTCAAGGGTACCGGGACAAGAAAGTCCTCAATCCGGTAGCCGCATATTGCGCACACACCAGCGTTGGAGGGTGCCTGTTTCACCAGCGGACAAATCCTTGACTTCGAGTTGCCAGTTACCGCTCAGCAGCGACCCGTCAAATACGGCCATCGGTGTCTGCGGTTTCACCGAGACCAAGAATGGCGCAGTGCTGTCACAAAGGTCAGTGCTGTCACCGGAGGGTATGTCCCAGATGTGTGCATGAATTTCCTGCCGGTCACAGCTGGTACCGTCATCCCCCAGCGGGCGGTCAACCAGGATGGATGCCAGCCCGGTGTCCAGGTTGGTCAGGGTGATTTCGAGATCATTCAGGAAAGTGTGCTCCAGTTGCAGTTCAATCATGATCTGCGCGTTTATCTGGGGCGAACCGGCCAGTACAAGGTCGGTTAATCCAGCGCTGTCATTGTCGGGAATGTCCTGGCCAACGTTTTGACAGGTCCAGCTCTTGCCGCTGCTAAAATTACCCCAGAAAGGCGCTCCGGCCTGGATCCAGTTGGTCATGGTCTGCGCTGCGCTGCCCCGGCCGGGAAATGGCAGGATGCCACCGTCAGTGCCGGCAAAATAATCCCAGTTGGTGACCGGGTCCTGGAACACGCCTGCCTTGTCCCCGTTGAATCCGTGCCGCAGTCCGCCCGGCTTGGTTACCATCAGACTTTGTGAGGGATATTCGAAATTGATCCGGTCCAGGACGGCACGGTAGTTATCCAAGATATCAGGATGGTCAAACTGCACCGGAATATTGGGGTCGCCGTTAACGGAGTGGCATCCGACGCAGGGCACCAGCAGGGGCGCAATATTGATGACATAGTTGGTCTGGCCCAGGTCTGAGCGCGTCAATTGCGTGCGCTTCACCGCGGCCGGGTCAATGATCTGGCGCACCAGGCTGTAGCTGGCTCCTGCATCTCCATCGGCCCGTTGCGTGATGGCCTGGTCGCCAACCGCGGTTACCTCTTCGGGTGTAAAGCTCGATGACACCACCTGCCAATCCTGGTTCTCACTGAACAGGCTGTCACGCCCATCCAATACACTGCCCAGAGAATCGTTTTCCATGACCGTCAATATCGGCGGCAGATCGGTCGCGATACCGGTACGCGCCAGCGGCCTGCCCGGTTTTCGGACATCACCGCCGGGCAAGAGGAGGTCATACTCTGCTGGCATCATGGCGGCGAGTTTTGCCGCCGGACTGTTGCTGCCGCCATTCCAGAAATGCCCGTAGGTGCGAAGGGCCAGAGGCATCACGCCCTGGTCATAAATCATTTCCTTTAGCAGTGGCATGTAGCCCATGAACTTGTCGTAGCTGGAAAAATCAATGGCGTTTTGCTGGGAGGTGCCTCGCTGGACATGACAGGCACGGCAATTGGGGCCGACCACCTCGAGGTATAGCGCTTCGGTTTCGGCTGAATCTTTCCAGTCGTCCGGCACGTATTCCCCGTTAAAGGTCTCACCTTCGGAGTACCAGCCATCGACCAGGTCGACGACCACTTCCCCGGTCCAGTTATTGCCAATTACAGGCTCCGAAGGGTAGGTTGCCTTGACCGTCTGGTTGAGGTCGTAGAAATCCTGTTCCTGCTCAAGCCGGGTCAGGCCGGCTTGTTCAGAGTAATTGAAGGTATCCAGGTCCCAGGGCAGAAACTGGGCATGGGTATCGCCGTTGTCCGGGTATATAACCACTCCGGTTTCGTCAAGGAATGTGGTTTTTGGCGCGCCGCCGTGGCAAACATTACACAGGCCGGGCACGAACTTGGCACCCCGGCCGTCAAGGTCGGCGGCCAGCAAGCGCTCGCCATCAGGGCCGAATACGAAAAACTTGGTATAGAAATCGCCAACTCCCGATTCGGGTGGACCCCACTCCATGGCAACGGTGGCGATCAGCCCTTCATTGGCAACCACATGGTCGAGACTGGGGAAATTTCGAACCCAGGAAGACACGCCTCCTGACTCGTTGGTCCTGGCGCGCATATCACGCCCGAAACCGAGGTCAGCATCGTTCTGATAAATGGCGTGGGCCTCGCTGACGATGAGATCGCCGGTTCGCTCTATGAAGTCATCCAGTGTGGTGCGTTCATTGTCCGGGTCAACGGCCCGGTAATAGGCTTCGGCGCTGGCCGCGTCTTCTTGGAAGCGGATGGAAGTGTGGTTCAGGAATGCGAGGAAACGGTCCGGGTCGCGCAGGCCGGGGTTCGGGTGTGGCAGGGCTACTTCAATGATCTGTGGATGCTCGGAATTGATCACCGGTGCAATTTCACCGGCGTCATGCGCGTGGCCAAACACCAGCAATCGCGCCGGGTTGTCGGCAAAGTCTGCCGTTGTCAAAAACGGTTGCGCTCTCTGGCCCAGGGTGAGCGTGTTGATGGACGAGGCGAGGTCGAGGCCGTCAGGGCCGGTGACGGTCAGCGCGAGGTCGACCTGGCTGTCGGCGGTAGCCACCGCGTAGACCACACCCGCGCCGAGGGTGTGCTCAATGGATACGCCATTGCCCGAATCAGAGCCCAGCAATGCGCCGGCCGCATTAAACAGGTACAGCGTGGGCAATGGTGGGTCCGGTTCGCCGCTCTCCAGCGTGATGGTGGCGGTTATCTGCGCCGGCATCACGGTGACGTTGACAATGTCGCTGTCGAAGGCGCCGTCGTCGTCAATCACGTTGAGTTCAAATGCGAGCGCGGTTGGGGCGCCAACTGCCGGTGGGAAATATTCGAGATTGGTGCCGGACTGTATGCCTTCAGCTACCTCCGGCCCAAGCAATTGCGACCACTCGGCCAGCACGATTTCGCCATCAACATCCGCGCTGCGTTCGCCCAGCAACAGTACCGGGGTCAGCCCGCCGCCGTATACCACCTGGTCGGTGCCAGCATCGGCGGTTGGCGCCTTGTTGCCAACCAGGATTTCGAAGCCGCCTTTGAATATCAGGTCTTCAATTGGACCCGCCCAGGCGGGATTGATCACTCTCAACGACGCTGCGACAAGCACTGTGCAGAACGCAATGAGTATGCCGCAGTTAACTCGTAAAAGCGTGTTTGCCATAAGGGTAATCCAGGAATTCTTGTCCGAATTGAGTTGAGTTGAGTTGAGCATAGGGGAACCGGGTCTGGTCGATGAACCTATCGCAGCTTTCACCTATGCTACGCGCCCGATTTGCGGATAGGAAGTATAAACCACCTTTTTCGGAATTCAGGCAAGTATCCGAGACAGCAAACTGAGCCGAAATCGGATCTTGCCTGCTACTGAATCCGCAATGGAGTTGCCTGGAAGTCCACTGACCGCATCCCGTTGGCCGA
>JABAAB010000071.1 GCA_014238945.1 Lysobacterales bacterium
AGGCCAAAGGGGACGGTTTGAGGCGCACGGATGACCAGTACACCGGTGGCTCGGGGACGGCAAAGGTCAAATATGCACGGGGTCAACGGTCACTGATACTTTGCTGAATTGCAAATAAGGTGGTTTATACTTCCTATCCACCGCTCGACATCTCGTTCGGAGAGTTGCTTGTAGGTGCCACCCTGAAGCAATGCTCCGACAGAGCTGGCGGCGCGCCCTTTTCTCTGGGCGCGTCGTGCCTTCCGGGCTCCGACACGACCTTTCATCCTTTTCTTGGCCACGTTCCTGGGTTACTCCGTTTCAATAAATGCGGTCGGCATCAGCGTATGGAAGACCACGACAATCCTACTATCTGTGGCAGAGATAATAATTGCCTTAGATCAGGCTCAAGCGGAATGATTCCGCCCTGTACAGAGGGGCAAATTGGTCTAAATGGGTTGAATGGGGTCAGAGTGAATTGAGGAGGGTCAAGGCTTGCACTGCATCATCCAGGACACGTTCCAGTCAAATGTGGCTACGAAAGACTTGACCCATCCTTCCTTAACTCAAGACAATTGGCTGATCACGAAGGAAGCAATAATAAGAGCGAACCCTAAGCGGCTTAGTTTGCGGCGTTTTTCGCTGATGGCCCATTCCGCTCTGATAGCCTCTTGAATACAAGTGAGGGCACCCTTGCATTTGGCAAAACGATTGAGCGCATAACGCGATGTACTACCGACCCTGACGAAATAATCTCTATGCCTTGCGAGTAGCTCGTAAATTCGATTCAAATCCAATCCAGATCGTTGTACTAAACGCATGGTGGTCAGGCCTCTTGGTGATGGCTGATGCATAGAAGTAACCAACGAATTCAGGTCTCTCGCTTCCTGTAGGTCTTTGATCTGCATCGTTTTATCAGCACCCCGCCTGACAGTCCGATTTTCAACTGCTCCCCAGGTATATACCTGACCGAAGAGCAAAAATTGCTCATCTCATACCGGCTGCTCCATTTCATGCCTGCCCGGCATCAACACTCAGTGATCTGATTTGTGAACGTGAACCCCTTTACGCTGCGGCACGCGCCGCATCACGCCCGGAGATACAGGCTCCATGGACGCTCCCATAGGCAATGCTGGTTGTCGCTTCGCCCGCAAAGAAAATCCTGCCATCAATGGGCTGAGCGAGTATCGGTCGCTGATCCGCCGCGCCAGGTTGCGCGCAACTGTACGCCCCCTTTACCCACGGGTCCCCGTTCCATGCAGAGACAATATGGCGATCAGGATTCGGCACGGCCTTACTTCCCGCCGCTTCACGAAGTTTCGCCAGCAAAAAGTCTACAGTCGCGGGCTCACCCGACTTTTCCATCCACTCGGCTATGCGACCGCCCGTTACGATTTCGACGTAGTCGTAGCCGAACGGATGGTTCCTGAAGGGGATTGGTCCGTCTCCAGCTGTGTTGACGGTGAAATACTCGGGGAGTTCGTGCAGAACTGGCTTACCAAACATCAATGCCACACGGTTATGGCTGCCCAAGGGAAGTCCTTCGATTGCATCGAGCTTCCAATCGGGCAGAGTTGGCTTGAATTCGATCCCGTTAGACGACAGTACACCGTTTGAGACGGTCATGATGACTTTGTCTGCATGAATACGGCCTTTGACGGTATCCAGCTTGAGACGCGAACCGGAATAGTCAACACTGCGAACCGCAGAGTTCAGCGTGACAGGGACGCCCACACCGTATTTGGCCATCAGATTGCCCAGTCCACCAGCGACAGCGAGGTCTTCCTCCCTGGTCACGAATGCCATTGCGTCCATCACCGAAGCCTGATCGACATCACGAGTAAATTCCTTCGCGTACAAACCGTGAAAGTAGGTTGCCCATCTATCGTCATTATCAATGGCATCGAATACGGACGTTTCCCGGTTTTCCCTGCTCGCCTGTGCCATCGTTTCGAGTTGTTTGTCCCAGAATGCGGCCAACTCCAGGTCGCTACCCTCTGGCAGCCACTCGCCGTCATCGAAATATCGGCCCGCTGTATAGTGTTTGCCATCCTTTTCGAGCCGCAACTGATCGCGCTCGGCAAGTCGCATCAGTGGATTGATGGACGGTTCCATGATCCAATGTACACCCAGATCGAATGGCATGCCCGGGGCGAGAGCTTCCGTGTAGGCTCGACCACCGATTCGGTGTGAAGCTTCGAGCAGGAGGAAATCCTGCTCAATACGCTGCAATTCCTTGGCGGCAGTCAGGCCCGCAGCTCCGGCTCCAACGATTACAATCTTAGTAGTAGTCATTGCTCCGAATCCAGTTTTACTCCGTTTGGTCGATCGCCAGTATACTCATTCGCCTGATTGCCCGACAGTTCAAACTCTCAAGGAGAAGCAGGCTTGCGACGCTCATTTACAGCGGTGCCGCTTGTTAGACCGCACCGCATCAATATAGACTTTCCATCATGACCCGCGAAATCGAATATCACGACGAGATGATCGCCATGCTCGAGATCATTTGGGGTCCCGGATTCATGGCGCCTGGTGGCGAAGGCAACATCGCCAATCTCGTCGAGGGGCTGGACGTTCAGGATCAGAAAGTGCTTGATATCGGATGCGGAATTGGTGGACCCGCGTTTGTTCTTGCCGAGAAGTACGGCGCATATGTTGTGGGTATCGACATAGAGCCTGAGCTCATAACCCGGGCACGCCTACACGCGAAGGAACTAATGATTCACTCCCGCTGTGAATTTCTCCTGGTCGATCCGGGTCCGATGACATTCCCTGACGAGTCATTCGACTTTGTTGCGAGCTCGGGTGTCATTATGCAAATCGAAGACAAGCAACAGTTATTCGATGAGATCATGCGCGTGCTGAAGCCCGGCGGTGTGCTCACCTCCTATGACTGGATGAAGCCTGAAGGCGAATACAGCGACGATATGCGGTATTGGTTCAAGATGGAGCGATTGACCTACGGAATGAAGACATTTGCGGAATACGAAACGTTGCTTCGGGATGTGGGCTTCACGGAAATTCGCTTGTCGGATCACTCCGATTGGTATCGACGGGAAGTGAAAGATGAATACGAGAAGATACGAACGGACCTCTATCCGCGTATGGTAGAGAGCCTGGGCAAAGAAGAAGCCGACCACTTCGTGGAAAATTGGCGTGCAATGAAGGTGGTATGTGAAAAGGGGGATGTTTTTCAGGGATATTATCGCGCCCAAAAGCCTGACCGCTAGGCAATAAATGGGGTCAGCTTCAATTTCCTGTGGATCCCACTCATTTCAAGCCCTGACCCAAGAATTGACTGAACGCGCGGTTTGGGCAAGGGCCAGATACCGCCCCAGGTGCACTCACACATCTGATAAATGGGCCTGACCCTTTTGCCATAAAGGTAGTAGTTATGTCCTCACAGACAGATGTCATTATTTGATCCAATCATCATTGGGTGGCAACGCTACCCAGTCTCGCTCCCGCCTACCGCCGGCATTGCCCGGAACAGACCGCACTGTACTCGATTGTCTCGCAGACGTACCCGATGAGGGTAGCCCTGACTCTGTACGAATAACCTGGCCATGTGCGGGTACTGAGGTTTTTCTGGAGCGGCTTGGCCGCTTGGGGCCGGCAATAGATCGCCACGCCTAGATCCTGATGGGTGACTGATGCGCTTCATATAGAAGTAGCACCAAGATTGAAAATCCAGGTGCGCAATCAGAACACTGCCATGAGTAAAAAATGGTGGCCGACATCAGGGGTTCGTCGTGCCGCTTGACCGGAGACGGCTAATGGGTGACCCCATTTGACAATTCAACACCTGCCGATTTTATGGAAAAAGGCTTTTGTACGACTTATACTCATTAATGATTCCAAACACTTATGTTAGATTTGTGTTTTAGCCCGAATCAAATAATCTCGGCCTGAATTTGCAGGGCATGAAGAGACTGAAATGGCAAAAGCAATTGTATGTTGTCTGTCACTGATCTTTTTCATATCAGTGGCGATAGCGGAAGATACCGAGGATCAAAAAGAGGCAGGCACCCCGCCGGCGGGCTTTTGGCACCTCAGCCTGGTGGTTAATAACCTTGACCTTATGCACGAATTTTATTCGGAAATCATCGGGCTAGAGCCGGTGACACATTTACGTGTAGAGGACGAAGGGGTTGTAGCGACAAGGCAGGACAGCATCCGGGTGGCACAGCTGGATGCGTTGATGGGAATTGAAAAAACAAGGATTGAGTTACGGCATTATTCCGATCCCTCACACACGCAATTTCTTGAACTGCTGACTTATCCGGATCACCCCGAAGAGCAGGTTGATCGAGCTGTAAATAGGCCACTTGGCCTGAATCACCTTGGTCTGCAGGTTGATAGTATCGACCGGGTCCTGTCAGCCATCGCTGAACGTGGTCTGGGAAAAGTGGTGGGCGGGCCCGTGATATTGCCTGAATTTGGCAATCACCGTTATATGTTTATCAAGGACCCTGAAGGCAACTTGCTTGAGTTGTATGAATTCAAGGCAGATACGGTGGAGTAGGCGGCTTGTTTGAAAAATCCTTCTTAAATGTATCCGTCCTGCTTCTTCTTGTTGCCTGTTCCGATACAAATACAGAAAACACGCCTTCGTCAGAAAACACGCATTCGCCCGAGGTAGCACAGCAGTTGTCCGGCAGCCAATCCGGGGGCGCCGACCATCCTGGCAATTTGCTTTACGCTGCCAATTGTTCCGGCTGTCATGATGCGGCAGTCAACCGTGCCCCACATCGTTTATTCCTGGAGATGATGGCCCCGGACATGATGCTGCAGGTGCTCAATGAAGGTGTCATGCAGCAACAGGCAAAGGATCTGTCAGCTGTGCAAAAAGCGGATATTGTAGAATTCCTGGTGGGTTCTGATGCGCCGGAAAGCCCATTTAAACCCCTCTGGTGCAAGCAAGGCAATATGACCTTCGATTTTGATCAACCTCCACGCCTGAAAAATTGGGGGATGACCCTGGATAACCGCCATTTTATTTCCGCCGAGATTGCCAACCTGGCGGTTGATGACATTCCCGGGCTCGCTCTAAAGTGGGCATTCGCTTATCCCGGCGCAACGCGAACACGCTCACAACCCGCATTTGCAGGGGGCGCGCTGATGGTGGGCTCACAAGATGGCACCGTTTATTCGCTGGATGCAGAATCGGGTTGTATCCGCTGGACTTACCGTGCCGGGGCGGAAGTGCGTACAGGAATTACCCTGCAGCCCTGGGACAATGAAGCACCCAACACTCAACCGATGGCATATTTTGCAGACCTGGTTGCATGGGTTTACGCCCTCGACCAGGTTACGGGGGCAGAGAAATGGCGGATCAAGGTGGATGAGCATCCAAGCGCCACGGTAACCGGTCAACCGGTTTATTTCGATGGCGTGCTTTATGTCACTGTGTCATCCCTTGAAGTGGTGCCCGCAGCAGATCCCAAATACCCCTGTTGCAGTTTCCGTGGAGCCGTGGTTGCGCTTAATGCGTCAACGGGCGAGGTCAAATGGAAAAGCCATACGATCAGCGAACAACCTGGTCCGGTAGCGGTCAACAGTGCCGGAACACCTATAATGGCACCATCCGGTGCGCCGATCTGGAATAGTCCCACTATTGATCCAAAGCGCCGCTCTATCTATGTGGGCACGGGTGAGAATTATTCATCACCGGCACAGGGAAGCAGCGATGCGATCATCGCCTTTGACATGGATAGCGGTGCAATACGCTGGATTCGCCAAACAACGGCTGGTGATGCCTGGAATTTGGCTTGCATGCCATTTATTCCAGACCATGCCAATTGTCCGCAAGAGAATGGTCCTGATGTGGATTTCGCGTCTCCACCAATTTTGTTATCCACCGGAGGTCGCGAAATACTGGTTGCCGGCCAAAAATCAGGGGCGGTATACGGCATTGACCCGGACACGGGAGAGATACTCTGGCAGCGCAAACCCGGCCGGGGTGGTAACCAGGGGGGGGTGCATTTTGGCATGGCCTCAGACGGGCAAACAGTGTTTGTGCCGATATCGGATTACGACGATCACATGCTGCCACCTGACGCGGCACAACCGGGCTTATATGCTCTGAACGCGGCAGACGGTGCCTTATTGTGGCGCGCGGTTGCTGAAAACGTTTGTGAAGAACGAAAAGATTGTGATCCTGGAATTTCCGCAGCCATAACAGCCATGCCGGGCGCCGTATATGCGGGCCACATGGATGGCCGTCTCAGGGTGTACGACGCAGGTACAGGAAAAGTAATTTGGGAAACCAATACAGATAAATCCTATGACAGTATGAGTGGGGCACCGGCACATGGAGGCTCTTTTGGTGGTGGTTCCGCGCCCATGGTGATTGATGGCGTGGTTTATGTAAATTCAGGCTACGGCCTGTATTTCCACATGCCGGGCAATGTCCTGCTGGCGTTCTCCGTTGATGGGAAATAATCGGTAGGTGCTTTCGGCCACGGGAAAAGGACTCTGACCCCATCCCTGCTGACCCCTTGACGAGTTTGAAATACCGCAGTTACGATCTTTCTCTAAGTAATTTCTCTGTACAGTGAAAGCCACCTTTTGCAAAGATCTGGAATTTTAGACTATGAAATGTACGACTTCTTTATTTACGGCACGGCAGCAGCACTGGTATTTCCCACACTGTTCTTTCCCAGCGACATGTCGCCAATGGCAGCGTTGATCGCGTCCTTCTGCACCTTCGCCTTTGGCTTCATCGCGCGGCCAATCGGCGGCATCGTATTCGGACACTTCGGCGACCGCATGGGGCGCAAAGCCGCCCTGGTCACCGCACTGATGATCATGGGCGTTGGAACCACCCTGACAGGCCTCTTGCCCACTTATGAACTCATCGGGCCAGACGCGCCTATCTTATTGATAATTCTACGATTTGTGCAAGGGTTTGCGATTGGCGGTCAATGGGGTGGGGCGATGTTGCTGGTGACCGAAAGCGCAGGATCCGCTGCTGATCGCCAGGATCCTGGGGCATGTGCGCCAGCGTGATGAGCAGGAGGGCAGCGCAGCGCGCGCACCGCCGGGGCCTGCAGAGGGACTGCTCAAGCTGGTTTGATGTTGGGGGGCGGTTGGCCCGGGGCCGATATCGGCTGCGCTACGGGAATGGAGTCATTTGAGGCCAAAGG
>JABAAB010000028.1 GCA_014238945.1 Lysobacterales bacterium
ACCGGATAGGACAAACTGTAACTCTGAGAAATTACTCAATTGCCCTATAAGATATTGAATTAAAGTGATAACTATCAATAGGTCGTCCGCCTTGATGAAATATGCAGGTTAGTCCCGGGGTTCAGTCCTGGATGATTCTCACGTTGTGGGGTGGTGTGATAATTGAATTCGAGCAACGGGAGTTCCGCATTCACTGCGGCCACCAGCTCAACGGGGGACTGATTATTGCCCATGGTGCACATTCGGTACATTTCCGAAATTTCAGCCCAGTGCGACGGCCCATCATCTCCCTGATAAGACCAGTGGGCCTGGTCCTTGTCCGCAACTACCTGTGGAAACAGCAGCGATCGACAGGCCAATCAACAGGCTGAACAATGACAAATTAAAAGCAGTACTCATACGATTGTATGATCCTCATTTTGTGTCATCTGCCATCAAACCATCGCTTAACCTCCGCTCAAAACGCCATTGAATTGATGGGCTTCAGTCAATCAATTCAAAATCACCGGGCTGCCACTCACCTTCAAACCAGGCTTCCAGTGGGCCATATAAACGCAACAATACAAACCACCCCTTACCCGGGACCGTTTCTACCCAGTTTCCTTCCTTGCCGGCCGGTGCCTCGGGGCCAAAATAAAGGTCTACTGAACCATCGGCGTTTTCCACCAGGCCGGCCTTCTTGTTATTTTTACTGGGGAATCGTTGGCTGGTCTGCAATTGCGAACGTGTCTGCGTATCGTAGACCACCACCGACCAGAAGTTCTTGGCGGGAACATTGGCCGGAATGTTCAAGCTGTAGTTCTTCTCTCCATACAGAAAATTACCGTCCTTGTCCTGGTCCCCAAACGCATATTGTGAGCCTTTACCAATCAGTTTCAGGGCCATTGCCGGTGTGTTGACCGTGGCCATATAGAAAAAATAGGTACGGGCATCAAGGTGGCGTCCACCATTCCCACCATCAATGAGCCACTGGTAATCACCTCCGACAAAACCGGTTTTCCACAACTTCCCTTGCCACTTGAAGGCGCCATCCATACGTGTGTTGAAGTAAATCGAACGGGCGGTTGCATTACCAATGGCCATGGCATCTTTAAGTATGGCCTGCATACGTTCATCGGGTGCAAATTCCTTGCCTTTTTGCAAACCGATGCTGGCCATCAGGCCGCGCAATTCGGGGTCAATGAGTCCTATCGGTTCACGTTGAATCACATCGTTCAGTTCTGTGTAGAAATGATGGTCATTGGCATGGATGGTGTTAAAGAATTTGCCCGAACCATTGATAAAATGCATTTCCGGCGGATTGCCTGCCTGTGACAACGGATAGACTTTCAATCCATCCCGATACATCTTTGAGGCTGCATCCGGTTTTCCATCCACCAGGAAACCACGCAGAATCACCCAGTTGATGTACGAAGCGGATTTGGATACAAACACCGTTCTCGTAACACCGCCAATTTCCATTTCCACTTCGGCACTTCCTTCCCTGTATTCCAGATCGCCAGCGTAATCCGGCGGTAATATCAGGTAGGTGCCTCCCTTGCCACGGTCAGGTCCAACATTGCCCATATCGGTTACAAACCGGAAAAACGCATCGTTGACCGTGCCCGGCCCGCTTCCTGGCGGTACTTCAACCACAGTTGGGCCATCGTTCTTCAGATCAAGGACACCCGATACATACACCGTGTCGGTGTTGCCGGTCAGGAACAGGGGTGGAGAGTCCATCAACTGGTCCATGATGAGGATGTAGTTGGAGGCCTTGACCCCCATGTCACGGTTACCCACATGCAGTGCTTCGAGTGATGCAGCCGGAATCGCGCTCAGAAATACCTGCATGGCACGTGAGGTATCCAGGTGATCGTAGACCCTGCGTGTGGTCTCATCGGTTGGCAAGCCATCATAAAACTCAAGTGTGCCAATCGATGTTTCAACCTTGTCCGGTGTCATGATGGACTCTGGAATCTTGTAGTTGAAACCCGGTGTTGGTTCGTCAGCTAAGGTGTTTGTGGTACTGAGTCCAAGAACTAAAAATGTACCGATGACAAAAACGAAATTTTTCAATTTCCTGTTCTCCAAAAATGATGCGTACGGAACAGATCCCATGGATTCCTGGGACCTGAAATTTCGGGTACTGCCCTCGGTCAGCTTACAGAGTAACCCCGTGCGGACAAGCATGCTTTCATGGCATTCTTGAAATCTTCGTGACGTGAGCTTTCAATTTGCTGACCCTGCACCTCTGCTGCTTCTACCGCCTGCTCCTGTTGGGCACGCCGGTTGCGCCGGCCACGAATTGCACCGGCGGCAGCACCGTAGGCAGCACCTTTGCCGGCATCATCGTTGGCGACCTCACCGATCACAGCACCAGCAGCCGCTCCTCTAACGATTGAGCCATCACGACCGGTGCCGGACTGGTCCACCGCTACCTGTACATCCTGGGGATTCATCGGATCATGGCCGGTCTCACTCTTTGCCCAGTTATAACACTCATAGTCATCCTTGGACTGGGTTTCCGCGCTCTGTTCATTGGCAGGATAAACATGCAGACCGACAGACGAAGAAAGGGAGGAATTTCCCTGTGCAAGCAGCGTACTTGAACAGAGAAGCAACCCGGGTACGATCACTGATTTAATTAAATTTACACTCTTTACTGTGTTCAAAATCTCTTCCTCTTGATTTGTTCAGCAGGTCCAATACGGAAATCTGCATTTGTAACTGGTTCGGTATTCCAACCGGTAGGTGCGATACCTTGCCGCAATTCGGTGTTTCAATCGCGCAGCATTGAGTATACCCGACACTCGATTTAGCGACAAAAGAACACTATGCTTGGATAAGGATAGTATTAGTTACGGTATTAACAACCGGTAATTTTCAGTGATGAATTTGAATCCTGAGATCGAATCAAGTCATTTTCTGATCGAGGCAATTGAAGCTGATGTCTGAATTGTACTGCTTATTTGATCGTGTCCGCTGCATCGCGCAACAAAGCGGGGACCGCACCGCTGTGATCCGCGGTTCACAAAGGACCAGTTATTCTGCTCTGGATAACCACGCCAGGCGGGTTTGCAATGGCCTGCTCTCCATGGGTCTGGAGGGACAAAGCCGGGTCGCGTATCTCGGTGGTAACCGCAGTGAGTTTTTTGAAATCTGGCAAGGCACATCAATGGCCGGCCATGTGGTCACTCCGATCAATGCACGTCTGGGTCCATCTGAAATTAAATTCATAATCAATGACAGCGAGACCAGGGTGTTGTTTATTGATCAGGATCAGGCGCCGCTGGTAGATGAAATTGCGCAGGAAACTGCCTGGTTACAACAGGTATTCATCCTGGGTCACCACGCTGACCGTCCTGCACAGACCGAAACATCCCCGGATTGCTATTTCGCATGGCGAAACAAGCAATCAAAGTCTGAACCCACCTGCACCATTCATGCCGATGACACGGTGGTACAAATGTACACCAGTGGTACCACCGGTTTTCCAAAAGGGGTGGAACTGGGACACAGCAGCGTGCTGGCCTGTGTCGGTTCGATGATGGGGGAAGCCGCTTGGCCTGCCGGTGAAATCACACTGGTCACCGCGCCACTGTTTCACACAGCAGGTAGCGCCTATTCTCATTGCGCTCTGCAAAGTGGTGGTACCGTGGTACTGCTGGAGGAATTGTCCCCGGCATCGGTGCTCGAAGCTTTGGAATACCATGCAGTCAACCAGGCCTTGCTGGTACCGGCATTAATCCGAATGGTGCTCGACTCCAAGGACTGCGCAGGCATGGAA
Organism: Lysobacterales bacterium; assembly: GCA_014238945.1. GTDB lineage: Bacteria > Pseudomonadota > Gammaproteobacteria > Xanthomonadales > SZUA-36 > SZUA-36. The sequence goes on from JABAAB010000028.1 coordinate 3,770, forward strand.
TTTCCCAGCCTCAGACGCATACTGTACGGTGCATCACCCATCCCGGTTGCTACCTTGCAGGAAGCACTTGAGTTGTTCACCTGCAATTTTGAACAGGGGTACGGCCTGACTGAAACCGTCGGGCCCGTGGCGGTGCTGAACGCACGGGACCATGCCGCAGGCAACAAGTTGCAATCCTGTGGCAAGGCCGTAGCTGGCTCAAAGATCCGCGTTGTCGATCCCAACGACAATGATTGTGCCATCGGGGAAGTCGGTGAAATTATCGTCTCTGGTCAGCAATTGATGAAGGCCTACTGGAACAGGCCGAAAGAAACCCTCGAAGTCATGCACAAAGGCTGGTTGCGAACCGGTGATGCCGGTTATTTTGACACCGAGGGCTACCTGTACATCCATGACCGCATTAAGGACATGATCGTTTCCGGAGGGGAAAACGTATACCCGGCCGAGGTGGAAATTGTGTTGGCCGACTGCCCCGGTGTTGCCGAAGCGGCCGTGATCGGTGTGCCCGACAAGCAATGGGGTGAGGCTGTCAAAGCAGTGGTGGTCAAAAAGAACGATTCAGTCATCAACTCCAACGATATTATCACCTACACCAGAGAACATATCGCCGATTTCAAGTGTCCGAAATCGGTCGATTTTGTAGATTCAATTCCGCGAAACCCTGCGGGTAAGATCCTGAAAAAAGCCCTCCGCGGCCCTTATTGGGCTGCTCAAAACCGGAAAATATCATGAACGGCGCAGCGCATGATCAGACAATGGCTACCCCAACCGGCCAGATCAAGCAATTTGCCCTGGAATCGGGTGCCAGTGTAGTGGGTATCGCCGACCCCTGCGCATGGGATGAGCATGTACCCGAAGGACACCGTCCCTATGACATTCTTCCCGATGCGCGCAGCGTGGTGGTGGTGGGTTCGCGTGGCCCAACCGCCGGTGCCTGGCGTAGCCCGCAACACCGGTTGATGGAGGTCAACGGATATGACTTCCGCAATGACGCGGCAATTCATAAGGTGGCGAACCTGATTGAAAGCCGGTTCGACCACCAGGCCATCCAGGCACCAGGCCTGCCCACCGGTGGCCACCTGCCACCGATGAGCATGATGCTGGCAGCAGTGTTGGCGGGGCTAGGCACCCGTTCACTGGCCGCCAATATTATTCTGAACCCCAAATACGGACTGCTGTATTACTCCGCTTGTATCACCACGTTGGAACTGCAACACGACCACATGCTGGAACAGGATGTGTGCCCACATCCGATGTGTGTCAAGACCTACCAGCGGTTCGGAAAAACACCCTGCCTGGCGGCCTGCCCGGCAGATGAAGGCGGTTGCCTGGATGGATCCATTGATGAGCAGGGTCGGATAGACTATTCCCTTTTTGACCGGGAGCGATGTGTCACCCGGTCGATGAACTTCGGCATCAACAGTTTCCAGGTCGCGATGGCGGAAATCGTGGCGGAATCTGACCCCGAAACACAACAGAACATGGTGAATTCAGACTTTTTTTCACGCTCCTGTTCCGCCATTACCCATTACAAGGAAAGCGTCGCCCAGTGTTTTGAATGCATGCGGGTGTGTCCCATCGGGCGAGCCGAGAGAAAACTGAAATGAGTGCAAAATCCGATATCAGAACCGGTGAATCTGATTTTGTCCGGGCAAAAACCGAACTTGCCGCTGTCGCCGCCAAAAGCGGTGCACTGGTCAGCGGCGTTGCAGCCACCGGGGCATTTGAAAACGCACCGCAAGGCCGTCGCCCGGACGACCTGTTGCCACGGGCCAAAAGTGTGTTTGTGGTCGGGGGGGCGCAACCCAGGGCTGGTGACTGGCAAAGTCCGAATTACCAGCACATGGAGGTGACCACCACCTCCGACCGTATTCATGGCCTGGCTCTTAAAATGGCACGTATCATTGAAGACCAATATGGTTATTACGCGGTTTGTATACCCCCGGGCGTGGATCAGGGCCAACAACCATTCATGAGTATTTCTATGGCGGCCGAACTGGCCGGGTGTGGTTCCAGGAGTCTCGCCGGGCCGGTATTACATCCGCAGTATGGCTTTATGTACTTTGGCGCTGTCATCACCACCATGCCCTTGCCCGCCGACGGCCCGTCATCGATTGCTGCCTGTCCTGCCCCCGAATGTGTGACCATGTACGAAAGCGAAGGAGTGACACCATGCACCCGTGTTTGCCCGCTAGAATCGGGAGGTTGCCTCAGTGGCCGTATTGAACAGGGCACATTCACCAAGCGGCAATACGATGCTGCACGTTGCAGTACCCGGGTTCAAAACTACTGGGTGCCCGGGTTCCAGAAAGTGCTGGGTGAAGCCCTGCGTGAAGAAGATACTGAAAAACAGAAGTTGATCTTGTATTCGAGCATATTCAGCCGCACGCTGTGGTCCATGACCTATTCCAATGTGAGCCAGGGACAATGTGCGGAATGTATGCGTGTTTGTCCGGTCGGTCGCGCACACCGGACGAAGAGATAAATAAATATGAACCGGAGCAGACGATGAGTTTTTATTTTGTAGACCCCGAAACCTACAACAGGTACAAGGACCGGGTACTTGAGCTATCCCACGCCGTACAGATTAACAGCCAGGAACATCTCCCGGCCGACAAACGGCAGCCCTGCCTGTCTGACCAGCAGATTGCCGAGCAACTGGGTATCGAGGAACAGGTGGTGCGTGAAATCCGCTGTGTGGCCGAACGTGACAAGTACCCCATCGATGAATTCGAGGCAGCAATCCGGTTCAAGGACAAGGCATGCCGTGATTACGCTGCTCGGGGTATGTCTTCGGTCATGGATCGGTATGTCAAGAAGTCAAAAAAGTGAATTTCTCTTTGGGCAGTCTATGAAAATCCTGGCAACACCCGAATACCAGTCTCTGGACCCGAACAAGATCATCAGGAAAATTATTTTATTGAACCGGCGGATCGAGGAACGATTTCCGAATTCCGGCCTGGGAGAAGTAGCGCACCAATTGCTCGATATCGCGCGTCAGGCAAAAAAGCGCACGGCAAAAATTGTTGCACCGATCATTTCATTGCGAATAGGTATCGGGATACTTGTATTAATGATCGTGGTGGGTATTATCGCCACCCTGCTGACCCTTGAAATCCCACTCATCAGTGGCAGTTTCGATTTTGCACAGTTTGCACAGGTATTGGCGGCGGGTATCAGCAATCTGGTTTACATAGGTGTGGCCATCCTGTTTCTGGTCACGCTGGAAAACCGGATCAAGCGGCACCGGGCCTTGAAGGCCATTCACGAGATCCGTGTTATCGCTCATATCATCGATATGCATCAACTGACCAAGGACCCCGAGAGTACCCTGAGACGTGGAAACGCCACCGCATCCTCACCCAAACGCACACTGACCCGATTTGAGCTGAGTCGTTACCTGGACTATTGCAGCGAGATGTTGTCATCTCGGGGGCAAAGTAGCCGCCTTGTACATCCAGGACTATGATGATTCGGTTGCCCTTTCCTCGCTCAATGAAGTGGAGTCATTGACCACGGGATTGTCACGGAAAATATGGCAAAAGCCGATCATCCTGTATGAAATGCCGGAATCGTTAAACGAGTCCGGGGCAGCGGCGCCCAAGCATAAAGAAGACCAGCAAGTACCGGACCAGTTATCGACTGGGCCATCCTCTGAGCCATCAGGCTAAGCAGAACCATCCATGCGTTGCGCTTTCCTGACCATGCAAGACACCACAGGTTGGTTCATAGACGCCGGATTGTGTATACCGCATATGCAACAGACACTTTTCTGCTGAAGCGCGATGTCAACGAAGAAACCCTGCGTGAACTAACCACCTGCTTTGCCGACCGGGCTTTCCTGGTGCAGCCTTTTATCAGCAATATTCACACGGAAGGTGAATATTCCCTGTTTTACATGGGGGGTGAATACAGCCATTGCATACAAAAAACCCCAAGGACAGGTGATTTCAGAGTACAGGAGGAGTATGGCTCAGAAATTGTCCGGGTCGACCCGGAAGACCATTTGCTTGGCATTGCTGACAAGGTATCAGCCAAAATACAACCTCGACCCGTTTACTGTCGTAGCGATTATGTACGTGACGAGCGGGGTGATTTTCTATTGATGGAACTGGAATTGATCGAGCCCTCGTTGTACCTGCGTATGGACAACACCGCCCCCAGACGCTTCGCCAATGTATTGGATCGCCATGTGCGTAGACAAACGAACAGATTGACTTGAGTCAATATCCACATGGACTAAAGAATTGAGGCTCGGAATTCCCGGGATCGGGGATTGTTGTTGAGTGACAATGGAAACCGGGGCAAACTCAATCCAGTTCCTCCGTTTCGTATCCGGTCCTACGCAACGGTCCCCTTGATGTTTGAAACAACATCAAATCCAGCTGTAATTTAACTTTCTGGATCTTTGAGGCGGCGCAAGTTTTTGCCCGGATGGTGTATCCTTCGCCTTCAATGAACAGATTTGAAAATCTCGAATGAAACAGCCAGCAATCCTTCGACCGTTGACCGCGAAAGTACTGCTGTTGCTGCTGCCCGCCGGTGTCTGGGCGGGTGCTCAGGACCTGATAATGGACAGTGGTTTTGAGACCGGTGAGTTGTTCATACCCAGACCCACGGTGGTGTCCTCATCACCCGGCAGTCCTGCAAACGACAATGAGCCCGGAATAACCGGCACGGCCTTTTCCGGTACCACGGTCAATCTTTACAGTGACGCCACCTGCACAGCGCAAATTGCAACCGGCACGGAATCGCAGTTCAGTACCACGGGTATCATGATTTCGGTTACAGATGACAGCACCACAAACATCTATGCCGGGGCTGTCGATGCCCTGGACAATGGTTCTCAGTGTTCAACCAGTTTCGTAACCTATGTCGAAGATTCAACACCGCCAGTGTCACCAGTATTGGTTGCGACCAATCCACCGGGACCGGCTAACAACAATCTGCCCGCCGTATCCGGTACCGCTCCTGCTGAGTCCATGGTCAGCCTCTACTCCAATTCATCGTGTTCATCATTGCTGGCCAGTGGCCCTGCTTCTGAATTCTCAACAACGGGTATTGAAATATCGGTAAGTGATGACAGCGTGACCGATGTCTATGCATCCGCCGCGGACCTGGCAGGAAATATCTCAGCTTGTTCAGCGGGTTTTGTTAGCTACATAGAAGACTCCACCGCGCCTGACCCGCCTACCGTGCTGGGTTCCAGCCCTGCAGGACCGGCCGATGACAACGAACCGGAGATCTTTGGAACGGCCGAGGCCGGGTCCAGCGTGGGTCTGTACTCGGATATGGCCTGCAGCATACCGTTGGCCAGTGGTTCCGCGGAACATTTTGGCGGTGCAGGGGCCGAAGGTCCGGCTGAAGTCCCGGCCCGGGTTGCAGCAGTTGGCGGTCGCTACATCGTGGTCTTCAGACCCGGTCGAGCACAACAGGGAAAGGCGGCTGTAGTAGCCGTTGGTGGTGCCATGGCGCTGGATTTGCCACGTCACAATGCCCTGGCTGCGGTATTACCGGCCCGGGCGGTCACTGCATTACAAAACAATCCGAATATTGAGTTTATTGAAGTCGACCCGAAACGGTATCCAATGTCACTCGATACCGCACAGACAAGTCCTTACGGCATCGAAGCTGTACAGGCCGATCAGCTGATTTACCAGGGTGGCCTGAAAATCTGCATCATGGATTCGGGTTATGACGGTGCGCACGGAGATCTGCGTCACAACGAAAACATCACCGGTTCCAGTACCGGCAGCGCCGGCCCGTGGGATGAGGACGGCTATGGTCACGGTACCCACGTTTCCGGAACCATTGCGGCCATCAACAACGGTTTTGGTGTGGTTGGTGTGCTGGGTGGTGACGGCCAGTTACCCGCCGACCCGGTACAGATCCACATGGCCCGGGTTTTTAATGACAGCGGTGGATTCAGCTATGCCTCCGGTCTGATCGGTGCACTGGATGACTGTGTTGCCGAGGGTGCGACGTTGATTAATATGAGTCTTGGTGGCGGTACCCCAAGCATGGCCGAGGAAGACGCCTTCGACGAGGTGGAGCACTCCGTGCTCTCCATAGCGGCGGCTGGTAATGGTGGCAACCGACGACACAGCTATCCGGCATCCTATGACTCTGTTGTTTCAGTTGCAGCAATTGACGAATTCGAAGCACATGCTGATTTCTCACAAACAACCAACCAGGTGGAACTCGCCGCCCCCGGTGTGCATGTGTTGTCCACGGTACCGGTGGGTAGTGGCGAAGAGGCCAGCGCCACGGTTGATGGATTGGTCTACGTCGGTGACAAGATGAGTGGCTCTGTATCGGGTACCGCCGCCGGGACACTAGTTGACTGTGGTCTGGGAGACGGACCCTGTGATACTTCTGCGGCGGGAGACGGGGATGCCGTGTGTATCATCCTGCGTGGTGATTTCACCTTTGAAGAGAAGGTACAGGCCTGCGAAGACGGTGGTGGAGATGCGGCCATCATTTACAACAACGAACCAGGTCCCATACTGGGCACACTGGCCTCACCCACCGCAACCACCATACCGGCGATCGGGGTTTCCGACACCGACGGGGCTGCCATGCTGGGTGGCAGCAATGCCACGGTCACCATCGCGACCAGTGATTATGATTACAACAATGGAACCTCGATGGCGACACCCCATGTGACGGGTGTCGCAGCGCTGCTGTGGAGCAATGCAGCCGAATGCACTCCACCCGAAATTCGCCAGTTACTGGTTGCCAGTGCAAAGGACATTGCAGACCCGGGACGGGACGATGAAACCGGTTATGGTCTGGTCCAGGCAAAAAACGCAATGGATGAATATCTGCTCAATGGTTGTGCTGCATCCATTCGCGATGGCATCACCATCATCGTTGAAGACAATAGCAGTACCAATGTCTATGCCGATGCCACAGATGGAGCAGGCAATACCTCGAGCTGCTCGTCCACCTTTGTGACCTATGTTGAGGAGTCATTGTAATGCAGGGTTTACCAAATGTCTGAACAACCGGATGTTGATGCAGGAACCATAGCGGCACTGATGTTGCGGTTTAAGGATTACCGTTTGCCCCGGGCCAGACGTTTGCTTGCAAAGGTCAATGGGGGCGCTGTACTCGCTGATGAAGATATCCGTTTTCTAAAAAACGTGTATGACGATGGCACCCGTGTGATGCCCCTCATCAATCGGCACCCCGAGTATGCGACCCTGGTATCCAAAGTCATGGGACTCTACACAGAGATCATTAATAAAGGGATTGAAAACGAAGGTTTGAGCGATACCAAAGGAGACCCCAAATGAGCGAACGCATTGTTAATATCGATGACCTGGAATACATGGACTGGGGCCATGGGGACAAATTTGCCGGGAAATTTGGCCTGATCAGCAAGAGAACGGGAGCAAAGGGCCTGGGCTATAACCTGACGGTGGTACCGGCCGGGAAAACCGCATTCCCGCTGCACAACCACCGGGTCAACGATGAGATGTTTTTCATCGTCGAGGGCAGCGGTGAGGTCCGCATTGGTGCAGAGCGCTTTCCGGTGCGTAGCGGCGATGTACTCGGTTTCCCGCCCGGTGGCCCCGAAACCGCACACCAGATTATCAACACGGGCGATTCCGATCTTCGTTACCTGGCAGTCAGCACCACCATGTCACCGGAAATCGCAGAATACCCCGATTCAGACAAGAAAGGCGTCCTGGTGATGCTAGACGGTGATACGAAATCCGGTCTTCCCAACATGTGGCGACTGATGATAAAAAGCGAGGACACCCAGGTTGACTACTGGGAAGGCGAGGACTAACTGATTTTCCGGCTCCGTTTTTGCCGTAGCTTGTAACAGCCGTAGTTTTAATAAAAAAACCCCGGCCAGTGACCGGGGTTTTTATCAGCAACGTCGGGCTCGCGCAAGGCGGGCCCTCTCATCCATAAGTTTGTTCTTATTCTGTGATTCGATCCTTTCCAATCATCAGAATGACAGCAACGGCACCAGCATTAATGATGGCACTCACATTACCGAGTATTGCTGTCAGGTGTTCACCGACTACCGGGATCGGTCCCATAGAACTGACTACCGAAGCCAGGGTCACCGCGGTGACCATGTAGATCAATCTTCCTTCTTCGGGTACACCCATAAAGCCCCAGGCAAGACCCAAAATGACCATGATCAGAGCAACGTATGGAATGGTCACAAATGCTGCTATGACGGCGACTGCCAGTGAAGCAATGCGAATGATTTTAACTGTATCCATTAGACTCTCCCTCAATTATAGTTTGGTTGGTATTATGTAACGCACCTTATAGGGTAGCACACTTGAAAATAATTGAATTCTCAGTACAGGAGACCTCACAAAATTGACCTTTAATTGTACAATATGGAACGAAAACCAGATTATTATGATCATTATCAGGGAACTCCAAATATTGGATTATCGTAAAGTGAAGACCAGGGTAACCATTGAAACCCCCTTTTCCCGCGCAAGCCTGTAGGTTCATGAGTTTACTGACCAAATTCTTGATGCTGTTCATTATCCTGGCTCCAATGAGCGTAATCGGACCCGGCTTCGTCCACCCGTCCGGTCACCCATGCCGGTTCCTGGTCCCCTGACGGCAGCCGCCTTGTCTATGCTTCAGAGGAGACCGGATCAATATGGACGGCTCAGGAGAAACCCGTCTCAGTGAAAATGCAAACCAGATCTATCCCAGTATGAACCCGGTGGATGACCGCCTGTTGACCGCCGGTAATATCCCCGGTGCACCCAAAACCCGTATCTATGTCCGTGCCAGCGAATCTTCCACACACTCGGTGATCGCCGAAGAAATTGGCATTGTCGCCTACAACCCGGACTGGTCCCCCGATGGAAAACGGATTCGTATTTGTTGCACAGTCAGATGATGATATTGCATCTGCAGCCATTTGAATTACGAGCACTGACAACAGCGTTGCCCGTATGCTGGTGGAATTCCCTGAGGGCGTATTTGGACCACGCTGGTCACCGGACGGGCAATCGATCAGTTTTCGACGCGGCTGGACCTCACCGCATATTGGATTGTTCCGAATCAACATTGATGGAAGCCATCTGGTTCAACTCACCAATACCGAATACCCCAAGTATTGAAGCATATGCGGGGTGACATTCAGCCCTCCCCTTGAATTACTGGAAAAGCGCTATATCCTAGTGTGCTGAAAACCGAATCAGGACATCCGTAATTCGCAGCAAAGCAACCACCCGATGGGCGATCCATCACCTGCCAACTCCAAACCAGACCCATGGCACTGGTTCGTTGGGCAACAGCACTGCTGTGCGCTGGAAACAGCAATGAGTTTTCTTAGTGAACTGAAACGCCGTAACGTTATCCGTGTTGCCCTGGCCTACCTGGTCGCATCGTGGTTGCTGTTGCAGGTGACCGATGTACTGATCGGGATGCTGGCTCTCCCCGACTGGATTGGAAAATTCATATTCCTGATCATCGTGATAGGCATTGTCCCGACATTGATTTTCTCATGGGCCTATGAGATGACCCCAGAGGGATTGCGACCCGAGGCAGAGGTAGACCATGACCAATCCATTACGCTTCATACGGCTAAAAAGCTCGATAGAATAACCATCATTTTGTTGTTGGTGGTAGCCAGTATTATCGTGATCGATCGCCTGATACCGGAAAGTGCAGCCCCCTCCGATGCTGTAACTGTTGAGTCACCAAATAATATCCCAACGGCTACAGAATCCCCAGCAACTCCGGCGCCAGTCCAGCAACCCATAACGGTGCCCGACGATGGCCGTCAATCGATTGCCGTTCTGCCTTTTATCAATATGAGTGATGATCAGCAAAATGAGTATTTTTCCGATGGGATTTCAGAAGAGTTACTCAATTCTCTGGTGCGTATCAAGAGCTTGAGGGTGCCTTCACGAACCTCTTCTTTCGTGTTCAAGAACAGTGACAAGAACCTGCTGGAAATTGGCCGGGCATTAAACGTACAGCACATTTTGGAGGGCAGTGTGCGCAAGGCCGGCAAACAAATACGCGTCACCGCCCAATTGATCGAGGTCGCTACCGACACCCATTTGTGGTCAGAGACCTTTACCCGGTCATTTGATCTGGATGATATATTCGTGGTTCAGGACGAAATATCTCAACTCATCGTCGATGCCCTGCAATTGACTTTGAGTGGCGCCGACCTGCAAATGCTGAGTTCCCATTCCACCAATGACGTGGACGCCTACAACAAGTATCTGCTGGGCCGGCATCTGTGGAACCAGCGTACGGCAAAGTCACTGCTGGCGGCGGCAGAGCCGCTGCTTGAAGCAGTGGAAATGGATCCCGGCTATGACCAGGCGTGGGCTGCACTGGCCGATACCTATGTACTGATTCCGGAGTACCGGGGCGGCAGCATCCAGGAATATCTTCCCAAGGCCCGCGAGGCCCTAAACAAGGCATTGGAAATCAATCCGAATTCATCACGGGCACTCACCACATCCGGCTATTACAAGGCAGCTTTTGACTTTGACTGGGAAGGATCAAATGCGGACTTTGAACGAGCCATAGAACTGGACCCCGGCTACGCAACAGCGCGCCAATGGTATGGAGAAAGCCTGGTCTGGCAAAGACGATTGGAACAGGGCCTGGACCAACTTCGGGTGGCCAGAGTTGCAGACCCCTTGTCCAGGGTGGTACGCCACGTACCCGGTTACTTTTTATTATGGAATTTTCGTTTTGACGAATCTGAAAAACATCTCAAGGATGCACTGGAACTTGGCCAACCACTGCGCTGGACCATCCAGAACCTGGAGATGTTGCATACATTCAGGGGTGAATATGAACAAGCCCGGCAACGCGCCAGGCAACTGGCCGCGATGGAGGATTTTGATCCCGCACTGGAACTGTCATTCATAGATGCAATGGAAAATCCCGATCTCAAACCGCATGCCCTGAAGTTGCTTGAACAACGTCAGGATATGAATGATGGAGTATTTGGAAGGGCATTGTACCTGGCATTACTTGGAGAACATGAGTTGGCACTGGCAAATCTTGAAAAAGCATTCGCCGCAGGTGACCCCTATGCCGTGCAGATGAATTACATGAAGATGTATGACCCGCTACGGGAAAAACCCCGTTTCCAGGCCATGCTGAGGGCAATGAACCTGTCGGAGTAAGTCTTTTTTGACTGGCGTTGGGCCCGGTCTATCTTTATTCAGCTGAATTTGTCATTATTTAACAGACTGTTACAAAATTTGGACTGATAAAAGGACAGTATAATAGTCGTCTGACCAGGCGAAGGACTCGCAACAAAGGGGAAACAGGAATGATCTCAGGGAAGCAACCGGTCTTTTCATTCTTTAATCATCGAATACACAGCTTTTGCCGTCGAAACGGTCACACAGCTTTGCTTTCGCTGTTGTACGCAGCTCTGATTGTAATCAGCTGCTGGCCCCTGACAATAATCGCCGAACAGGGTGTCGTGCCCCATCCCAAGGGCTGTACGGATGATGAAATCTATATCAGCTCCCAGGACTGGTGGCTGACCACACCGGGGGAAGTGGGTCAGGACGGTTAACCGGGTGACAGCTTTGGTCATTTGCACACCGAACTATGCTTTCCGCACAAGGCCACGATCTCGGGTGAGATGACCCTGAATGTCAACTCGATCATGCACCACAACCCCGGTGACTTTTACAAAATTGTCATCCAGATCTGGCAGGAAGACTGGTCCCCGGATCCGCAGATCTGTGGAGAAGGTGCCGCGGTCGCGTGCAAGGAATTCGATCCGCCCCGTACCCTGGCGACCTGTGAGACCAGCGGAGGATCGTTGATAGGCGAGGAGACCTGCCTGTGGCAGGATTCGTTGACTTTTGACACCAGTATCTTCCCGAATGATGGCTGGCAGCAATTTCGGGTGCGTGGCAAGGTAGATCAGGCAGATGGTTCCGGGATGCGCACGTCCACAGGACTGCATGCCTACCTGAGCCACGGCAAACCAATCTCTCACGTTTATGAAAACCCCGATCGAATCGAAGGGCGTGGCTGGTATACGGATGCCAACTACGCCGAGACCAGTGTTAAAGAGCTTACTTCAGCCCCGGTTACCGGTCTGTGGGCACCCTGGCTTGAAATGACACCCGGATCTGAAGGAATTCCGGTCACCAGTCATCGTGCGGCTCTTGATGCGGCCATCCATGCCGGCAATCAGGGTACTGAGTTACTCGATGGTCCCGGTGAGTTCACCGGTCGACACATGATTGACACGACCACTCTGAGCAATGGCTGGCACAAACTGTTTCTGCGTTCCAGCCAGTTTGAGCCCATCAGCGGGTCTACCAATTCCAGCATTAACGTGACGTTCTTTGAAGCCTCAATGAGTCGCCACCGGCCTGTGGCCTGGTCCATCTCCAGCCGGTGGTGGCCGATTCCCATGTACGGGGCGATACCTTCCAGAATGACAATGATGGTGACGAAGACGAACTGATCGTAAAAAGCAGTTCCTCCGACCATTACACCCGCAGAGCCCATCTGCGTTTTGACCTCAGCCATTTTGACGCATCAAGTGCCGCAAGTGCGGTCTTTACCGCCCGGGTCAGCTATCACCAGACACCGGGTGTGGCGGTTCCTCTCAAACTGTACTCTGTAGATTCCGACAGCTGGGATGAGAGCACCACCAGTTGGAGCAATGAGCCCGCAACGGGTGTTCTTCTGGGTACCGTCAACGTGACCGATGTGGGTGATGTGAGTATTGACATCACCTCCCACGTGGAATCAGAACTCGCCGGGGACAAGATGGTGTCACTGGTGCTACTCGACAACTCGGGTACCAACCAGATGCTCAGATTCAAGAGCCGCTCCGCCGAAAATGACCCGCCGCAGCTGGCAGTGACCCCCTCAGCGGGTGAGTGCACGACACCCGGCACCCCACCACCGGATACCCAAGCTCCCAGCGTGCCTTCCGTTTTCCAGGCATCGGGGATAACGACCCACAGCGTCGATCTGACCTGGTCTGCCTCTACGGATAATGTGGGGGTCACCGGTTATGAAGTTTTCCGTGACGCAGACCTGCTGACCACAACCAGCGATACTGGTCACACGGACAACGGTCTCACACCCGCCACCACCTACACCTACCAGGTGCGCGCACTGGATGCTGCTGGCAACCGGTCGGCATTGACGGACAGCGTTCCGGCTACGACCGACAGTTCGTCAACCGATGTCATCACTCTGATTGTGCCACCTACAAGGCCAAAAGAGACGAGTTCAAGGTCACTGCAACCAGTAGTGAACAACCCTCGGTGACCATGCAGGTCGTGGGCTTCGGGACAATGACTTACGCAAGAAACAAGGTTGAGTTCAAGCTCCGACCTGTGGGCAGCACGGTTATTCCGGCCACCATTGATATCGTTTCAAGTGGAGGTGCCCTGCTGACCGTGCCCGTGGAGGGTGTGGAGCCACCACAGTTACCGGGAGCGGCCAGTAATCCATCACCGGCAGACAATGCCGCAAATGTCGATATCAATACGGACCTGGGCTGGAATACAGGCTCACAGACCGATACTCACGACGTTTATTTCGGCACCAGCACAAGCCCAGCAGAGGTCTCTACCGGTCAGACCTCTTCTTCCTACGATCCGGGTGTTCTCGAAGAGCAAACGACCTATTACTGGCGTGTTGACGAAGTAAATACACTGGGTATTACAACCGGTGCCCTATGGACATTTACCACGGGTGATGCCACCACGGGAGACACGCTTGTCATTACCCGGGCAGAGTGGAAGGCCAGCAGATCAGAGTTGAAGGTCGAAGCCACCAGCACGGGTGCTCCCGCTGCCGTATTAACGCTGGAAGGATTTGGGGACCTGGACTACGACTCGCGTAAGGATAAGTACAAACTCACCGTCAGACCAGTAAACAGCAATCCAGGCAGCGTGACCATTAGCTCGGATCAGGGTGGCAGTTCAACTACCACGGTGACACCCAGATAACACAAGACAGACTGCGTCAGAACGGTTGGCGTACACGTTCCAGGTAAGCTCTGTTACCTGGAGCACTTCCTCAATCGGGTCAACTGCGTTTTGCTGTGGTCCAGCGTTTGAAGTAATCCGACACGGTCAGTTGTGACAGGTCACGGAATTCACCCGCGTCGAAGAAAGAACCCTCGCAGGATGTACATCGCTCGAACCAGATATGGGTCTGTTGTGTATCGACATGCTTGTCCATATTGCCGCCACAGCGTGGGCAATTGTACTGATCGATGACGTTGTACTTCCTTCCTTCACGCACCAATCCGGTATCGACGGCGGCGGCTGCCTCCTTGTTGCGCAGTATCCCCATTTCACCGGCATCGAACCAGATACCCCGGCAGGAGGTGCAGCGATCGATCTCGGTGCCCTGGTAATCCACCTGCTCCATGTCCTCGTGACACTTCGGACAGCGTATGGCACCGCTGAAAAACATACCTCCACCGCTGCCGTCGGTACCGATGGTGTATCTTGGAGCCGACCTTCTTTGCCTGTCATCTTCCCCATCATGAGCGTGTGTGTAGCGATAGAACACCAGCACCAGTATGGTCACCACCACCAGCGCGCCAAGCAATTTATAAATTTCCACATAGTTGGAGCTCTCTGCAATCACTCCGAACAACTTTGATCCCGCTGCGTAACCCAGGTTTGCGGTGGACATGTAGATTGCAAACTGGGTAGCGGATGAGCGGCTGGAACAAACCGCCATGGCGAGTGCTATGGCACATACCATGATCACCGGCATCATCATCACCCAGATCGACAGCATGGCCCGGACGTAGGTCGTGTCCTGCCACAGGAACTGGGTTTGCGCGAGCAGGAAGGCATGCACCCCAACAAGTGTCAGGTTCAGGGCCAGCACGCTTTTCGCACCGAAACGGTCTATGACGGGACCCATAAACAACGCAACCAGTGCACCGACCAGACCCATGATGGCCACCAGCTGCGACCACTGCGGGGTGGTATAACCAAAAACATTGATGGCCGCGACCGGCATCAAAGCGTGACCGTAACCGGAGACGAGACCGTCGCAAAACATGATCACCAGGACCATTACGCTGGCACGTTTCCACAACACCTGGTTTACGCCGGAAAAAACATCCCTGAATGATCCACCAGCACGCCGTTTTGACCTGGTTTCACCCCTGGACCAGGGCAGGCGGCGCTCACCTTCATGCTCTAAAACGAAAACAAACAAAAGCAGCGCAACAGCGGATATCGCCGATGCGATCACTGCGGTAACCTGTATTCCATAGGTCACCAACAACAAGCCTGACACGGCCGCTGTGCTGCTCCAGCCCGCCGCCTTGCCGAAACTCATGAAGGCATTCAAACGACCCTGTTCCCTGACCGGGGTCAGGTCAATCGACATTCCATCCACTGCCACATCCTGGGTCGCGGCAAATGAATTGATCAACATACCCATGATCATCAGCAATCCCAACTGCTCGGCCGGGTTCTCGATCAGCATCAAGCCCAGAAATGCCACGGTCAGTCCCAGTTGCGCACGCAGCACCCAGGGTTTGCGCCGACCCATGGGCAGAAACATGTAGCGGTCCATAAACGGCCCGGTGACCAGTTTGAAGGCCCAGGGCAATACGATGACAGCAAGGTAAGAGCCGATATCACCGGCCCCGACACCCTGGCTCGCAAGCCAGGCAGGTATCGCGATACTCAAGAGACCTGCTGGAATACCCTGGGCGAAATACATCACCGCCCCGGTTGCATAACGCAGGCGAGTGCTGTTTGCCAGAGTTTAGGTCGCTGCCATTGTTTTTCTCTTTTGTTTGAGCAAGATCAGATGATAACCAATTTGCATGCTGGAAGCAGTTTTCAAACTGTTTCATGACGAAAATCGCGCCTACGGTTGAATTCACTCAAAGGCATCGTTTTTTTTAAAAAAACCGTTATCTGGTGGGTTCATTTTGCGCATTCCGCGTTCATTGATGTCATGTTGCAATTTGCCGGTGTCAGGGGTTTCGTCTGATCGAGCCATGCAGGGATTGAGAATTTTGACATCCCACCTGTCCGTTGGATTGAATTAGAATGTAGGTGATCAATCATCGGTAGCGTACCTGTTGACCAACATATAGACCATTGCCAACCTGGCAGAGACTATCAGTGGCTCGAAAAGCGACTCAATGAGCAACAACTTGAGTCCCCGCGTGTTCCGGTACACATCGCACACCAGGATTGATGAGTACACCAGTACCGTCATTTCACTTACAGGAGCAGGAAAATATGAAATTCGGAATTGTACCGGTCAACATCGGTCTGCAATCTGCGCAGCAGATGGTCGGCCTGGCACAAGCAGCAGAACAGGCAGGGTTTGAATCTGCCTGGACCTTTGAGCATGTCATTGTTCCCCTGAACTACCAATCGAAGTACCCGTACAATGCCAGCGGAAAAATGGGCGCAAGACCGGAAACCGCCTTTATTGACCCGTTGATCGCCCTGTCTGCCATCGCCACCGCAACCAGTACCCTGAAACTGGCTACCGGTATCAACATCCTGCCCCAGGCCAATCCATTGTTCCTGGCCAAACAGGCAGCCAGCCTGGATTTTGTTTCCAATGGCCGTTTTATGCTGGGTCTGGGTGTCGGCTGGTTAAGAGAAGAATTTGACGCCATGGGTACACCCTTCGAACGACGCGGTATTCGTTTTGATGACTACCTGGAAGGCATGAAAAAAGTCTGGTCAGGTGAAGTGGTAGAGCATGAAAGTGAGTTCATCAACTGGCACGGATTCAAGAGTTATCCCCTGCCGGTCCAGAAACCTCATCTGCCCATCATCATCGGTGGTGGCAAGGGCAAAACCTACCAGCGTATCGCCAGGCACGGTGATGGCTGGTACGCCATTGCGGAAACCCCGGAGGACATGGCCCGTGATCTCGCTGAACTGCGTGCAGTGTGTGATGAGGTGGGCCGGGATTTTTCTGAAATTGAAATCACCACCTGGTGGAATGGAAAAGGTGGTGAAGAGTTGATCAGGTCCATGGCCGATGTCGGTGTACACCGCCTGTTGATTATGACCACGATGCTCGGGAAAAACCCGTTGGAGGGCATTCAGCAATTTGCAGAAAAATATGATCTGTAATGTGCTGACCTGTAATTGATTTAGCCGGACCGGTTCCCTCCCCCGCCATTGTTTTTGCGCAGGTGATGTAAAACCTCCCGGATGAATTCAAGCCGGTTCTCAGCATTCAAAGTACCGCCCCTGGCCCCCAGATAGCCGAACAGGTCATTGCCGGGTCGGTCTTCAAGATGGATCCGGGTAGATTCCAGGTAGCTCTCCAGCGCACTGAGTGTTTGTTCTGCAAACTCCAACTGTTCCTTCCTGCTTAACGAATCCAGAAAAAACACCCGGGTACGCAAGGGATCGAAGACTTCGGCAATTCTGTTGTTATCATTCAAGGCCCGCATCCAGGACCGCAACGCCTGCTTCCCCGCGGTGGTGACCGAAAGCAATCTGCGCCCCCGTCCATCGCTGGAATCGGCAGATGTCGTGATGAGTTTTTCTTTTTCCAGTCTTTCCAGTAGCGGGTAAATCGCCCCTGCCGAGCCCCTCCAATGCGATGACGGGGAGTCCTTCAGTTCCTTTCTCAACGCATAGGCAGTGCAGGGTTGGTGCTTGGTGATGATACCAACGGCAACACCTTCAAGCTCACTAAGTATCCTCATGAAAGCCTCACTCAATGAATATTGACCAGGCGGGCCGGTTTTTTGTCCTTCACCTCTGTCTGAAGAGGGGCAATTCTTCGAATCAAGGCACCCAATGCCGGCATTTCAATTTCCTGGATCGGTTGCCCGTTGACGCTCAATAATACCTCAACGACGTTCAAACCGGCGCCCACCAAGAGAACCGGCATCGATATTGCCAAATGCCCGGTCATTGTCGCCCGGGACACCCTGGAGACCGAAGCCATGAATCCTGCAGCGCAATACGGGTTCTATTTTCCGGCACACCGTTCAAACTCGCGGACTTTGCCACAAACAGCTGCAATGACCCGCTCGGCACCCTGTTGCTGGCCTTGATTGGTGAGTGCCACGATCAACTCTTCCAAATCTTCAATACTGCCCGAATCCCGGTCCAGGGCAAAGTGGACCAGTTCAGCTGCTTTTTGATTCTTTTCCGCATCATCAGCAGCACTGTAGAAATAGGCTATTCTCAAGATGTAGTGCAAGGGAATCTGCACACTGAATCCGTATTTCTCAGTGAGGCCTGAATAATGGCGTTGCAAGCCAGCCAATCCTTCCTGTTGAACTGCAGCGGGCGGTTGCCAGTCATCAAACAGCGTTCTCAAACTGTAAAGCATGGATACGATTTGTGTAGATGCGTGCGTTTGTTGCGGAAATTCTTTATGAAAGAATTCTGTTGAAGCAGGCCTGCCTTCATCAAACAAAGCAATCAACTGACGATAGGGGACCTGCATGTGCTCTCCCTCATCGGCCAGGGTCATGACCAGTTTTGAATGATTGTCCGTGAACAGTAATTCGTTTTGCATCACTCTTCGGTTAAACATTTCATCATCCAGAGATGGACTGAATGCAAAATAAGCATCAAATACACGCGGATCGTCCAGGAAGGAATTTAATACAAAACGTCCCGAGTTTGAATGCCCGGACAAGATACTGAAATCGGCCACCCGGTAGTTCTGGTTTACGTGAGGGACCAATTCGTCAATAACAAAAGACCGGAATTGCATTCCCCTGGAATTGATCGAGTCATTGGCACCGGTAGCCGGTCGCAATTCCATGCCCTCACCGTGTACCCCAACAATAATGAGCTCAGGAATGATATTGGAAATTGCGTCAACCACGGCCACCGTCGGGAGTAAATCCCACTGACCGTGCAACACATACAATACCGGATACTTCTTGTCCCTGGCTGCTTCATAACTTTCAGGAAGACGAACAGAAAATTCTCGCAGGCTGGAAAATGCAGTTGAATTTATCGATTCAATCATGCCATAAGTTAATGTATTTTCTGCTGAAACAGATTGAAAACAACACAGTAAGCAAAGGCCAAAAATTATTCTTTTCATGATTATTATGTTTAGAATCCCAAACCCTGGTACACCGTACACCAGCCAGACATGGCCCCACCCGGATAAGCCGCCTGGGTGGCAGGAGCAGAGACTATTACAACCGCAAATAGAAGCACCACCAATCCAATAGTTCCCAGAACAGACTGGGATATCGATTTTCTGTGATCCTGAATCATCGCCACACGACCAAAAACTTCAGGGACTGTATTTCGAAAACCAATGGGGCCACCAGAACTCGCCGGTGCCGCCACTTTTAACATGACGGCGGCGTAGAGCGCCCTCTGCTCCGATGGTTCGTCCCACAATACCCACTGATCACAGGACTGCTCCTGGTCAAGACGGAATCGACGCTCGGCGATGCGTACCAGGGGATTGAACCAAAAGATACAATGCAGGACACAAAAAAGCAGGTTCCAGCAGCCATCCTTTCTGCGTAAGTGAACCAGTTCGTGAGAAATCATCAGCATCTGTTCCGATCGGGTAAACCGGTCAAAAAAATCGAAGGGCAGCAACAGCACAGGATTCAACATACCCCACAGTGCCGGCCCGTCGGTATCGGGTGACAAGTGAACCCTGGGAGCAGGAAAGACTCCCGCTCTCCTGCAAAAGAGTTCAATCACGCGTAGCTGCTGCGCTGTCGGTGGCTGGTATCGCTCTTTCAGACCAAGGGAAAGCCTCAAACCGGTCCGGAAAAAACGCCAGGCAGTGACTAAGACACCACCGAACCACAGAATGATGGCAGCAGATGCAATAGCATGGACTGAATCCACGCGGGTAGCTGTACTCACTCGGCCAGGCAACGAAAAATCCTGAAATACTGAAGGAATAAGCGTAACGGCAATGGTGTCAGGCATTAGCAAAACCCCAAGTGGGACCAACAGAACCAACCAAAGCGTATAGACCCATCGTGCCCCGGCAATATTGTACATGGGGCGTCTGAGAGCAAGTATCAGACCTACAATCAGACAATAAATGAGTGAATACTGGATCAATACACTAATGGCGTTCGACAACATTACTTTTCCAGTTTCGCAATCAGTTTTCGAAGCTCTTGCAGATCAGCTTCCGTCAGGGATTCAGAATTGGCAAAGCATGCCAGCAAGGGTGTAATTTCTCCATCAAATAATTCCGAGACAAATCTTTTTGTCTCATCACGACGATAATCCTCCCTGGCGATGAGTGGGAAATAGAGAAACCCCCCCGTTTTTCTTTCAAATCCCACTGCTGCCTTGTCCACCAGTCGTCGTATCAATGTGTTTACTGTTTTGCTGTGCCATTCACGATCAACGGCAACCTTTTGTACAATTTCGCCGCTGCGTAGCGGACCATCAGCCCACAGAACCTTCATGATTCTTCTTTCCGCTTCGGTGATTTCGATCGACATGGCATGTACCTGGACTACAATGGTAATCCATTGGATCACAAATGTAGTCCACCAGTCAAGAACCCTTTGATTCCTGTTAATGTGAAAGTTAAAACCCGACGATGAAACGACTTCGAATTATTCTGCTGATGTGAAGCTCGAGATAATCCCCCGATGGCCCCTGTTTATTGGCAATCCAGCCCCGAAATATGGGTAATACGGGTCAAACCAAGACTTCCAGAGCCATAACCTTCCAGGTTTGAAGCATAGCTCATGGTTCCCGAGTTACAGTCATCAAAGGTGAAGACTGCCGTCCCCCAGGCAGGGCGACTCAGATCGTTTGCTTCGAAGGTCGGACCAAAATCGGTACCCGTGGGTATCTGCAGATCAAAGGTGATCGTATTGCCGGCTACGCTGCCGGTATTGAGGAACCACGCCTGGTTGCCGTCGGGGTCGTATGAGAACCAGGTAACCAGGGCCTGATCGTCATCCAGTATTTCCAGCAACCAACCTTCTCCATCATTTGCAGGGTCATACCAGGCACCACTGATTCCCGCGGTCACACGAAAATCATCCAGTGGCTGAGGCACTGATTCAATCTGGGATGTGTTGCCGCAGTCCAGGTTCTGAATATTTGTCAGACGCACCAGGTCGAGACTGCCATTACCATAGTCGGGGTCATCCGAACGGTAATACATCACACCACCATCGCAGTCAGAGAAGCTCAGTACGATCTTTCCCCAGGGACTGCGTACCACCCGGGCAGGGTCAAAATCCGGACCAAACGGCGGGCCACTGGTAATCACGGTCCGGGCAGAAGGAATGACAATACTGGAGCCCTTGATCTCCCCTACCCCACCGACCCAGGCCTGAGCCTGTTTCATATCCTCTCCCGGTGGCGTGTAGGTAAACCAGTAGACCACGGCCCGGTCATCACCGAGCAATTGCACAAACCAGCCCTCACCGTCGTTGACGGGGTCATACCAGGCACCACTGATACCGGCATTAATGTCAAAATCAAAGGCGTCGTCGTCACAACGGTCTCCAACCCCGTCACCATCGCTGTCACGTTGCTGGGGGTTGGGTATGTCGGGGCAATTATCCTGGCCCAGGATATTGCTGTGGATGATGTAGTCGTTACTGAACAGACCGTCCGGATTCTGAACCTGCATCAGATGAATACCTCCGAACGATGGCAGCGAATCAAACTGGGCGTGCAGAATTTCGCCATTGCAATCGGGCAACTCTCCGTCTTTGCAGGTCACGGTTCCGGGTACCCTTCTGCCATTCATGTACAGATTTGCCCCTTCCCTGATGTGCCGCCCGCTGATCACGACGGTGGTGTCATCACCTGATATCGTCGGAAAAATTTGTGGGCCGCGCTGTACATGAATCGCGCCCTCGCTCCAGATCGCGGGTTGCGGATGCTCAACATCCACGTTGACTCCAAGACGGGCGGTAAAAGTACCCACAAACTCACCTGCCCTGGCCAGTGACACCAACTCTGAGCGGGTAAACGATACAAGAACCTTGTCCCGTTCCACGTAACTGCCGCCATCGAGCAGGTGATCGAACTGCAGCGCCACAGGCGTAACGGTATCGCCTTGCATACCGCTTTGAATCAGTACGCCTTCAGCCTGCAGCACGATACCATCCTCGGTGGCGGATAATTCCAGTGCATCCAGCAGGTCATCGGTCAGTGTTGCTTCTGCAGATGAGGTGTTCAGAGTGACCTGTCTTGCGAAGGATCCCGAAAAACCGGTACTGCCCTCGATCACCATGTCCCACACGGGATCAAAACGTGTACGAGATGCCCAGGAGAACCGCCACATCTTTCTTTCGGGTATGCCCTGTTCCGTAATATTGCGATAGAAGTCGAAGTCGATGATGTTCAATCGCCCCTGCGGCAGAATCAGCCAGCGGTCCCAGGCGCCTCGCCAGGTGGGTGCCTCCATACCGGTGCCGGGTGTGTTGGTCGACACCCAAAACGGCATTCGATGGCAGTTTCCGCAGACATTGGGCTCGGGGTCGCCCTGCAGATCACCGTCGATATGAAAAAGGATGAAACCATCCCGTGCCCGGTTCGACAGGACATTGGTATAAGAACGTCGTTGGGCCGGCGGGTACGGTACGCTCAACAGGAATTTTGCCATGTCATCTCGTTCCGCAGCCGACAATGCACCCTCTTTGCCTTCATCGTTCACCGGGCATATGCCCATTGCACACATGGTGGATGCAAGACCACCGTCCACCAACACGCGCGTGCAGCTCTCAGGTTGGTCCAGGTTGCAATTGGGTGGAACACTGCCATTGATGGCGGCCGTATTTCTACCCCCATAGGGATCACCCGGTATACCGTCCCAATGATATGGGGCGGTATCACGCAATCCGCGTATTGGCATGGTGATACGTGGCGGGATCTGGTCACAGCCAGGCAGATCGCAAATTGGTGTGTCGAGAATCCAGGCCAACTGGTCGGTGCCACCATCCGGATGACAGCTTTCACAGGAGAAGGTACCGGTGGTGGACGCGCCAGCAACATTGAAGGCGATACGACCGCGTTTGACCGCCGGGTGGGTGGGGTCCTCGAGCGTAATGGTTTCCACAACTCCGGGGCTGGCGGGGCTGGCCACATCGACCAGGGAAACCGTGTTGGCCACCGCGTTAAAAACCCAGGCCTGCAAAGCCTGGCCCGTCTCGTTTGATACCAGGGCGATGCCCCGCGGTACGGCACCTACCTGTGTGCGTCCCAGTACCTGGCCACTGGCCGTGTCCATGGTAAACAATGTGTCAGAACCGGCCGCGGTGATAAACAGCGTCGTATCATCACCGCTGATTTCAATTGCAAACGGCGTTGCCAGGGCCATACCGGGTGCCGGATTTGCCGGCGGCAATGGCTCAAGTTCAATAAATTGGGGTAGCGTGCAGGAACCACCACTGCAATCAAGCTGGGTAACCTGGTTGAGAAAGGCGCGGTTTTCCATTTCCTCCAGACCATCTTTGTGTGTGCCGGCACGACCGTTGACATCGTTTCGGGCATCCGTCTGGGTAACGAAAACCCGGCCACCGGAATCGACTGCCAGCCCGTAGAGCAGGGTTCCGAGGCCTTCTACGACTTCGACCTGCTGATCACTGGCGGTATCAAAAATATACAGATCACGATCCGGCACCTGTGGGTTCTTGATGATGTCAACGACAGCGAACGTCGACAAAACATTGTTGTTGTCTATCACGTGCTGCCGGGCATTGAAGGTACACAAGTCCTGGTCGATCCTGCCGTCACAGCCGGATATCTGGGTGCGGTTGTTGGATTCGAATGGAATGACATAAAGCCGGCCACCACGTACGACAATGTCCCGAGGGTCCTGCGCGGTGATGTCCAGGTTCTTCTCCAGCTGGCGTGTTGCCACATTGACCACGGCGATCTGGTTCTCCGAAGACAGTGCGATATAGGCCTTTTCGTTGCTGGCGAACGCTATACCAACCGGTTCATCAAATCGGGTTGCGCGTGTAAAGGGATCAAAATCCTGCACCGTCGCAATGACCTGCAGGTAGGTGTTATTGTCCGGGTTGGTATCAATGACACTGACCGAATCTGAAACGTGATTGGAAACCCAGACCTCTAAACCATCTGGTCTCACCGCGATACCAACCGGATCAATACCCACATTTATTCGACTGACGATGGTACGGGTGATGGTATTGATAACATCGACCGTATCGGCTGCCGTGTTGGTCACCAACACCAGTCCATTGTGTACAACAATTGGTGAAGCATGCGGACTCAGAAAGGTGGGATGACCTATGTCTTTGGCCTTTGCATCGGCCATACCAATGGCCAGTACAAACATTGCCAGGATGATCTCAACAAACCAGCCGGGAACCGGGATTCTTTTAATGGAGAAACTCCCGCGGGACAACAATACTGGTCTCGATTCCGCCCTCATCGCGTCAGTTTACCCCAGCAGCAGCACAAAGTGCGAAGACTTTCGTTGAACTCGATCATTAGCAGGACAACACGACAGAATTTCTCTCCGCTATACTCTTGTGCACCGTATCATTAACATATGTCCATTAAATCAAAGGCCAATCAGTTGAAAGGAAGTAAACAGAATAAGCACGCCATTGATGCCCAGGCGTACAATCCACGCAAGGAACCACGCTACACCGATATTGCGTCCTTCATGCGTGCACCATTGGCCGATTCACTCGACGACCTGGACATTGCACTGATCGGTGTACCCACCGACCTCGGTGTCACCAACCGGGCCGGTGCAAGACATGGGCCACGTGAGATTCGCAATGCTTCCAGCCTGATGAGGTGCATCAACCTGGCCACCCGCGTCGAGCCGTTTGAATTATGCCGTATCGCCGATGTGGGAGATGTGCGTTTCAGTCAGCAGTATGAGCTGGCGGCACAGGTGAAAGAGATCGAAAGCCATTACCACAAAATCCATCAGGCCGGAGTCATCCCGCTCACGGCCGGGGGTGATCACTCCATCACATACCCCATATTCAGGGCCATCGCAGCAGACGGCCCCATCGGCATGGTGCACATCGATGCGCACACCGATACCTGGGGTGAGTTCTGGGGTTCCAAGTACCACCACGGGGCGCCGTTCCGATTGGCGGTTGAAGACGGTCTTCTGGATCCCAATCGCACCATCCAAATTGGTATCCGGGGCGGTCAGAACTTTATGGATGGAATTGAGTTTTCCCTGGATCACGGTATGCGCGTGGTGTTCATCGAGGAGTTTGCCGACCTTGGACCGGTAAAGATTGCCGAACTGGCGCGTGAAATCGTGGGTGATGGCCCAACCTATATTTCCTTTGACGTGGATGGTCTGGACCCGGTCTATGCACCTGGTACCGGTACGCCGGAAGTCGGTGGTATGACCACGCTGGAGGCTCAGCGTCTTTTACGCGGTCTGCGGGGTCTGAACCTGGTGGGAGGTGACGTGGTGGAAGTGGCTCCTCCCTTCGATCAAACCGGCAATACCGCCCTGGTGGGTGCGACAATGATGTTCGAGATTCTTTGCCTGCTGGCGGAGAGCCTGGCCACTTCAGTGGACTGAACTTATAAGCTGGAAACAAATATTTTGAGCCACCCATTGCCCGCTGTCAGGACCGGTCATGCAGATAACTGAACTACTCCATGCTGATGACAATCTTTCCCCTGGCATGTCCTTCCTCTGAATAGCGCAGCGCATCCGGGACTTCATTCAATGGATAACTCCGGTCCATGACCGGTGTCAGTTTCCCCGTGCTCATCAGGTCACCCAGTACGTCCAGATCCGTTTGGCGCAAACTTGCCAGTAGCGTGATGAATTTCTGTCCCACAAACGGTGAATACAGCAATGCTTTAAGCGGATTTTTCAATGGGCCGATCCAGTTGCCCTTGGCTCCACCCACCATGACCAGCGATCCGTCGGCTTCAAGCGCCTGGCGGTTTTCTGACAACGAGTGATTGCCCACCATATCGATAATCAGGTCGTAACGATGCCCGGTTCTGGTGTAATCCACCTGGCGGTAGTCGATGACGTGATCCGCACCCATTGAACGCACCATTTCGTGGTTCCGTGCACTGCAAACACCGGTGACCTCGGCCCCGTAGTACTTGGCAATTTGAACGGCAAAGGTCCCCACACCACCGGACGCGCCATTGATCAGGACCCTTTGACCCTTCTGCACTTGCCCCTCGTCACGCAACGCCTGCAAAGCGGTAATCGCCGCAATCGGAACGGATGCGGCCTGCTCAAAAGACATATTGGCTGGTATAAGGGACACCGCGCCGTTCTCAGCGATGGTTAGATATTCCGCGAAGGCACCTTTTCCGCCACCAAATACCTCGTCTCCGGGTTTGAATTTCGTGACCTTCTCACCAACGGCCTCGACGGTGCCGGCAAAGTCCACCCCAAGCCCGGGATTATCCGGTAAACCAAGGCCGGAACCCAAACGCATCAGATATGGAGAACCCCTCATATAATGCCAATCCAGCGGGTTGACACCTGCAGCACGTATTTTAATCAGAATCTGGTCGTCCGCAGGCTTGGGCTTTTCAACCTGCGCTACCTCCAGTACGTCCGTTGATCCATAGCAGGAATAATAGATGGCCTTCATTCGCTCCGATTGCTCAGAGAGTTCAGGTGCGGGCGTGCATGCGGAATCGTAGCTGATGACCAGCGCCAGCGATAAAAACACAAGACCCACGAGCGCCAGTAAAGATGCTGTAATTTTTTTCCATCTCTTCATCGGTCAATATTCCATGTTGGACACCGCTGGAAAAGCAGGTCAGCAACAACGGCCCATCAGGGACGCTGGGCGTCCCGCTTGGAACGGAACTCTGTGCCTTCCGCCCAGTTGGGCCAGTCATCGCTGTTGGCCACATCCAGACCGGTCCTGAAAAATACTTCCATGTCTTCCAGCGCACCGCTGACATCCCAGCTCAGGTCATACTCATCCGAAACCCGGTGGTAGTGTTCACGGGTGTATTCATTGGCTCTTTCCATACCGTATTCGACCCCTTTTTCACGGTTGTCGTAGCCTCCACCCGGATACAACATTGGCACACCTTCCTTGGCCAGTTCAAAATGATCGGAACGATAGTAGTAGCCTTTCTCTGACTCGCGGTCACCTTCAAGTACCCGCTCCTGGCTTGCCGCTGCAGCGGCGAGATACGAATCGAGATCACTCATGCCCAGACCGACCACCGTGATATCACGTGTCGCCCCCACGATGTTCATACCATCCATATTCAGTCCACCGACTGTATTTTTCAGCGGAAATAACGGGTCGGAGGCGTAATAAAGTGAACCCAGCAAACCTTGCTCCTCGGCTGTCAGGGCCAGGAAAAGCACGCTGCGCCGTGGTGCCTGGGGCAGTGCGGTGTAGGCCCTGGCCAACTCCAGCAATGCGGCCGTGCCACTGGCATTGTCCAGCGCGCCATTGTAGATCTGGTCGCCTTCGAGATTCGGATCCGTACCCAGGTGGTCCCAGTGTGCCATGTAGATGAAGATTTCATCCGGTGCCTCGCTACCCTTCAACAACGCTGCAACATTGTTGGAAAGGACCTGCTCGGTCTGGTTTTCTATGTTTGCGCTTGCTTTCAGGCCCATTTCAATTGCTGTAAAACCGGGTTGTTGTGCCCGCTTGTACAACTCTTCCAGATCCATCGAGGCCATGGTAAACAGAGAATCGGCATGCTCGCGGGTAATCCATCCTTCAACCGAGACCAGTGATGCACCCTGGTCTGGCAACACCATGTCGAACTGTGGTCCGGTCCAGCTGTTTTCCACCGTGGCCCAGCCATAGGCCGCCGGCAGGGTATCGTGCACGATAATGGCACCCACAGCGCCCTGTCTGGCTGCCTCTGCGAACTTGTAATCCCAGCGACCGTAGTAGGTCATGGTATTGCCATTGAACAAATCCGGGTCCTGGGTAGCAAAACCGGGATCATTGACCAGCATGACCACCGTTTTTCCGCTCACATCCACACCTGCATAGTCATTCCAGTCACGCTCCGGGGCGTTGATGCCATAACCAACAAAGATCATCTCGGATTCACTGATGGATACGCCGGATACCTGTTTCCTGGTCCAGATCACCTGGTCCGGTCCGTAATCCAGCACCATGTCTTCGCCGTCACCACCACCGAAAGTCAATGCTGGTTTGTTGACCGCCTCTACCCAGGCCAAAGGCACTTCCTGGGTGTAGCTGTCGCCATTGGCAGGTTCCAGGCCAAGACCCTCAAAGTGCTCCACCAGGTAGGCCACCGTCAGTTCCTCACCCGGTGAAGCGGGGCCACGGCCACCGAATTCATCCGAGGCCAGAAGTGCCACGTGGCTGCGGTATCCCTCTTCGGTCATTGCTTCCACACCGATACTGATCGGGTCCTCCGTCTTTGCCGGGACCGACGAGGTCTGCGCTGGACCGACTGGTGGGGAGGCAGTGTCTTCACTGCCACAGGCAACCAGCAACAGGACCATGCTCAGATGTGCAAGTATCAGTGGAACATAAAATTTACCATGATGACCTCGGTTCATTGGGTTTCCTTTCTTTTCGAACGATGTGAAGACCGGCAATTATACGCCAACACCCACACGGGCATTGGCCACGGATTTTTGACTGCTATTTTAAAGAAATGACCTTATCGGTGTGAAACTTGTAATACCTGTTCTATCAATGGCTTATGCCGATCGATGAACTTCTCCAGACCAACACGTACGCTGGAAAAATGTGCGCTTGTCATGGGCAATGACAGGAACAGGTCACCCCGGTTACACAAAAGCAACCCGTCGAGCAGCATTTCCATGTGTAACAGTGGCCGAAGCGAACGGTTTCCGGCACTGATGTCAGTGGCCTTTTCAATGGGCTTGTGTGTGAAATGAACTGCGAATATGGATCCCATTCCGTTGCAGTACATCGGCACCGCCAGGGCGGCAAACATCTGGTTGAGTGAAACCCGGAATGCCTCGGAACTTACCAGGAATTCCATTGCCCGTTGGGGGGTAAATATCTGTCCCATCGCGACACTGCCTGCGGCCATCGAGCAGGCATTATTATTGAAAGTGCCGGCATGATTCCAAAAACCGGGCTGTTTGGGATTGAAGCGTGACATGATTTCAGCACTGCCACCGAATGCACCTGTTGGCAACCCACCACCGATAAATTTTCCCACTGTGGTCAGATCCGGTTTTATCCCCAACTCTCCCTGCATTCCGGCAGGGCCAATCCGGGAGGTTTTGACCTCGTCAAATATCAGCAACGCCCCGGTTTTCTCTGTCTCATAGCGGAGCATTTCCATGAATTCGCCGCTTCCGGGGATATTGCCACCGGCGCCCAGTATGGGCTCAACGATGACGGCCGCCAGTTCGTCACCGGTCCGGCGTATCAAATCGGCCGTGCCTTCGGTATCGTTGTAATCGGCAAGCAGGAAATCATGCGGGACGTTGAGCATCTGGCCGCCAGCAGGAAACTTGATGACTCCGCCGTGATAGGCCTCCCTGAATACCAGTATCCTGTCACGGCCGGTCAGGGCCCTGGCCGCCGACAGTGCCATCAGGTTCGCCTCGGTGCCGGAATTGCAAAATCTGACCTGATCAATGGACGGAAATCGTGTGCACAACAGGGCCGCCAGTTCTCTTTCATAACGGGTGGGTGCACCCATGACGATGCCACTGTCCAGCGCCTCGTGCACCGCCCGTTTGATCTTTTCCTCAGAATGTCCAAACAGCCCAGCGGAGAACTCGCCAACAAAATCAACATAACGGTGCCCATCCACGTCCACGAGTTCAGCACCTTCTCCTGCAACCATGGTCAGTGGGTACGGATCATAGTGTAATACCGCCCGTGTATTGCCACCGGGCATATGGGCCCCGGCACTGTTGTCTGCAACTTCACTTTTCGGATTGGCGGCAATATAGCGTGCGCGGGCATCTTCAATGGCTTGATCGAGTAAATTCATGTTGCTGTTGGCTTTTTCATGCATTCCGTAGCGACTTTCTGAATGCCATCATATTGGCGGCAATATTGGAGCACCGGTTTTACTTTCAACTTCCTCAAAATCGATACCGGGGGCCAGTTCCACCACCCGGAATCCATCCGGCGTGACATCAACCACGGCCAGGTCGGTAAATATGCGGGAAACCACACCGGGCCCTGTCAATGGGTAGCTGCACCTTTCAACCAGCTTTGCGTCACCACCACGGGTGCTGTGCTTGGTAATAACGAAAATCTGTTTGACCCCCTGTACCAGGTCCATGGCACCGCCTACCGCCGGTATGGCACCCGGCGCACCCGTGGACCAGTTGGCAATGTCACCGTTTGACGCCACCTGCATGGTGCCGAGCACACACACATCAATGTGGCCTCCCCGTATCATGCTGAAGCTGTCCGCATGGTGGAAATATGACGCGCCTGGCAGCGCGGTAACATACTTCTTGCCGGCGTTCATCAGGTCCAGGTCCAGTTCATCCTCTTCGGGTGGCGGACCCATACCCAATAAACCGTTTTCCGTGTGATAGATGAATTCCCGGCCCTCGGGCACATACCTCGTGACCAGTTCCGGTATTCCAATACCCAGGTTTACATAGGAACCATCGGGTATATCCCGGGCTGCCCGGGCGGCCATCTGTTCTCTTGTCCAGCCTGCGCTCATGGGTAGCGCCCTGCCCCGGCGATGAGGGTGTCTTCGTGTATCGGGTCGGTCACTTCGACCACGCGATTGACAAAAATCCCGGGTGTGATGACATGCTCGGGATCGATCTCACCCGCAGTTACCAACTTCCCGGTCTGCACTATGGTCGTGGTGGCTGCCATGCACATGATGGGGCTGAAATTCCGGGCGGTCTTGTTGTAGGTCAGGTTACCGAGCGGGTCAGCGACTTCGCATTTGATCAGTGCAAAATCCGCCTTGAGCCAGGGTTCCATCACGTAGGTTCTCCCATCGAACTTTCGATCCTCTTTCCCCTGCGCCAGTACCGTGCCGACGGTGGTGGGTGTATAAAAGGCCGGAATACCGGCACCGGCAGCACGGATTCGTTCGGCCAGCGTGCCCTGTGGCACCAGCTCAAGTTCGATTTTCCCCTCTTTGTACATCCTGGGGAAAACCCTGGACTGGCTGGACCGGGGAAAAGAGCAAATCATTTTGCTGACCTGGCCGTTGCCGATCAGTGCCGCCAGACCCACTTCTCCATTGCCCGTATTGTTATTGATCACGGTGAGATCTTTTGCGCCATGGTCTATCAGGGCATGCAGTAATTCTATCGGACTCCCCGACGCACCAAAGCCACCCACCATCACAATCGCGCCATCCGGGATGTCGGCGACTGCTTCGGCAACGGACGAAAACTTCTTGCTAATCACGGGTGCTCCTCATTGTTTACAACCAACTACAGGAATGCCTCAGTTTGTCCCCACAACGTCTCGATGCGGTCTATACGTGTCGTCGCTTCGTCATGCAGGTCCTTGGCAATCTGGGACACGAGTAGTTCTGCCATCGATACGGCAGGAACAGAACTGTCAAACGGCCCCACTGCGGGCACTTCGATTTCACACCAGGTATCGGCCAGTTCGACCAGTGGAGAAAGCGGGCTGTCGGTAATGGCCACGATGGTGACACCAGCATCGGCAAAAACACGCGTGGCCGTGGTCACCTGCCGGCGGTAACGAAAAAAATCGAACACTACGGCCGCATCATGTGGTCCGGCGTCACTGAGATCGGTTCCGAATGAATGTTCCTCCAGCGAACGCACACCCGGTCGAACCATGGACAAGCCACTGTGCAATGCGTGCGCGCCGGCCTGGGAAGTTTCACCAGAAAGAATCCAGACATTTCTGGCCCGCACCAGTGGTTTGGCAAGCACCTTCAGACGGTCCCCTTCAAGCGCATCAAATACCGAAGAAATTGCCCGGTCGATCGCCGCCCTTGCTCCAAGGGGGGTCTCTTCATCGTGCCTGATCCGTTCGCTTGGACGTGCCAGGCGGTGGGACAGGTTGCTGCGCATGTGTCTCTGCAACTGTGTGTAGCCACTGAATCCAAGCTTGTTGGCAAAGCGGACGATGCTGGGCCGGCTGGTCCCGACAAGACCGGCCAGATCCGAGACCGTACCAAAAGCTATCAACGTGGGTTCGGCCAGTACCTGCTGCGCAATACGCTCATCGGTGGGTGTCAGCCCGTTGCCGACCGCCGCGACAAGATCTGAAATAGACGTGGGTGATTTCATCATGTTCATATCGTTACATTATCACAATTTATAAGTTCAATGTGTTACATTAACGCTTGGAAGAAACATTGCAAAAATGAGGTGTGAAATGGCAAGGGCAGAAAGATACGTTCCGGCAGACAGGGAAAAGGCATTCCTGGATACCATCGAAAACCCCAAGTATGACCGTCAGATAATCAACGGTCTGAAACCTTTCTTCCAGAACAAGGCGCCGGAGGACATCAAGAGCTTTTATTCCGCCGATGAACTCTCCGTATTGGCCGGCCTGCGTGGTACCGATCGCGACGTAGAAGCACGGATGCCGGTCAAGATGACCCGTCATTTTTTCGAGATGGCCAAGCACAGTAAACCCCTGCAAAGAATCATCAAGGCCAACCCGGATGAAACCCTGAACCTGGCGGGCTCGGAAGACCCGGGGCACCAGATGGATTTCGCCCCGGTCGAAGGACTGCTGCACAAGTATGAAATGGGTCTGCTGTATTCGGTTTCCACCTGCTCGGCGCATTGTCGCTTCTGCTACCGCGAAGAACTGATCAGCCAGAAGGACATAGAACGCCAGGACGGCACCGTGGCCAAGAAAGGTCTGGCCAAGATCAAGGAAGTCACCGATTACATACGCGCACACAATACCGTTGTTGCCGCCAATGGTGGCCTGCACCCTGATACCGGGCGCGAGAAACTCCGGGAAATTCTGTTGTCCGGTGGCGACCCGATGGTTCTGCCCAACCGGAAAATCGGTTCGTGGATGGGCGCGCTTGCAGAATCGGGTGTTGAATCAATAAGGCTGGGCAGCAAGGAGATGTCATTCCATCCAAAACGCTTTGACGAGGCCTTTCTGTCGATGCTGGACAATTTTCACGAAACCTACCCCGAGGTCGGTTTCAGGCTGATGATCCATTTCAATCATCCCGATGAGTTTCTGCTCAAAAAAGAAGATGGCAGCTACCAGACCAACCCGA
Organism: Lysobacterales bacterium; assembly: GCA_014238945.1. Lineage (GTDB taxonomy): Bacteria > Pseudomonadota > Gammaproteobacteria > Xanthomonadales > SZUA-36 > SZUA-36. Next base: position 36,862 of record JABAAB010000028.1, read on the forward strand.
ACGGGTCACTCAAATGGCACGAGGATACGCTCCGCGCGATCGAAGGTGTCACTTCCCGTGGATGGGTCAATGTCGAGAACCAGGCACCGATCATCAAGGGTATCAACGATGATCCCGATGCACTCAGAGTCATGCAGCGAGCCCTCTACCGGGTCGGTGTGGGTAACCACTATTTCTTCTGTGGCAGGGACATTGTGGCCTACCGGGCCTTCAACGTCCCGATTGAGACCGCATGGAATATATTGAACGAATCCCAGAAGGGACTTTCCGGTGTGGAAACGCATGCTCGTTTGTCCATCACCCATTACCTGGGCAAAACCGAGGTATCCGCGGTGACCAGCAAACCGATCCCAGGTGTGCCGGGGACTGAGAACGGTGTGCTGATCTTCAAGATTCTGCGCAACGCACTGGACGCTCCGGACCGTGGCAAGGTCTGTATCGTGGGTCGCAACCCGGACGCCATCTGGTTTGACGACTACGAGGACCGGGTCATCTTCGACGAAGCCGGACTGTTCGACTACGTCCGCGTCGACAAGAACACTATTGAGCTTGACCAGCCCATGGATATCGCTGTCGGCTCCTAGGTTTTCTATTGCGGCTCAGAACTTTCGCAGGTATTACGACTTCCTTCCCGCTGGGGAACGGAATACTATTGCCCGGCTGAAGGACCATTGATAAATTCTGTACCTGGGAAAGCATTGAATTGGGTTCTGCCTTTATGGCAGCATACATTTGCTGAAGCGGCTCAGACCTGCGTACCGGTAAGGTTTGATTGCACAGGCGTATTACGAGCCTATAGACAAAGATGACAAAATAACGGAATCATATTCATACTGATCTAAAACCATTAACTGTCTGCAGACTCATGTCCGGTCATGCATTTGGATTAGACCATTGCACACAGGCAAACAACACAACGGATAGAGATATTAGATGAACTGCGATCCACGGTATAAAACTCTGTTTGAACCCGTGACCATCGGCCCGGTGACTGCCAAGAACCGCTTTTACCAGGTACCACACTGCACTGGTATGGGTTGGTTGCGTCCACACATGGTTGCAGATGTGCGTGCCACCAAGGCCGAAGGTGGCTGGGGTGTTATTTGCACAGAATATTGCTCAATCCATCCTTCCTCTGACGACATGCCCACACAATCTCACTCGTTGTGGGATGACAACGACATCCGCGCCCATCGCATGATGACCGACAAGGTTCATGAACACGGTGCACTGGCGGGTGTCGAGCTCTGGATCAGTGGATGCAGGTCTTCAAACCTGCTCACCCGTGAAGTGCCGATGGACGTGGCGTCCATGCCCCACTGGGAAGGCGACCCGTTCCAATCCCGTGCCATGACCAAATCCGATATTGCCGAACTTCGCCGCTGGCACAGGCTGGCTGCTATACGTGCGAAAAAGGCCGGTTTTGATATCGTTTACGTGTATGCAACACACCATTACCTGCTGGACAATTTTCTCAACCCCACGCTGAACACACGCACAGACGAATATGGCGGCAGCCAGGAAAACCGGATGCGCCTGGTACGTGAGATTATCGAAGATACCAAGGAAGCCGTGGGAGATACCTGCGCCGTGGCCGTTCGCTATTCCGTGGATGATGGTGGAGGGGCCGACGGTACACCGGTTCATGCCGACAAAATGGAGATATTTGAGGCCCTGGCCGAATTGCCGGATCTGTGGGATATCAACATTGGGGACTATTCCCTGGAAATGGGTGTGTCCCGTTTTGTCAAAGAAGGATCACTTGAAAATTACATGGCAACGGTCAAGTCGAAAACCACCAAGCCGGTGGTGACCGTTGGACGTTTTACTTCGCCAGACACCATGGTGAGCCAGGTAAGACGCGGCATAGTGGATTTCATCGGAGCGGCTCGACCATCCATTGCTGACCCATTTTTGCCAAAGAAGATTGAGCAGGGCCGTAGCGATGATATTCGCGAATGTATCGGCTGCAATATCTGTTACACGGGTGACAGCAGGCACTACCCTATTCGCTGCACACAGAACCCGACCATGGGTGAAGAGTGGCGCCTGGGCTGGCATCCGGAAAATATTGCGGCAAAAGGATCGGACGAACTGGTGCTGGTGGTAGGTGCCGGACCCGCCGGTCTGGAGGCTGCGCGTGCGCTTGGCCAACGGGGGTATGATGTTTTGTTGGCCGAGGCCACCCGCGAGTTGGGCGGGCGGGTAACCATGGAATCACGCTTGCCCGGTTTGTCTGAATGGGCCAGGGTGCGGGATTACCGGCTCAATCAACTGAAGCTGATGCCCAACGTGGAGATCTACCGGGAAAGTGAACTGGGCCTGGAAGATGTTCTGGAGGTCGGTGCCGGTCATGTGGTCGTTGCCACCGGTTCCAGATGGCGCCGCGATGGTTATGGCAGCACCCACATTAGCCCCATGGAACCCCCCCCTCCCGCAGACAGGACCTTTACGCCGGACGACATCATGGCGGGCAAGCTGCCCGAGGGTTCGGTATTGGTTTTCGATGATGATGGCTACTACATGGCCAGCTTGATGGCGGAAAAACTGGTTAGAAATGGCAACGATGTTTATTACGTAACACCCTTTTCAAAAGTTTCCATTTGGAGCAGTTTTACACAGGAACAAATCAGGGTACACAGCAACCTGGCGAATCTGGGGGTGCAGATAATACTCAATGAAGAACTCGCCAGTTTTGACGGAAATACGGCCAAATTGAACTGTTACTTCACGGGACATGAACAATCCATCGAAGTTGAAAACCTGTTATTGGTGACCTGCCGGTCACCCCGAGACGGCCTGTTTCACGAACTGTCAGCTGCCATTGAGAGCGGTGTCGAGGGAGCACCAATTAGCGTCAAGAGAATCGGTGATGCCGACGCGCCGGCGATTATCGCAGCAGCCGTTTATGCCGGTCACAAGTATGCGCGTGAACTGGATAGTGTTGTGAACCGGGACATACCCGCAAAATTCGACCGTGTTGTGGTTGAATGAGATGGGATTTCGAACAATAGTTAGCAGGATGGAGCGTTAAAAATGAATTTGGAACAAGCGAGTCAGTTAACCCATGCCCAGTGGCAACAAATGGCGGCGGACCTAAAAAACACAGCCAGTACCGGGTTGTTTATCGGTGGTAAATTTGTCGATGCCGTCAAGGGTGGAACCTTCGACAATATCAACCCGGTGGATGGCAGTCTCATCAACCGGTGTGCCGCTGGAACCGAGGAGGACATCAACCGGGCCGTCGCAATCGCCAAAGCCAGCTTCAAATCAGGTGAATGGTCCCGCGCTGCTCCGCGTGAGCGTATGACGGTTATGTACAAGTGGGCGGAATTGATTGAAGAAAATGGCGCTGAATTGTCCCTCATGGACACCCTCGATATGGGTAAACCCATCACGGATATGGTGGATGTCGATCTGCCCATGTGTATCGAGACCGTCCAGTATTTTGCTGAATGTATCGATAAGGTTACAGGCACGGTAACTGCCACGGAATACGATGTGATGAGTACCGTTCTGCGAGAACCCATCGGGGTGGTTGGCTGTATTTAACCCTGGAATTATCCGCTGCTGATGGCCCTGTGGAAAATCTCGCCATCCCTGGCGGCCGGTAACTGCACCATCCTCAAACCGGCCTCGCAATCGCCATTGAGCTGTAATCTGGTGGCAGAACTGTTTGTACAGGCCGGCGGCCCCGCAGGAGCTCTGCAAGTGGTGAACGGTCGGGGCAGTGAAGCCGGCCAGGCCCTGGCCAGGCATATGGACGTATCAAAAATCAGCTTCACCGGCTCCACCGAAGTGGGTAAATTGATGCATATATATGCCGGTGAGTCCAACATGAAAAAAGTCTCATTGGAATGCGGTGGCAAGGGCCCGCAAATATTTTGTGAGGACCTGCAGGGAGAACTTCTTGATCGTGGGGTCGAAACCGCCATCAATGGCATTTTCTTCAACATGGGTGAAGTCTGCTCCGCCGGTTCACGGCTGATTGTGCATGAAAAAATCTACGATGAATTCGTTGCAAAATTTATCGAAAAAGGCAAGGACGCCTATATCTGTGGCGATCCCCTGGATCCATCCGTAAACCTTGGTCCGCTGATCGATCATGGCTCACAGGCCCGTGTGTTGGGAATGATTGAAACGGCCAGGTCCGAAGGCGGCAGGGTCGAATTTGGTGGTACCGCACCGGCAGGGCCCCTCGAAAAAGGGGCCTATGTCGTCCCCACCATGATCACCGGGGTTCAGAACAATGATCACCTCGCGCAATATGAGGCATTTGGACCAGTGGTCGCGGTCATCAAAGTCAAGGACGATGACGAAGCCATCGAGGTTGCCAACAATTCCATCTATGGCTTGCAGGGCAGCGTGTGGACCGACAATTACCGCAGGGCCATGCGATATGTAAGGGAAATAGAGTGTGGCACCTTCCTGGTGAACAGCTTTGAAGAAGGTGACATGACACAACCATTTGGTGGCTATAAGCAATCGGGCAACGCCAAGGACAAATGCTTTGAAAGTCTGTTGAGTTACACCAACTCAAAGGCTGCCTGGTTCCGGCTGAACTAGATTTCGCTGCAACACTACGGTTTGACTATGATGCGCTGACCGACTGGCAGCGCAAACCCGGTCGATAACAGAATTGTAGCCCGTGGATCAAAAGAAAGTTATCCTGACCCCATGGTTCATGACGCATTAAAGTCCGCCAAGGCCCGCCCACTCTGGCACGATCCGGAGATCATGCCAGAAGTACAACCGGCTCTGTGCGCAGATGAAAAATGCGAACTGTTGATTGTTGGCGGTGGTTTTACCGGCCTATGGGCAGGCCTACAGACCAGGGAGCGCAACCCCCAGGCAGATATCATTCTGATTGAGCAAACCTTTGTTGGTGATGGAGCGTCCGGCCGCTGCGGCGGTTTCATCAATACCAGCCTGGCCCACGGTAAAACCAATACCGAAGCCCAGTTTCCGGGGGAATGTGAACAACTCGCAGAGCTTGGTACGAAAAACCTGAAAGAACTGCTTGAGACTCTGGAACGTTATGACATCGATGCACGGTATGAAAAAACCGGGGAAATGTATGTTTCCCTGGATGAAGAATCCACCCATCGCCTAAGACAAAATTACGAATCCATGAAGGCTTCCGGCGCAGATGTGGTCTGGTTTGACAAAGAACAGGTGCGCGAACAGGTCAATTCACCCACGTTCCATGCGGGAATATGGGATCGTGGTGGGCAGGACGGTGTCATTGACCCGGCACGTCTTTGTTTTGGTTTGAAACACGTTTTATTGACGCTTGGTGTGCGCATTTATGAAGGTACGAGGCTGATCAATCTTGAGTCGGTCGGTAAAACGGGCATGCGCGCTGTTTGTGCGGGCGGTGTTATTTACAGTGATAAAGTATTGATAGCTACCAACGCTTTTCCAAGTAAAATCAGCCGTATACGACGGTCAGTCATTCCAGTGTGGGACTATCAAATTGCCACCGAACCACTGACCAACGAACAATGTGAAGCAATTGGTTGGCACAAATCTCGCCATGCGCTGGCAGATTTCGTGAATATGTTTCATTATTTTCGCATGACAAAGGATAACCGTATTACCTACGGAGGAGGTGGCGCGGTACGTTATTACTATAACCGGGGCACACACATAGATTTGATGGATGCACCGGCCCGTTACGAACAACTGGTCAGAGAGTTCTTTGAAACGTTTCCACAGTTGGAAAAACTGGGTGTCAGGTTCTCAAACATGTGGGGTGGCATCATCGCCACATCTACACGTTTCTCGATGGTGCCGGGTACCGCCTATGGTGGCCGCGTTGCCTGGTCGGTAGGTTATACCGGCCATGGGGTCAGTGCTTCCCGTTTCGGAGCACGTATTGCGATAGAACTTTTGGGTTATGCGCCGTCAGATATACTGAAGCTCCAGTTTGTAACCAAGAAAGCCCTGCCCTGGGCACCGGAGCCGTTGCGCTGGCTAGGTGTGAAACTGACCCAACAGGCATTGATCAAAGCCGACCGCAATGGGGGAAGACGTGGTTTGTGGCTTAAATTTCTGGACTGGCTTGGCCTGGGCTTTACCTGTTAAACAGCTAGCCATACGGATTTCTTGATCAGGAAGCTAGCAAATATGTCAATGCCTGAAGATGACTTTTACCATTCGATCCCCCACTTTTCTGAATTCAACGGTCTGACCGAAGATCATCACTATCGACCGGTGCCCCTGGATTGGTGGGTGGTTTTGACCGACGTCAGGGATTCCACAAGGGCCATTGAGGCCGGGCAATACAAGGAGGTCAACCGAATGGGCGCGGCCTCGATCGTGTGTGCATCCCTGGCAATGGATGGTGCTGACTGTGCATACGTGTTCGGTGGAGATGGGGCTACCCTGTTGGTACCACCCGGCAATATCGAGGCCGTGTTGAAGGAGTTGTCGGTGCTCAAAAGCCTGGCCACTGAACGATTTGGACTTGACTTGCGTGTGGGTTCTGTGGGGGTCGAAGAAGCCTGTGACTCAGGGGCCAGGATTGAGGCAGCACGTTTTCAGTTGGCGGATGGAAAATGTGTAGCCTTCTTTCGCGGTGGTGGCCTGAACGTGGCTGAAAACCGCTTCAAAGGCAATGAAGAAAAATACGGGGTAGACTCCCTGCCTCTCGGTCAGCCTGATCTGGACAATTTGTCCTGCCGCTGGAATGCAGTACCCGCCAGCCTGGGGGTTGCGCTTGCCGTGCTGGTCCGCGCACAGGGTGCAGACCACCCGGCGACCTACCAACAGGTACTCAAGGGGATGGAAAGCATCGTCGAACATGGCCTGGACGCCGCCAATCCGGTTAAGCGCAATGTCATGAGTTACAAAAGCTGGTGGACTTGTGTGCGTGATGAGGCACGCCAGTACCCCTCCGTATTCAACAGGGCTTTCTTCAGGAAACTGGTGGGCATCGCCGTGGCGGTGATTTCCCTGAAATGGGGAATCAACCCGGGTTTCTATGATCCCAAGACGTATGCAGAGTCTATTCCGACCCACTCTGACTACCGAAAATTCGATGATACCCTGCGCATGATCATTGACTGTACGCCCGCACAGGTAGAACAACTGGAAGTCTTTTTTGAGAACCTCTATCAAAGAGGAGAAATCTGTTACGGGCTGCATGCAGCCAGGGAATCACTGGTGACCTGTTTCGTTGACGGTACCGAACCGGGCGAGCACATCCACTTCGTGGACGGAGGTGTCGGTGGCTACGCAATGGCTGCAAAGCAACTAAAAGCACGCCTGGGCCAGACGGTTACCGGTTGATCCAGCCAATGTTGGACAAATCCCGGTTATGGGTTTGCCGAGACTGGTCTGAAAACGAATATCAAAAACGAAATGTGTAACTGGTTTTGAATGTGATGTCACCAGATACAGCGGTAAAGTGCCTGTCTTCGAGATAATCCATGTATTCCCGGTTAACAACCAGGATGAGCTCCCGCCCGGCCCGTGGAATCCATCCCAGGATGCTGTTGAATCCGAGGCTGTCGGATACATTGTCGTATTGCACAAAGTTTTCCCAGTACCATGCACTGTTGAATGCGATATCAGCGCGTGCTCCAATCAACCGGGTGGTAAATGCACCCTCGGGCAGAGCGATATCGTAGTAGTCATAACTGACCGAAAACTTGAAATGTGCACTCGGACGCCACAACAAAGCTGCACCGGCAGCATCCTGGCTGCCATGGTAAAAATCACCGCCACAGTAATAGGCTTCTGCGGACACTTTTCGAAACTCGGCGCTGGCAGCGTTGATGCAATACTGTTCAAACGAGTAATCACCGATGGGAATGACGATGCCATCTGATATTTCAAATGGCTCGGTCAGCACCTCATCGACCAGTGAATAATGAAACACTGCCTGGTCACGGGATGGATTGCTGATTTCCAGCGGCCGCAGTGTAATAACCTGTGACTGGAGATCTCCACCAATGGTCTCAATGCGCTCGTAATCCATGCCCGTGTAAATGGTTCTGAACAATTCGGATTCCGGGTACCAGGTATAACCTGCCTCGGTGGTCAGATCACGAATCCCGGTACGATTGACAAATCCGAGGGCGGGGAAGAAATTTTCCTGGATTTCCTTTAAACCGAGCGCATATCGCAATCCCTCAGCACTCGGCTTTTTCAAGGTAAACCCGTAGGCCGCCGCGTCACCCTTGACACCCTCGGTTTCACTTTGTTGATACCACATTGAGCCTTCCAGCGTGCCCCCATCTGACAACTGTGTATTCAGATATCTGAAATCAACACCCGCCACGGTGTTGTCCAGCGCCGAATTCGGATCACCATGTGTCAGTATCATGCCAACACTTGACTCGGCCAATACATTGGCTGCAAAACGCGCGACAAACAATTCGCTCTTGTCCAGGTCGTCGAATTCATCCTGTTGTATGGCCAGCATGCCGATGTCCCAGCGCCCTGCTCGCCCCGTCATCTTGGCACCGAAATTAATATCTATGGTTTCACCTTCCGCCCCCAACCCGAGACGTCTCGAGAAAAACGGTCGGCCACTTTCCTGCTCAACCCGGGACAAGGTCGTCTTGGCGCGGTAGTCACGGCCACCGATCTTGCCGAATTCGAAGATATCGCTGTCCTGCAGGAAAAAACCACGGCGCTCCGGAAAAAACAGACCAAATCGGGTCAGGTTGATCTGGCGCGGATCAGCACCGGTTCCCGAAAAATCTGTATTGATGGTCACCGCGGCGGTCAAAGCCGGTGTCAGTTTGTAAAACACATCGATGGCGGGCACGATTTCTGTATCGCTGGTGTGGTCTTCAAAATTTTTGGACTGCTTGATGCGTATGCCAGGAATAACATCCAGTCCAAACCCCTGTTGGGCGCCCTTTATACCCTTCATTTTCCCGGACACAGCCGGATTCTGGGTCCGGTTGGCAGATACCCAGCCCAGATGCTCCGCCTTGCGCCCAATATAACGCGCAATATTCAGACCCCAGGTCTCACTTTGCGGGTCGAATGACAGGGTCTTGAAAGGTATTTCAATTTCGGCCGTCCAGCCCTGATCATCAATGACTGTCTCACCGTGCCATATGCCGTTCCAGTTCCAGTTCTCCTCGATTACATTGGTGTACAGCGCCTGGGTGCGAACCGCGTTGGGTGTCAGGTCAAATGCGTAGCCGGAACGGCCTTTATTGAACGGATCCAGCATCACGGTAATACTGTCCTCACCGAATGAAAAGTCACCCTGGCGCAGAATTTGGGCACTGATCTTATCTGCTTCGCTGTCACGAAATATTGCGGCCACATACAGTGCTTCGTCTGTGTAGACAATATAAATAATAGATTTTTCAGAAGGTGGTCCGTATTCATTTGGTTTGACCTCGTGCAGGTCCTCGATGCTTACCGCCCCCGCCCACGCATCGTCATCAAGCACTCCATCGAGTACCGGTGCCTTGTCAACACGGCTTACTTCGATGATCCTGCTGTCGGAATCTGCCAATTGCGCATGTACGGATTGCACAAGCAACCCGGTCGACAGCAACACAAATGCCAGTTGTTTGATCATGGTGCGTGTTAATGCGGTCTGAACCCCATCCCTCCCTGATATTGCTGCCAGAATAACAAATCGGTCAGGGGAAAGGCCAACTGCTTGTTCCTGATATTGGGCCAATTTGACCTACAGGTTCGCACTGGGAAATGTTTCGAGTCCTTTATCACGCTATTATCTTTACGGAAAGAGTGGTTCAGACTATCAATGAAGTGATCGATATTCTGCAAGGATTGCTCACCGAAAAATGCCATGGAGGATATGGAACCAATGTCTTTTAGAATGACCGGGGCGGAAAGGGAAGAATTCCTGACCGGGGTACACGTGGGCATACTCAGTATTCCGGAGCCTGGTCGTGGACCGCTGACTGCGCCAATCTGGTATGGCTACGAACCGGGCAGCGACCTGTGGTGTGTCGTCGGGCGGGATTCCCGCAAGGGCCGTCTGCTCCACAAGGATTTGCGCGTTAGTCTCTGCGCACAAACAGAACGGGACCCTTACCAATATGCAAGTATCGAAGGCCCGGTCACGGTGATCAAAAAGGCGAATCTGGAAAGTGAAATTCGACCATTGGCACGGCGTTACCTGGGCCGCGAAGGCGGCGACCAGTATGTAGATTCCGAGGATCATAAAGACAGTATACTGGTGTGTATCAGACCGGAAAGATGGTTAACAGCAGATTATGGAAAGTGGTGACCACCAAATATTTAGTATGATACAGACAACCACACACATATTGGGCGAACTCCCTTGATGGCCATATGGAAGACAACACAATGACTCGTATATTGATCGCAGTAATTAGCACTTTTTTCGCAATCAGCTCTGTCCATGCAAACGAATTTGAGCCATCAACCATGACGGTTCCAACCACCAGTATTCTGGATGCGGCTATGCTCAAGGGTGAGCACTACACAATTGCAGAAACAGTGGAAGTCAACGGCTACATGAACCACTACACCGTGGATTCCGAATTCGGTCAGTTCACTGCGGTGGGAAACCGGGCATTGAAGAAACTGCTGCATGAGATTGACGCCATCGCAGAACTTCGCAACACAACATCCACCAGTGCCAGTACCGACGCCGCCATCGGAGTAGTCACCGATACTGGGAAATCCGCGGTCAACCTCGCCATGAACCCGGTGGATTCGGTCAAGGGAATGTCCGCCGGTGCATCGCGTTTCTTCAAGAGAACCACCAGGACGGCCAAGAATGTGGGCAGCGAAGTCGCAGATGCTGCCGGTGACGCCGTCAGTGATGATGATGAAGAGGATGAAACCGCCGGTGATGATGAGGCGGATGATGAGGGCCTGACTACCCAACTGGCATCCTCTTTCATGGGTATTGGCAAGGCACATCGAAAGCTCGCCAGGGAATTGAAGGTTGATCCTTATTCAAATAACGCTGTTCTGCAAGAGGACCTGAACCGGGTAGCTCAGGTTTCGGGGTCCGTAAGCAAAATAAGCAAGATCCTGATGCCGATTCCGTCCGTAGTGGGTACCGCCGCTGATGTCAGCGAACTGGTATGGAATCTGAGTCCGGTGGACCTGTTGATCCAGAACGAGGAAAAGCTTGAGGCAATGGGCTATTCCGAAGAATTGATCAAAACGTTTTTTTCAAACCCGGTATTTTCCCCGACAGAGCAAACCATCCTGGTCGCGGCACTGGGAGCCATGGACAAGGTGAAAGGCAGAGATGTATTGCTGGGAATAGCGAACTCAGCCGAAACCGAGATTGAAGGTGAGTTTTTGGTCAGATCAATCCTGTTTGTGCAGTTGTACCATGAAAATGTCGAGCCAGTTGCAAAGCTCATTTCGGTTCCCAACGGACTGGTGCCTGTGGCGATCACCCAAAGCGGGGACGGCTTGATCGTTGCGCCACTTGATCACCTGTTGTGGACCGAGGAGATTGCAACAGCCACGCAGAAACTACGCAAATTGATCGATGCCAGCGGAGCCATCGACGAAAACCTGTTGTGGGTTGAAGGTCAGGTCTCGGATATGGCCCTCGCCCGCCTGAATACCAATGGCTGGGTGGAATCAACCGATGGTTTTGACAAAGTGGAAGCCATGATCAAGAACTAGAGGCTGTCCGGGCAGAATATTGCGTACGCGGCGAGGACCATTTTAATTCACAGGTTTGAGTGTTCAATGTCCGTTCCACCGACCCGAAAACTTCTTACCCAGCTTCAGGGTTCTCCCGGCTTACCTTGCAAATCGTTGCAGGGCGGCCGTGTGGACGGCTTCAAACCTGGGATCAGCCCGTAGCGGTTCGAGAAAAGGGTTGTAGCGTAACAACTGGAGCTCACTGTACAGTGCCACCGGCAGCCAGTCCTGGAACGCCTGCCAGGCTGCTTGTTCTGCACCGGCCAGCACCAGCACCATCAGATTCCGATACTGGAATACCGGCTTGACAAGAGCATCTGTGGGAAAGGCTTCCAGACTGCGTTTGCTCAGCTTCACTGTGAGCTCTTTATCACCCCGCATAGCGGCCTCAAAGGCCAGTTGCCGAAGAGCGAAGGCACCTTTCCTGTCAAGTTCTGCTGCAAGATCGCTGGCCCGATACCGGGATTCTTCGGCCTGTTCCTCATTACCGGTAAGCTCATATAGTGCCGTCAGACTGTTGGCAATTGACAGTTGCATCAGGGTGTCATCGGCAAATTGCAGTTGTTCGGACAAGGCGTGATCGATGGCGCCCTCTGCATCGCCTGTGTAAATCAGCATATCCAGTTTGGTCTGAAACTCAAATGTGGTGGTGACGACTACGGACTTGATCAGACTGTGGGCTGCATCAATGTCACCCTGGCAAACCAGGTAGGTGAAACTGACCGCCATCAGAATCCCGCCTTCATCCGGATAACGCTCCAGACCTTCGGCTGCCAGTTGTCTGGCCTCGTCGCAACGCCCGGCATCGAACAGGGTGTTGGTCCCCTCACGGATGTGTCCCAGGTGAGCCGGGTTGTACTCACGTGATTTGAGCAGCGCGTCGGCCGCCTCGTCCATGCGGCCCAGGCGCCGCAACAGGAAGCCGCGGGAGGCGATGACCATGTGGTCGTATGGGGCAATGGCCTCGGCCTTTTCCAACTCGACCAGTGCTGCTGAATAATCTCTGTAACCGTAGTAATAATAGTAGGCTTCAGAAAGCAGAACCTCCACATTGTCCGGCGCCAGATATTTCGCCCGGTCCAACGCCTTGCGGGCAGATTCGATCAGGGATTTGTCGGGGTCTGCATCGATCTCACCACCTTCTTCCCAGTAACGACGCAGATAGGCCCGGCCGAGTCTGGCCCAGGCCCCAGCAAATTCCGGGTCCAACGTCACCGCTTCGGAAAAAGCGTCCACGGCAGCTCTCAGGGAGGGCTGGGTCAGGTTTTCGGCATGCTCCAGGCCACGGAGATAGGCACGGTAGGCGTCCAGGTCTTCTGTCGGTACCTCGGCCAGCAGCCGTACTTCCCGGGGACTCAGGGTGGCGTGCATGGCATTGGAAATCGCGGTGGCGATTTCGTTTTGCACGTCAAACAGGTTGGCTGTGGTCAACTCGCGGTTGAAGGTCTCCGCCCACAGGTGTTCGTCGGTTGCGGCATCGATCAACTGGGCGTTGATGCTGACCCGCCCGCCAATGGCCTGCAACCCCCCCTCCACGATAAAACCCGCACCCAGTTCCCCACCTATCTGGCGTATGTTCCTGGTGGTGTCCACGTACTCCATCACAGAGGTGCGCGAGATCACCTTGAAGGCCCTGAGTTTAGCCAACTTGGTCAACAGGTCATCGTGAAGACCCGCTGCCAAAAAGGTGCCTTCCTCACCTGTGGACATCGTCTTCAACGGCAGGACCGCAACTATCGGAACGGTTTTCACCTCGTATTGCGTGACTTCTGCCGATTGAATGTCCGGCCCGGATTCGGCAATAGGAACAACATCTTCCGTACCAGTGAAGCGGTCCACACCGAACATCACAAGGGCGACCACCAGCAACATGATGACCACCAGGTCCAGTTTTCGGGCGGTATGGTGGGTTATGGACTCATCACGCTGGATCTCGGATTCTTTCCTGAGACCTTCCGGTGTCATCTCGTAGACCCAGGAAAATGCAAGCATGGGTATGAATCCTATGGTCAGAAGTGCGATCAGTGCCTTGCTCCACACCAGTGGCAACTCCAGAGCCTCGACCAGCACATCGGAGACCTGTAGAGCCAACCAGCCCACCACCACGTAGGCCATTGCCACACGGTAGACGTTGCGTCGATTGAGTTCGTTTAATACTGACAAGGATTGGCTTCTTTAGGTCCAGTGATAATGACAAGAGTACCTGTTCAGCCACTGCGTGACAAAATTTTGCTGAGCTGCCCATGAAAAGGGGCCAATTCAATTTTCATGCAACCCGCGAAATGCACGATGAATCCAATCTGATTTTTTGCGAATCCGACCCCATATTTTCGACCCAGAGTGGATATACTGACCATCGTTGATCAAGAATCGACAATGAATACTTCCGGAATTACAGCTGCTGGGACGCTTGTGGGTACAATTTAGTGGTTTAATTCTGGCCGTCTGAATTTCCATTTTCGACCGATAACAGCCCATCAGGTAACTGCCATTCCAGGTTGTTCAATGATTCATTTGGCATTTATTAAAATAAGCATCTATGCTTCACCGCATTAGCGAAGACACAGAAGCCAGCCTTTGTCATATTTCAAAAAACTGAAATGTCATAATGTATTCAAGGCATGCAATGTCTACATTGTCCTTGCATGGCTGGTAGCGCAGAATTTCAATAGTTCTGCGCGCTCAGGCAACCCTTATCAGGCACCAGCCAATGTCAGATAGGCTAAAGGTCAAGGCAAGCACTACCCTGATTCCCTTCCTTGTAGCACAGCTTCAAGGCTGGTCGCGTAGCACGATCAAACAGCGCCTTAAAAACGGTTGCGTGATGGTAAACGGGGCGCAGGTTACCCGACATGACCACGAGTTGCTGGTGGGCGACCAGGTAGTCATTGAAGCCTCCGCCCGGGGTGCAACCAAACTGCGACCACAGCTCAGCATCCTTTTTAAGGATCAGGACCTGATCGCCATCAATAAACCTGCGGGTTTGTTGTCGGTAAGTTCCCGCAAAGACAAGGAACCCCATGCGTTGGGCATGCTGCGTGACCAGATGTCGCGTCGTAACCAGTCGATAAAACTGTGGCCCGTGCACCGAATTGATCGCGATACGTCCGGGGTCTTGCTGTTCGCAACCTCCCGGGAGATGCGAGAGGCGGTGATGAAGGGATGGAAAGATGTGGAAAAAACCTACCTTGCTATCGTTGAGGGTTGCCCTCAATCTGCGAGCGGTAGCATCGATCAACCGCTGCGCCTCGACCCGGTCATCTACCAGATGCATGTCGGGCCACATCCAGATGCCAAACGTGCGGTGACGCATTTCAGCAAGGTTCGTAGTGTTGGTCAGCGCACTCTGTTGCGGGTAAACCTCGAAACCGGCCGCCAGCATCAAATACGAGCCCACCTGGCCTGGCTGGGTCACCCGGTCTTAGGTGACCAACGATACGGCACCCCTGGCATGCGAATGGGCCTGCACGCCTTACGGCTGAGTATCACCAGACCGGGGACTAATAAGCCACTAATTTTTGAAGCTCCCGCACCGACGGATTTTTTGGCCCTGTTGCGCTAATGTGTGAGACTAGCCGGTTTGCTTTCGGTCAATATAGCCTTCCTTATTTCATTCTCTTTTATTTTGACAAAGCAGAACAGCTGCAAGTGCGGTAGGCTTATGGGAAGAGAACAAAGAGGTAGGTGGATATGCCCAAAACAAGTATTGAAAAACTAAAAGCTGAATTAGAGGCCGCGAAAGCTAAGGGTGGCCCACATTCATTGAAAAAGCCAATTCCCGTTGTCGCGAATTTGGACAATGGGGAGACATACAAAGGATTGGCTTTTGAGGTTCGCCCGGATGGACTGGTAATGGTTCAAACCGGGAACTGCGATTTGGGAATTCAACTCTCAAATATCAGCATAGAGTAACGGATCTGAAAGACCGAATAAACTGGGACCTGTTACAAATAGTGCCATGTAGCCAGGCTGAAATTCATATCTGATGAGTGTCCGCTATCTGGAAAGAAGCGGGAATTCACAGTTTGTAGATAAAAGTGATAACAAAAAATGAACAGTTGACTGGCTGTTTCTCACTAGCAGGAACCAGTGAATGATATTACGACGCCTGGCGGGGCTCATCCGCCACGACAACTGGTTCACGATAATGCTGGAGTTGATCGTCGTAGTGGTTGGATTATTCCTCGCGTTTCAACTCGATCGTTGGTACGAGTCGCAACGGAACTAGTCTGATCTGCAGGCACACCTGGTGTCTTTGACAGAGGATTTCAGAGAGAATGAAACACGACTTGCTTCGGCAATCAGCGAAGGCAAGCAGGAGATGGCAGCGGCCATCACTCTTCGCGCCGAGATTCGCAAGGATACTCCCGACCTGTCAGTTGCTGAACTCAACCAGTTGATTTCGCAAACTTCTTTACTACCTACATTTCAGGCAGTAGACCTTGCATATAAAAATCTCATTGGCGAAGGTACGTTGGCAGATTTACGCAGCTCGGACCTTAAGAGAGAGCTGGCTGAATTTTATGCGGCCTACGAACTAACCAAAGTGATCCAGAATACGCAGGAGTTGCAATACGTCACCCTTTGGAAACCATTCGCAATGGAATACCTCGACTATGCCGCAAGTAACTTTAAGACAGGTGTGACGAGGAATTTCGTGGTACTACAGCCATATATTGATCCTGACCTGGTACTTGAGGCGATGAAGACCAAGCAGTTCGAAAACATTATTGTCATTCAGTGGGAAACATCTGAAGATTTAGTCAACGACTGGTCCAGTCTTTTGGAGAGGGTAAAGCGCATTCAGACCATACTTCCCCTTCCCAATAAATGATACAAGCGGCTGGGTTTGGCCAAAAGCCACCTGAGGATTTTGCACATTGCAACAGTCCGCTATTTTACGAAAAGCAGCCACTCAGAAAGCGTCATTTCAAGAGTCGTAAATTTCTGCTATCGGTCATAATCAGCCTCTAAATCACCAAACCTTATTTTTGCAAAATGGCTCTGATCGCTGCTATTCTTTACTTTGAATTTTCCGGTGGTTTTCATCACAATCTGGCAAAGAATCATGGTCTGGCGTCGCATCAAATCCTCAAGGATATTTTCACTCAAGACTTGAAATCTTTATCCTCTGCCCTAAGTTAATGTTTATAAAGGATTAATAACATAAGAGGAAATCACAATCAGTATTCAGACAGGAGAGTACGTACATCACCGCCAACACGGTGTGGGAACCGTCAGATCCATTAAGAATCGCAAGTTTTCTGGGGCTGGTGAAGCCAGTTACGCCCAGCTGTATTTTGAACGTGACGATTTGACGTTTATCATTCTTGAAGAAGAGTTGCCAGGTCAGGTTCGCAAATTGATGCCTCATAAACAGGCAAAGGAAGTCCTGGCCTTGATCAAGGCCTGGGACGGTAAGCCCAGTTCTGCATGGAAAGCCAGGTCAGACGCTCATCAAAAGGCAATCGATAGTGGCGACCCCTTTGAATATGCAAAAGTCTTCAGGGAATTGCATGAAATGGACTGCAAGGATGAGTTGAGACCCCAAGACACCGCTCACCTGAATAAGATCAGTCTGCTACTCAGCGAAGAACTGGCACTTTCACTAAACAAAGCCGATCGCCAGGTAAAAAAACTAATATCAGAAGCGCTCGACTCATAACTTTGGAATAGTGTTCAAATGAGTTGCTGATATTGGGGCAGCGGAAGTCTGGAGTCAGAATAAGAACTAAATCAGTGTTCAGAACTGATGAATTAGTGGCAGCTTCCGACCGAAAGCTGCCAGATGATTCTGCACATTGCATCAGCCCGCTGTTTGATGCAAAGTAGCCAGTCAGAAAGCGTCATCTCAGGATTCGTGAACTTCTGCGATCGGCCAATTGCGGAACTTCAGGAATCGAACAAAGAATCAACGATCGGACATTCTGGCAACTGACCTCCTTCACATTCAGATACCATGTGTCTCAGCGTTTTCTGCATCTTCCTTAGATCACTTATTTTTTCTTCAACCTCTTTGAGATGAGTCACTGTGAGGTCACGGATTTCCGCGCAGGTGTACTTGCGGTCATCAACCAAAGCCAACAACTCCGTAATTTCCTTTATCGCAAAGCCCAGTTCACGGCATCGCTTTATGAACGACAACCGTTTCAAGTGCAAATCACCGTAAACCCGGTATCCACTGGTGGTTCGTGCTGGTTCAGGCAGGAGGCCGATCTTCTCGTAATATCGAATGGTTTCTCCATTGACATCGGTCTTTTTAGAAAGCTCACCGCGAAAAATGCTGCTGGACTGGTGTGACATATGCTTGACTCTGTAGTTACTACAGAGTTTATAGTAATGCTTTATTGCAACAATGCTAAAGGAAGTTCGTAAATTGAGGTTCGCGAAATCAACAAGGGAATCATCAAATGGCCGTGTCGCCGCTGCGGGAGGCCTGGTAGCAGCCCTATTGGCATCATCGTGTTGCATCGTTCCGTTGTTGTTGGTGTTACTGGGTGTAAGTGGTGCGTGGATCGGCAACCTCAGAGCACTCGAAGCGTATCAACCTGTATTTTTAGTGCTCACGCTCGGATTTCTTAGCTTCGGGTTCTGGCAGGTCTTTTTCAAGCAAAAACGAGAACGTACGGATGATTCAGCTTGTTCCCTCCCCCTTCCAAATATCATGGTTAAGATCGTTTTGTGGTTAGCCACGGTATTGGTTGCTCTTACGTTGACAATCGACTTTTGGGCACCATTTTTTTATTAAAGGATTTCAATATGAACCGAATAATTGTCCTGCTGCTGTTTCTTGTTGCTACAAGTTTCACTGTTGTTGATTCCAATGCCGAAAATGGGAAAGAACTTCAATCCACGTTCCACGTTGAAAAAATGACCTGCGCAACGTGTCCAATTACGGTTCGTAAAGCAATGGAACGTGTGGATGGAGTTAAAGAGGTTAGCGTGGATTTAGATTCTAAAACAGCAACTGTGATCTATGACTCGAGGCTCACCGATACGGAGAAAATCGCTGCCTCATCTACAAATGTCGGATTCCCCGCTACACCTGTTGAGGACAAAGATCATTGAACAATGCCATTCAAGAATATGAACCGTATTCGACGCTTACTTGCCCAGAGTGTGACACTCAGTCAAAAAACCTGATGCCGACCGCTGCCTGTCAATATTTTTATGATTGCCCCAGCTGTGGTGCGTTGTTGAGCCCCAGGAAGGGAGACTGCTGTGTGTATTGTTCATACGGCGATGTGAAATGCCCACCAATCCAGCAAGGCAGCTCCTGTTGTTCTTAAACCATTCAGAGAAGCAGTCATGGCAACTACAGACCTGAAACTTAGCACACCCGGTTCTTTACCACGACCAGGGCCGGTTGGACGAATCGTTCGTCTTTCATTTGGCATGCTTTGTATTTGGCAAGTCACCGGCCTACTTCAGGTAACCGGCGACCTATTGAGTAACGATGACCACATAAGATCGGTGTTGTGGAATGGCTTACCAATTGGGCTTTTTCTGGTTAGTTACGTGGTCAATATTGGTTTCACAAAATCGTGGAAAAAGAGGCCGGTCGTTATAAGTGCCAGTGTGTTTTTGCTGATTGCCAGTTTTGGATATTTAAGCCAAGGCATTTTTGAAACGAACCTGCTTGCCCAAGTAATTTGGGGTTGGGAACTCTATGTGTTTTCACATTTGGGGCTTGCCTTTGTCTTATCAGGCATCATTGGTAGCGCAGGTTGTGAAATGCGTGCATTCCATGAGTTGTATACGCGAATAACCGGGGTTCCAACCAAAGAGCACTATTGTCCTATAGGACCGCTGCACTCAATAGACCAATGGGAAGCACAACGTGGTCAACGATAATCTGTGCCAAGAGTAGAATGTGAACGGCTGCTGCTCGCCGTTAGCGGTTGTTCACATCAGTACAATTGATACCAGATTAGCAGCTGCTTTGTGGCTCAAAGCGGAACTTCATAACCAGTGATCTCGTATGGCTGCTTTCGGCCGAGGGTGTGTGAAAACTCCACTCGCGATATAATCACACTCACCCGCTGACTCACAGGATGAGTGGATTTATCAAAGGCGAGGATCGCTTTCAAGCCACCTTATTTCCAGAACGTTTAGATGATTATGTTGCAGAAGA
>JABAAB010000052.1 GCA_014238945.1 Lysobacterales bacterium
CACATTTGAATAATATCAGTAACATAGCGGTTGTTACAAGTGGGCACTCAGTGTTATAATATGTGGAATGCGCCGATTTGATATTCAGCTTGCGGGCGCTCAAAAAATACAGCTAAAGCGTGGGAATTCAAAAGCCCGCTTTGGCACTCGCTGAGCGGGTTTTTTATGGCCTGCCGTTTTAGATCTATTGACCAGTTAACAGGGGTGACCGGCCCCGTCTGAATGACGAAACCGGCACGGTATTTGATATCCAGATTGTGCACCGGGGCATAAGGCCAAAGCACTAAAGAGGAACATATCCCATGATTCATTACGGATCGTTTAAAGAAGTTCCATACCGGTCGCCGGTCATCACCATTGTCCTTGCAATGGCAGGAGGTCACTGATGGTGAAGGAAGGACTGTTGCAATGGGGCAAAACCCTGAAACCCGGGTCAAGCTGTTTGATTTGCCATAAACACATCCTGGCGATCGGCGGACGCAGAATCGTCGCGCAGGCTCAGCGGGGGGTGACCATCAGCGATGAATGCACCAGGCGGACCCATGAGGAAATCACCTATTTTGGTTCCCTGTTGCTGCCGGGCGATCCTGGGCGCTACCTGCTGCTTTGGGGTGACAGTGACCTGTGGAACAGCAAGGTGCTGACTAGGGCTGCGCACTTGGCCATACATGGCAAACGTCCCTGGTTTTGTCAAATCTGTGGGGGCCGGGCCTGTAATGTTTGCCTGGAACCGTTGCCCTTCCCGATGGGTAGTGACCACGTCAGCGACGATGGTGAAGTCCTGCACAGCCCGATCTTCCCGATCACGAACCAATGTCCGAATTTGATATGCCCCAGGTACGTTCCGGCCCGCATTGGTGGTGGCCGTTGGTCGGCGATATGAACTGGGAGACAATGCAGGGCGTTCCTGCGCGTAAAAGGGTCCTGTTTGACAAAAAGCTGAACGAAATGCTCGAATATGACCTGGTCTGCCTGACCTGCGGCCGTTACATCGAACCGGATGATGAGTTGCCACTGGTTGCCCAGTGGTCCTGCGGGGTGGCCCTGAACAACAGGGTGATCAGGGACTTTGACCGCCAGCATGACTATTTCGATGCCTACAAAGTGCTCGACGACCCCGAGGCCTGGCTGAGTATCTGGGGACCTGAACCTATGTGGAATGCTGCCATCCTGAGAAAGGCCGTACGGCTTATAGAAGAAGGAATCAGGCCATGGTATTGCTACCACTGTGGTGGTCATTACTGCGCGGAATGTGTCACACCCTACGACATTCCTTACCAGGCCGATTTCCTGGACTGGAAAGGGATTGTGGATCACACGGCTCATCTGAAGTTGCGGCGTAACCGGTGCCACAATGAGGGCTGTCGCTTATACGTTGAGCCAGGGGAGGAAACGGTTCGTCATTCCCCCAAATGGCTGTATGGCTGGTCCTAGAAATAACCCTGAATTTACCAAACCCAAATGGTTCTACCGGTATTTGATATCCAGATTGTGCGCCGGGGCATTTCGCCAAAAGCACTAAAGAGGAGAAATCACATGAGTAATGAAAATATCGTTTGTTCACACGAGTTGCTGGTCCGGTTTGATCAGTCCGACGATGGCGGGGTGACCTGGTACGTTCTGCCCGATGAGTCAGTACGCCAAACCAGGCAGATCAGCTATGACGACCTGGCCGCAGCGGGTATCCCGTTGTCCGCCCTGGGTGTTCGGGTGTTGTCCGAGCTACTGGTCGAAAACCTGATCCAACTGGCCCTGGACAAGGCCAACGGCTACCTGTGGAAGGAGTGTTACCGGAAGCAGAGCCTGGAAAGCCTGCCGGCACCGGATGATGTTGATGAGGCCATCCTGATTGATGGTGATACGGGGGCTGTCATTCACTAAGTAAAAAACGCGAGCGGAGTCAACAAAAGAAAGTGGTCGGATCCAAATTACAGTTTTATTGGACCCGACCCTTTTTAGTCGGCCCCTTTTGTCATTCAATAATTTATGCTCTGACCCCAAATGTACCCGCCAGGCGCTTATAATTCTGCTTGCTGCAACCAGAATAAATCGCCTGTCGGCTGGTGGATGACCCGCGTACCTGGAGTGACAAAGTCAACGACCAGTGCATCGTGGTGGGATGGGCCGGTTACGATGAAAGCACGCACTACCTGCCCCCGGAACACTACCTGTCCCATGTTTTTCGGGAGGCGCTGACCGATTCCTGTCTCTCGGGCTGCCTGGCAGGCGAGGGCCCGGATGGCAAGCTGATGGTGCGACTGAGGGAGCAGAGTGCCAACTGGGAAGTGGAACACGTACTGGTCACCCTGCAACAGAAGGAATCAACGGCCTTCGCCGATCTTTGTTCAAGTGTTGAACAGACCCTGGCCGAGGCCTATAACACCGTACGCGGCAATGGCCGCAAGTGGACCACGTCTTGGGAGGATATCGAACTCTTCATCAACCCCAACGGCCCACTGATCAACGGCGGCAGCGACGGAGACAACGGCCAGACCGGGCGCAAGCTGGCGATGGATTTTTATGGTCCCAGGGTCCCCATCGGCGGTGGTGCGTTGTCCGGAAAACACCTGTCCCACATCGACCGCATTGGCGCGTATGCCGCGCGTGAAGCAGCTGTTCGTGCCGTGCGCTCGGGGGCCTCAGAATGCCTGGTACGGGTGGCCTGGACACCTAATATCATGCAACCACTGGATGTCTGTTATGAGATGGTCGGACGCGGAAGCCGTGAGGGGAAGGCGTTTTTTGAGCACCCTGAAATGGTGGACCGCTACAAGGCGGTGATGATCAACCGGGACATGGCCCGTGGGCGGCACTTTTTTGATATGGGTCTGCCGTGGAATGCAGGGGGCTAAGCAGCAATAGAGGGGCCGGATACAACTTTCCTCTCAATATGGCGGCGGATTAGTCGTTAATTTAATTGTATCCGGCCCCTTTTTCGGCCC
>JABAAB010000072.1 GCA_014238945.1 Lysobacterales bacterium
TATCAGTGACCGTTGACCCCGTGCAACCCCGTGCATATTTGACCTTTGCCGTCCCCGGGCCACCGGTGTACTGGTCATCGGTGCGCCTCAAACCGTCCCCTTTGGCCTCAAATGACTCCATTCCCGTAGCGCAGCCGATATCGGCCCTGGGCTTGTCGCTGTCCACCCGACCCCGCAGCTGTCGGGCAACGATGTGCGCCCGATGTTTAAAGTTGGGCGCAAATACACCGTGAAAACGGGGTTCTCATGTATGGAAGGTGGGGGCAAAGGTATTTGCAATTGGAGGTTGGGAGAAAGCCAGTAAACCAGCGTTTACATTTAAAACGTCCGAGCTAAGTTTTCATTTCTTGAGCGACCAGCCGGGTTATCGGCCAGCACCTTACCTCACCTCTCGTGGAATGAAGTGGATACAACAATATGATATACCTGGTACGGAAGATGATGAACTTATGTACTACCTAAAAGAATCTCACCGTATTGTTTCTTTAGGCTTAACTAAGAAGAAACAAAAAGAGCTTGATCTCAATCAGGACTAACTATGGCAGTTCAAACAAAGCGTACAAAGGCTCATAACAAACGCCTGCAGTCGGATCGCCCTAAGCTCGCTTCGCTCCCCTTGTTAGACCGCTGATGCGAAGCGTTATGCGAAGGATAGAGTAATCAGATGAAAGAGTGGTGAAATCATGGAAGAGTCTGTTTATGACCATAGCGAGATAGTTATACCGGTTGATTCGAAAGGTCTGCTCACAATTCGGATAGAAGGCAAACTGGTAAAGTTGATTCAGGCCACAAGAGAAATTATTGAGGTTGTTGACCTGTTGAATTGAAAGTTACATCGGTTCCCGCCGGGCTTACGCTTCGAGGCCCTCGATCTGGGCGAGGGTATGCTGCAACAGAACCTCTGCAATCACTTTTCCCTTGTCGGCGCTGGCGAGGGTCGCCTGTCCAAAAACGCCTGATTCAGACCACAGTCCCTGCCCCCTGGGCAGCAATCTTCGGCCAGGAGCGACCGCCCGATTGAAGAAGGGTCTGGGCTTCTGTTACCAGTGTCTGCACTAGCTCGACCGCAGGCAATTCCCTGTTGAGCGAAGCCGCCTGTCCATAAAGAAGAAATCTGAAATCCAGTGCGCCATCAGAAGCCTCGATCAAAGGGTCACTTAGCGTATACATGGTTGGAAAATCGGGTAAAGGAAGACGGTGGGCAGCAATCGATTCGATATAGTTATTTTTTCTGGCCCGCGCGGGCCTGCCAGAAAAGGCTTTGGTTAATCGGGTGTCATCGTCCCTCGCATTTCTTATCGCCTCCAGGTGTGCATCACTGACGTTGGCTTCCGGGCATGAGAGGAATGCGGTTCCCATTTGCACGCCACAAGCTCCCAACATAAAAGCGGCAGCTATACCTCTTCCATCTGCAATTCCACCGGCTGCAATCACCGGAATGTTAACCGCATCGACAATCTGTGGGACAAGCGCCAGGGTGCCAACCCCATGGTCTTCATGATTCACATCAAAGCTCCCCCGGTGACCTCCAGCCTCCCATCCCTGGGCGACAACTATATCGACCCCGGATTGCTCAAGGGCGATGGCTTCGGCCGTGGTAGTTGCAGAACAAAGTATTCGACATCCCGCTTCCTTTAATGACTCGATCACATCGGACCCCGGTAATCCGAAATGAAAACTGACTAATGAGGGCTTTATTTCAAGCACAAGTTCAAGCCGTTCTTCAGTGAATTTAAATAGTGGCTTGCTAACATCGTGTGGCATTTCACTCAATCCTGCCTCCGAATAAAACGTCCTGAGCCGTTCTCGTGCTGATTCGACTACGTCCGGATTGTTAGTAGGTGTATCATGCGCAAAGAAATTCAGGTTGAATGGTTTGTCGGTTAACTTTCGAATTTTTCTTGCATCTTCCCGTATTGTCTCACTCAGTGTTTCTGCATATCCCATTGACCCGATTCCACCCGCATTACTGACTGCAGCCACCAATTCCACTGTTGTAGAGCCTGCCATTGGCGCCTGGATTATTGGATGCTTAATACCCAGCAAATCGGTTAGCTGCGTTATTGGCCACATGAGTAAATCCCTCGGTTTTCAAAATATTCTAAACTGAACACCGTTCTGTGTCAGTGCGACTATCTGGAGATGAAGGCTATGATTAGCTACGACACGGGGGGTGTCGCAAGAACAGGCACTCAAAAAGCAAGGCCCAACGGCTATCATCTCCAACAACGGACCCCCGATCCACAAGTGAGACAACCTGAAATAGCAACCGTAATACAGGGGTTTTACAGTCACATCCGGTGCCGGTGGCACGCTGTAAAGGGTCATCGCTTTGCGCCCTGCATGCGGACCGATTGCGATCCGGTAATTGATCGAAGCTGCCTGCAACTGGTCCAGGCTGGACCCAGCCTCAAGATCCAGCCCGGGATATTCCGGCTCTGCAATCAGCAGGCCGCGCCGTTCCAGCAAACCTACAATACGCCGGCTGAGGGCGTCGAGCAGCTTTGCCAGTTCATCGCGGGTGGAACGGCGGGCGCGGTAAAAGGAGGCCTTGCCGCCGGCGAATCGGTAAGCGCCGTCCAGGAACAGCATGTGCAGGTGCATATTCAGATTGAGGGCAGAGCCAAAACGCTGAATGAGTGTCACCGCTCCGGTGCGGGCGCCTGAGGCTACCGTGAAACCGGAGTGTCTGA
>JABAAB010000080.1 GCA_014238945.1 Lysobacterales bacterium
AACGCTGCGGTCTTTACAACGCGGATGACGAGGCTTCAAGCCTGGGTTCCGGCCCACAATACCTGCTCGGTAACAAACCGGGTAACCCTTAAATCATCGCTCAGGAACGATTAACTTCGGAAAGAAGGGTCCCGCTCCAATGAATGAAAATACATGAATAGGGATTGAATGGTGCCGGCACCAAGATTTGAACTCGGGACCTACTGATTACAAATCAGTTGCTCTACCAGCTGAGCTATACCGGCACAGGATATATCAGGGGGTGGCAATTTTAGGTGCTTGTGGCCGTCAACGCAATGTTTTTACACCGGCAAGTCAACACCGGATATTAACCCTCTCCACCGGATGTATCATCGGCGCTACTTGCCCCGGTATCATTGTTCATTATCTCGGCAGCGCCGGTGTTGCCGTTGGGATCTTCTCCCTCGGTTGTCCCTGCAGGGGCTGAATCGATATTTTCTGCAACATCTGCTTGTTGCGGACCGGTTTCATTGGCCTGGGTTTCCACAAGTCCGGCAGTCAATCTGTTCGGGTCCGATTCTGCGCAGGGCATGGGGCGCAACATAAAATCGTTGGGCCGGTTTTGCATGTCCAGTGTGATCATCTCTGACCCCGGGGACTGTTCATAATCCAGCCAGTAGCGCACTTCGTTCTTGCGTTGCACCAGTATCATGGGGGTATAGCCCCTTTCCTCCAGACCGCGTCGACGTTCCAGTGCGTTTTCCTGACGCAGAAAATATCCCAGCGATATGGAGTTTTTGAACTCTCCGCTGTAGAGGACCCGGATGTCTTCCAAACCCAGCGCCTGTAACGATAACAAGGCTTCGTTGGCCTCGAGCAGGGAATTGTAGGGACGCATAAAGACCCAGTATCCCTGCTCCACCAACGCATGGGACTGTCGCTCACCGATACTTTCTGCAACGACTTGTAAACGCGCACGGACCTGGTCCTTGTCACCGACATCAAGAAATGGACCCAGGTTAAAACACTGTCGCCCGCCCGATATCAGGTCCTGGTCCTGGATCAGTTCACTGAAGAGATGGATGGTTGGTAGATTGTTGTCCTCAGGGTTGTGCTCGGACCTGGTCTGCTGATCGAGGGGAACCTTCGTCGACACAGGTTGATCCATTTGAAATGCAAGCAACAGCAGGTTGGCCAGGAACAGGCTGATGACGACGATTCTCAACATGCTGGCATTATATGCCGGTCATAGACGAGTTGATAACAACAGTACAAAATTTCAAGTCCCACTGGATCGGCTCAGGCTGGCATCACCGGAATGAAGTGTGTGCATTTTCTCTCCAACCTTCAACAAAAGAGCGCCCTGCCCGTCAATCCCTGCAGATATTCCTTTAAGCTTTCCGGTACCAGTGACAACATCTATTCTCTGACCTTTCAGGCCATCCATCGATTCCCATTGTGCCCTGAATGGTTCAAACCCATCTGCTTCGAAACGGGTCAAATGCTCCACCAGTTCGTCGAGCAACCCGGTGAGAAGTTGGTTACGGGAACTGCCGGGAACATGGCTGTTCAAGTCCGTCCAGGGCTGGTCTATGTTGCTGGCAGATGCGGCTTCGGGCATGTGCACATTGAGCCCCACACCCGCAACGATGTGAAAACACCCATTGGTGTCAAGCTGGCTTTCCACCAGGCAGCCCCCCAGCTTTTGTCCGTGCAACAGCAAATCATTGGGCCATTTGATGCGGTGGTCGCTGAGCCCGGACTTGCTTAGCGCCCGGGCAGCAGCCAGCGCGACAACCAGCGACAGACAACCCATGGATGAGCTTGACCGGGGAAACGACCAGCCTAACGACAGGTAGAGATTCCTGCCGAAAGGAGAATGCCAATTCCTGCCCCGTCTGCCGCGCCCGGCGGTCTGGTGTTCGGCTGCAATGGCCATGGCGTGCCGGTCTTCAATGGGTAATTTCTGAATGGCCAAATTGGTTGAGTCGAGGGATGCAATTACCCTTAAACCGGAAAGTTTGTCGCGTGTGGGTTCGTTCACTTGTGCCAGTATTTGATTCTGATCCAGCAGTTCCAGAGGGTGCGTCAGGCGATAACCCTCGCCAACGACAAACTCTGTCTCGATATCGAGATCAGCCATGGCCGCAGCAAGCTCAACCACCCTGTCCGGCGAACAGTCCAATTCAGCGGCAATCGACTCCAATACCCGGTATCTGTCGGTAGAAAGACAGTGGACCAGTTCAACTACATCAGCGGTGCTCAATGTTTACGAAAGAAAAGCTGCATGCGTTCAAAGCGGTTTTCGGTTCCTTCACTCATATGCCGCAGGTTTCGGCGGTGGGTGAACATCAGGAACAGGGCCGTTGCTGTGGTAAATATCACCAATTCCCGGCCGTCGAGCCACCAGGCGGAGGGGATGAGGCTGAAACCGGCCAGCACGGTCGAAAGGCCAACATAACCGCTCATGACCATGGAAACCAGCCAGACCACTGCCAAAGGCAGCAACAACCAGGGTTCAATGATCATCATTGCCCCAATCGCGGTCGCTGCGCCTTTGCCACCCCGAAAACCATGCCAGATGGGGAAACAGTGACCCAGCATAGCGGCAAATCCGCACAGCATGACCTCACCGGCGGTTGCCGGTATATGGATCAGTAATTCTTCTGAACCCCCCAGGCCCAGATAAGGTACCCACAATGCCGCAATAACGCCTTTGCCCACGTCTATGATAATCACGCCCAAAGCAAACAGTGCCCCCTGGGTCCGAAAGGCATTGGTACCGCCGGCATTGCCACTGCCCATGTCGCGGATATCAACATCTTTCAGCTTACCCAGAAACAGACTGCCTGAAACAGAGCCCAGCAGGTAGGCCAGCAGGATATTGATGATAAATATCGTCATTTGAAGTTGGGTCCAGTCCTGGTCTGTTCAGTAAAGTCCATATAGGCTCAATTCAATTCCACGGGTTGGGGCAGAAATCCCACGATCAATCCACCCGGACCCAGGTGCACACCCAGCGCCGGTCCTGCCTCGGTAATGTGGCAGGAATATACCCTGGTGTGCCTGCCCAGTATATACCTTCGAAGCGCCCGGGCACCCTCAATATTGGCACCGTGGGCGATCAATATCCGATAGGAAGTTTCGCGGTCCATTTTGTTTAACGATACCCTGCCCAGGGCGGCGGGATTTGCACCGGACCCTGGTGTAACTGATGCCAGTTTGAATTGGCCTTTTTTCGTGGTCAACAGCGGGCTGACGTGCAGTATCCCGGTTAGCGTTTTAACCCATGCAGGCAGACGTCCTCCGCGTACCACGTAGGACAGGTCATGGGGCATCGCGAACACACAGGTCATCGGCCGATATTTGAACAGCAGCGCTTCGATCTCGTCCAGCGACATTCCCTGCTGAGCAGCCTCAGCTGCAATCATGGCGAGACAACCCTCCCCCGAACTCCCGCTCATGGTGTCAAATACCCGCACACGGTGATTACCAAACGGTGCTGCTGCAGAGCGTGCACCCTGGGTAGTACCACTCAGGGCTTCGGACAGACCTACGGTTATGACGTCATAACCATGACCGGTGAGCAAATCATACTGACGGCTGAAATCACCCGGAGGAGGTTGTGACGTCTTGGGCCATTCTTCGCAATCAATCAGCATACGGTACAGCTCGGCTGGTTGTAACGACACGTGGTCAATATATTCCCTCGCACCAAAATTCAAGCGGGCAGACACCATGTGAATGGCCAGGCGTTCCTGCTCTTCATGGGGTATGTCGGCACCCGAATCTGTCACCACTGCAACGTGACCTGACTGGTTCATCAGACCGTGCTGACGAAGCATGTCATCCGCCTTTTGCTGCTGGAGTGCCCCAAACTGCTCACATGCCAGGTAGGCCTCTCCCGGGTTATTTACGTGGATGTGAACCCGTACACGGGTTTGACCACCCGCCACGACCAGAGAACTGCAGTCGAGTTGCTGTAACTGCCTCATGATGGCAATACGATCAAGGCCATCGCCTTCTATCACACACTCGGTACAAAAGCGGTGCGCATCCACGTCCATTTCCATCAAGGTGCTGCCGGCCGAAGACAGCTGGTCAAAATCGACGGAATCCGCTTCGGTTTCACCACCATTGATGTAGGTTCGGATTCCTTCCAGCAGGTCAACGAATCCTTGTCCACCTGCATCCACCACACCAGCCTGCTTCAATACCGGTAACAGGTCGGGTGTTCCGGCGAGGGATTTTCTGGCGCTCTCCAGACCCGTTTCAAACAGCACCCTTATATCATCGACACCCTGGCTGACCGCATCTTCCAGGGCATTGGAAAAGTCTTCCAAAACCGTGGGAAGTGTACCCACCACCGGCTCTGACATGGCGCTCCATGCAGACTTTGAACCCGCAATGCTGGCCACCGCCAGTTGTTCTGCTGTCAGGGATTCAAGACCGTGCACCGCCCTACTGAAGCCATGTAAATACTGCGCCATGATGGCACCTGAATTACCCCGGGCTGCGTCCAGTGAAGCCTCTGCAATCCGATTCATCAATTCACCCATCGTCAGTTTTTTGTCGCCGGGTTTCACAGCAGCGTGTATGACTTCGTGGATGACCTTGAAACTGAAGGCCATATTGGTACCGGTATCACCATCGGGAACCGGGAAAATATTGATCCTGTCGATGTATTCCCGACGCACGAAAAGATGCCTGATCCCGGCGGACAGGCCGCGGATCATCCGGTCCGCATCAATGTAGGAGATAGCTGGAACCACTTCTGTTTTTCTGGCCATTCTGATACAGCAAAGTTTAGCATGCGAATCAGCGGATTCATTGGTGAAAATATCCGGGTTTTGGTCAAATTTGCGTGACATTTGGCGTACAAAAGCCAACAAATCGTTGTACAGGGCCTTTTGGCACATTTGGCATGAAACCTGCATCGGTAAACTACCTAAGCAGACAGGAGAGAAATATGGAAGACGAAACTTTTTTTGACAGCATCAAGAGAAATCTCAACGGTGAGCCTGGACAGCCCATAGTGCTGGGTGTTTGCAAGACACTGGCGGAGCGTTTCAAACAGGAAGTCTGGCTGATCAGGTTGATCACCATCATCCTCGGTGTGTTTTACACTTTCGTGACACTGGTAGCCTACATCCTGCTGGGATTGTTTCTGGAAGAGACCTCTGCACGCAGCAAGGGTGTGTTCGAGGGTCTTGGAATCTGGTTCAGGGAATTTACCGAAAAAGCCGGTGAACGATGCAATGACGTGTTTGGTCGTAATGGCACTTCACACAGAAACGGCAGCGTATAACCAGCACCGAAACAGAATGGCCGGGGAGTAAATACGCACCCAGCGACTGAGTAATATCCGTCAACTGATGTAGCTTCAAGTCCATTCACTGAAGAGAATTTAACAGCGTCAGCTACGAATCAGCGCGTCCGCGTATTTCGAAGCTGACGCTTTGTTTTATAAATAGACGAGTAGACATTTGCTACAGTTGGTTTATGCTCTCGTTCCTCGCTTAACAACAAAATTATCTGGCCGTCTATAAGAATCAAACAAGGCCACACCAGCTCAACATGAATCAAGGACAAAAAATGTCAATGACAAAAATTCTGCGGCTTGCAACCAGCCTTTTATTCACATGCGTCGTTCTTTACGGCTGTTCGGAATCCGACCAACAGCCTGTGGCACAGGCATCGAATCAACCAGCCGCCCCGATTGATCCCCAAGCACCCGTCGGACGTCTGGATGACACCGTCATACCGGTCCATTACCGTCTCGAACTGAAAATTGACCCAACACAGGAATCGTTTTCCGGAACGGTTGCCATTGATGTCGAATTCAGTGAATCCAGTGACCTGCTCTGGATACATGGGAAGAACATGGACGTGGGTGAAATTTACCTGACACAGGCCGAATCTGGGCGAATAGATGCAACTTACGAGGAACGTCTGAAATCGGGAGTTGCGCTCGTAAGCCTCGCTAGTGCTGCACAGCCCGGTCCGGCAACGCTCCACCTTGGATTTGAAGCACCATTCAATACTTCCACCAATGCTTTGTTCAGAGTCTCACGTGGTGAAGATCACTATGCGGCCACCCAGTTTGAGCCGATCTCAGCCCGGCAGGCCTTCCCGGGTTTTGATGACCCCGGGTTCAAGGTTCCATTCGATCTGGCATTGGTCACACGGGCCGATGATGTCGCCATAACGACCACACCCGAGGCCTCCGTAGAAGACTTGGGTGATGGCTATGTGCGACGTGTTTTTGAAACCACCCGCCCCATGCCCACCTACCTTCTGGCCTTTGCCGTAGGCCCTTATGACCTGGTTGATTTCGGTATGATCCCGGCCAACGACATCCGCGACCGGGAAGTCCATTTAAGGGCGATCGCAGCCAGGGGGCTTGGTCCAAAACTGGATTATGCACTGAAACATACCTACGGACTGCTGACCTCGCTGGAGGAGTATTTTGGAACCCCCTACCCGTACAAAAAACTCGACCTGATCGCCGTACCCGAAAGTTTTGGCGGGGCCATGGAAAACATCGGCGCCATCACTTACGACGAGTACCTGATCCTGATGGATGAAAACTCTTCCCTGAGCCAGCGGCGTTCATACGCCAGGGTGCACGCCCATGAATTGGCACATATGTGGTTTGGCAACCTGGTAACACCCGAATGGTGGAACGATATCTGGCTGAACGAAGCCTTTGCCAGCTGGATGATGAACAAGACAGCTCAGGACTACTGGCCCGAAGGTGAATTTGACCGCGAAACACTCAATGGCGCCATCGGTGCCATGAACAACGATTCGCTGGCCGCCGCACGCCAGATCCGTGAACCGGTTCATCACAATAACAGTATTTCCGACGCATTTGATGGAATCACCTATCGGAAGGGTGGTGGTGTGCTGGCCATGTTGGAACGCTACATCGGTGAGGAAAAATTCCAGAAGGGAATCCAGTTGCATATCCAACGCCATGCAGACGGAAATTCGACCGCCGAGGATTTCATCAAGTCAGTGGCCGATGGTTCAGGTGTTGAAGATGTCGAGGCCGCGTTTAAGTCCTACATAGAACAACCCGGTGTACCACTGGTGTCTGCGCAGGTTAACTGCAGCGACGAGACTGGTCCCAGGCTTGAAGTCAGCCAGTCGCGATACGCGCCGCTGGGTTCTTCAATCAATCCGGACGATAGTGAATGGCTGATTCCCATGTGCGTCAGCTACCAGGCGGATGGGGCGCAAAAGAGTACCTGTACGATGCTGACTGAGAAAAAGCAGTCCATCAAGCTCGAATCCGATGATTGCCCGTCCGGTGTTCACCCGAATGCGGACGGTGCAGGCTACTACCGCTTTACCATGGATGAAACCTGGTGGAGTGGCTTGCTGGATGGGTCATTGGACATGGTTCCCTCCGAAGCGCTGATACTCGCCGACAGTCTTGACGCGGCTTTTCGGGCCGGTGAAGTCACCGCAGATACCTATCTTTCCGGAATGAACACGCTGGTCAATCACGAAGCATGGGATGTTGCCGATGCAGCGATGGACTACCTGGAAAACATTGCCGATATCGTCGAAGCCGATCAGCTCGAACCGGTGGAGCAGGTGTTTCGCAACATGGTCAATCCACGCTATGAGCGGCTGCAGGGCGCATCCGATGAGGGCTCAGTGTTATTGAAAGAACGTATGCAGCGCTTCCTGATCATCATCGCCAAAGACGAAGCCCTGAGGGCGCCACTGGCCGAACTGGCTGCCGCCAGGGTTGGCTTAAATGGTGACCCTGACCTCTCAGCGGTACCCGAGGACCAGATGGAGACCGTGCTGAGTGTCGGTGTACAGGACCTGGGTGAACGGTTTTTCGAACTGTTGCTCGAACTGGCACTTGCCTCGGAAGACCCGGCATTTCGGGATTCGGCCATGGGGGCATTGGCACGTGCGGAAGACCCGATGCTGGTCCAAAGACTCCAGGTCGCGGTACTCGAAAAGCAGTTCAAAGGCACCGAATACCTGGACGTCATCTTCCGGCAGATGGCCCGCGTGGCCAGCAGGGATTCCACTTATGCCTGGTTGGTTGAAAATGAAGCAGCCATTCTGGAAATGATTCCGGAGACATTCCGGGCCAGGGCGGTCTCGGCCATGGGTGGCTATTTCTGCAGTAATTCCCGTGCGGATGAGTGGCAACAATTCATTGAGGGTCATGCCGATAAATTAGCAGGCTATGAGCGCAGCCTGGCACAGGCTACCGAAAGCGTCCGATTGTGCGCCGGTCTGAGGGATGCCAAGGGTGAGGAACTCATAGCCGCTTTTGGCAGTTACAACCAGGGCTAGGCTTCATTGCCATCACCAGTCGAGTCAAGGGTATCCTGCTTCAATCCTGAAGCGGGATACCGCTCTTACTGAATATTGTCCATCCTCAATTCTGACCGTTGGCAAATAACTGAAGCTGATCGAGGTCAAACGGCCAGTACAACTCCATTTCATTGTCCTTGCGCTTCAATACCGGTACATGAATACCGTAGCTCTTGAGCAATTCAAGATCGGTCTCGATATCCACCGACTCACAATGGTCCAGTAAACCGGCAGAGAGCAACAGGCTTTCTGCCTCGTCACACAGGTGGCAATCAGGTTGGTAATACAGAATCATTGCGTTCATTAACAGGTCATTGCGTTCAACACCTGGCGCTGTGGTGTATCGAGGAACGGACAACCAGGTAAGTTATCGGGTTAGAATCACCATACACGGATTTGGAAAAGCATGACATGGCTGTCAGCGTATTTGAATTGTTCAAGATCGGCATAGGCCCATCAAGTTCACACACGGTGGGCCCGATGCTGGCTGCGAACACCTTTGTGCATCAACTGGATGACTCGAATCTGCTGCAGCCCACGGCCAGGCTAAAGGTCTGTCTTTATGGCTCGCTGGCATTCACCGGTCGTGGTCATGGCAGTGACAAAGCCATCATACTTGGTTGCTTGGGCGAATTACCCGATAAAGTCAATCCTGATTCTATCGATGAGAGCCTGCAGCATGTTTACGACAGTGGCAAATTATCGCTGGCAGGAATGCATGCGGTGGAATTCCAGTCAAAAACCGACCTGCTGTTCAAAAAACGTGAAACCCTTCCCTATCATCCCAATGGCATGAGATTTTTTGCATTTGACAGAAACGGGAAGATTTTGCTGGAACAGGATTATTATTCGGTGGGTGGTGGTTTTGTCATCAACAAGGATGAGGCTGCATCGGACCGCATTGTTGAAGACAACACCGTTGTCCCTTTCCCCTTCAGCAGCGCCGATGAACTGCTGGAATTGTGTATTCAAAATAATATGAATATTGCAGAGATCATGATGGCCAATGAGCAGGTGTGGCGCAGCGAGAGCGAAATAAGGGATGGTTTGCGCAGTATCTGGGGCGCTATGCAGGGTTGTATCCGGCGCGGTTACCGCACCAGCGGTACATTACCAGGGGGTCTTAAGGTGCTCAGGCGTGCACCCATTCTCTATCAGGAACTCAATCGACAGGATGAAAGCGAAGACCTCGACCCGTTGCAGATCATCGATTGGGTGAACCTGTACGCTCTCGCAGTCAATGAAGAAAACGCCGCCGGCGGACGTGTGGTGACAGCACCCACCAATGGTGCAGCCGGTATTATCCCGGCGGTACTGAGTTACTACTGTAATTTTACCCCCCAAAGCAATGAAGACGGGGTCATTGAATTCCTGCTGACTGCAGGAGCCATCGGCATCCTGTATATGCTCAATGCATCCATCTCCGGGGCCGAGGTCGGTTGCCAGGGTGAGGTCGGTGTCGCCTGTTCGATGGCTGCGGGAGCCTTGACCGCCGCCGTTGGAGGGACCGTACAACAGGTTGAGAATGCCGCAGAAATCGGTATGGAACACAATCTTGGTCTGACCTGTGACCCGGTGGGCGGCTTGGTACAGATTCCCTGTATTGAACGAAATGCCATGGCATCCGTCAAAGCCATCAATGCCCAAAGACTCGCCATGCGGGGTGTTGGGATGCAGAAAGTGTCACTGGACAAGGTAATCCGTACCATGCGGGATACCGGTAGGGATATGAAAAATCAATACAAAGAGACCTCACGCGGCGGGCTCGCCGTCAATGTCATCGAATGCTGACCGGACTGAAAATTGCACCCGTTGCATCCAGGATAATGCTGGCCCTTTTTTGTTGCTCCCTGGTATCCGTTGCGCACAGTGGTGACATGTACAAATGGAAAGACGAAGAAGGCGTCTGGCACTTCAGTTCCCTGCCACCCGCAACAACCCAGCAATTCGACATGGTTGACGTTCCAGCAGATCCAAGACCGCTGGTGACCTTGCGGAAACTGGGTCCCGAGCAGGAACCTGAATACGCATTCATCAATAACCTGTGGGGACCGGTCGAAGTGGAAGTCAGTTTGCTCGAGGCACGCAATGTACAGTCTGACCCCCCATTGCCGGCCAGATTTGTATTACCCAGCCAGTCCGAACAACGTCTGCTAAAGGTCATGGCCAGAGACCCCGGCAAGGGCTTCAGTTTTCGTCTGCATTACAGGCCCATGACAGGCCCGCCACTTGATCATCTGCCTCCGGAGGTTGACTACTACCCTCCGTTTCCGCTCGGATCGCAGTTTCCGATCAGCCAGGGTTTCGACGACGACGCAACGCACAACAATCCTCCCAATGAGTACGCGGTCGACATTGTCATGCCCATCGGCACACCGGTTCTGGCCGCACGCGCCGGCAAGATAATGGAAATGGAAGATGATTTTCGCGGTGCTGCACAGAAAGCACGATACCTGGCCCGTTCCAACAACGTGAGGATTTTACATAAAGACGGCACCATGTCGGTCTATGCGCACCTGCAACCCAACAGTCTGCGGGTGCGAGCGGGTGCCATGGTGGGTACCGGTCAATGGATCGCCAACTCCGGCAACACCGGTTTCAGCAGTGGTCCACACCTGCATTTTGTGGTTCAGTTAAATGCCGGCATGTCATTGGAATCCCTGCCCTTCAGATTTTACACACCCAACGGAGGCACCATGACACCTGCAAGCAGGATCATGATCGAGGGTGTATTGCCAAAACGGTAATTGCGGGCAACACCACGGGCCCCATGTCTGTTAAAATTCGCGCCTCTTTATTCCACCTGAATTCAGCGTATGTCAGAACTGCAAGAACAAATCGCCCGCAGGCGTACATTCGCAATTATCTCGCATCCGGATGCAGGTAAAACCACGCTAACCGAAAAATTGCTGCTGTTCGGTGGGGCGATTCAGATGGCCGGCACGGTAAAAGCAAAAAAAGCGGCCAGGCATGCCACCTCGGACTGGATGAAACTGGAAAAAGAACGTGGTATTTCGGTTACCAGTTCCGTCATGCAGTTCAATTACAAGGACTTCATTGTCAACTTGCTGGACACGCCGGGTCACGCGGATTTTTCCGAAGACACCTACCGGACGCTGACAGCTGTTGATTCCGCACTGATGGTCATCGACTGCGCCAAGGGTGTGGAACAGCGGACGATCAAGCTGATGGAGGTCTGCCGGTTGCGCCAGACCCCTATATTCACCTTTATCAATAAACTTGATCGTGAGGGCCGTGATCCGATTGAATTGCTCGACGAGGTCGAGGAAGTGCTGGGTATCCAGTGCGCCCCCATTACCTGGCCAATCGGTATGGGTAAACGGCTTAAAGGTGTCTATCACATCGAGGATGACATCGTGCATCTCTACGAATCGGGCAAGAACTACGTCACCCAGCATGCGGAGCTGATTGAAGGTATTGACAACCCGTTGCTGGAGCAACGACTGGGTGAATACGATGCCCGGGAGTTGCGGGATGAAATCGAACTGGTGCGTGGTGCCAGCCACGAGTTTGACCCGCAGGCATACCTGCAAGGTGAGCAGACACCGGTATTTTTTGGCTCTGCCATCAATAATTTTGGTGTAACCCCATTATTGGAATCATTTATAACCCATGCACCTGCGCCTGCCTCCAGGGCTACCGTTGGTCGTGAAGTACACAGTGATGAAGTGGCCCTGAGTGGGTTTGTCTTCAAGATCCAGGCCAACATGGACCCCGCCCATCGCGATCGCATTGCGTTCGTTCGGCTGTGCTCAGGCCAGTTTTCCCAGGGTATGAAGGTCAGGCATGTGCGTCTGAATAAAGACATAAAAATCCCCAATGCGCTGACCTTCATGGCACAGGACCGGGGTCATGTTGAACAGGCCTGGCCCGGTGACATCATCGGCATCCACAACCACGGCACCATCGCCATCGGCGACAGCTTCACCGAGGGTGAAAAACTGCAGTTCACTGGCATCCCCAATTTCGCTCCGGAATTGTTCCGCCGTGCCCGCTTGCGCGACCCCCTGAAGCTGAAGGCCCTGCAAAAGGGTCTGTTGCAATTATCGGAAGAAGGCGCCACCCAGTTTTTCCGGCCACTGGTCGGTAACGAACTCATCCTGGGTGCTGTGGGTGTGCTGCAGTTCGACGTGGTAGCCTACCGCCTGAAAAGCGAATATAACGTGGATTCCGTGTTTGAAAATGTGAGGGTGCAAACAGCACGCTGGGTGCGTTGTGATGATGAAAAATTGCTGACAGAGTTCACCAACCAGCTGATGAATAACCTGGCACGCGACGCGGCTGACCAGTTGGTGTATCTGGCACCTACACGGGTTAACCTGCAATTGACCGAAGAACGCTGGCCCGATATCCATTTTGCTGCCACCCGCGAAACTCTGCTGTTTGCAGAGTGAACACTTGAACACATTGACTGCCCGTATGCTGAGCATTTTCCCCGACCGGGAAAGACGCAAAGCCATCTGGGCCATTGCCCTGCCCATTATGGGTGGAATGATGTCCCAGAACGTTTTGAACCTGGTCGACATCGGCATGGTCGGTCGTCTGGGTGATGCCGCGCTGGCGGCTACCGGTATTGGCAGTTTTACCAATTACCTGGCGATTTCATTCATTATCGGCCTGTCAGCCGGTGTACAGGCTCTGGCGGCCCGTCGTCTGGGGGAGGAACGTCACAGCGAAACCGCCATTCCATTGAACGGTGGGCTGATCCTGTCACTGATCATCGGGGTTCCCCTGTGTGCCCTGTTTTTTATGGTCATACCTTACGCTTACCAGTTCCTGAGCAGTGACCCGGCCGTGGTCGAACAGGGGATACCCTACCTGCAGGTTCGAATTCTCAGCATGGTGGCGGTGGGGATGAATTTTTCCTTCCGCGGATACTGGAGTGCCATCCACATGACCGGCGTGTACCTGCGCACGCTCCTGATCATGCACGCCATCAACATATTTCTGAACTGGGTGCTGATTTTCGGCAATCTCGGCGCACCGGAAATGGGTGTATATGGTGCAGGACTTGCAACGACCGTTTCGCTTTACATCGGGACCGGTCTGTATTTCTTTTTTGCACTGCGCCATGCACGCGACAAGGGCTTTCTGCACCGTATCCCCTCGCGGAGCACGCTGTGGCAGCAGTTTAAGCTATCGCTTCCTGCCAGCCTGCAACAGTTGTTCTTTTCCGCCGGACTGGTTGCCCTGATCTGGATCATGAGTCAAATTGGAACCGCAGAATTGGCCGCCGTCAATGTGCTGATGACTTTCCACATCACCACCATACTGCCGGCCTTTGGTGTTTCGCTGGCAGCAACCACGCTGGTGGGTAACGCGTTGGGCA
Source organism: Lysobacterales bacterium (assembly GCA_014238945.1). Classification (GTDB taxonomy): domain Bacteria; phylum Pseudomonadota; class Gammaproteobacteria; order Xanthomonadales; family SZUA-36; genus SZUA-36. The sequence continues at coordinate 13,661 of JABAAB010000080.1, forward strand.
GGGATGACATCGAGGATGCAGCACTGTGGGGTTGGAATGCCGCTGCCATTTGCCTGTTATACGGTCTGGCCCTCAGCATAATACTGATACCATTTGCCAATCAGATACTGGGTGTGTTCATCACCAATGAGGAGACCCGCCAACTGGCTTATGTTCCGATGATACTTTGGGTTTCGATCATTGGTCTCGATACCATGGGTATGGTTTTGATGAACGCATTGATCGGTGCCGGCGATACCCGCCGCAGCATGTGGATCAGCGTAATTGCGCAATGGGCTTTTTTCCTGCCTTTCGCCTACGTGGTTGGTCCGGTCATGGGGTTTGGACTGTTGGGAGTGTGGATTATTAACGCCATTTACCGCTCCGGACAGGCCATCGCGTGTATCCAGCAGTGGGCCAGCAGAAACTGGGTTGGGATCAAGCTTTAATCACCGCTCATTTGCCACGCACCACCAAAGCCGATACATTGCGGCATCAACAAAAGCATTGGCCCCCTTATTGGAGCATTGATTTATGAGCAGCATTGCCTTTGGGTTATTCGGTCTGGCGGTATTGATCTCAATCGCCTACGCATTTTCGGGAAACCGGAAAGCGGTTGACTGGACGCAAATTGCTTCCGGTGTAGGCTTGCAGATTGCTTTTGCGGTGATCGTGATCATGGTTCCCGGCGGGCGGGAGTTCTTCAATGTTTTGAGCCAGGTTTTCGTCAAGATCATAGATTTTTCCCTGGTTGGCGCCCAGTTTATTTTCGGAGATCTGGCCAGGGAATCTGAATTCGGGTTTGTATTTGCGTTTCAGGTTTTGCCCACCATCATATTTTTCGCTGCCCTGATGGGTGTGCTCTATCATCTCGGTATCATGCAGAAAATAGTTCAGGGCATGGCCTGGGTCATGCTGAAGGTCCTGAGAGTCAGTGGCTCTGAATCCCTGTCGGTTGCAGCCAACATTTTTGTCGGGCAGACCGAAGCCCCATTGGTGGTACGGCCTTATATCGCCAAGATGACCGAATCCGAATTGTTCACCATGATGCTCGGCGGCATGGCCACCATTGCCGGTGCGGTGCTGGCTGCCTATATCGCCATGCTGGGTGGCGGTGACGAAGCACAAAGACTGTTTTATGCTCGCCACCTGCTCGCAGCCAGTGTCATGGCTGCGCCGGCGACCATCGTGATTGCAAAGTTACTGCGTCCGGAAGTTGATGAGTCGCTTACCAAGGGTACGGTAAAACTCGAGGTTGAGAAAACCGCATCAAATGTCATTGAGGCCGCTGCAAATGGTGCAGGGGATGGGGTCAAGCTGGCACTGAATGTTGGTGGCATGCTGCTGGCTTTTATTGCATTGATCGCCATGATCGATTTTCCTCTGGGATGGCTGGGTTCAGTGACCGGTATCGAGGCTGCTCTGGGTCAGCCCCTGAGTCTGTCCCTCATCCTGGGGTTGATACTCTCACCACTGGCCTGGATCATCGGTATACCCTGGAGCGAAGCAGTGGTTGTTGGCGGCCTGATTGGTGAGAAAGTTGTGACCAATGAATTCGTCGCCTTTGCACATCTCAATGAAATCAAGCAAACCCTGTCCTCCCATTCGGTATTGATCTCCACCTATGCCTTGTGCGGTTTTGCGAATTTTTCATCAATAGCCATACAACTGGGCGGAATAGGCGGTATGGCCCCCAATCGCAGACCCGATATCGCCAGACTGGGCTTGCGCGCGGTGATGGGTGGTACCCTCGCCACGATGATGACGGCCACCATCGCGGGTGCTCTGACCGCATTGGCAGGATAAGCCGAGGGGTGAAGAGCTGGTGAACCACTAGGTAAACGTCAACGAATGTCAGGCCACTCACAGTTCCAGTTGTTCAAACAACGGCGATTCATGCCGTTTTTCACAACCCAGGCACTGGGAGCCTTTAACGACAACGTTTTCAAGAACGGTTTGGCCGCCATGCTGGTCTTCGAGAGCAGCCAACTGGCAGGCTTGAACACCAACCAGGTCGTAAACCTGAGTGCGATGACATTTATCCTGCCATTCTTTTTGTTTTCCGCCCTGTTCGGCCAGTTCGCGGACAAATATGAAAAGTCCAGGCAGATTCGCAATATCAAGTTGTTTGAGATTGTCATCATGCTGCTGGCGACCGTTGGATTCTGGCTTAACTACCTGCCACTGTTGCTCGGAGTACTGTTCCTGCTCGGTTTTCAGTCCACCATGTTTGGTCCTATCAAATACGGCATCATCCCGCAGGTATTGGATCGCCGAGAACTGGTCGGTGGTAATGCACTGGTCGAAATGGGCACCTTTGTCGCCATCCTGGCCGGAACCATTGCAGGACCCCTGTTGATGGGAATTGAGTCTGCCTGGCCCGTCTGGGTCAGTGCCGTTGCGCTGATCACTGCGATCGCGGGCTACCTCGCCAGTCGCAATATCCCGATCGCGGAGGCGGTTGCACCGGATTTGAAAGTCAACTGGAACTTCGTGACCGAAACGGTACGCAATATCCGTTTTATCAGCGGCAACAGGGTGGTGCTCAACAGCGTGCTGGGTATTTCCTGGTTCTGGTTTTTTGGTGCGACATTCCTGGTGCAGATCCCCAGTTTTTCGGAAACTGTCATGGGTGGTGATGAAAGACTGATGTCCACCTTGCTGGCCATGTTCATCATCGGCATCAGCACCGGATCGCTGTTGTGTGAACGCCTTTCCGGTGGCCAGATCGAAATTGGCCTGGTGCCCTTTGGTGCCATGGGACTGACCCTGTTTGGAGCCGATATGTATTTTGCCAGCCCGACCGAGCTGGTTAACTTCACAGGGTTGGGCAACTTTTTCTCCGAACCGGCGAACTGGCGCATCGTGTTTGACCTGTCCATGATCGGTGTTTTCAGTGGTTTTTACATCGTTCCCCTGTACGCACTGGTTCAGCAACGTACCGAGAGCGCACACCGTTCCCGCGTGATTGCGGGCAATAACATCCTCAATGCCCTGTTCATGGTGGTATCCGCGATATTTGCCATGATTATGCTGGGCAGCGTCGGGTTTACCATTCCCGAGTTGTTCCTGGCCACCGCCATACTCAACCTGGTCGTGGCCATCTACATCTTCAGCGTCGTGCCCGAATTCATGATGCGGTTCCTGGTCTGGATACTGGTCAATACCCTGTACCGCGTGGAGGTCAGAGGAATCGAGAACATACCCCGCCGTGACGCAGTCATCATCGCAGCGAACCACGTGAGCTTTGTCGATGCTCTGCTGATCGGTGGTGCGATCCGGCGTCCGGTGCGGTTCGTCATGTACTACAAGATCTTCCAGATACCGGTGCTTAGATTCATCTTCAAAACCGGCAAGTCGATACCGATTGCAGCACGTCATGAAAATCCGCAGATTCTGGAACAGGCCTATGAACGAATTCACCAGACCCTGAACAACAGCAACGTACTGGGTATATTCCCCGAGGGTGGTATTTCAAATGACGGCGAGATTGGCACCTTTAAGAAAGGTATCGAAAAGATTGTCGGTGAAAAACCTGTACCGGTGGTGCCCATGGCGCTGTGCAACCTGTGGGGTTCAATGTTCAGCCGGCGTGATCCCCTGCTCAAACGCCGGCCATACAAATTCCGGGCATTGATCGAACTGCGTATCGGCCGCCCTATTCCACCTGGAGAATTGAGTTCGGAACGTCTGGAGGAAGAAGTCCGGCGTCTGCGTGGAGAAGACCGTTAACCACCCGGGATGATTGCAGTCTTATGTTGCACGCAATCAGGCAGCCCGGGCTTCGGAGCACTTCCAGCAATGGGTAAACACCGCTTCCTGTGGGGTGCCACAGGCGGCACATTCCCACGGCCCGGTGGGTTCCCCGGTGTCAGGGCCTTGCAATTCGGCAATCAGGGACCTGGCCTGTTTTTCATCAGAAGCGTTCAACACCCATAATTCGGGAACCACCTCGATGAACGGAATTTCACCCGAACCGGAAGTACCGAACTGGTTCTTCATAAAGGTATCGATACCGTTGGATTCCAGTACCGACTGGTAATGCGCAACCTGCGTGATATCAAAATCTTCAAATACCTTGATCATAGGGGTGAATCGACGGCGAAAATTTGTTCATCGTTAGCAAAGATCTTGAACTCCAGGGCATTTCCGGACGGGTCGGTAAAAAACATGGTGGCCTGCTCACCGATTTCACCACTAAAACGAATCCGCGGTTCGATGACGAACTGAATATCCATAGATTTCAAGCGGTCACGCAACAATTTCCATTGTTGCATGGTTGCACCACGCCAAAATGTGGCACGGGTACCGAATCACCATCGACCGGGTTATTCAAACGTTGCTCAAGCGTTCCGCTGTCATCTAGATGACAGACCAACTGATGACCGAAAAAGTTAAAATCCACCCAACGCGACGCACTACGGCCCTCATCGCACCCCAGCAATTCTCCATAGAATGAGCGCGCAGCAGACAGGTCGTGTACCGGCACGAGATGGAATGGTCTGAGAGCGGATGTCATCGGCTGCTCCCTTGCTGGTTCAATTTCATACCACTGCCCACGTCAAAATTGTTGCCCAAGGATACCTTACAATGATCAGATAAGTTTTAATATCACACTGAGTCAGAAAAATGAGGATACTAAAAAAACTAGCCAGGCTACTGCTGGCTTTAACCTTCATTACCGTCGCCGGGCTGACTTACCTCGTGATGGCACGGGAAGATATCGAGCCGTTTGAGGAACTCTACCTGCCCGCCCAACAGGGAGACACACCTGCGGGAGCCCTCTCCATCCAGTTTCTTGGCAACACCAACCTGCAGATCAGTGATGGCAGCACCAGTATTCTCACCGATGGATGGTTCAGTCGTCCCTCGTTACTGTCCCTGACCACTTCGCATATTGAACCGGACAGGGACGCGATTGCACAGGCTTTGGAACAGGCGGGAATCTCCAGCCTGGATGCGGTCATCCCCGTGCATTCGCACTACGATCATGCCATGGATGCACCGCTGGTTGCCGAGGTCACCGGTGCAATTCTGATCGGTTCTGAATCCACCCTCAATATTGGCCGTGGTCTCGATCTGCCGGAGTCTGATATGCGCTTGGCGGTGAGTGAACAGCCGATGGTCTTCGGCGAGTTTTCCGTGACATTGATCGAGTCAACCCATTACCGGTTTCCCGGCGGTATCCTTGAGGACTATGCAGATCCAAGGCAGGAAATCAGCCATCCTTTGGTGCCACCTGTTGATGTTTACGACTACAAGGCCGGGGCAGCTTACAGCATTCATGTGCAGCACCCCCGGGGCAACCTGTTGATCCAGGCCAGCGCCGGTTGGGTTGACGGTGCCCTCGATGACGTCGAAGCCGATGTCCTGTTCTTGGGTGTGGGTGGCATTACCGGACAAAGTGACGAATACCAGGAATCATACTGGCAGCAGGTGGTACATGCAGTTGGTCCGCGACAGGTGATACCCATCCACTGGGACAGCATGACTGACCCATTGGCCCATGAAGCGCTGATGCCCACCCTGCTGTTTTCGCTGTTATTGGATTTCAATTCAGCCCGGGACCTGGCCTACGCACGGGGAAAAGCGAAGGAAGAGGGTATTGAGATTGCCCTGATGCCGATGTGGGAGCCGTTGTATTTGTTCACTGACTAAACTGGTCAGGATGCCAAATTTGATTCAGCTATCTGTCCAATAAGTCCGTATGCCCCTGCATGTCATCTTTAGACTGTGTTATGACCTAATCCGGTGGTGATCGCCAGTCCTCAAAGGTCACATCATTCAGATCCACAGGTTGAGAAGTCACCCACAGCACCAGTCGATGACCGTCTGAAAACCAGGGGTCGCCGGTGAGATTACCAGCAGGCTGATCCATGGACACTGCACCGACTCCACGGACGTAGGCTGCTTTTTCGAGTGCCTGGGCATAGGCGAGGTCCTCGAGCAGGTACTCACGGGTTTCATCCACGTCCGGATCGATTTTATGGGTGGTAATGGTCTTTACAGTCCAGCGCACCCCAATATCACGGGAAATCTGACCCAACCACACCAACTGACCGTGGAACCACACCGGTGCAAGCCACAGACGCAGATGATTGCGTTCATGGATGTTGCCACGGGTCTTCTGAAAGGCAATGTCCTGTGGACGACCAAATACATAGAGACCACTTACCGGTGAATAACGGTATTCACCACCCCTGATAAAAGACTTCAGAGTCTTCCACGCGGTCCCTGTGGTGACCGTTTCGGTCTCGTCCCATCCGGCACGGATGAAGGCTACATAGACATCCACCAAATCGCCAATGATCACCAGATTGACGGGGTCACCGGAGCCCTTTGTTTTTTTATCCGTGGTACAGCATACCTGCCCTTCCAGCCACTCGATCAGTTCGTCCGCCGACAGATCACTGACGGCTTCACGGGGGTACATTCCTTCCCAGTCGACGTTGTAGTGATCCACCCTGAGACCGGGTACGGGTACAAAAAACGTGAACGATTCAAATAGTTCCGGTGCGATGATGTCGACATTGAAAGCCTTTGACCCTTCGTCCAGCTCACTGAAAACAAACCCACTGCGTGTTTCACCACCGTGAATCTGCAGATCCATTCCGGACCCGAGCAGGTTTTGCCCTTTCGCCAGCGTTCCGGCGTTCGGGTCGGTGTCAATATTGGCCACCTCGACCGGGGTGTAATAGACCGGGTCCAATCCAACCGGCAGAAATGACACCTTCCGTTTTGTATCATTGGTGATTTCCAGCCATACCGATTGAATACCACGCTTATAAAGATCAATACCAAACCGCGCCTTGCTCTCTTTTGCACTTGGGACCGCTGCGGTGACGGAAATTCCGTCCCGGGTTTGGGTCTGGGTACGGGACATGAAATCCCCCTCATTCAGCGCTGACTCCATGTGCAAAGGCCCGGAACAAGCCGAAAAGACAAAAAACAGGCCAACCATTATCAAGCTTGAAAACCCCGGATTTTGGCCTGGTAATCGCACTACTTTGCCCTCAACCCGGGTGGTTTATCCCACTGCTGAGTTTGCATTTCGAGCATGGAAAAAGGATCACCCGATAACCACATCAACAGACGGTAACCATCGGTGAAATACTGGGTGCCATGAATGTCTTCGCGAAATTGATCCGTTTCTACGGCTTCACCAGAATCAAGCCAGGCAAGATGCATCAGGCTCTGGGAATACCACAGGTTTTGCATCAGGAAATTTCGGCCGTCGGTCAAATCCTGCGCCAAATGACGCCAGGGGCAGTGCATTCTGACGGCCGATAATATGCGTAATCCTGACCATCCAGACGGGTTCACCTTCCAACAACCAGGGTGACAGCCAGATGTTCAGTTCGTTTCGGACCATTCCACCCTGGCGCTTAAATCGGAATACGGCATCCGGCTGCCGTCCAAAAAGATAGTGAGCCTTTGCAGTATCAAATCCCGTTCGTAAACTGGTCCATTCTGTCTCATACCAACCAGCCCTGAGTAGCGCCTGTTGAATTTCATTCCCGTGACCCACCAGGACAACCGCAACCGGGAGCCCATTTGGCTGCCCCACGTGGTTGCTGGTACAACATGGAAAACCGGACAGAAAACTGCGAAACCCCGCAGCATCAAAGTCCCGCAATTCAGAGGGTTGATACAGGTCATCAAAGTCGACCTCGGCATGATCGGGGACAAACCCTGGTACCTCCAGTAAGAACGCAAAAGAGTGATCCTCATCCCCACCACTGAAAACATCTACCAGCAGATTTTTTGTACCTGGATCGACATGGGTGAAAACAAATCCGCTCGCCGTTTCCCCTGCCCCGATATAACGAGGCATTGCCAGATCAAATAAACGCCGCTCCATCTCACGGCGTGACTGTTTTGAATAGCCTTTTCGATGCATAAAGGCGACTTCAAAAGGTGAAAAATAATCCCGGTCGCTGCCGGTGTGTGCATAACGGATACGTCGCGAACCCTTGTTGCTTATGCTTAGCCAGACGGGCTGAATACCCCGGTCGTATATAGGAAAACCAAAAATTGACCCGGCTTGCTCCCTGCCGGGCACAGCGACCGTCACCGTCACCTTGCCCTCGGTTTGGGTGCTGGCAGAGGACTCCAGATCGATAGATTCAATTGGCAGGTAATGGTACGGCGCCGATGCACATCCCAGCAGACCGGCAAAGAAAAGAACCAGCAAGCTTCTCAAAACTGCTGTACCGTGAATGAACAACGATAAAATCGGATCATACATGTGCCCGGACGCAAACCACGTTGGAAATGATACATTACAATGGTGACCGAACCAGCAAGTCAGGGCAAATCATCTTGAGTCCTGCCATACATCTGGAAGGGGGTTGCCTCGTCGCCCACCGCGAGGCCCTGGTATTGGCGCAATCGGGTGATCTTCAATGGTGCCGAGTAGCCGGACCGGAGGAAGGTACGCAAAAGCTGTCGCTGTTTTACTTTGAATTGGCAAAGGGAGACAGTGAAGGCATCAGTTTTGCCAACAGTGAGGTGGTGCTTTACCTGCTGAATGGGCCCCTGCAAATCAATATCAGCGGCCAGGTGTATGACGTAAACAGTCATTGCGGTATCCATGTTCGTAAGGGTGAATCCTTTAGTCTGCACAATGATTGCCCTGATACGACCCGACTGCTGGCCTCCGTTTGTCCCGGAATCAACCGGTTCGATTTTGTCACTGTCGGCAAAGGAAACTTTGACTCGCGATATCCAGAACGAATAGCAGATGCCATGAAAGGCGGGCGTCAACCCAGCGGCGATCGTTTCTATCGCTGGTCATTGGACCAAACAGCGGCTCCAAAAATGTGACCCAATTCATTGGCATGATTCCGAAGTCAAAAGCGCCTGAACATTTCCACACCTGCGAGGAGACGATATGTATCCTGTCCGGCCATGGTCGGATGTGGGCTGGTGAGTCCGTTACTGAGGTGCGCCCAGGCAGCATGATTTTCCTGCCACGCGAACTGCCCCATCGTCTTGAGTGCAAAGATGTGTCCGGTATGATGCTGATCGGTAGTTTCTATCCCGCTGGCAGCCCTGCAATTAGCTACAACAGCAACACAGACAGATGAAAAAATTGGACGAATGGCGAATTGCCAGGATTTGCCGCCTGGTTAATGAAGAGAGATACGTGTCAGGTCAGGACTGTCTGCTATGCCGGATTGACTCTTAAGCTGGGCGCAAATAATCGGTAATATGCCGGATATAATATTATGGAAAGTAGAACCGGGACGGACACACCGCAATGAATTCTGATCATGAAATCGTATTTGATAACAGCTATGCGAGATTACCTGGGCAGTTCTATACCCGTCAGCTACCTGTGCCGGTTTCTTCGCCCGCACTCATTCGGGTAAACCGCGCTCTGACGGGTCAACTCGGTCTGGATGCAGATTGGCTGGAATCCGAAGCGGGCATACAGTTTATTGCCGGCAACGAGTTACCCGAAGGATCTGATCCGATTGCCACGGTCTACGCCGGACACCAGTTTGGCGGATGGAACCCGCAACTGGGTGATGGCCGGGCGATCCTGCTGGGTGAGGTCATAGCTGTGGACGGTTTGCGTTACGACATCCAGCTAAAGGGATCCGGCCGCACACCTTATTCCCGCAATGGGGATGGGCGCGCCCCACTGGGCCCGGTGTTACGTGAGTACATCGTCAGCGAGGCCATGGCCGTGTTGGGGGTACCAACCACCAGGGCCCTTGCGGCGGTTACCACCGGGGAAAGTGTCTATCGCAAGAGCATGTTGCCGGGTGCCATTCTGGCGCGTGTGGCCCGGAGCCACATCCGCATAGGCACGGTGGAGTTTTTTGCCGCTCGCGGTGACGTGCCAAGTCTTGAAACCCTGGTAAGGCATGTTATTGATCGACACTACCCGGCATCGGAAAATACAGAAAACCCGGTTCGTGCACTTTTGGATTTGGTGATCGCCGCGCAGGCGGGGTTGGTGGCCCGTTGGCAGTTGCTGGGATTCATACACGGTGTCATGAACACCGACAACATGCTGTTATCGGGGGAAACCATCGATTATGGTCCCTGTGCTTTCATGGATGAATTCGACCCGGGCCGGGTCCTGAGTTCTATCGATCATGGAGGGCGTTACGCCTATGGCAACCAGGCCCACATCGCCCACTGGAATTTGAGCGTGCTTGCCCAATCCCTGTTACCGGTTATTGACCCGGACCGCAACGCGGCCATTGAGTCTGCCCAGGCGGCCATTGATACCTTCCCCGGACTCTACCAGGCAGCTTTTCAAAAGGGCCTGTGCCGAAAACTGGGTATCTGGGCACCAACCACCGACGACGAGCCACTGACCCAGGACTTTTTGCAACTGATGAAGGATGAAGCGACAGACTTCAGTCTGAGCTTTCGCCGTCTTTCAGACCTGGCAGACCAGGGCAATGAAGAAGCGAGTATTCAACACCTGTTCGAGTTTCCGGCAGCTTTTATACCCTGGCTTGAACGATGGCAACAGAGACTCGGTAGCGATCCCCGGGACGCCGCCACACGCCAGATGAGCATGTATTCAGTCAATCCGGTTTATATCCCACGCAACCACCTGGTGGAGGAGGTGATTGAGGCCGCCGAACTCCAGCAGGATCTGGAGCCGTTTCACAGCCTGGTCGAGGTACTCTCACAGCCTTTTGAGTTTGACAAAAGACAAACCCGTTACGCCATTCCGCCACGTTCCGATCAGATTGTCAGACAAACGTTTTGTGGAACCTGAGCTGGCTGTGAGAGTGTAGGTCGAAATACAACGCAATGAGCCTTACCGCCACGTTGTTTTACCTGGCAACCGATTCAAAGGTAAACTCCACCAGCAACCACCAGGCGCCTGAACCTGCATGAACCAACAAAAATTCTCCTCCCGGCTGACAACCATCCTCACCATGGCGGGTATCGCCATCGGTCTGGGCAATGTCTGGCGTTTCCCCTACATGATGGGTCAGCACGGTGGCAGTGCCTTCCTGATCATCTATCTTGTGTTCGTATTACTGCTGGCCGTGCCAGCGATCAGCGCCGAATGGTCACTGGGGCGTGCCACGGGCCGTGGTCCGATCGAGGCTTACCGGGCCGCCTTTGGTAAGAAATCCGGTTTTCTGGTGGGCATGGTGCTGTTGTTCAGCATTTTCATGGCCTTGTGTTACTACAACATCGTGGTGGCAAATATTGTTTATAGCGTCGGATTTGCTACCTGGCACGGATTCGATGCGAGCACCCTGGAACTGTACCAGGCGGGACTGGCGCGCAACGGGGTCCAGTATTCACTGGCGATCGCCGTGACAGGCGTTTCACTTTGGATTGTTCACCGTGGCCTGAAAAATGGCATCGAGTGGGCCAACAAGCTGTTCATTCCGATCTTTGGTCTGATCGGTATCTACTTCATCATCATGGTATTGAACCTGGATGGCGCCATGATGAAATTGAGGCAGTTCCTGGTTCCGGATTTTACACTGGCAGGGCCGGACGTCTGGTTTGCCGCAATGGGCCAGGCCTGCTTTTCGATGGGTATTTCAGGCGCCATGGGTGTGATGTACGGTGCCTATTTGCGCAGGGACGAGAAAATTGTCTCCACGGCAGTTACCACCGGTCTGATCGACACCGGAGCGGCCTTCATGGCCACCTTGTTTGTTGTTCCAGCCGTGTTGGTATTCGGTCTGAATATGGCGGTTGGGCCGGGTTTGCTGTTCGATACCTTGCCTCGTCTGTTCGCGGTGATGCCGGGCGGGCGCTGGCTGGCATCCCTGTTCCTGATCGGCTGGACGCTGGTGGCGCTGCTTTCGATTATCGCCACATTCGATGCCATTATCTCCGGCCTGGCCAGTCTGACCGAAGATCGCTTTAGCCGGCGTCAATGGACCTGGACCATCGGTATTGCCGTTGCAGGGGTGATGCTGCCGATCGCCTGGAATCCCGAGTCAATTGGCACACTGGACATGATTTTCGGATCAGGCATGTTCATTACAGGCAGTCTGCTGGCCGTTATCGGCCTGGGCTGGGGGTTGGGCAAGCTGACCATTCATGAACAACTCGGCAACGGTCTTTCACCACGCATGGCCATCTGGTTTAGTTGGTGGTTGAGATACGTGGTGCCGATCGCGTTATTCGCCATACTCGCTGGTTATATTCTTTCGGTAACCAGCAATGGGTAGGGATCTGCAAAAAAGAGGTATCGCTGCCGGCAGCCGGGACTTCGGCGAGTTTGATCAGGTCAACAAGCCGCATAATTACCAACTGGCGGAAAACCAGGGCAGCGAGGAATTTGATAATGAGTATGTTATTCAAAGCTGTGATTTGGGCTTGTTTTTCAATGGCGGACGCGACGGCCGCGATGCGTTTGCACAGCAACTGGGTTCGGCACTTGAAGGCATAGGCTTTGCCATCCTGACCGGTCACGGTATAGATGAAAGTCTATATGCTGCTTGCAACGAAAAGGTCCGGGAACTGTTCCGCCAGACCAGCCCGGCAGAACGTCTTGTATATGAAGCAAAACGTCACGGTTCGGTCAACCAGGGCTACTTTCCAGTCAAGAAAACCACCGTGATCCACCCGGACCTGGTGGAGGGCTGGGTATTTTGCCGGCGCGCATTCGGGATTGACGACAAGACCGCATTTGATGAATCTGAATTCTGGCCAAAGCCCGGTTATGAACCCGAATTCAGACAACTGGTCGGGGCACAGGAACAACTGATCCTGCCGGTGATGCAAAGCATGCTCAGTTATCTCGGATGTGACCCACATATCTACGACAAAAAGCTGACCCGGACCAATTTCGGATTCCGGCTCAATTATTACCCCCCCGTATCGACGGCAGACAGGGATAGCGGAGCCGGTCGTATGCTGGGTCATGAAGATGTTGACCTGTTCACCTTTCTGCCGGCACCCGATGTCGACGGCCTGCAGGTGCTCAATCGCAACAATAGGAAATGGATCCGTCTGAACGCCCCTCCTGGCAGCATCATTTTGAATACCGGAGATTATATGCAGCGTATTAGCAACGATATTTTCCCCTCCACCACGCACCGGGTGGGTCATCCGGTGGACCAGACGCTGCTTGGTAAGGCACGTATTTCATTTCCGATGGCCATCTATGTATGGGAGGATGAAGTGCTTGAAACTCTTCCCGGCACCGGTGTGTCGAAGTACCCGCCGGTAACGGCCATAAAGTTTCACACTGCCACCACCAGCAAGTATTACGGCGCTGAATATGCAGTCGACAACGATTCAACGGATGCCCCATGAAGAAAATCAGCAAAGACCCGAAGCAATGGCGTGAACAACTTGACGCCGAACAATACCGAGTAACCCGGGAAGCGGGCACAGAAGCCCCATTCAGCGGAAAGTATTGCGATCAGACCGATGGCGGAACCTATCACTGTGTGTGTTGTAACCACCCGTTGTTCGGCTCAGAGAGCAAGTATCATTCGGGCTGTGGATGGCCCAGCTTTCATGGTGAACTGGATACGGCCGAGGTAGTCCAGCGACCCGATACCAGTCATGGAATGCACCGTATCGAACTACTTTGCCCGCATTGCGATGCCCACCTCGGTCACATCTTCAACGACGGTCCGCCACCCACCGGCCAACGCTACTGTATCAACTCCGCTTCACTCGATTTTGTCCCGGAAGACCAGCAGAAATAGTCAGCAGATGCTGCAAACGGGTTACCCGGTTGTTCAACTGACAGGAGTTCCTTGCGGATCATGACCGGCAGGATAATACCGTTTTTACTGATAATTCTCACGGGGCTGACGTTGTTTTCATGTGCTGGTCCCGGATACTACCTGCAGGCGATTTCCGGCCAGTGGGGTCTGATGCACGCACGCCGGGATGTGAATGAACTGATCGATAATCCGGCGACCGGCCCGCAACTCAAAAAGAGCTTGGAGACGGCCACCCGCATGCTGGACTATGCCGAATCTGAACTGGATCTGCCCGCCAACGGGAGTTATGCCAGCTATGTTGAAATCGAAACCGATGCACTGGTATGGAATGTGGTTGCTACCAAAGAATTTTCACTCAAAGCAAAGAAATGGTGCTTTCCGGTTGCCGGTTGTTTGCCTTACCGGGGCTATTTCAATCAATCGGACGCGGAAAATTTCGCAGCGGGTCTGCTCAGCGGGGGCCTGGATGTTATCGTTTCGCCGGCCACCGCATATTCATCACTGGGATGGTTCGAGGACCCGTTGCTCAGCACCATGTTCACGGGATCCGACACCCGCCTGGCCGCTTACCTGTTCCATGAACTTGCCCATCAGCGTTTGTACCTGAAGGGTGATGGCCGCTTCAATGAAAGCTATGCCAGTTTCGTCGAGGAAACCGGGGTACGGGCCTGGTTGAGTTCATACAGTGAATCGGAAGAACTGGAAAGGTGGCAAAGACTTGAACACGTCCGGCGAGATTTTAACCACCTGGTCAGGGATGTGCGGGAGGAATTGAACATCGTGTACAGCTCCAGTCAGAGTGATGCGGTCAAACGACAACGGAAATCTGAAATTCTGGAGGGTATGGCCCGGTCCCACCAGGTGCTGGTCGCGGAAAAATGGGATGGTCGGAATTACTTCTCAGCCTGGTTCGAAATACCGCTGAACAATGCAAGACTGGCCCTGTTCGATACCTATGAAGGCGGTCAGTGTGCTTTCCGGAACCTGATGCACCAGGCCGGTGCTGATATTCGAACATTTCATTCACTGGCTGAGCAACAATCCCGGCTACCCGAAGCCGGGCGCAGTGTCTGGCTGGAACAGACCTGTGATGACGTTGGCCCGGCGGTGAAACCATGACACTACGTCACGGGTACAAAACAGGCAGCAGCCACGATGGGATTACAGACCGGAATACGCAGTTGATGCCATTCTTTAATCAACCATCCCTTGTTACAATGTACACGCTCACCCTGTTCAAATACGGCGCCGATTTGTGATTCCGAGAATCCCCAGAACACCGAATCTGTTATCGGCCATAACCATCGTCATGCTGTTCTTTCATGTTGAGACGTCAGCCCAGGATGACCAGAATCCGGCACTGGCCTGTCCAGGGCCGACTTTGGCACCGATGATGAAGTCGACACCGGACCGCAGCGCTTCGCCCATCTCGGTCAAATCCAGGATGTTTGACGCAAACCTGGATGGCAAGGGACATGCCAGTGGCAATGTGGAACTCCGCCGAGCCGACCAGTTGATGGTCACGGAGCTTCTGCAATATGACCCCGAAAATGGCACCATCACCATACCCGGAGAGATGCAATACAAAGACGCTGTCTTTCACCTCAGCGGAACCAACGCCAGCTACAACTTTATCGATGAAAACGGACACTTCAGTGAAGTTGATTATGGTCTGACCGGGTCCAGTGCCAGGGGCAGCGCTGAAGAGTTGATCATCGACTCTGAAAATCATTCGGTACTGCGCATGTTACGTTTTAGTACCTGCCCTGGAGAACAGCCTCAATGGGTGCTGACAGCCAAACATCTTGAGTTGGATTTTGACAAGGGCACCGGGACAGCCAAGAGAGCCAAGCTCAAGTTTTTTGATTTTCCGATACTGTACCTACCCTATATGACCTTCCCCATTGACGACCGGCGCAAGAGTGGATTCCTTTACCCGTTTATCAGTACCGCGAATGACAACGGACTGGAATTCGGTATCCCCTACTACTGGAACATCGCGCCCAACCAGGATGCCACCATCACACCCCGCCATTTCAGCGCCCGGGGCGGCATGTTGACCGGGGAGTACCGGTTTCTGACCCGTAACACGGGTGGAGCACTTGATTTTGACTATATGCCGGACGACGCAAATACCGGCGAAACCCGCTATCACTACAAGTTCATTCACAGCGCCCGGTTCAGCCCACGCTGGGGTAGCAGGATACTGCTGGACCGGGTCAGTGATGACCAGTATTTTCAGGATTTTGCCAATAGCCTGGCAGCCTCATCACGCCAGTATCTCAGGAACCAGGCCGGCATTGACGGCAGCGGACGGTACTGGACTTTCTCCCTCATCGCCGATGACTTCCAGGTGGTTGATGAAGCGGTCAATCTGCGCAACGAACCCTATCGCCGCCTGCCCCGTATGGGTTTCAGGTTGGACCGACCACTGGGTAACCAGGGGTTGCGTGCACAACTGGATACCGAGTTGGTTTACTTTGACCGGGACCTGGGCGCCACCGGTTCACGCTTTGACATCTACCCGCGTATTGAATGGAACCTGGAAACAGACTGGGGTTACCTGCGACCCAGCGCAGGTTATCGTTACACCAGCTACAACCTGGACTGGCACGGTTTGCCGGGTGACGAATCACCGGACCGTGGCACCGAGATCGTCAGTGTGGATACCGGTTTGTTTCTGGAACGGGATACTGCCAACGGCATGCTGCAAACATTGGAACCACGTTTGTTTTACCTGTACGTACCCTATGAAAACCAGGACGGCTTTCCTGACTTTGATTCCGCACCGTTCACCTTCGGTTTCAGTCAGCTTTTTCACTTCAATCGATTTACCGGTGCAGACCGTCAGTCAGATGCAAACCAGCTGACATTGGCCCTGACCACACGATCATTCAATCAGGCTACCGGCCACGAATTGTGGAGTCTGAGCTTCGGTCAGATTATCTATTTTGACGACCAGAAGGTCACTTCAACACCGTTTGATGAGCCTCTGGACGACGACGCTTCACCCTTTATCGCTGAAATTACCTATCAACCCACCAGACAGCTGAGTGGTCGCCTGAGTGCGCAATGGGACTGGCAGAGCAATGAGATTGACGTGGCGATTGTGGGTCTCGAGCACAGGGCCGCCAATGGTCGGCGCCTGGGTGCCGAGTACCGCTTCCGCCGCGACAGCCTGGACCAGTTTGACCTGCGTTACTACCACCCTCTCAATGAAAGCTGGAGACTGTTGTCCCGGGTAAACTATTCCCTGAAAGAAAACGACCTGCTGGCCGCAGAGGCCGGATTTCAGTACGACAGTTGCTGTTGGGCCCTGAGGGTGGTGGCGAGACGATTCCTCAAGAACCGCGACGGGGACCACCGTGATGCCATATACATCCAGTTAACGCTCAAGGGTCTGGCCAGCATCGGCCGTAAAAACGCCCCGCTTTTTTACGATCTTGCCGAATAAAAATTCACCTTATTCGGCCCGGTAACGCCCTCCCCTGCGTAATTGTTCAATCACTCCATCTGTGTCCTTAAACCGAAACGGAAGGGATTGAGTACGACCCCACTCAACCGGCCGATACACGGCAAAATGCAGATGCGGCATCGTCGTATGCCCGGTGTTACCGGAATACCCGATCAGCTCACCACGTTTCACCTGGTCACCGGAGTCAACTACCACACCCCGTTGCTTCAAGTGGTAATACTCTCCAGTGGTCCCATCAGAATGCAGAATCACGATGAAATTGGCATATTTACCGCAACCCTTTTCCCAGCAACCCCGGGTATGGGATGCCTCGACATTCGCCACAACACCACCACGGGCGGCGTGTACCGCCGTTCCAACGGTCATGTTGAAATCCACTGCGTATTGTTCCCGGCCCTTATGGCTGAAACTGGAACCAAAGGTCTGCAATACCCGGTACCTGTGGTCACTGGCGTAGGGCAGTCGATAGACGTAGCTGTCATCGTGTTGCGCCCGGTGGTCGCCGACAGCCCATTTGTATGAATATCGAAACTGGATATCACTTTGCCTGTCTATGGCACGGTAACTCGCTGCAAGAATTCGTTTTCCGGCAGGAACCGTTTGCAGAATGGTACTCTCGACCGGACTTTGAAGGTTGCGGGTTCGGGTGGAAATGGTAATGGCAACCGGTACATTGCCCTTATTGACCAGGTACAGGTGCACATCGAAGGCAGACTCATCGGTTTGTATACACACCCGGTCCTGATCGCAGGAATGCCGGGGCCTGGCGTTCGCCCCATCCAGTAACAGCAGGCAGCAGGCAAGCACCAATAATCCCGAAAGGAATGCATTCCTGTTGCCCTGGCTATTGTCGTGCCAGTTGTCGCGATTTACCCCCATTTTTCTAATCGATCTTGTCCAGTTCACCGATAGTGGCCATGGATGCCGGTGTTTCTTTCTGCAAGCGTGACGTTATGCACCAGGGTCATGTCACGTACCCCCAGGTCGTAGTACGTACGCATTACACCCAGCGAGTTGTACAGCGCATAGCCCCCTTCCATACCCAGCAGGGAAGCAATCTTTCCGGTCTCGAAAACCCGCCCAATATCACTCGCCGTTAACGCCAGATCAAAGGTGTCCGGATGCGTTGATATGATGCGCCGCGCAATATCGATTTGTTCCATTTGTATGCGGCCATAATCAACCAGGGCTGTCTCACCGGGAATCCATACCGACCAGAACGGGCCACCTACCAATCCGGCACGCAATTTTGGAATGTCCGTCTCGTAAATATTACCGCCAACCAGATCAAATGCCGCGACGGCACCACCGGTCACTTCACGAATCAACCAGGGCATATCATTATGACCATCGATCAATGGTGATGATTGCAGTACAGCGTGTGCAGGGGCAAGTGCTTCCCCTTCTCCGCTACAATGGGAATCCTGCGCCTGGGCATTGAGGCACAGAAAAACAGCCACACCCAATAGCTTTTGCAGCCTGGTCATTCCAATCACGGTTCGTTACTCATTCCCATTGAGGTCTAGTGTACTATGATCGCTTTGGCCGATATTCCACGCGGGTTACAGAGACACAGAAAATTGACACGCCTGCACCTTAAAAATCAACTAATGAGACCTGTATGAAAAGGATTCTGGGTATTATCTTGATCTTATTGACCACGCCAGTTTGGACCGATGGGCTGCCTGAGGGTTATTGGGATGAGGAAAGTGCGGATGCCATTCTGGACCAGACCTCTGACCTGACACTCAGCCCCGACCTGTCAGGTCTTGAGCCCGATGAGCAACAGATGGTCGGTTTGCTGCTCAAGGTAGGCGGTATTTTTCAGCAACTGCATGAGAGAACGGTGCATGTGCAAAACGAAGAGGCATTGGACACGCTGAAGGATTTACAAAAATTGGGTATAGCACCACAAAACACTGAGAAACTGCTGCGTCTGCATCGTTTGTTCAAGGGTCCCATCGCCACCACATTGACCAACGAACGTGTGTCATTTTTACCCGTTTCACCTGAAGTAGACGGTAAAAACTTCTACCCCGCAGGAACCACCCGTGAGGAACTGGATGCGTATATGCAGGCCCATCCCGAAGAGCGCGATGCTTTGATGCACGTGCGTTCCCTGGTCAGACGTGGTGATTCCAACACGGTCACCCTGGATCTTGCAGCCCTTGACCGTCACCCGGTGTTGGAAGGGCTTCACCCGGGTCTGCGTGACTACATTGAAGATGCAGGAGAGCAGCAACGTGCATTCTACGCGGTGCCCTATGCCGTGGCCTTCGCTGACGAACTGGTCAGATCCCACCAGCTTCTGCGTCGTGCAGCGAAACTGGCCAGCCAAACAGATCCTGATTTTTCCGTCTACCTGGCCAATCGCGCCCGTGATCTTCTGACCAATGATTATGAATCCGGGGACGCGTCCTGGGTGCGCGGCCGCTTTGGCCGGTTCAATGCCCAGATCGGTTCCTATGAAACCTATGACGATACCCTCTACGGGGTAAAAAGTGCCTTCTCGTTCAGCCTGCTCAAACGCGACGACGAACGGACCGCGACACTGCGCAAATCCATGGCGGGAATCCAGGCCCTGGAAGACCGTCTACCCTATGACAACCACAAGAAAGTTCAGGAAGATATCCCGGTGGGTGTTTACGAGATCATTGCCGATTTTGGCCAGTCACGCAGCGCCAACACCGCGACCATCCTGCCCAATTCCAGTGACCACGCACGTAAATATGGCCGAACCATCCTGCTGCGTTACAACATCATGACCAACGAAACCCTGTTTGACAGGCAGCTGGAAACCTGGCGACCGATCGTCGGTGAAGAATTTGCGGATGACCTGACACCGCAGGGACAGTTCAACCGCACCTTGTGGCACGAAGTCGGCCACTACCTGGGCCCGGCCCAGGACAGGAACGGCAACGAACACCAGGCCTCTTTGTCACCCTACGGTTCCGCATTCGAAGAGATGAAGGCCGACCTGGTATCCCTGTTTTCTGCCAAATACTTCCATCTTGAGGGAGAATATGATGATGCCACCCTGCGTGCCATCTATGCAGGGGGTATCAAACGGGTGGTGCAATCCGTCAAACCCCGCAGCACACAGCCTTACCAGACCATGCAATTGATGCAGTGGAATTACTTCATTGAAAATGGATTACTGATTTTCAATCCCGAAAGTGGCCGTTTTCAAATCGACTATGAAAACTACCACCAGGTGATCGATTCCTTGCTCACGGAGATCCTCGCAATCCAGTACGGAGGTGATGCCGCTGTAGCTGCAACCTTCGTCGACAAATACACCAACTGGAATGAGGAGCTACACGGTATCAGTGCCCGGAAAATCCGGGATGCGGCCCCCGCACGCTACACGTCCGTGCATTACGCGGTGATCGACTAGCACGGGCTTTCTGACCGTAACATTCAACAACCCACCACCAATTAAATTCATCGATAGAAATGCGCTGGTAGACTATATTTTACTTGTGGGGTGGGTTCCAACAACTGCTTTTTATTTCATGCCGGTTTAAACCGCCCCGAATTGAACACCGTTACCGGCAACCGGTCCTTTGGCCAGGGGAGCGATAACACAATATTCCAATTGGCGTGACCAATGCCCAGTCTCGAGACGCAAGGACGTACCAATTAATGAAACATACTTTTCAGGCAATTCTTGTTTGCAGTATCTTAGTGCTGGCTCCCATCCCTTCGTTCGCCCAGGGCTGGTCCTACCAGTTTGAACCCTACATCATGGTCACCAGCATCAAGGGGGACGCAGGTGTCGGGCGGGTAGAAGGTATCGATATCGACGTGGACATGAGCGATATTCTTGAAGTTCTTGAAATGGCCTTTATGGGTCATTTCTAGGCCCACAACGATAATGGCTGGGGCCTGATCTTTGATTATGGTTTTATGGACCTCGGTGCAGATACAACCGGACCCCGGGGTGGCGTACTGGATGCCAGTATCCGACAGGGAATACTCGAAGCTCTGGTCTCCCGAAGTCGCGAATTGAACGGGGGAACTCTCGAAGTTTTCACGGGTGTACGCTGGTGGGACAATGATTTTGGTGTCGAGACAGATCCGGTGTTACTTCCCGGAAGCCCTTCTGTAGATGTCAAACAGGACTGGCTGGACCTGGTGATTGGTGCCCGCTGGACCAAACCCCTGTCTGACAAATGGCAGTTTTACCTGAAGGCCGATATCGGCGGTTTTGGGTTGCAATCTGATTTCACTTCCTCCAATGCCATCGGTTTCCGCTATCGGATCAATGATCTGCTGGATGTGAACATGCAGTACAAGGCAACCTGGGTTGATTTTGAAACCGGCACACCCGGTGAGCCCGGTTATTTTGCCTATGATGCATTTATCCCGGGTCCAGCGATTGGATTAACCTTTAAGTTCTAGAAATCATTATCAGCAAATCGGAGAGGTAACGCCGGTGAGAATACATAAGTGAGGAGATACACATGAGACATAATATCCATACTGCTTACCCTGGCTTTGGCCGCGTGTGGTGGAGATACCGCCACTGACATCACGGCCGCAGCAGGTTCTGAAACACCGACGGAAGCCAGTGAATTTTCGATCTCGGAATGCGGGGTCAAAACCAAGAATGTCGAAGGCTTCGGCGGTGTGATCGCCGAGTCGTACGATGACTCGCAGGAATGGTGGACACCAGAGGAATTGCCAAAAGAAGGGTCCCCCAATGTCATCATTTTCCTTTTGGATGATGTCGGGTTTGCACAGGTTGAAAGTTTCGGTGGTCTGATCCATACCCCCAATATCGATGCACTGGCCGATAATGGTCTGCGTTATAACAATTTCCACACTACGGCACTTTGCTCGCCGTCCCGCGCCACGCTGATGGCGGGGCGCAACCCGCACTCCATTGGTCTCGGCAGCCATGCCCTCACGGCCATGGGTTTCCCGGGCTATAACGCGATGATGCCTGAATCCGCAAAATCGGTGGCCAACTACCTTGAGGCCGAGGGTTATGTCCATTATGCCCTGGGCAAGTGGGACCATAAACCGCTGTATGAAGTCTCGCAGGTCGGACCTTTTGACCGCTGGCCCAGCGGTGAAGGATTTGAGCATTCCTATGTATTCATGGCTGCAGATGTGCACCAGTTTGTACCGGTGATGTGGAATGATCACACACCCGAGCCCTATCGCAAATCGGTCCATCTCGACCAGGACCTCGCCGACCGGGCCATCCACTGGATTACCGGGCACAAATCGATCAAACCTGACCTGCCTTTCATGATGTTGTGGGCGTCGGGTTCGATGCACTCACCTCACCACGCACCCGACAGTCACATAGAAAAATACCGTGGTAAATTCGATATGGGCTGGGACAAGGCAAGAGAGCAGATAATTGCACGCCAACTCGAATTGGGCATCATCCCACCGGATACAAAACTGACCGAAGGTATTGATGAGATACCTGCCTGGGACTCTTTAAGTAAAGATGAAAAACGACTGTATGCACGTCAGATGGAGGTGTTTGCCGCACAGATGGAATGGGTGGATCTTCAGATTGGACGTGTCGTGGCCGAACTTGCTCGTATTGGTGCGTTGGACAACACTTTGATATTTGTAACCGCCGACAATGGCGCCAGCGGTGAAGGTGGGCTTCGGCACCTTCAACGAAACCTATGTACTCAACGGCTTGCAAACCCCGTTTGACTCCAGCCTGGAGCAAATCGATGAATGGGGCACGGCATCGACCTACCCACACTACCATGCCGGTTGGGCCATGGCAGGCAACACCCCGTTCCGTTACTTCAAGCAAAGCGAACATCGTGGCGGGCAGACGGACCACCTGGTGGTGCACTGGCCGGATGGAATAAAGGCCAAGGGTGAAATACGCGACCAGTACCACCACATCGCAGATATCGCCCCAACCATCATGGAAGCCGCCGGTATTGAAGTACCCGATGAATACCATGGCGTCGCCCAGCAACCGATGGACGGTGTCTCCATGATGTATTCATTCGACCAGGCCGATGCTCCGAACAGGAAAAAACGCCAGTATTACGAAATGTTCGGCAACCGCGCCATCTGGTCCGAAGGCTGGAAAGCCGTTACCCTGCACGCCAAGCGCATGCCCTGGGACGTCAACGTGGTGCTGCCATTTGACGAGGAAGCCTGGAAGTACAACGTTTATCCATTGTATGACGACATGATCAAACGCATCGGTGTGCAGCAGGATCGTCTGTTTGGCAATCAGAAGGAGTTCATCTACTTCGCACCCCGAGCCATTCGTATTGCTGAGAAATCATCGGCACCGGTCAAGAACCGTACCCACACCATTGAAACAACGATTGATCTATCCGGCACACATGAAGGTGTCATCGTTGCCGTCGGTGGCATGACCGGCGGATTTTCGATGTTTGTAAAGGACCATCGCTTGTATTACGACTACAACTTCCTTGATGGCGTGCACTACATTCTGAAATCTTCCCCATTGCCGAAAGGACCGACCTGAAGTTCAATTTTATCAAGACCAAGGAATTCGGTGGTGTTGGCGAGCTATACGTCAACGGTGACAAAGTCGACAGTATCGACATGCCGCAGATGCATATCAGCACCTATTCATTGGCTGAAACCTTTGATGTGGGCCGTGATACCGGTACCCAGGTGTCGGATTTGTATACTGGGGTGTTTGAATTCGATGGTTTGCTTGACCGTGTGGTTTTCAATGTATCGGATGATGAGTCAGAGCCACCACTGGTACCGGGTTCGTACCGCTAGAAAGTCTTCACTGGCTGGCCGGTACCCCGATACCGGCCAGTGACAGGGTGTCGCCTTTACCAACAGGCGACACCAGTTTCAATGTCATATCGGCTCATTGGAGAGAGTAGCAAATATCATGAACCATCCAGCAGATAACCATCGAAATTCAGCCGGATTGATCATTGCAATCACCATCCTGTTCTCTATTGGCTATGCGATCGTGCGGTACCACGTTGTTGGCCCGGCCCCCTGGAATGACTTTCCGTTTTTTATTTTGAACAAGGGTATTTCTCTGGCGGCTTTCATTTTGTTGACCTGTAATTTTGGCCTCGGACCCCTGCGGAATCTCGGGGTCAATGTGCCGGCAGGCTGGCTAAATGCCCGCAAAGCTCTGGGAATGACGGGCTTTTTGCTGGTACTGGTCCATGTCCTGATGAGTTTTTTACTGTTCAGCCCTGCTGTTTACGCAAAGTTTTTCGAAACCGATGGCACACTGACACTGATGGCTGGCCTCAGCATGCTCGGTGGTGTCCTGGCTTTTGTGGTTCTGTGGGCTTACAACCTCAGTTTCCAGACACATTTGCGCGAAGACAAGTCATATATCCGTTTCATTACTTCACGAACTTTCCTGCTTTGGGCCATGCTGCTGGGCGCGTCACACCTGCTGTTCATGGGTTACAGCGACTGGATCAACCCATCTTCCTGGCATGGGGGCATTCCACCGGTCAGCCTGGTGGCCATCACGTTTTTCGTGACGGGCTATGTCTTCAATCTGTTGGGTAGAAAGTAAGGCGCGGCTGGAGGAATATCAGGCATGAATCCCGATGCACCGATTCGGATTACAGCAGTCTGTGGGAGTCTGAACAGCCATCGAAAAACGGCTGCTGAACATGGGCAGACTGGTGGTCAAATTTACCTCGCTGCAACGGAAAATAAGACAGGATGACTTCATGAGATTGTGGGAAGAACTGCCGACCTGGTGAATGCCCACCCGCCAGTTAATGGGTCTGCTCACTGAATTTACATCTGTGTACCCTTTTGTCCATCAGGGCTTTTTCGATCCTCGTGAATTTAATTTTAAAAATACCCCAAAGACGGTGGTGCCGGGTTCACCGTAAGGTGCCCGTGACCTGAAGAGTTCCTCATGATTCAGTGCAAACCTTTCCACATCGGCAATGGTCGTACCCGGCAATGCGTCGGGAACCAGGTAATAATATGAACAAGCCAGCATCTCCGGAACAAGTTCATCCAGTGAGTTCCAGGGCGAGGCGTAGGACACCACCAATACCTGGCTGGAAACCAGCGCGGAGTACTCGCTGTAGACACATTGAGAGTTGTCAACCCAGGTAGAAACCAGCGCCATGTCAGCGAGAAATTGCTGCCGGACTTTCAAGGTTACCAAGCCGTCCTGCCGGGTAACCGACCGGGTCCAGTCATGCATGCTGGACAGTTTGGCCAGTTCTCCTTCGGGTGGGTTCATCAATCGCTCCAGTGATCTGCCAAGCCCATGCGGTACAGACAGGACAAATATCAACACCAGGGCCGCAGAAGATACGATTGAGCGGTACTTTTCGTTGTTAAGCAGTCCCGAAACGGTGTGGATGGCCATCAGGAATACCGGCATCAGCACGGCAATAAAACGACTCATCTGATCGGG
>JABAAB010000070.1 GCA_014238945.1 Lysobacterales bacterium
ATGGTGATGCCTGGTGACAATGTACAGATGAAGGTGGAACTGATTGCACCGATTGCGATGGAAGAAGGTTTGCGGTTTGCGATACGTGAAGGCGGTCGGACCGTGGGTGCTGGCGTAGTCGCGAAGATCTTTGAATAAAACAGTAGAGTGAATTGAACAATGGCTGAACAAAGAATCCGTATCCGGTTGAAAGCATTCGATCATCGTTTGATCGATCGTTCAGCTTTGGAAATTGTGGAGACGGCAAAAAGGACAGGTGCCCAGGTGCGTGGTCCTATCCCGTTACCCACACGAATCGAGCGTTATACCGTACTGACTTCACCGCACGTCAACAAGGACGCGCGTGATCAATATGAAACACGCACACATAAACGGCTGATGGATATCGTGGATCCTAATGACAAGACTGTCGATGCGTTGATGAAACTGGATCTTGCAGCCGGTGTGCACGTACAGATCAAGTTGTACTGAAGTGTACGAATTGGATTTCAATAAATAACACCATTGGCAGAACGACAGGCAGAACAATGACGATAGGATTAATAGGCCGAAAGCGCGGAATGACCCGTATATTTACCGAACAGGGTGACAGTATTCCTGTGACGGTAATCGAAGTCAGTCCAAACCGGGTCACACAGGTAAAGACTGTTGACGCCGATGGATATAACGCTTTACAGGTTACATTTGGTGAAAAGCGTAATGGTCTGCTGAACAGGCCTGAAGCCGGCCATTTCAGCAAGTCTGAAACGTCTGCGGGTGAAGGTCTGTGGGAATTGAGACTTAATGGTGATGAGGGTACGGACCTGGAAACGGGTGCCGAGTTAAAAGCTGACCAGTTCGAGGCGGGCCAGAAAGTTGATGTCACTGGCACCAGCAAGGGTAAAGGTTTTGCCGGTGTCATCAAACGACATAATTTTCACATGCAGGATGCTTCACATGGCAACTCGCTTTCCCATCGTGCACCCGGTTCTATTGGCCAATGCCAGACACCCGGACGTGTATTCAAGGGAAAGAAGATGGCTGGCCAGATGGGCAATGCACGCGTTACCACGCAGAATCTTGAAGTGGCGCGGGTAGATGCAAAGAGAAATCTGATTTTGATCAAGGGTGCAGTACCTGGTGCCAAAGGCGGCCAGGTTACCGTGCGTCCCGCTGTGAAGATGCACTGAGGAGAATGAGTATGGAACTCGCAGTTGCAGGTGGAAAAGCCATCAAGGTATCTGAGTCCACCTTTGGACGGGTATTTTCCGAGGCTCTGGTACATCAGGTGGTCACTGCGTATCTGGCGGGTGGCCGCGCGGGTACCAAGGCACAAAAAACCCGATCGGAAGTTCGGGGCGGCGGCCGCAAACCCTGGCGTCAGAAAGGCACCGGCAGGGCTCGAGCGGGCACTATCCGCAGTCCCTTGTGGCGTGGTGGTGGCAGAACATTTGCTGCCAAACCTCGGGATCATTCACAAAAAGTGAATCGCAAAATGTACCGTGGTGCACTGCAGACCATCTTGTCCGAACTGGTTCGTCAGGATCGGCTGGTGGTACTTGATTCTCTGGTGCTTGGTGCACCCAAGACCACTGAATTACTTGCAAAACTATCTGATCTTGGTTTTGAAAAGGGTCTGATTGTTACAGCACAAGTAGATGAAAATCTGTATTTGGCATCCCGCAACATAGCCAATGTGTACACCCTGGATGTTGCAGGACTTGATCCGGCTAGCCTGGTGGCGGCCGACAAAGTAATCATGACCGTTGATGCGGTCAAGAAAATCGGGGAGTGGTTGGGATGAGCAACGAACGATTGTACAAGGTACTGCTTTCCCCGCGGTTAACAGAAAAATCTACCAGAATTGCAGAGATCAGCAACCAGTATGTTTTCAGGGTGACCAGTGACTCCAATAAGAAAGAGATCAAGGACGCCGTGGAAAAGTTATTTGAGGTCAGCGTTGAATCGGTTCGTATCGTCAATGTCAAGGGTAAGAGCAAGTCGTTCAAGCTCCGGGCCGGCAAACGAAGCGACTGGAAAAAAGCATACGTTCGTGTTCAGGAAGGCCAGGTTATTGACTTTCTGGGCGGGGAATCAGTTTAAGGATATTTGGTTATGGCAATAGTTAAAGCAAAACCAACTTCGCCAGGACGCCGTGGTGTGGTGCAGGTCAAACATGATCACCTGCACAAAGGTGCACCGCATGCCGCCCTGTTGGAAAAGAAATCACGCACAGGCGGCAGGAATAATGCCGGCCGTATCACCACGCGTCATCGTGGTGGCGGTCATAAAAAACACTACCGCGTCATTGATTTCAAGCGCGACAAGGACGGCATCAATGGGCGTGTTGAGCGTATTGAGCATGATCCGAATCGCACCGCGCACATCGCTTTGATTTTGTATGTGGACGGTGAGCGTCGCTACATCATTGCCCCCAAGGGATTGCGAGCCGGTGATCCGGTGAAGAGTGGACGTGACGCGTCCATCAAACCGGGCAATTGCTTGCCACTGCGCAATATTCCTGTAGGTACCGTGGTGCACTGTGTCGAAATGAAGCCCGGTAAAGGTGCACAAGTTGCACGCAGTGCAGGTGCTTCCGTTCAGTTGGTAGCGCGTGAAGGACAATATGCAACTTTGCGTTTGCGCTCCGGTGAAATGCGTAAGATTCCAGCGCGATGCCGGGCAACAATTGGCGAAGTGTCAAATTCGGAACACAATCTGGAGAAACTGGGCAAAGCCGGCGCCAAGCGTTGGCGTGGTGTTCGTCCGACAGTTCGTGGTGTTGCCATGAATCCGGTTGACCACCCACATGGTGGTGGTGAAGGTCGCACATCGGGCGGTCGACATCCCGTATCTCCCTGGGGCGTTCCTACCAAGGGATACAAGACACGCAGTAACAAGCGGACGGACAAATATATTGTACGTTCACGGTCAGGTAAATAACGGACAGCGAATATGGCACGATCGATTAAAAAAGGACCTTTCATTGACCATCACCTGGCAAAGAAAGTCGCAGACTCAGTCGAGACCAACAACAAACGTCCCATCAAGACGTGGTCACGGCGTTCAATGATTCTGCCGGAAATGGTGGGTTTGACCATTGCGGTCCATAACGGACGGCAACACGTACCGATACTGATCAATGATCAGATGATTGGACACAAGCTGGGTGAATTTGCGCCGACGCGGACCTTCAGGGGTCACTCCGGCGATCGCAAATCTAAGTAGGTAGCAGTCATGAATGCAACAGCAAAATTGAGGGGCGCACGTATATCTGCGCAAAAAGTTCGACTGGTCGCTGACCAGGTACGCGGGATGCCAGTTGAAAAGGCAGAGCAGTTACTGGCGTTCAGTACGAAGAAAGCAGCCCACATCATGAAGAAGGTGCTGCTGTCTGCGATTGCTAACGCAGAGCACAATGATGGTGCAGATATTGATGAATTGACGGTTGCTACCGTCATGGTTGACGAAGGCCCGACGCTGAAGCGGGGCAGGGCGCGTGCCAAGGGCCGCGGCACCAGGATTTTGAAAAGGACCAGTCACATAACCCTGACTGTTGCCGACACTAAATAGACCGGGATAAATATTATGGGTCAAAAGGTACATCCAATTGGCATCCGCCTTGGTATATCCAAGGACTGGAATTCGACGTGGTACGCCGAAAAAGGTGAGTACGCTGAGCAACTAAACTCTGATTTGGCAGTCAGGGATTACCTGCAAAAGCGCTTGCAGCAGGCAGCGGTGAGTTCCATCGAGATCGAGCGTCCGGCGAAATCAGCCCGTATAACCATACACACTGCCAGACCAGGTATTGTCATTGGCAAGAAGGGTGAAGATATCGACCGTCTGCGACGCGAGGTCAGTGATTTGATGGGTGTTCCAACACACATATCGGTTGCCGAAATACGCAAACCGGAGTTGGACGCCAAGCTGGTCGCCGAGGGTATTGCACAGCAACTCGAACGGCGTATCATGTTCCGCCGTGCAATGAAGCGGGCGGTGGGTAACTCCATGCGTCTGGGTGCCCTGGGCATCAAGGTCAAGGTTTCAGGCCGTTTGAACGGCGCGGACATTGCCCGTAGTGAATGGTATCGCGAAGGCCAGGTGCCACTGCATACCCTGCGCGCAGATGTAGATTATGGATTTGTGGAAGCGACCACTACTTACGGGGTTCTTGGCATTAAAGTTTGGATTTACAAAGGCGAAGTCTTTGATCTGCACGCCAAAAAATCTGAAAATTCTAGCAGCCCGAAGGGCGCTAACTAGGAGACTGGGTGATGCTGCAGCCAAAACGAACAAAATTCAGAAAACAGATGAAAGGCCGCAACCGGGGTATGGCTCAGGTGGGAAACCGAGTCAGCTTTGGTGAATTTGGGCTAAAGGCCACTACCCATGGGTTTGTGACTGCCCGCCAGATTGAGGCAGCACGTCGGGCCATCA
The DNA here is from genome assembly GCA_014238945.1 of Lysobacterales bacterium. Taxonomy (GTDB): domain Bacteria; phylum Pseudomonadota; class Gammaproteobacteria; order Xanthomonadales; family SZUA-36; genus SZUA-36. The sequence goes on from JABAAB010000070.1 coordinate 4,420, forward strand.
CCCGTTATGTGAAACGTGGTGGAAAACTGTGGATTCGGGTATTTCCGGACAAGCCGATTACCAAGAAGCCGGTAGAGGTCCGCATGGGCAAAGGAAAAGGCAATGTTGAATACTGGGTTGCACCCATACAGCCAGGCCGCATGCTTTACGAGATCCAGGGTGTTTCAGAAGAAGCCGCCCGGGAAGCATTTCGTCTGGCATCTGCCAAACTGGCGGTGAAGACCACATTTGTAATCAGGTCGGTGATGTGATGAATGTAGATGAGATGAAAAGCAAGACGGTGGGTGAACTTGGCGATGAACTCAATGAGCTGTTGCAGGAACATTTCAACCTGAGAATGCAAAAAGGAATGGGTCAGATGACCAACGTTAATGAATTACGTCGTGTTCGCCGCGATATTGCGCGGGTTAAAACGGTCATGACTGAAAAAACAAATGAAGGTATCGCGTCATGACCAGTACACAGGAAATCAAGCGCACCAAGACCGGTAGGGTTGTCAGCAACAAGATGGACAAGAGCGTAATCGTATTGCTTGAACGTCAGATCAAGCATGCGCTTTACGGAAAGTACATCAAGCGGTCTACCAAGGTTCAGGCGCACGATGAAGAAAATGATTGCGCTGAAGGTGACAAGGTTTTGATCGCTGAATGCCGCCCTCTGTCAAAATCAAAGAGTTGGCGGGTGATTGAAGTACTGGAGCGGGCCGAGTAAGCCGGCCAGCGCATATTACCGGAGAATACGAAAATGATTCAGATGCAGTCCATGCTGACAGCCGCAGACAACAGCGGTGCACGCCGGGTGATGTGTATCAAGGTCCTGGGCGGATCCAAACGCCGCTATGCAGGTATTGGAGACATCATTAAGGTGACCGTCAAGGACGCGATACCGCGTGGCAAGGTCAAAAAGGGTGAGATTTACGATGCGGTTGTTGTTCGCACCCGCAAAGGTGTACGCAGAAATGATGGTTCGCTGATCCGTTTTGATGGTAACGCGGCCGTATTGCTGAGCCCGAAACTGGAGCCTATTGGCACCCGTATTTTCGGCCCGGTAACCCGTGAACTGCGGTCTGAACGATTTATGAAAATTGTCTCGCTTGCACCTGAAGTGCTCTGAGCGGGAGGAGTCTGAAGATGAAACGCATACACAAAGGTGATGAAGTAATCGTCACCACCGGTCGCAGCAAAGGACAACGGGGTCACGTGCTACAACTTGTGGGCGCTGAAAAATTGTTGGTGGAAAACGTAAACATGGTGAAACGCCATACCAAGGCGGATCCTGGCCGAAACAAACCAGGTGGAATCGTTGAGAAGGAAAGCCCAGTGCATATTTCCAACGTTGCAATGTTCAATCCGGTAACGGGCAAGGCCGACCGAATTGGTTTTAAATCACTGGAAGATGGCAGCAAGGTGCGTATTTACAAATCCACCGGCGAAGCCGTTGATATCTAGAGATCAGGAATATGGCCAGATTACAGACAATTTACAGAGAAACACTGGTACCGCAGTTGATGGAAAAGCTTGAGCTTGAAAACATCATGGAAGTACCGAAAATTACCAAGGTCACGCTGAATATGGGTGTGGGTGAGGCGGTGACCGATAAGAAAGTCATGGCCCGGGCAACGGGTGATATGACCCAGATTGCGGGTCAGAAACCAATCGTAATCAACGCCCGGAAGTCGGTGGCCTCATTCAAGATTCGTGATGGCTGGCCAGTGGGATGCAAAGTTACCCTGCGCAGAGAGCGTATGTACGAATTTTTGGATCGGCTGGTTAACATTTCCATACCACGTATTCGGGATTTTCGTGGTCTGAACCGAAAATCATTTGACGGTCGAGGGAATTACAGCCTCGGTATCCAGGAGCAGATCATGTTCCCTGAGATCGATTTTGACCAGATTGACACCATTCGTGGAATGGATATCACCATTACCACGAGTGCGAGAAATGACCAGGAAGGCCTGGCGCTTTTACAGGCGTTCAACTTTCCGTTCAAAGACAAATAGGTAAGGACTCAGGCATGGCAAAAGTATCAATGATCAACCGCGAAAAGCGCCGTACCAAGCTGGTGGGCAAATATGTTGCCAAACGTGCTGCGCTCAAAGCGATCGTTGCAAACCCCGAGGTCGGGTTTGATGAAAAACAGCAGGCAATGTTCGCATTGCAGAAACTACCACGTGACTCCAGTCCGGTACGCCAGCGTAACCGCTGTGAAATCACCGGACGTCCACGAGGTTTTTATCGAAAGTTCGGACTGTCACGTAACAAATTACGTGAAGCAACCATGCGTGGCGATGTGCCTGGTCTTCGAAAGGCCAGTTGGTAACAGCATCAGGGTGGGGCATGGCCCCGTCGAAACAGAGACAAGGTAATAAATCATGAGTATGAGTGACCCGATAGCCGATATGTTGACCCGCATTCGCAATGCGCAGGCAACCAACAAAGTGACAGTCAGCATGCCTTGCTCAAAAGTAAAGGTAGGTATTGCGGACGTACTTAAGGATGAAGGCTACATCACCGATTATCGCGTAGATGAAAACGATGGAAAACCGAATCTGGAAGTTACACTCAAGTACTTTGAAGGCCGTGGTGTAATTGACAGCCTCAAACGTGCAAGTCGGCCGGGTCTGCGTATCTATCGTCGTAAGGATGATTTGCCTCGAGTGCTGGATGGTCTGGGTGTGGTCATAGTCAGTACCTCACGCGGCATCATGACTGATGTTGCGGCCCGAGCCGTGGGCCAGGGCGGCGAAATCATTTGTTACGTGGCCTAGTGCCCGAATTGAGGAAACAACATGTCACGAGTAGCTAAAAATCCAATCAGACTGCCTTCAGGGGTAAACCTGAATATCTCAGGGTCTCATCTGAATGTTAAGGGTCCCAAGGGCAATCTTGATTTGCATTTGCATCCCGGTGTACAGCTGAGTGAATCTGACGGTCAGTATCTGGTGAAACCGGAAGGTGACAAAAATGTTGCGATGGCCGGTACGTTCCGGTCGTTGGTAAGCAATATGGTCATCGGCGTCACTGAAGGATTTCAGAAGAAGTTACAGCTGGTTGGTGTTGGTTACCGCGCACAGGTACAGGGCAGCAAACTGAATCTGACCCTCGGATTCTCGCACCCCATTGAATATGGTGCGCCGGATGGCATCAATATTGAAACGCCGTCACAAACCGAAATTATTATCAGCGGATGTGACAAACAGAAAGTTGGCCAGGTTGCGGCAGAGATTCGGTCATTCCGGCCGCCTGAACCTTACAAAGGGAAGGGTGTTCGTTACTCGGATGAACGTGTAATCAGGAAGGAAGCCAAGAAGGCATAACGCCTGATCTGGCCATGAGGATTTAGCAATGTTAAAGAAAACAGCACGTTTGCGCAGAGCTAAAAAGGCCCGCGCACATATACGCCGGCTGGCAGTGCCCCGACTGACGGTGCATCGTAGCGGACGCCATATTTATGCGCAGGTAATTACAGCAGCCGGTGACCAGGTAATCGCCGCTGCGTCAACACTGCAAAAAGATTTGCGCGCCGGACTCAAAAGCACCAGTGACAAACAGGCTGCAAAGGCTGTTGGCACAGCAGTAGCTGAACGAGCCGTGGCTGCAGGCATATCAAGTGTGGCCTTTGATCGTTCTGGTTACCGTTATCACGGGCGAATCGCCGAACTGGCTGATGCAGCGCGTGAAAGCGGGTTGAAGTTTTAATTAAATACTGACTGGATTTGTAAAACAGGTATCAAGATGTCGAGAATGGACAAACAAAATAGCGACGGTATGCTCGAAAAACTGGTGGCCGTCAATCGTGTTGCCAAGGTTGTCAAGGGTGGCCGGGTCTTCGGCTTTACAGCTTTGAGCGTGGTTGGCGATGGTAATGGCAAGGTCGGATTTGGTTATGGAAAGGCCAAGGAAGTACCAATCGCAATTCAGAAATCCATGGAAAAAGCCCGCCGGGACATGGTGACCATCTCGCTGAAAGACGGCACCCTGTGGCACCCGGTCAAGGCGCGCCATAGTGGGTCAAGAATTTATATGCAACCAGCATCAGAAGGTACCGGTGTCATTGCTGGTGGTGCCATGCGTGCCGTGCTTGAAACGGTGGGTGTGCATAACGTACTGGCAAAGAGCGTTGGCTCCAACACTCCCATAAACCTGGTGAGGGCCACCATCAAGGGTTTGATAGCCATGCATAACCCGGAATCTATTGCGGCCAAGCGCGGCAAGTCTGTTGATGAAATCCGTGCTAACCATAAGTGAGTGAAATGATGGCCAAGAAAAAACAAATGAATGTAACCCTCATCCGCTCTCCGATTGGTAGCCAGCCGAAACACAGGGAGTGCGTTCGTGGCCTCGGTCTCAAACGCATGCACCAGACCGTGACTCTTGAAGACACACCTTCAATTCGCGGTATGGTTAACAAAGTTTATTACATGGTACGAGTGGAAGAAGTATAAGGCGCTTCTGCGAGCCTGTTTGAAAGGAAAGTACGAACATGAAATTGAATACAATCAGCCCGGCCGAGGGTAGCAAGAGGAACCGCAAACGCGTTGGGCGTGGTATCGGTTCCACCGATGGCAAGACAGCCGGTCGTGGACACAAGGGCCAAAAATCCCGTTCGGGCGGCTATCACAAGGTGGGTTTTGAAGGTGGTCAGATGCCCCTGCAACGCCGACTGCCCAAACGCGGGTTTGCTTCAAAGACCGCGCGTTATAACGCAGAAGTACGTCTGTATCACATAGAAGCTATGGATGTTGATGTGATAGACATGGAAACCCTTAAAAAGACGGGTGTGGTTAAACATGACGCACGCAAGGTCAAGGTCATCAATACGGGTGATATCAGCCGTGCCGTTACCTTGAAAGGTCTGGGTGTCACCCGCGGTGCCCAAGCGGCCATCGAAGCAGCGGGCGGAAAGGTTGAGTAATGGCAAAGTCGTCTTCACAAGTTGCGGATAAGCTGGGTGGTATCGGTCGACTGACCGAATTACGCCAGCGTTTGCTGTTTGTATTTGCGGCGCTGATTATCTATCGCATTGGTACCTTTATACCGGTTCCAGGTGTAAATCCGCAGGCGTTGCTGCAATTTATGAATTCACAGCAGGGAACCATCATCGATGTGTTCAACCTGTTCACAGGCGGCGCGCTGGAGCGTTTCTCTTTGTTTGCACTCGGCGTTATGCCCTACATATCTGCTTCAATCATCATGCAGTTGATGAGCAGTGCCCTGCCGCAATTGCAACAACTCAAGAAAGAAGGCTCCAGCGGAAGGCAAAAGATTACCCAGTACACCCGAATATTTACCGTGTTGCTGGCTGCTTTCCAGGCCGGTAGTGTGGCCTTTGCCCTGCAAAGTCAGGTTTCGATCGTGTTCGCACCTGGATTTGGATTCATTTTTACAGCCGTGATCACACTCACCGCTGGAACGGTGTTCCTGATGTGGTTAGGTGAGCAGATCACCGAGCGTGGTGTTGGGAATGGCATCTCCCTGATCATTTTCGCGGGAATTGTGGCCGGCTTGCCACGTGCTGTCGCAGGAACTCTGGAGTTGGTAAATACCGGTCAGTTGAGTATACCGGCGATGTTGTTCATTCTCATATTGGTCATCGGGGTGGTGTATTTTATCGTTCGTGTTGAACGTGGACAGCGGCGAATTACTGTCAATTATGCTCAACGCCAGGGCAGGGTGGCTTATCAAAACCAGGCCACACACTTGCCTTTGAAATTGAATATGTCAGGTGTGATCCCGGCAATATTTGCATCCAGCCTGGTGATTTTCCCATCCACGCTGGCCACCTGGTTCGCTACCTCTGAAAATCTGGGGTGGTTAACAGACATTGCGGCAGCATTGACGCCGGGTAATTTGCCATACACCCTGCTGTATTCATCGTTGATCATCTTTTTCTGTTTCTTTTACACAGCACTGGTTTTTAACTCCAAAGAAACAGCGGATAACCTGAAAAAATCCGGGGCATTTATCCCTGGAATACGCCCCGGGCGTCATACGGCCGACTACATTGACAATGTACTTACCCGTTTGACCATGGTTGGATCCCTTTATCTGGTTTCAGTATGCCTGTTACCGGATATTCTGAGGGTCGTGTGGGCAGTGCCGTTTTACTTCGGTGGGACTTCGGTGTTGATTGTCGTGGTGGTGATCATGGATTTCATCGCTCAGGTGCAGGCACATTTGATATCCCACAAATACGATAGCCTGATGAAAAAAGCGAATCTGAAGTCCTACGGTAGATCAGGGGTGGTGCGCCGGTAATCCGGTATTTGGAGCGTGGTCAAGGCCATGCTGATTTGGCGGACACGTCTGCCCGGTTGAACCGGAATAACGTCACCGTCTTTATTGTCTGAGGAGAGCTGTCATGAAGGTGCAAGCTTCAGTAAAAAAGATTTGCCGAAATTGCAAGATTGTTCGACGCAGAGGCGTGGTATATGTCATTTGTGTCGATAAGAAACACAAGCAACGACAGGGCTGAGTTAATTTTAATCATGGATTTGCTTTTACAGGATTAGCAGATTCGATATAATGTACTGTTTACGTTGAGCAGTACCAACAGTAGCAGGAGTACGCAGTATGGCTCGCATTGCGGGAGTCAACATACCAGTTCAGAAGCACGCTTGGGTTGCTTTAACCAGCATTTATGGCGTCGGACGTTCGCGCGCTTTACAGATTTGTGAAGCAGCGGATGTAGCTCCGGATAAGAAAATCCGGGACCTGACCGAACATGAAGCTGAAAACATTCGTAGCGCGGTCGCAAAGTTTGCGGTTGAAGGTGATCTTCGTCGAGAAGTGGCGATGAATATCAAACGTCTGATGGACCTGGGTTGTTACCGGGGTCTGCGACATCGCAGAGGTCTTCCCGTGCGTGGTCAGCGTACTAAAACGAATGCCCGGACAAGAAAAGGTCCGCGGCGTCCGATCAAGCGTTAAGCGCTAACACGCGCACTAAATGGGTGAATTAGATGGCAAAGCCAAAAACAAAAGCTAAAAAGAAGATCAAAAAGGTCGTGGTCGATGGGATCGCCCATGTGCACGCTTCTTTTAACAACACGATCATTACATTGAGTGACCGCCAGGGCAATGTTCTGTCATGGGCAACATCCGGTGGTGCCGGCTTCCGCGGATCGCGAAAATCAACACCATTTGCAGCCCAGGTTGCGGCAGACAATGCCGGCAGGGCAGCACTTGACTACGGTCTTAAGAACCTGGAAGTTCGTGTAAAGGGCCCTGGTCCCGGGCGTGAATCGTCCGTGCGTGCGCTCAATGCACTCGGTTACAAGATCACCAATATCACCGACGTTACGCCGATTCCACATAACGGTTGTCGTCCGCCGAAGAAACGGCGCGTTTAGGAGTTTTTGAAATGGCAAGATATATTGGACCAACGTGCAAACTTTCGCGTCGCGAAGGCGTAGACCTGGGTTTGAAGTCTCCGGCTCGTGGGCTGGAATCCAAGTGTAAACTTAACCAGGTTCCGGGACAGCATGGTGCATCGAGACGTCAGCGTTTGTCTGATTACGCATTGCAACTGCGGGAAAAGCAAAAGGTACGCCGGACCTACGGTGTGCTGGAGAAGCAGTTTCGTAACTATTACAAGAAAGCAGCCTCCCAGAAAGGAGCGACGGGTGAAAACCTGCTGGTTCTGTTGGAAAGCCGTCTGGACAATGTTGTCTACAGAATGGGGTTTGCTGTCACACGGGCCCAGGCCCGTCAGATGGTTTCCCACAAGGCGATTCAGGTGAATGGCGGAAAGGTCAACATTCCGTCCTACCAGGTCCAGGCTGGTGATGTAGTGAGTGTTGCTGAAAAGGCAAAAAGCCATCTGCGTGTCAAAGAAGCGATAACGCTGAGCCAGGAATTGGACCTGGCAGCGGTGTGGATGGAAGTAGACAATACCAAGATGGAAGGCACCTACAAGACATTGCCCGACCGAAATGATCTACCTGCTGACATCAATGAGAATTTGATCGTTGAGTTGTATTCCAAGTAATACCATGAATGAGCTGCCGGATATGCGGTCGTCATATTTCTCCAGATAAATTATTTAGCGAGGTTCATCACATGATGAATGTTATTGAAAACATGTTAAGACCCAGAGCGGTAGATGTTGACGAGATCAACCCCAACCACGCCCGAATCGCGTTGGAGCCACTGGAAAGAGGTTTCGGGCATACGTTAGGCAATGCCCTACGTCGAGTATTGCTGTCCTCAATTCCCGGATGCGCCATTGTAGAAGTTGCAATTGATGGAGTCCTGCACGAGTACACCGTTGTTGAAGGGCTTCAGGAAGATATTATTGAGGTGCTTTTGAATCTCAAGGGGATCGCCCTGCGTATGTTTGAGCGCGAAGAGGCCGTTCTGACCTTGAGTAAGCAAGGCTTGGGTCCGGTAACCGCTGGTGATATCCAGGTAGATCATGATGTCGAGGTAGTTAACCCCGATCACCTGATTTGTAATCTGACCAAGGACGGCAGCATCAACATGCAGCTAAAGATCAAGCGTGGGGTTGGTTATCAGCCGGCCAGCCAGTTATTGGAAAGTGATGAGGAAAATCGTCCCATCGGCCGCTTGATGCTGGATGCCTCATTTTGCCCTGTGAATCGTGTCTCCTACAGTGTTGAGGCCGCCCGTGTTGAACAGCGCACAGATTTGGACAAATTGATCCTCGATGTTGAAACCAATGGCACCATGGACTGCGAAGCCGCAGTCAAACTCGCAGCCAATATTCTGGCTGACCAGTTGGATGTATTTGTTGACTTCAAGGCACGTACAGAAATTGTGGAAGAAGAAAAATCCCTGGAAGTGGATCCCATTCTTTCACGTCCCATAGATGATCTTGAATTGACGGTTCGTTCGGCCAATTGCCTGAAGGCGGAAAGTATCCTGTACATCGGTGATTTGGTGCAAAAAACAGAGGTTGAATTGCTCAAAACGCCTAACCTGGGCAAGAAATCACTGACCGAAATCAAGGACGTACTCGCCCAGCATGAGTTGACCCTGGGTACCAAACTTGAAAACTGGCCACCGGCTGCATTGCTGGAAGCCTGAAAGTTTTGACATCTCAAAACATCAGAAATAGGAAATAGACATGCGTCATTTGAAATCAGGGCGTAAGCTGAATCGTAACAGCAGTCATAGGAAGGCAATGTTTCGCAACATGGCCAACTCGCTGTTTCACCATGAAATAATCAAGACAACACTGCCCAAGGCGAAGGAACTTCGTCGAGTTGCGGAACCGCTTATCACGCTGGCTAAGAGTGACAGTGTTGCGCACCGTCGGCTGGCCTTTGACCGTTTGCGGGATAAAGAGACGGTTGGGAAGCTGTTCAGTAAACTGGGCCCACGCTATGTAGAGCGGCCGGGTGGCTATTTGCGTATCATGAAATGCGGATACCGTAGCGGAGACAAAGCACCGATGGCTTATGTGGAACTGGTAGATCGCCCCCGCGCGGAAGACGAGTTCGAAGAAGAGTAAGCCTTAGCAATTTATCAATCGAAAAAGCCCGGTATTGCCGGGCTTTTTCATGTAGAGACCAGACTACCGGTCTGGAATACAACCAAGGCTCCGATATAGCCGATGCTCGTCATATAGGTCCATGCAAATATTGGCCAGCGCCAACTGTTGGTTTCCCTTCGTATGGTTGCAAGCGTCGCGGCGCATTGCAGACACCACGCATAGAATATGAGCAAACCCAGAACCATGGGTAAGGTAAAAATGGTCCTGCCATCAGGCCAGCGTGCCGCATTCAGCTTTTCCGCCAGACTTTGATCATCAGCTTCGGAGCCCACTGCATAGATGGTGCCCATCACCGCTACCACCACTTCGCGTGCTGGAAAGCCGGCAACTACGGCTGAAGAGACCCTCCAGTCCCATCCCAGGGGTACAAACACCGGCTCTATAACTTTGCCGATTCGACCAAGCCAGCTTTGTGACAATTGTGCTGCAGATTGCAGATTCTCCATTTGGGACGGCTCAGAAAGTTCAGATTGCACCACCGTAGCCCGGAATTCAACATTGTCCATTCGGGGAAAATAAGCCAGTACCCAGACAACCATCGCCGCTGCGAAAATGATGGTGCCGGCTCTCTTTATAAATATGCTGCCACGCTCCAGCAACTTGATCGCCACCGTCTGCAGGTTGGGTCGCCGAAACTCAGGTAATGCCAGTACAAAGCGGGGCTTGGGACCTTTTAGTGCGGATGATTTGAGTAACAGGGCGGTACCAAGTCCACCCAATATGCCCAGCACGTAGAGTCCAAACAGCACGATTCCCTGAAGATTTAACCAGCCCATTGGGCGATCCGGAACAAATGCTGCGATCAAAAGAGCATAAATGGGCAGTCTTGCCGAGCAGGTCATAAATGGTGCGGCCATCATCGTGGCAATTCTGTCCTTGCGACTCGGTATAACCCGGGTTGCCATGATGGATGGCACGGCGCAGGCAAAACTTGACAGCATGGGGATTACGGACTGGCCAGAGAGGCCCACACTTCGCATGACCCTATCCATCAGGAAAGAAGTACGCGCAAGATAACCCGAATCTTCGAGGATGATAATAAACAAAAACAGGATCAGTATTTGGGGAAGAAAAATGATGACACTACCAACACCGGCAACAACCCCGTCGGCAAGGAAACTACTCAGAGCGTTGTGCCCCAGTTGCGCCACTATCCATGTAGCCAGTGCACCACTGGCATCATCAATGGCGTCCATCAATGGTATCGCCCAAGAGAAAACTGCCTGGAAAACAAGCAACAGGACAACAAAAAAAAGTAACGTGGCGGGCCAGGGACGATTTGTCCAACGTGCCAGCCTGACCCCCAATTTCAGGTAAAGGGGAACCTGCTCCTGGACTCCGGCTATGACCGATTTGATCCAACGATAGCGCTGGCGTGTCTCGGCTGCCACCGGGTGCGCATCCTCAAATAATCGATGGCGGATATCGGCTACAATTTCTGAACCAAGTTGCTTGTCCAGTTGATCAACCAGCGTCTCCTGGGTTTGGAGTAGTGCCTGGATGACGTCTATCCGTTGCCAGTTTGCACCCAGTTGTTGCGACAATTGCTCTGCTGTCTCGCTCAGTTCCGGCCATGAAGCCGGAATCAAGGGTGGCTTCAGTTGGGTGATTTCGGTCAGGCCCTGTTTTAATTCATCCAGGCCGTGACCGCTGATGCTACTGACCGGGTAAATGGGTATCCCGCCAAGCTTCTTTTCCAGGGCCCTGACATCAATATTGATGCCGGTCGCGGTAGCCGCATCGATCATGGTTAATGCAACCATGGTGGGAAGCTGCAACTCCAGCAATTGTTCAAGCAGGTACAGACCGCGGTAGATGTGTGTCGCATCGATAACAACGAGCAGACTGGACGGCTTTTCAGTACCGGACATCCGCCCCAGTATTACATCAACGGCAATACGTTCATCAGCGGAGTCTCCATCAAGACTGTAAATTCCTGGCAGGTCAATCAGGCTCAAGGCCTGATCGGGAAGCTGTAATGTACCCTGGTGTTTTTCTACCGTCACACCCGGGTAGTTTGCGGTTGTCTGACGCAGACCTGTCAGTCGGTTGAATAAAGTGCTTTTGCCGGCGTTGGGATTGCCTATGAGTGTAATGGTGGCTTTCGCCTTTTGCCTGATACCAATTTTGTTGACGGGTATGGTGACTTCTGGTTTGTCAGCCACTTTTGGTCATCCGCGTGACCTTGAAGTGTCTGGCCTGTTCCTTTCGTACAGACACAGAGCTACCAAAGAAACCAACTTCAAGCGGGTCTCCGCCGATCGCGCGGTTTTGCAGGTGAACGATTATATCCTCCACCATGCCCAGGATCATTAATCGGATGACGCCCGGGTCGCTGGTGTCAATACTTTCCAGCTTTGCAATGTCACCCGGTACCAAGTCTGCCAGTGTCATAGACGTCCCTAATAATGCAAATGAGATTGATTCTCATTAACTGTTGTTGCATTGTAATGCATCTTCGAGGTCAAAACACCTAACCTGGATCAACTAAATGCGAATTAGTTGAAACGATTCAGATCAGAATGGGGGTTTAACGTACTTCGGTGGAACCATTGAAAGATTTCAACCAATTACCTGACTTGATCACTGCGCTACAGGCGTTGGGCTTAAAATGGTAAAGCCAATGGTTGAGGGTAGGCGAATCAATGATACAGATATCGGCATCAAAGCCGGGTAGCAAGGACCCGATTTGTTGCTCGGCCGCAATTGCCCGTGCAGCCACCGTTGTGGCACCCATCAAAACTTCCTGAGGGGTCATTCGCTGATTAAGGCAGGCCAGTGTCATTGCCAGTGGCAGATGGAAACTGGGTGCTGAGCCTGGATTGAAATCGGTGGCTACAGCTACCCTGACACCCGCATTGAGCATTTCACGGGCGGAAAGGTATGGTTCATTCAGATACAAAGAAGCCAACGGCAGACTGACCGCCACTGTTCCTGCCCGGGACATTGCCCGGATGCCTTCTTCACTCGCGTATTCCAGGTGTTCGGCAGACACCGCACCCAATTCCGCCGCCAACTCCGCACCTCCACCATGGCTGAGTTGGTCCGCATGAATCTTTAACCCCAATCCGGATTTTTTTGCGCTGGCAAGAATTTCCCGGGCCTCGTCAATGCTGAATGCACCTTCTTCAACAAATACATCGCAGAATTTGGCCAGTTTTCGGTCGCTGACTGCAGGAATCAGCACGTCACACAAAAGGTTAATATAGTCGCGGCGGCGGGTTAAATATTCTGCTGGAACCATGTGAGCGCCAAGAAATGTCGGTACCAGAGTAATGGCCTGGCACCGATTCAGGTTTTGGTAGACTTCGAGTTGCTTCAGTTCGGTAGCCGGTTCAAGTCCATAACCTGACTTACATTCGAGCGTGGTGACACCCAGGTCCAGAATGCCCTGAAGTGCCAGCAGGGCTTTTGCCTGTAAGCGCTCACGGGACGCTGTGCGAGTGGTGTTCACAGTGTTGGCAATACCCCCGCCTTGCGCGGCAATGTCCTGATAACTCCTACCCCTCAGACGCATTTCAAACTCATCACCGCGCCAGCCACCAAAACACAGATGGGTATGACAATCTATGAGGCCAGGAATGACCAGGGATTGCATGCAGTCTACTGATACACCAGTTGCAAATTGGTCCGGCAATTGTGATTCGCTTCCCACCCAAACAATTCGGTCGTCCTCATATACCAGTGCGGCATTATCGATCAAACCTGCATCATTTTGTTCGCCGTCTGCCGGGCAGGTGGCCATCTGGGAAATATTTCGTAATATGGTCACTGGTGCACAATCATCGTGATCATTGAATACTAGTTGAGCGGTCCCAGTTCATTTTCGACAGAGTGGAGCAAAGCACCACTACGCAAAAGTTCCGCACATCTGTCCAGGTCATTTTTGACTTCGTAATCTGCCTCAGCATGAGTGATTTCATTGCGCAAAGCCCGGTGGGTGAGCGACACACCATAACCCGGAGCGTGGGTATCGCGGAAATCGAGTGCCTGCGCTGAGGTGAGTAGTTCAACTGCCAGAACCCTTTCCACGTTGCGTAATACGCCCAGCAGTTTGAATGCACTGATGGAGCCCATGCTCACGTGGTCTTCCTGACCCAGACTGGTGGGGATCGAATCCACACTGGCAGGATGACAGAGCACCTTGTTTTCAGACACCAATGCAGCCGCGGTATATTGGGGTATCATGAATCCGGAATTGACACCCGTATCCTTCATCAGCAGTTTGGGCAAACCATCATGCCCTTCAAGCAACAAATAAGTTCGCCGTTCTGAAATACTTGCCAACTCGGCCAGTGCAATGGCAGCAAAATCCAGGGCTAATGCAAGTGGCTGTCCATGAAAGTTCCCACCCGAAAGTATGTCAGCTTCTGGAAATACCAGTGGATTATCTGTTACCGAGTTCAGTTCCTCCTCAATGGTATTTCGCGCGAAATCCAGTGCGTCGCGGCTGGCTCCGTGGACCTGCGGGACACATCTGAGGCTATAGGGGTCCTGGACCTTGCCGCAATCACGGTGCGACTCCAGAATCTCGCTTCCCTCGAGTAACTTGCGAATATTGGATGCGACAAGCCGCTGGCCCCGATGAGGTCTGACCCGGTGTATCCTGGCATCGAATGGTGCAGCACTGCCTCGTAGTGCTTCAAGACTCATGGCGGCAAGCAAGTCAGCTTCACGTTCAAGAATCATAGTCCGTTCAAGTACAAAAGCACCGTAAGCAGCCATCATCTGGGTGCCATTGATCAATGCCAATCCGTCTTTTGCCTGTAGCATGATCGGTTTAATTCCAAGCCGACGCAGTACCGGGGCTGTCGTCACCTTACTCTTGGTGGGCATATCCCAGACTTCACCCCTGCCTATCAATGGCAGACACAGATGGGCCAGGGGTGCGAGGTCGCCCGAGGCACCAACACTGCCACGACTGGGAACCCACGGTACAATATTATGCTCTTCGAGCAACAGTAGTTGGCAAAATGTTGCTTTTGAAACCCCCGAATAACCCAGGCTCAGAGAGTGGATTTTAAGTTGCAACATCAACCGGGAGATTTCCATTGGAACCGGATCACCGACACCGCAGGCGTGGCTAAGTAAAATGTTCTGCTGCAATGTGGTCAGTTCTTCATTGGAAATACGTTTGTTTGCCAGCACCCCAAAACCGGTGTTGATACCGTAATGTGCGTCCCCATCCAGCAATGCCTTATCCACGATTTTCCGGGACTGGATTACAGCATCATGGTTTTGTCTCAATTGCAGCATGCTGGCGTCAAGATCACCATACAGATGCGCCAGTCTGATCACCGGTGTGGTCACGGGACTACCGGGCAGCATTGATCATAGGTAAATCAACGCCCCGTTCATTGGCCATATCAATAGCATCCTGATAACCCGCATCGGCATGCCGCATGACACCGGTACCTGGATCAGCTGTTAACACGCGTTGTAATCGCCGGTCTGCGGTCTCTGTTCCATCGGCAACACAGACCATACCCGCGTGCTGGGAGTATCCAATGCCGACACCGCCGCCGTGGTGGATGGATACCCAACTCGCACCACAAGCGGTGTTCAACATTGCGTTGAGTAACGGCCAGTCGGCAATGGCGTCAGAGCCGTCCTGCATGGCCTCGGTTTCCCGGTTGGGAGAGGCCACCGAACCCGTATCGAGATGATCACGCCCGATCACTATGGGAGCCTTGACCTTACCTTCCCGCACCAGTTGATTGAACCGGAGCGCCGCCTTTGCACGCTCTCCGTATTCGAGCCAACAAATCCTGGCCGGCAAACCCTGGAAATGAATCAGTTCCTGCGCTTTTTCAATCCACCGGCGCAGGGCCAGTTTTTCAGGGAACAGTTCGAGAATTGCTTCATCCGTTACCTGTATATCACCGGGGTCACCCGACAGCGCAGCCCAACGGAACGGGCCCGCCCCACGACAAAATAATGGACGTATATAGGCTGGAACAAAACCTGGGAAATCAAATGCTTCTGGCATGTTTCTGTGATCTGAAACCTGTCCTCGAAGATTATTTCCGTAGTCGAAACAGATGGCACCACGCGATTTCAACTCCAGAATTGCCTTTACATGCTGCACCATGGAGTCCAACACCCTGTCATCGTATTGTCTAGGGTCGGTGGTTCTCAGTTCAGTTGCTTGCTCCAGTGAGTATCCTGCGGGAATGTATCCCTCACGAAGATCATGTGCAGAGGTCTGGTCGGTAATGATGTCAGGAACGAAATCTCGTCGAACCAGTTCCGGCAGGACTTCAGCTATATTGCCAAGCAGACCAACAGACACCGGTTCCGTGGAATTTTCAATAATCTCCAGTGCTTCATCAAGACTGTCGGTCATTCGGTCGCAATAACCGGTTTCAACCCGTCTCTGGATTCTCCATGGATCCACTTCTACGGCCAGGCAATTTCCATCGTTCATGGTACATGCCAATGGCTGGGCACCACCCATGCCACCAAGACCTGCCGTAACCGTCAATTTTCCCTTCAGGCTGCCTTCAAAGTGCTGGCGCGCGCATTCGGCAAAGGTTTCATAGGTACCTTGCACAATACCCTGGGAACCAATGTAGATCCATGATCCTGCGGTCATCTGGCCGTACATGGTCAGGCCCTTGCTTTCGAGATCACGGAAAACGTCCCAGTTTCCCCAACGGGGCACCAGGTTGGAATTGGCGATCAATACCCGGGGCGCTTCCTCGTGGGAGGTGAATACACCGACGGGCTTGCCACTTTGAACCAATAGTGTCTCATTGTTTTCAAGACGTTGAAGTGTGGCCAGAATCTGATCCAGGCATTCCCGGTTACGTGCGGCCTTGCCAGTCCCCCCATAGACAATCAATTCTTCCGGTTTTTCTGCAACATCGGGGTCCAGGTTGTTTAACAGCATTCGCAATGCCGCTTCCTGATGCCAACCTTTACAACTTATTTTTGTACCGGTTGGTGTCTTTAATTGTGCAATTTTTACCTTCATTACTGTACAGTCACTACCCTGAAAAGAATTGTTGGAATTATAACAGTGAAATCAGACTTAACTGTTGGATTTGCTGTGTTGCCGGAAGGATAATGCTGAACAAAATTACCTTGAGAATGTGGAACCTGATAGTCGTAGTCTGCTGTGCATCACTGTTGGGTTACGCTTATTACACCCAGTATGTGGAATTCCTGGATCCTTGTCCATTGTGCATTTTTCAACGTGTGGCATTTTTATGGATGGCTGTGTTTGCGTTACTGGCTGCAATTCATAATCCGGTACACAAAGGCAGACTAATTTATGCCTGGTTACTGGTACTTGGAGCCATTTTTGGAACGGCAATAGCCGGACGACACGTTTGGCTGCAAAGCCTGCCGCCCGGTGATGTACCGGAGTGTGGCCCGGGGCTTAATTATATGTTGGACAATTTTCCGTTGACGGATGTTTTGTCTTCCGTGCTCAGGGGTTCCGGCAGTTGTGCTGAACTCCAGTGGTCTTTCCTGGGATTGAGTATGCCAATGTGGACATTGATGTGGTATCTCGGACTTGGGTTAATGACCCTTTGGATTGTGTATCGGACGGCGAAACGGTGAGGTGTAATAATTTATGAACTCCATAAGTGATCAGCAGGTACAGCAATTGGACGAAGAACCTGGAAAAGAAGGGTGGCAGCCTTCTTCGTGGCAATCCCGCAAGGCGAAACAACAGGCGAACTATCCGGATCAATCTGCATTACAAAGTGTGCTGGACGAATTGTCGGACCTGCCTCCGCTGGTAACTTCCTGGGAAATCCTTTCACTGAAAGAGCAGATCGCCCAGGCACAAGAGGGCAACCGGTTTTTTCTGCAGGGTGGCGATTGCGCTGAAAACTTCAAAGAGTGTAACTCCGAAGTGATAACCAACCGGTTGAAAGTATTGTTGCAAATGAGTCTGGCGCTGACCCATGGTCTTCAAAAACCGGTGGTCAGGGTCGGTCGTTTCGCTGGTCAATATGCCAAGCCCCGTTCCTCAGACGTCGAGACCCGTGATGGTGTGACTTTGCCCAGCTATCGTGGTGACCTGGTGAACTCGGTCGAGTTTACGCCTCAGGCAAGGGAGCCGGATCCGAGGCGTCTCATTCACGGGCATGCCAGTTCATCCATGACCATGAATTTCGTCCGGGCCCTTGTGGATGGGGGCTTTGCCGACCTGCACCATCCAGAGTACTGGAATCTGAGTTGGGTTCAACATTCACCACTGGCCGATGAATTCCAGCGTCTGGCAGACAGTCTCGGCCGGGCTGTAAATTTCATGGAGACCATATCAGGTCGCAGGGCGGGGGTATTGAAGAGGGTGGATTTCTACACCTCACACGAAGCTTTGCATCTGCATTACGAGCAGGCACTGACCCGCAAAGTACCACGTCAGAAGGGGTGGTTTTGCCTGACGACACACTTTCCTTGGATAGGCATGCGCACTGCCGATCTTGATGGTGCACATGTCGAATATTTCAGAGGTCTACGTAATCCGATCGGTATAAAGGTCGGACCGACTGTTGATGCCGGAATGCTTGCAGGGCTATTGAAAATACTCAACCCCGAATCCGAACCGGGACGAATTGTTCTGATACACAGAATGGGTGTTTCATCCATAGAATCCCGGCTACCGCCGTTGATCAAAGCAGTACAGGACATGGGTTCCCCGGTCTTGTGGGTATGTGATCCAATGCATGGCAATACGGAAACAACCAGTTCGGGAATCAAGACCCGTCGATTCCGGAATATCATGAATGAGACGGAGACTGCGATCGAACTTCACCATCAGTTTGGGTCACACCTGGGTGGCACCCATCTTGAGTTGACTGGCGAAGACGTCACTGAGTGCACAGGTGGAGCAAGAAACCTGAACGAAGCGGATCTCAAACGTGCATATAAATCGATTGTTGACCCCCGGCTCAATTATGAGCAGGCTCTGGAACTGGCCATGCTAATCGTTAGCAAATTCGAGAAGTTGAATTGACTTGCCGCAATTATTTGCTTCAATAATCACCTGGATTGCTGTGTCCGGCCGGTTGCTGGCCATCAGCGGTACACTTTGGTTCTCTGCATCGCTATTCGCGCAAGATCTGGTACGTCATACGCTCAGTTTTCCATCCAACCGTGAGCAAACCATACAGGTCCATTCCGAATTTCCGGTGCAGGGTGCGGTCACCGAACTGTTCATGCCTGGGTGGACACCCGGTTCATACCTGATCAGGGATTTTGCGGCCAATATCAGCCGAATTAAGGTCGAATCAGACGACGGCCGAAAATTGCAGATTCAAAAAGCCGGTAAGGACCACTGGGTAGTCAATACGGAGCAGGTCGCCACACTGGTGGTCGATTACGAAGTGTTCACCCCGTCGATGGATGTAAACAGCAGTTGGGCAAGCAGGGATTTTATATTGTTGAATGGTGCCTCCGTGTTTCTCTACACGCCAACCAGCCGTCTGCTACAGCATCGATTGAGTATTCACGCCGACCAGCAAAGGGGGGAAGTATTCACAGCCCTGGTTCGAACTGGCCAGGCAGCGGTTTTTCTGGCGGAAAATTATGATGAATTACTGGACAACCCCGTGGTCATTGCCAATGCACCATCATACCGGTTCAATGTCAGACGCCAGGACTATGTATTGGTCAATGTGGGTGAAAATGGGTTCTGGGATGGTAAACGTGCCTCAGATGATGTACGGAAAATTGTTTCAGAAACTCAGTCATTCTGGCATTTCAATCCCTTGACCAGACCCTATTGGTTTCTCAATTTTGCAATAGACTCACGGGGTGGATTGGAGCACGATCACAGTACCGTTATCATGACTGGCCGCAGACAAATGCGTAACCGTGGTGAATACATCAAGTGGCTTGGTGTGGTCGCACATGAATTTTTCCACGTTTGGAATGTACGGCGTATGAGACCTGCCGAATTGGCCAGTTATGATTACCAGAATGAGCAGTACACGACCCAGCTATGGCTGGCGGAGGGTCTCAGCAGCTATTACGACAATTTGCTCTTGTCCCGTTCCGGTCTTATCACACCCGAGGAGTACATGGAATTACTGGCCCGGGATATTCACCGTCTGGAGAATACACCCGGAAGGCACGAGCAGTCTGTCAGCGAGGCTTCGGTGGACGCCTGGGTACGTCACTATAAGCCCAATTCCAATTCGATAAACAGCACCATCAGTTATTACACCAAGGGTGCAGTCATCGGGTTCGTGCTGGATACCTTTCTGAGAGAGGAGAGCAGGAATAAGCATGATCTGGATGAAGTCATGCAGAAAATGTACAGCTTGTACTCAGATCAGCCCTATACAACGACAGATTTCGAAAATGTGGTTAAATCAGTGGGTGGAGAGAAGCCGGCTGAACTTCTCAGGTCGCTGTTGGAATCAACCGCCGAGCTTGATGTTGACTCTGCATTATCCTGGTATGGATTGGTTTTGAACCGGGATCCGGTTGCACATCAGGCCAAATTGAACGGAGAGACACTAGAGAGTGGGTTTGGGGTAATTTGGAACGAAACCACTCCCAATCTGGTAGTCAAATCCGTATTGTCCGGTTCCAGTGGGGCCAGTGCTGGTATTCTGCCGGAAGATGAGTTGTTGGCCATAGGTAATGAGCGGGTGACCAAAGACTCGTTGCACGCATTGTTGACCAGCTTCAGACCCGGGGAAAGTACCAGTGTGCTGCTTGCCCGCCGTGGCAGAGTACTGACGCTTGATCTGGAGTTGGAAAGCGCGATACCGGAGCGGTTTGACATATTGTTAAAATCCGGTTTCAAAAAGCGCCATATCGTTCGCTTACAAAGTTTACTCGGGCAAAACCTACGGAGTGAGCCATAAACTGGCTGAAACGACACCCATTGTGTCGCCTGGTGCGTAATAATTTCCGCCGGGTTCAGACAATATGGTGAGTCAATCCCTTCCTGCCCCGGTAATTGGAGTACTGTCATGAAATTCAGATGTTCACTCATCTTTTCGATCATGCTGACGCCAGTATTTGTACCGGCCGGTTTTGCACAAATTTTTGATAACCCCCAAAATCTTCAAGTGTTACCCAAGGATATATCACCCCAGGAGTTGGGCGATACCATGAAGGGATTTGCCCTGGGAACTGGCAATCGCTGCAGTACATGCCATGTGGGGGAAGAGGGTCAACCGCTCACAAGCTATGATTTTTCTAATGATGAGAAAGAGATGAAGATCAAGGCCAGGGCCATGCTGAAAATGGTGAATGACATCAACAGCAACCACCTGCAGGACATGGGTGAAAGTCGACTCAAAGTGGGCTGTGTAACCTGTCACCGCGGTCTCAACAAGCCCTGGTTGACGGCTGACACGCTCAACAATGCCGCAGATGAAGGTGGCGCTGATAAAATGGTAGAGGAATATGCGGCCCTGCGCGAACGATACTATGGAACGCACAGTTACGATTTCAGTGAATTCACACTTTCAGAAATTGTAAAAACCCGGTCAGGAGCCGGTCATAATGACCAGGCCAGAGCACTGCTGGACCTCATGCTTGAGGAAAACCAGCAATCATTTATGGCCCATTTTTTATATGGCCAGATTGATGATGAAGACAGAAATAATGAATCAGCCATCGGTCATTACGAAAAGGCCATGGAAATTAACCCGAGGTCGAAACGATTTATCGATCCAAGGCTTGAGAAACTCCGGGGACCGTCGGAGTAGGGACCTTCTGGTCGAATTTCAGAAAAAAAACCCGGAATACGAGTTCAGTCCAGTAGTTTTTTTGCGTTCCTGCTTGCTGTCTTTCGCTCATGTTCCTTCAGATGAAGTTTACGGATGCGTATTGACTCGGGTGTTACTTCCACCAGTTCATCATCCTGAATGAATTCCATGGCTTGTTCCAGGCTCAATTTCTGGTAGGCCGCCAACAGAATGTTGTCATCCTTTATTACGGTACGGATATTGGTCAGTTGTTTGGCCTTCAGTGGGTTGACGGTCAGATCATTTCCACGGTTGTGGACACCAATGAGTTGGCCCTCGTAAACATCTACACCAGCCTCGATAATCATGCGGCCGCGATCTTGTAGATTGAACAGGGCATAGGCCACGGATTTTCCGGTGCTGTTTGATATCAGCACACCGTTATTACGCGTAGAAATGGGTGCAGAATGATAGGGTCCGTATGATTCAAAAGTGTGAAACAACAACCCTGTCCCTGCGGTGACGGTACGGAACTCTGACTGGAACCCGATCAACCCGCGTGCCGGAATCCTGTAGTCCAGGCGGATACGGCCTTTGCCGTCCGGTTGCATGTCTTGCAGTATGCCACGGCGTTCCCCGAGTCTCTCCATCACAGCGCCCTGGTAGTCGGATTCCAAATCGACAACCAGCGACTCGTAGGGTTCCTGGGTCTCACCGTTTTGTGTTTGCAGAATGACTTCGGGTCTCGATATAGCCATTTCGTAGCCTTCACGACGCATGGTTTCGATCAGGATTGAGAGGTGAAGCTCCCCACGTCCCGAAACCTTGAATTTTTCTGCGTCTGCCGTTTCCTCAATCCGAAGGGCCACATTGTGGCTGGCTTCACGCAGTAATCGTTCACGTAATTGCCTGCTGGTCAGAAACTTTCCTTCACGACCCGCAAAGGGTGAATTGTTGACCCGGAATGTCATACTGATGGTCGGTTCGTCCACCGATAGCGGTGGCAGAGCTTCTACAGCATCCCGGTCGCACAGGGTATCCGAAATACGCAGTTTCTCTACCCCGGTTACGGCGATGATGTCACCCGCCCTCGCTTCGCTGATCTCGCGTCGCTCAAGGCCCCTGAATCCCAATACCTGCAAAATACGGGCGTTGTG
Organism: Lysobacterales bacterium; assembly: GCA_014238945.1. Taxonomy (GTDB): domain Bacteria; phylum Pseudomonadota; class Gammaproteobacteria; order Xanthomonadales; family SZUA-36; genus SZUA-36. The sequence goes on from JABAAB010000070.1 coordinate 26,762, forward strand.
CCTTTCACCGTAACGGTCGACCACGGTAATCCGTTGATTTGGTTTTACACTGCCACGTTGAATACGGCCTATACCGATGACACCAACATAGGTGTTGTAATCGAGCGTGGTTACGCGCATCTGAAATGGACCATGGGGGTCCACTTCCGGGCATTGCACCTCGTTCGCAATCGTTTCGAACAGGGGTGTCATGTCACCCTGCTGTGTGCTGTCATCAAGACCGGCATATCCTTGCAGCGCAGAGGCATAAACTACCGGAAAATCCAATTGCTCATCACTGGCCCCGAGACGGTCAAACAGATCAAATGTCTGGTCAAGGACCCATTGTGGTCGAGCGCCATCGCGATCAATTTTATTGATTACTACCACTGGTCGAAATCCCATGTCGAAAGCTTTCTGGGTTACAAAGCGGGTCTGTGGCATCGGACCATCCACGGCATCTACCAGCAGCAATACGGAGTCAACCATGCTCAGTATTCTTTCAACTTCACCCCCGAAATCGGCATGCCCTGGTGTGTCAACGATATTGATTCGATATTGTTCTGTATTGCTCTTCCAGTCGATGGCGGTGTTCTTGGAAAGTATCGTGATGCCACGTTCCTTTTCCAGTTCGTTGGAATCCATGACCCGTTCAGGGGTGACAAAATGCTCGCCCAAAGTGCCCGATTGCTGCAGCAATTGATCCACCAGGGTGGTTTTGCCGTGATCAACATGGGCAATGATGGCGATATTTCTCAGATTTTTTATCACAATGAATTCCAGCAGACCGGACCAGTGTTAATGTGGTCTCAAGCGCGCGCAAGGTACACGCTTTGCCGGGTTTACGCAATGTTTTTCTTGTAAAAACAGCAGGATATTTTAAACAGACGGGTTTCGCAGGCTCTAAGTACTGGTCAAATTGAAACCCAGCCCTCGTAGCATTCGGGCGCTGGCCTGGTCAATGGTCCGCACCCGGTAGGAAGCAAATTCGTACCGTTCGGGATAGTTCTTTCTCAGTCGATCGATTTGCACGTTATCTTTTGCAGGTAACAATTGGGCCAAAGCCCGCAGTGCTGCATCGTCCCTGGCTATCTGACAACTGGCTTGGATTGACAGGCTGAGCAGGTCTTGCGTATGGACAGTGCCAGGAAACTCCAGGTCCATAATATTCCCGTTATCTGTTTTACCCGCAGCTGGATGGAGGGAAAATGCATCACAAAAGGCACGATAGATCATTGCGGAACCCGAGCGCTTGCCCATATTACTGTAGCCGGCTACGTGCGGTGTGGCCACGGTGACCAAATCAAGTAAGCCGGTGTTGATTCGGGGTTCATCCGGCCAGACGTCGAGTGCGGCATGCAACCGGCCTGATCTCAGACTTGAGTGCAGACATTGGCTGTCAATCACTTCACTACGCGCCGCGTTGACCAGCAGTGTTCCCGGTGCAATATTTGCCAATCGGTCGCGGCCAAGTAGGTGCTTGGTAGGATAGTTACCGGTAGTGGTTAGCGGCACATGCAAACTGATGATGTTGCACTCGCATGCCTCATCCATTGTGACCAGTTGTCTCATACCCTGGTCCTGCAATGGTGGGTCACAGCAGACCACTGGTATTTCCAGGCACTTAAGCAGTTCCTGTAGTCGGCTTCCTACGTTCCCCCTGCCAATGATCCCAACTTTCTGCCGTAAAAAATCCCGCCCCAGGCGTTCACAGGCCAACCACATCATGGCCAGTGAGTACTGAGCCGCAGCATCGGCATTGCATCCCGGTGCGTGAGCCCACGGAATATTGTGTGATTCCAGAAATTTTGTATCAATATGGTCTATGCCAATGGTTGCGCTGCCCACGAAGCGGATTTTCGTACCCTCCAACAGTTCCCTGTTTACCCTTGTCACCGAGCGCACAAGCAAGACATCCGCATTGGCAAGTTGGGATCGATCGATGTTCCTGCCATTGAGTCTCAGCAACTGACCGTGCCGGCCGAATGTTTCAGTGAGCATGGGCATGTTCTGATCTGCAATAATTTTCATTTCGGCATCTCTCCCGTTGCCCGAAAGGATGATATCGGTCCGCTCAGACCGGACCTTCCGGATTGGAATTCGGGTACAATGGTACAGATTATTCAAGGTGCTTACAGCAGGTCGTTCAGACTGCGTTTTCAGCATCAAAAAATTGTCTTCAAGGAGCTTTGAATGAATCAACCCGTACGGATTGCAATTACCGGTGCTGCCGGTCAGATCGGCTATCAATTGTGTTTCAGAATTGCCGCCGGCGACATGTTGGGTTTGGATCAGCCCGTCATATTGCAGTTACTTGAAATTACCCCGGCACTGGGGGCCCTGGAAGGGGTGGTTATGGAATTGAAAGACGCTGCCTTCCCGCTTTTGACCGATGTCGTGTTCACTGATGACGCCAACGTCGCATTCAAGGATACTGATTACGCATTGCTGGTGGGCGCGAGACCGCGTGGCCCGGGGATGGAACGGGCGGACCTGTTGTCGGCGAACGGTAAAATATTCGGACCACAGGGCCGCGCAATGAATGAGCATTCAAGCCGTCATATAAAGGTACTTGTGGTGGGCAATCCTGCCAATACCAATGCACTTATTGCACGATCACACGCTGCGGATCTGGACCAGCGTAACTTTACTGCGATGACACGCCTGGATCATAATCGCGCAAAGGCGCAGTTGGCTGAGCAAACCGGAATACACCATGACCTGGTTCGTAAAATGGTGATTTGGGGCAATCATTCATCAACCCAATATCCCGATATAAACCATGCCGATGTTGACGGTCAAAAGGCAACTGACATCACCACGCAGGATTGGTGCCGTGAAGTATTCATACCCACTGTACAGCAACGAGGCGCCGCGATTATCAGGGCACGGGGTGCATCAAGTGCCGCCTCTGCTGCATCCGCTGCTATAGACCACATGCGCAGTTGGGCTCTTGGAACCGGGGAAGATGACTGGGTGTCAATGGCCGTGCCGTCCGACGGTAGTTATGGTATTGCGCCCGGTGTTATTTATTCTTTTCCGTGCACCTGCAGCAATGGAAGTTATCAAATAGTGCAGGGTCTGGAAATCGATCCTTTCTCCCGCGCAAGAATGGACGCATCTGATGCCGAGTTACGAGAAGAGCGGGCAGCGATTGAAGATCTGCTGGGTTGATGTCATCCAGCGAATGCCATTGCCAGGAGTACACAAGTGATCTCATCATCGGGCAGTAAATTTCGCCAGGCCGTGGCTGAAAACAAGCCACTGCAGGTTGTCGGTGCCATCAATGCATTTACCGCGCGAATGGCAAAAAATGTCGGTCACAAGGCAATATATCTTTCCGGTGGGGGGGTGGCTGCAAATTCCCTGGGTATGCCGGACCTTGGAATAAGTACGCTGGAAGATGTCCTGACCGATGCCCGGCGTATCACAGATGTCTGTGAGTTGCCTTTGCTTGTCGATGTGGATACGGGTTTCGGTGGTGCATTCAATATTGTCCGTACGGTGAGATCGATGATAAAGGCTGGTGTGGCCGCGATCCATATCGAAGACCAGGTTGCTGCCAAGCGCTGTGGCCACAGACCGGGCAAGGCGATCGTGAGCCTGGCTGAAATGACTGACCGGATCAAGGCTGCGGCAGATGCCCGGACAGACGAAGATTTCGTATTAATGGCAAGAACTGACGCGCTGGCTGTCGAAGGGATGGAAAGCGCCGTTGAACGTGCAGTTGCCTGCGTAGAAGCCGGAGCGGATATGATCTTTCCGGAGGCCATCAGAACACTGGAGCAATACACTGAGTTCAAGCGGTCTGTAGATGTACCGATATTGGCCAATATTACAGAATTTGGGCATACCCCCCTGTTCACCAGTGCAGAGCTCCACGCTGCCGGTGTCGAAATCGTGTTGTACTGTTGCTCGGCTTACCGGGCCATGAACAAGGCCGCTTTCGACACCTACGTGTCCATCAGACAACAGGGTCATCAAAAAGACATGCTGGCCCGTATGCAAACCCGGGATGAGTTGTACCAGCATCTCGGTTATCACGAATATGAACAAAAACTGGATGAATTGTTCAAGAGCAGGAATAACCTGGAGGGACAAATAGATGAGTAAGGATAAAAACGCCGCGGGTCTACGCGGCCAGTCAGCTGGCCAGACGGCTATTTGTACGGTAGGAGCGGAGGGGAACAGTCTGCGTTACCGCGGTTTTGATGTGGTCGAGTTGGCAGACCAATCCACGTTCTATGAAACGGCCCACCTGATTTTGAAAGGGCATCTTCCGGTTCTTGCTGAACTCAATGCCTGGAAAGCAAAGCTCAAGAGAATGCGCGGATTGCCTCTCCCACTGCGGGAAGTGCTGGAAAGAATTCCCGCCGACAGCCATCCCATGGATGTGATGCGTACCGGTTGTTCATTTCTTGGTAATCTTGAAATGGAGGGAGACTTTTCAAATCAGGCAGATGTTGCAGACAGGTTACTGGCTGCATTTCCGTCCATTATTACCTATTGGTACCGATACAGTCATGACGGGATTCGTATAGAAACCGAGACCGACGATGACACCATTGGAGGCCATTTTCTGCACATGTTACATGGAAAGGAAGCCGATGAAGTTTCTACACGTGTCATGGATGTTTCGTTGATTCTCTATGCAGAGCATGAGTTCAATGCTTCCACTTTTACCGCCCGTGTATGCGCGTCGACCCTGTCTGACCTGTATTCATGTGTTACAGCCGCAATTGGATCATTGCGTGGACCATTGCACGGTGGTGCAAACGAGGCGGCGATGGATATGATCGAACAATACACCTCGGTCGATGAGGCTGTTGAGGACATCTATCGAAAATTGAAGGTCAGGGAACTGATCATGGGCTTTGGCCACGCGGTGTACAAGGTACGTGACCCACGCAATGCCATTATCAAACAATGGTCAAGACAGCTTGCTGCTAAGGTGGGGAATATGAGGCTGTATGAGATTTCGGCAGCAATTGAGCGGGTGATGAAAGAAGAGAAAAACATGTTTGCCAATGCTGATTTCTTTCATGCCAGCGCTTACCATTTCATGAGAATACCGACCAAACTGTTCACACCGATATTTGTCATGTCAAGGATCACGGGCTGGGCTGCGCATTGCTTCGAACAACGCGCTGACAACCGGATCATCCGGCCTGGTGCCGAATATATCGGTCACGACGACAGGTCATACATTCCTATTGGTTCCAGGTAGGAGGTCGGTACAGATGTCAAACATTGGAACCCGTTCCACCGATCGGCCGCAAGCCGATCGGGTCATTCAGGATATCGCGGATTACGTTTGTGATTTTGAGATCAAAAGCGACCTGGCATACTCCACCGCACACTATTGTTTGATTGATAGCCTGGCCTGTTCGATGCTGGCTTTGAAGTTTCCGGATTGCACACGCCTTTTGGGCCCGGTGGTACCTGGTGCGACAATGACGGGGGGGGCACGTGTAGTCGGTACAGGTTATGAACTGGACCCCGCACAAGCCGCGTTTAACCTGGGCACCCTGATACGTTATCTGGATTTCAATGACACCTGGCTGGCGGCGGAATGGGGCCACCCTTCTGATAATCTGGGTGCCATACTTGCGGTGGCAGACTATTTGTCGCGTTTGAGACTGTCAAGGGGGCTGGAGCCCTTGAATGTCTGTGACGTCCTGACAGCCATGATAAAAGCCCATGAAATCCAGGGTGTCCTGGCACTGGAGAACAGCTTTAACAAAGTGGGACTGGATCATGTTTTGCTGGTTCGGGTTGCATCGACGGCCGTGGTAACAAAGATGCTGGGAGGTGGTAAAGAGCAGGTTATCAATGCGGTATCCAACGCCTGGATCGACGGCGGAGCCCTGCGCACTTACCGGCATGCACCGAACACGGGTTCAAGAAAAAGCTGGGCCGCGGGCGATGCCTGCCGTCGCGCAGTTACACTGGCTTTAATGGCCGTGAATGGCGAAATGGGGTATCCATCCGCATTAACGGCCGAGGTCTGGGGTTTTTATGATGTGTTATTTAAAAACCAGCCGTTCAGATTTCAGCGTGGCTATGGCAGCTATGTCATGGAAAATGTGTTGTTCAAAATTTCTTTCCCCGCCGAATTCCATGCGCAGACTGCAGTGGAGTGCGCCCTGCAACTGCATGGTCAGGTCAAGGACCGGCTGGATGATGTTTCCAGGGTCGTAATTGAAACCCAGGAGGCCGGGGTTCGGATAATTGACAAAAGCGGCCCACTGGCAAACTATGCCGACCGTGATCACTGTATCCAGTACATGGTGGCCGTGCCACTGATCATGGGTGAATTGAACGCCGATTCCTATGCCGATCAGGTGGCATCCGACCCGAGAATAGATATTCTGAGGGCAAAGATGGAAGTTACCGAGAATGAGAAATTCACCCGTGAATATTTCGATCCTGACAAACGCGGCATCGGAAACGCGTTGCAGGTGTTTTTTAACGACGGTTCAAACACACCACGTGTTGAAATAAGTTATCCCATCGGCCACAGAAGTCGTCGTGAAGAAGGTATTCCGGTTTTGGTACGAAAGTTTGAAAAGGCTGTTTCTGATCACTTTTCCAATGATCAGGCCGCAGTAATTCTTACTGCCGTTGCATCAAAAAATTCGTTACAGAAAATGGCTGTTCCGGAGTTCATTGATGACTGGGTAGTTTAGTTCTTATAAAGACCAGTCGCGGTATGAACAGCCCATAAATGGAATCCTCACCAGGAAAGTATCGGGAGATCCTCAGGTCCGGAAAATGATCTGAATTCAGAACATCCCGGCAAATCTCTGGGTGGAGAACCGTTCCAAAAGACCTTTCCCGGTGATGTTTAAGATCGGTTGTTAACGCTTCATGAAATTAAAAAACTCTGCGTTGGATTTGGTGGCCTTCAATTTATCCAGCATGAACTCGATTGCCTGGATTTCGTCCATTGGATGCAGAAGTTTTCGCAATATCCAAACTTTTTGAAGCTGATTCTGATCAATCATCAACTCCTCTCGCCTGGTGCCGGAGCGATTGATGTCTATTGCCGGGTAAACGCGTTTTTCCGCGATCCTGCGAGCAAGGTGAATTTCCATGTTACCGGTACCCTTGAACTCCTCGTAGATGACTTCATCCATCTTGGAGCCTGTTTCCACCAGTGCCGTGGCGATGATAGTAAGGGACCCCCCCTCTGACACGTTTCTGGCCGCACCGAAGAACCGTTTGGGTCTTTGCAGAGCGTTAGCGTCCACACCACCGGTCAAAACCTTGCCGGATGACGGCGCCACGGTGTTGTAGGCACGTGCCAGGCGGGTGATGGAATCCAGCAGGATGACCACGTCGTGTTTGTGTTCCACCAGTCTTTTTGCCCGTTCGATGACCATTTCGGCGACCTGTACATGTCGGGAAGCAGGTTCATCGAAGGTGCTGGAAATCACTTCAGCATCCACGGACCGTTTCATTTCTGTAACTTCCTCAGGACGTTCATCGATGAGGAGGATGATCATTTTGCAGTCTAGATGATTGGCGCGAATACTGCTTGCAATATTCTGCAACATGATGGTTTTACCGGCTTTTGGTGGTGATACCACCAGACCGCGCTGACCGAAACCTATGGGGGATACGAGATCAATAATTCGGGATGTGATGTCTTCGGTACTGCCGGTGCCTCGTTCCAGAATAGACTGTTTGACCGGAAACTCAGGTGTCAGGTTTTCAAACAGAATTTTCTGTTTGGCTGCATCCGGCGATTCGTAGTTGATTTCTTCGACTTTCAACAAGGCAAAATATCGTTCACTATCTTTCGGGGGACGTATCTTACCGGCAAGCATGTCGCCGGTACGCAAACTGAATCTCCTGATCTGGCTGGGTGATACATAAATGTCATCCGGGCCGGCAAGATAGGAACTGTCTGCCGAGCGGAGAAAACCAAAGCCGTCCTGCAGTATTTCAAGTACCCCCAGTCCATAGATACTATCGCCATTTTTTGCATGCGCCTTGAGGATGGAAAAAATGACATCCTGTTTGCGCGAACGGGCGACCCCTTCTATTCCCATTTCGTTGGCAATGTCCTGCAGTGCCGCAATGGGCTTTTGCTTTAATTCTGATAGATTCATGTTTTGTGCTTTTGGTTTACGGGCGTATGCCCTTGAGTGGTTTGAGATATCAATGTGACCAATCGTGGTCGATTCAGTTGTCAGGATTGAGCGGCTTCCACGCGAAGGCGCCAAATGTTGTTTTTAAATCTTGCTCCAATGGGTATAACTTTCTAAGGGAACGAGATGAATTCGGTAGTCAGACCGGGTGGAATACCCGCTATGGATGCGGCAAAATTATCATGTTCATTGTTCCGCGTCCAGCGAATTTGTGAATTTTTACTTCAACCCGGCCCCATTACCGGTGACCGGGTCGCTAATAATTACAGGTTTTCTTCAACAAAAGAGGTGAGTGCTCCCTTTGATACGGCCCCTACTTTGGTTGCCTGCACCTGGCCTCCCTTGAAAATCATCATGGTCGGAATGCCACGAATACTGTATTGCATTGGTGTAGCGCGGTTGGCGTCAATGTCCATTTTGGCAACAGTCAATTTACCTTCATATTCGTCCGCAATCTCGTGGATCAACGGTGCAATCATCTTGCACGGACCACACCACTCTGCCCAATAGTCGATCAGCACCGGGCCTTCGGCGTTTAATACTTTCTGTTCGAAGTCACCATCGGTGACATGGATAATGTTCTCGCTCAATGTCGTTCTCCACGAAATGCACTGTTTCAGGACTGGTTAAAGCGTGGCAGCGCGGTTAATATGCCCTATTCGGTTTACTGCAGTGTGCATGCTTGCAAAAAGCGCAGGGCAGAAGTCGGAATCTAGCGGTATCAATATTAGTTGTCTGACTGACAATTTCAAGGTGCTTGCATTGAAATTCAAGGCCAACTGACAAAAAACTTAACCCGCCCGGAAGTGTGAACCTAACAATGACCAAAAGCAATTCTAGTAATCCCTTGACTGATGTTGCGTTTTCAACGCTGAATCTGGACACAAGGATAATCACGGGTCTTGAACAGGCAAAATTCACCCATTGCACACCCATACAGGCATTAACTTTGCCCCCGGCGCTGGATGGTGACGACGTAGCCGGGCAGGCACAAACCGGTACCGGCAAGACGGCGGCGTTTTTACTGGTTATTTTCAATCAGTTACTAAAGCAGAAATCTGATCGTCACGGCACCAATCCACGTTCCTTGATAGTCGCGCCGACCAGGGAACTGGCACTGCAAATACATCGCGATGCCCTGTTGTTGGGAGCAGAAACAGGTCTCAAAATGGGACTTGCCTATGGAGGTATTGACTATGAAAAGCAACGGCAGACCCTTCGAAATGGTGTCGATATACTCATTGGTACACCCGGCAGATTAATCGATTATTTAAAACAAAAAGTTTACAGCCTCCGGTACATAGAGGTCGCCGTTCTGGACGAGGCCGATCGCATGTTTGATCTGGGCTTCATCAGCGACATCAGATTTTTGCTACGCAGGACACCAAGACCTGAAGAACGCCAGTCATTGTTGTTTTCCGCCACGTTGTCGCATCGTGTGATGGAACTTGCCTACGAGCACATGAACAATCCGGAAACGATGAAGGTGGAGGCCGAAAATGTGACGGTTGATCTGGTCGAACAAAAAGTATTTTATCCTGCGAATGAAGAAAAATTGCCACTGCTGATAGGTTTGATGCGCAGTCTTGGAGAAAGTCACAGCATGGTATTTACCAACACACGGGCAGCAGCTGATCGTGTTGGCCGGACTTTGAGTGCCAACGGAATTCAAAGCGCTGTCATTTCAGGCAGGGTGCGACAGGAAACAAGACAGAAATTGCTAAAACGTTTCCATGACGGACAGGTTCCGGTACTCGTAGCGACAGATGTTGCTGCACGTGGTTTGCATATTCCTGATGTGACCCACGTATTTAATTTTGACTTGCCTCAGGATGCTCCGGACTATGTTCACAGAATTGGGCGTACGGCACGTCTTGGGGCTAAAGGCGATGCCATCAGTTTTGCCTGTGAAGATTATGCATTTCACTTACCCGAAATTGAAGAATATGTTGGCTATTCGATTCCCACGGCTAGCGCTGGAGCCGAATTAATGCCAGAGATCATCATCCCACCGACCCCAAAACGTAACAAGTCACGGAAATTTTCACACAATAAGCGGGGTCAGAAGAGCCATTACAGAAATAAGGGTGCCAAGCGCTGACCATGATTCAATTTGAAAGGGTCAGCAAGCTCTACCCGGGTGGCAGCCGTGCACTTTCAGATGTCAGTTTCGCCATCGAACGCGGGAGCATGGTTTTTCTGACCGGTCACTCCGGTGCCGGCAAAAGCACACTGTTGCGGCTGGTGATGATGCTGGAACGAGCGACCCGGGGCCAGGTATTTGTAAACGGACGTGACCTGGGTAAAACACCAGACCGCCATGCACCCCAGGTTCGCCAGGGAACCGGTATGATTTTCCAGGATCACAAACTACTCAATGATAAGACTGTGGCGGATAACGTTGCTCTGCCATTGATGATTACTGGACACCGCTATTCTGACATCCGCAAGCGTGTGCGTGCTGCTCTGGACAAAGTGGGGTTGCTTGAAAAGGAAAAGTCCTGGCCGCTAACCCTGTCAGGTGGAGAACAACAACGTGTTGGTATCGCAAGAGCCATTGTTTCCATGCCACCTTTGCTACTGGCAGATGAGCCAACGGGTAACCTGGACCCAAAACTCTCATGGGAACTATTTGATTTGTTCAGGGAGGTCAGTGAGCAGGGGGTTACGGTATTGATTGCCAGCCATGACCTTGACCTGATCCGTCGAATGGGCAGGCGGGTACTGGTTTTATCCAATGGCCGCCTTGCGGATGATATACCCGCAAGCATTCACGAGCACTAGTGTTTCAGGAAACACTGTGTCATGAACATCAATAAAATTCACCGTAAATCCCGTGCCTGGTTACGACGTCACAGTTACAGTTTTTTTTCCAGCCTCGGGGTGCTTCTACAACACAAGATCGGTACCTTGATGACCGTTCTGGTTTTGGGAATAGCCATGTTACTTCCATTGGGGTTGTACGCCACACTGGCCAACCTCGAGGGCATCGACCTTCGTCAGGAAGAATGGGGTGCGGTCACCGTTTTTTTTAAACCCGGCACCACGCAGTCCGAAGTCAAACGGGTTGCAGAAGAACTCAAGATAAATTTGCAACCTGACACCGTGGTGATTATCAGTCCGGACGAGGGCATGGCAGAATTTCGTGATGTTTCCGGATTCGGTGGGTCATTGGATATGTTGGCGGAAAATCCATTGCCCTGGGTAATGCAGGTCAGTCCAAATTCCGGCGCACCTGCCATTGTTCAACAGCGTGTGGAAGACATCAGTCGCTACCTGGATAAACAGGAAAATGTTGAACGGATACATTTTGATTTCAAATGGTTACAGAGACTGGGACGAATGATGGAGCTTGGTCAGGCTACGGTGACCGTTTTGGGTATTCTGTTTGGACTGGCCGTTGTGGTGGTGGTGTCCAATACCATTCGTCTGGATGTGGCATCCCGAACTGACGAAATAGAAATCCTGGCATTGGTAGGTGCCAGCCATGCGTTTGTGCGACAGCCTTTTCTCTATTCAGGGCTATGGTACGGTTTGATGGGCGGTATTTTGTCCATCGTTCTGTTGCAACTTACGTTACTTTATCTTGGACGGCCACTGGGTCTGTTACTGGAAACTTACGGAACGGTTTTCAGCTTGAAAGGGCTGGGCATATCCAATACCGCTTGGTTGCTGTTTTCTGCCGGATTTCTGGGTTGGTTGGGCGCCTGGATAGCGGTTCAGAGATATCTGCGCCAGCTACGAGTTGGAGGTCGGCTTGGCAGGCATTGAATAGGGAACCAAATCGTAGAACTACTGTCTGTTCATACAGTGAGATAAATAATAATGGTCAAGTTGATCTGGTGACGACATGTTTGCACTGATCCACCCCGTCAATGTCTTGATTCATTCAACACCTACTGGTGCTGGTGATCAGGTCAGACAATGGTATACTAGAGGGCTTGCGTAAAGGAGGTTACATGAGCAATACAACACTTGTTCCAAGCCATTTGATGGTCCCTGCCGGCACCGGCAGCCTCGGTGCGTATATCCAGGAAGTGAACCGGGTACCCATGCTGACACTGGAAGAAGAAAGGGAGCTGGCATACCGGTATCAGGAAGAAGGTGATCTGGATGCAGCACGGCGACTTGTTTTGGCTCACTTACGCTTTGTCGTACACGTGGCCAAAGGATACGGGGGCTATGGACTGCAGTTGGGTGATCTTATCCAGGAAGGTAATATTGGCTTGATGAAAGCCGTAAAACGATTTGATCCAGCGCGTGAAGTACGACTGGTATCATTCGCCGTTCATTGGATTCGGGCAGAAATGCATGAGTTTATCCTGCGTAACTGGCGGATTGTAAAGGTAGCAACTACCAAGGCTCAGCGGAAACTCTTTTTCAACCTGCGTAAATCCAAAAAACGGCTTGGCTGGCTTAATTTGAAAGAAGTCAATGTGGTAGCCAGGGACCTTGGGGTGAAACCCGAGGTGGTACTTGAGATGGAGTCTCGTCTGTCCGGTCAGGATGTGGGATTTGACTTGTCCGCTGACTCAGACGATGACGACAGGCCATATGTGGCACCTTCAGCTTTCCTGGTGAGTAATTCTGACAGCCCCGAAGACGAACTTGAGGCTTCGGATATGAAATCGCATCAGAATGGTTTGCTCTACCAGGGTCTTGATGAACTTGATGAGCGGAGTCAGGATATTATCCGTAGCCGATGGCTTACGGATACCAAGTCAACGTTGCAAAAACTGGCCGATCGTTATGGGGTATCTGCAGAACGAATCCGACAGTTGGAAGTCAATGCGATGAACAAGATGAGGGCAAGTATCAGTGCCTGATCTGATCACCTGAAAGTTTGCAAAGGCCTCCAATCGGAGGCCTTTTTTTTGTGCTGAAAAAGGTTGCGACACAACGTAACGAATGTGTCGGGATCTGCTGCAATGTGACAGGCAGCACTCAATTCTGCCATTTTTCCGCGGGTGGACACCCACAGAACAAATTTCTGTCCCCATGAACATTGTCCACTCGGTTGACGGATGGCCAGAACTTGCTTTGCCATTGGACTACGGACGGAAAAGCCGCAATTTCACGGCTGTATGGATGGTTCCAATCCCCAACGAGGTCCCTTTGTGTATGAGGCGCATTAACCAAAGGATTGTCGTCCTCGGACATGGATTCTGCTTCAATTTGTGAAATTTCATCCCGAATGGCCAGCATGGCGTCACAAAAGCGGTCAATCTCATAGAGTGACTCGCTTTCCGTTGGCTCAATCATCAATGTGCCCGGGACTGGGAAAGACATCGTGGGCGCATGAAAACCATAATCGATCAGACGCTTGGCAATATCTTCTTCAGAAATGTTACTGGCCTGTTTCAACGGTCGCAAATCCACGATGCATTCGTGTGCAACAAGCCCGTTGTGTCCTGTAAAAAGCACAGGATAAGCGCCAGAAAGTCTGTGGGCGATATAATTTGCATTGAGGATTGCCACTTGGGTCGCCATTTTCATACCCTCTCGTCCCATCATCGAAACATACATCCAGGTAATCGGTAAGATGCCTGCGCTGCCCCACGGTGCTGCCGCCACGGCACCATTGTCAGCATGCGCCCCTTGCAGATCGACCACCGAGTGCCCAGGGAGGAAAGGGGCGAGGTGTTTAAGGGTACAAATCGGACCAATTCCGGGTCCACCTCCACCGTGTGGAATACAAAAGGTCTTGTGCAAATTCAAGTGGGAAACATCTGCACCGAATTTGCCGGGTGCCGCAAACCCAACCAATGCATTCAGATTTGCTCCATCCAGGTAAACCTGTCCACCATGCTGGTGCACCGTGTCGCATATCTGTGTAATCTGTTCTTCAAATACGCCGTGGGTCGATGGATAGGTGATCATCAGGGTGGAGAGTTCGTTGCTGTGCAGCTGTGCTTTTTGGCGCAGGTCTTCAAGATCAACATTGCCGTTTTCGTCACAGTTGACGATGACGATTTTCATTCCCACCATGGCAGCACTGGCGGGATTTGTACCGTGTGCGGAAGATGGAATCAGGCAAATGTCCCGTTGTGTTTCATTCCTCGATTCGTGCCAGGCCTGGATTGCGAGTAAACCCGCATATTCACCTTGTGAACCCGCATTGGGCTGCAACGATACGGCGTCATAGCCTGTACAGACTTTCAACATCTTCTCAAGGTCACGGAACAAGCGATGATAACCTCTGACCTGATCGGCGGGTGCAAAGGGATGTATATTCGAAAATTCGGGCCATGAGATGGGTATCATCTCGCTCACGGCGTTTAATTTCATCGTACAGGAACCTAGAGATATCATGGCGTGCGCCAGTGACAAATCCTTGTTTTCAAGTCTTTTCATGTAACGCAGCATTTCAGTTTCAGAATGGTGCCGCTTGAATACGGGGTGTTGCAGGAAACTGCTGTGCCTGCTCAGATTTTTGGGAATGGCCGAAAAAGCCGGCTCCATGAGGCGGTCAATTTCCGCAAAATCTCCGTCGTCATTCCCATGAGCAAATGACTGCCAGAGCTTGTTAATGTGGTCCGGCGTGGTTGTTTCATTGACGCTGATACTCAAACCCTCTTTGCACCTGTAAATATTGATGTCGGCATCCAGCGCACGTGTGTAAATTCCAGCCGATTGTTCTTCCGGCAAAGGCAGGGTGATCGTGTCAAACCAGGAATCGCTTGTTGGCTGGAATCCACGTGTTTTCAGTCCGCTTGCCAACAGACAGGTCAGACGATGAACACGCAGCGCGACTTGTTTCAATCCTTCGGCACCGTGATATACAGCGTACATTCCAGCCAGGACGGCCAGCAAAGCCTGTGAAGTGCAGATATTGCTGGTCGCATTGTCACGACGGATATGCTGCTCCCTGGTTTGCAGTGCCATGCGCAAAGCAGGTTGGCCCCGACGGTCTACTGAGACGCCGATTATTCGGCCCGGTACGGCGCGTTTATACCTGTCCCTGGTCGCAAAGAAGGCAGCGTGTGGGCCACCAAAGCCCATGGGTACACCAAAGCGCTGACTTGATCCTGCGACAATGTCTGCACCCATCTCACCGGGTGGTTTCAGCAAGACCAGACTCAACAGGTCTGCGCCAACCGCAACCAGGGCACCCAGATCGTGCGCAGCGCTGATCAGTGGTTCCAGATCGTTGATCGCACCCTGGCAATCGGAATACTGCAAAAGTACACCGAAATACTCTCCTTCCTGAAGTTTCACGCCTGGATCACCAACCACCAGTTCAAATCCAAAATAATTTGCCCGTGTCCTCAGCACATCAATGGTTTGGGGCAAGGTGCCCTGGTCAACCAGGAATCGCATACTCTTGTTTTTTCGGTTAACGCGTTTCAACATGGCCATGGCCTCGGCTGAAGCGGTTGCCTCGTCCAACAAAGAAGCATTGGAAAGTTCCATACCGGTCAGATCACAAACCATCTGTTGAAAATTCAGCATGGCCTCCATACGACCCTGTGATATTTCAGACTGGTAGGGCGTATAGGCCGTATACCAACCCGGATTCTCAAGGATATTACGGACGATCACCGGTGGTGTAATTGTGTCGTGATATCCCATGCCGATCATGCTGTGTTTTACAACATTTGAATTGGCAATGGTACGCAAGTGAGCAAGTGTCTGGTGTTCACTCTGAGCTGTCGGCAGGTTCAGTGGTTCATTCAATTGAATGGATTGTGGCAGGGTGGCCTTGACCAGAGAATCAAGAGATTCAATACCCAGAACGTCAAGCATCTGCTCAACTTGTGCATCACCGGGGCCTATGTGCCTTCTGATGAACCCTCCTTGGTCCTGGAGGGCAGTGATTGGACCGTGAATATCAGAATCAGTGGGTTTGATTTTTTTGGACATTTGATGGTTCTTTAACATTGTTTTCAAGGCGCGCATTTTACGCCTTTATTCACTTCGCGTAATCCCGTTTAACCCAACATCAAGATAATATAGTGATCTACCAGCAGAAATATGAACAACACCAGCAGATAGGTGATCGAAAATGCAAAGGTGTACATGGGCAACAGCTTGTCCTTGCTTTTCATCATTCGCAGCGCGTACCACAGGAAACCGCCATTGAGCACACTGACGCCAGCGAGATAAGTTAACCCACTCATTCCAGTCAGGTAGGGGAGTGTGGTGACAACGATCAGCAAAATCGTGTAGAGCAGAATCTGAAGTCGTGTAAAATCCGCTCCATGGGTAACCGGTAGCATCGGAATGTCAACCAGGGCATATTCATCTTTTCGGTAGATCGCCAACGCCCAGAAATGTGGGGGTGTCCACACAAAAATGATCAGGAATAGCAGAAGAGCGTGGGGATCTACCTGTCCGGTGACCGAGGTCCAGCCCAGTACCGGAGGAGCAGCGCCTGCGGCACCTCCAATGACTATATTTTGCGGTGTGGCACGTTTGAGCCAGACCGTGTAGACGATTGCATAGCCAATCAGTGACAGTAAGGTCAGCAAGGCAGTGAGCGTATTGACCCACAAAATCAACACCGTCATGGATACCAACCCCAGAACCAAGGCAAATATCAATACATTGTGTTCTTTGAGTTCACCCGTGGCCAGCGGGCGATGGCGTGTGCGTGACATTTTAACGTCAATGCGCCGGTCCAGCAGATGATTGACAGCTGCCGCAGACGAAGCTGCCAGAGCGATTCCTGCGGTTCCCGCCAATAGTGCATCAAGTGGTGGTAATCCCGGGACTGCGAGAAACATCCCAACAATGGCTGTAAAAACGATCAGCATGACAACACGAGGTTTGCACAACTCCAGGTATTGATTGAATTTTCCCGACATGTTTCTAGTACGTCCGGTAACTGGTCTTGTTAAGGAGTCCGATCAGCGTGGCAAGCAACACGGCGGCCCCGGCATTGTGGGCTACCGCGTTTGCCAGGGGTAAGAAAAGTGCAATGTTCAATACACCCAGCGTGAACTGTGCCAGCACCAGTGCCATCAACAGCCGTCCGCCGGTACTCATTTGTGGTATTTTTATCAATCGCAGCGCGAGGGTGATCAGTACAAAGAGAGTTACCACCGCCCCTATTCTGTGGGCCAGGTGAACGGCTACGCGCGATTGTTGGTCCAGCAGCCCACCTTCATAATTGACACCGATCTCACGCCACAAGACAAAGCCCTCCCTGAAATTGGTCTCTGGCCACCATTGACCCATGCACATGGGCACATCCGGGCAGGCAAGTGCGGCATAATTGGCGCTCGTCCAGCCGCCCAAAGCTATTTGTAGACCGAGTACAAAAATGCCGGTAATTATTGCTCCACGCATTCGCCGGACACGTACACCGGGTTTGTCGTTACCACGCGTGCGGCTTGAAAACATCAGCCAAAGTATCAACGAAAAACTGGTCAGACCACCGAGCAGGTGTGCCATGACAATGATGGGCTTCAGTTTTAATGTGACTGTCCACATACCGAGCAGCGCCTGGAATATGATCAGTGCAAATAGCACGGTGGTCAGTGTCCTGAATTTGCGGTTAATTTCTGCACCGCGCCAGGCTTGCCAGCTGAGTGCGAAGACCAATAACATCAGGCCACCCGCCAGGTAGCGGTGCACCATTTCCCGCCAGGCCTTGGTTGCTTCATAGGGACGTTCCGGGAACGCTCGATTGGCTGACTCAATTTCGTGTGTCGCTTCAGGCCATGTCAACTGACCATAACACCCAGGCCAGTCCGGGCAACCCAATCCTGCATGAGAAAGCCTCACCCAGGCACCCAAAACAATGACGCAGAAGGCAAGGATTGCCGCAAATTTGGCCAGATTGTGAAAGCTTGGTTTCACAGTCATCTCTCCTGTGCGAACCACTTGAGTAATCTTCTCAGGTCCTGATGGATGTCTTGTGGATTGGTATTTGTCCCGAAGGCAAGTATTACATTGTGCATCGGGTCCAGTATATAGGTTCTGTAGTTTACCGGGCTGTTGTTAAGCGAAGCATTTTCCGTTTTGATGTCAGCCAGGGTTTTCAGCGATGAACCCGAGAGATCGACGATAAAATTCAATTCCGAATAGATTGACAGGAGTCTGGTCTGCAGCTCGGTGTCGAGTGATTCAGGACTCAGTATTGCCAGTGCCAGATGGTTCTGCTTACGACCAAGCGCTTTGTGAATCTGACGAAACGCCGTGACATCCTGGGTACACTGTTTAATACATTGATCGCCGATGACATACAGGAGCAACCATTTGCCTTCCGGGGTTTGGTCGCCTTCGGTTCGCAGTACCGTGTCTCGCAGGTCCAGAGACAGAAAAACCGGTGGCTGCACGAGTTGACCGCGGTTTTTGAGTTGACCCGGTTGGAAAGCCCACCAGGATGAGCGCATGAGCATGGCCAGGAGCAACGGTGCCAGGAACAAAGTAAACAAGATCAGTAATGTGCGTTTCTGCGGGGACAGCTTCATTCGTTACTCTTTCCATTCGTTTTAACACCAACAATAATCCACAGACCAATACTCAGGATTGCGAATGCATACCATTGCACGGCATATCCCAGATGCCGGTCTGAACTCAGAAATACAGGTTTCCAACTCCGTCCTTCAAAGCCGTCCTGTTCCGACTTCAATAATTGAATGATTTGTCCATTAAGAGGCGTTTCCAGCACACTGGCAACGTCTTCAATGTTCAGGTAGGTGACCAGTTGAGGCCATTGATTGCGGTCCAGTTGGTCGGCTTCTCCCAGCGTCCGGCCGGGAACGGGCGCATGGTTGAGTATCCCTCGCAAAATGGTCTTGTTTGGCGTTGTTGGCACGTCGGGCAAGCTTCTCCTGTCCGCATCCATTGGTAACCAGCCTCGGTTGACCAGGATCGTGATACCTTCCAGTGTGTGAAACGGTGTAAATACGTGTACCCCGGTCCGCCCGTTCAAGGTCTGATTATCAAGAAGAATATGATGCACGGTATCGTAATGTCCGCGTACCTCAATCCGACTGAAGCGCGACATATTGTCTTCTAGGAACTGCTTCGGAACCAATGCTGCGCTTTGGAACTGTTTTTCCAGTGCCGCCTTCCCTGCTGATCGTTCAAGTTGCCAACTCCCGAGACCGGAGAACCCTGTCGCACACAAAAAAAGCACCGTGGTTCCAAGGATGCCTGGTTTGAATGACTTGAATACTTTGGGAACCATACTTACCCTTGCACTTTCAAGAAGAGAGTCGTGTTGTGCTCGTAAAAGCCTCAGTCATCGTCATTTTATTGCTGATCATGTACACACTGGGTTCATCATTCGTATTCATGCTCAGGGATAAAGGCACCAGCGACAGGCTGGTCCGTCGTCTCGCCTGGCGGATAGGTCTTTCAATATTCCTGTTCCTGCTACTGTATCTGATGTTTGCTCTTGGCTGGATCGTTCCGTCCGCAGGACCGGTAAGATTTCCTGCTGACGGTTAATCACTGTCCAGTCATATGGACCTGATCAGGAGATCCGAGGGCTGAATGTTAAGGTTTTTGAAATCAGAGTGCGTAGACGAAAATGAACAGCCCCAACCAGACCACGTCAACGAAATGCCAATACCAGGCAACTGCCTCAAATGCAAAGTGATGCTTGGGTTTAAAGTGCCCCTTTATACTGCGCACCAAAATGACGGTCAGCATGATGGCTCCCAAAGTCACATGCATGCCATGAAAACCCGTCAGCATAAAAAAAGTTGCGCCATAGATTCCGGAACCCAGCGTGAGACCCAGTTCGGTGTAAGCCTCCTTGTATTCTCCTACCTGAAAGACGAGGAAAATGAAGCCCAGCAGCACCGTAGCGGCCAGCCAGGTCACCAGTTCGCGGCGCTGGTCTTTTATCAGCGCATGGTGAGCCAGGGTAATGGTTATCCCTGATGTCAACAGTATCAATGTGTTTATGAATGGTATGCCAAAGGCAGGAATGGTCTGAAATTCCCCACCCAGGTTACCCGGACCGTTGGTTGGCCACATCGGCACGTAGCCCTGCCACAGCAACTCATTGGTCGATGCGCCGGTTCCGGATCCCCCCAGCCAGGGCACTGAAAGCGCGCGCGCGTAAAACAATGCTCCAAACAATACTGCGAAAAACATCACTTCTGAATAAATAAACCAGGACATGCCCATGCGGAATGAACCGTCCACCTGGGCATTGTACAAACCAGCCTGGCTTTCGCGTATGACCTCTCCAAACCAGCCGAACAGCATGAAAATAATGGTGGCGAGCCCCAGCCAGAACGTCCACTGGGCCATTGCAGAACCGTTCATCCAGTTGGCCGCACTGGCCAGCATGATAATCATTCCGAGTGACCCCACCATTGGCCACTTTGTGTCGTGGGGTACGTAATATGAGCCTTCAGCGTGTTGTGCCATGTTTCGTTCTCAATATCCCAAAGATTTAATGATGCTGTGCCACATTGTCCGAGGGCTCATATCCCTGCCTGAAAAAGGTATAGGACAAGGTGATTTCCTGAATGTGATCTGGCAGATCCGGCTTGATGTAAAAATATACGGGCATTTCCCGGCTTTCGTTCGAATTCAGTATCTGTTCGGTAAAACAGAAACACTCGGTTTTTACAAAATAAAGACTGGCTTCGGCCGGAGACACGTTATAAGTAGCCTGACCGGTGATTGGGTCGTCTTCGGGGTTCATCGCGATATACAGTGCCTGAGTGGGTACTCCGAGTTGAACCATACTGGTTTTTTCTTTTGGCTGAAAAATCCACGGTAGCGAGGTATTGATACTTGCATCAAAGCGAATCTGAACCACTCGGTCAGCAGCAACCGCCTCATGGTTGTTCTCCGATATCTGGATTGCGCGACCACCCAGTCCAGTGAGGTTGCAGAAAACGTCATACAAGGGCCACATTGCGAAGCCAAATCCAAACATGCCAACCGCGACCAGTGCCAGCCGTCTTACCGTCTTGCGGTTTGTTTGCTCAAGATCCAATTCAACGTCCCAAAACAGTGGAGCCAATGAACGCTGCGAATATCGCAATGGCAACGCAGGCGAGAATCCAGGCGGTCTTCCTCGCCTGCTTTCGGTTGAGTTGCAGGTCGTTTCCGTTGTCATCTGTGCTCATGAGAATTCCCATCCGGATTCACTCCGCGTGTTTGACCATATTCTGAGTCACATCCGGAGGAGTGGTGAAGCTGTGGTGTGGGGGAGGTGAACTAAGGGTCCATT
The DNA here is from genome assembly GCA_014238945.1 of Lysobacterales bacterium. Lineage (GTDB taxonomy): Bacteria > Pseudomonadota > Gammaproteobacteria > Xanthomonadales > SZUA-36 > SZUA-36. The sequence goes on from JABAAB010000070.1 coordinate 48,047, forward strand.
CCAGCCCCCTGGATCCTGCCCAAACTGCTGATGTTGCCCTGACTTTGCTCTTGAATATGCAGTGCAAAATCACACCTACAAAAATCAGCTGAGTTGCTGCGAAAGCAAATCCGCCAATTGATGAAATCATATTGAAGTCAGCGAATTGGGGTGAATAATCCGGGATCCTGCGTGGCATGCCAGCCAGGCCAAGGTAATGCTGGGGGAAAAACAGAACATTGACAAAAACTGCAGACAACCAGAAATGTATCTTGCCCCACTTTTCCGAGTACATATTGCCAGAAAATTTGGGTAGCCAGAAATAGGTTGCTGCCATCAAGGCAAATACGGCACCCGGGACCAGGACATAATGGAAATGAGCAACGACAAAATAGGTGTCGTGGTACTGAAAATCCGCAGCCGTGATGGCCAGCATCAATCCGGATAATCCACCGATGGTGAACAGGACTACGAAACCGATTGCGAATAACATCGGTGTTTCAAAGGTCATTGAACCTTGCCACATGGTACTGACCCAGTTAAATACTTTTACCCCGGTCGGAACGGAAATCAGCATCGTGGCGTACATGAAAAACAACTCACCCTGTAATGGCATACCCACGGTGAACATGTGGTGGGCCCAAACAATAAACGACAGGAAGGCAATCGAGCCCGTGGCATATACCATCGACCCATATCCGAACAATGGCTTACGCGCAAAGGTTGGAAGTATTTCAGAAATCACACCAAAGGCCGGCAGGATCATGATATAGACTTCCGGATGCCCGAAGAACCAGAATATATGCTGGAACAGGACCGGGTCACCACCACCCGCGGCGTTGAAAAAATTGGTACCAAAAAAGTGGTCTGTCAGCAGCATGGTCACCGCACCGGCAAGCACTGGCATCACCGCGATCAGCAGGTACGCCGTTATTAACCAGGTCCAGATAAACATGGGCATACGCAGCAGGGTCATACCTGGTGCACGCATATTCAATATGGTCGCAATGATGTTGATCGACCCCATGATCGAGGAAATACCCATCATGTGTATGGCAAACACGACGAATGCGAAATTCGTACCTGATTGCAATACCAGTGGAGGGTACAGAGTCCAGCCTGCAGCGGGTCCGCCCGAATCCATGAACAGGGTGGATATCAACATGGTAAAGGCAAAGGGCAGTATCCAGAAGCTCCAGTTGTTCAATCGAGGCAAGGCCATATCCGGTGCACCAATCATCATCGGGATCAGCCAGTTTGCAAAACCTACCCAGGCAGGCATTACGGCTCCGAAAACCATGACCAATGCATGCATGGTAGTCATCTGGTTAAAGAAGTCAGGCTCGACCAGTTGCAACCCCGGCATGAACAGTTCTGCCCGGATGATGATGGCCATGACACCACCCACCAGAAACATCAGCAATGACATGACCAGATACAGCGTGCCAATGTCCTTGTGATTGGTGGTGAAGACCCAGCGGTTCAGGAATCCCGTTGGCTTGTGGTCATGATCATCATGGTCTGCATGAGCAAGATGCTGTTCGTTATGGATAATATCGCTGCTCATGGTGCTGCTTCCTGTTGCGAACCCTGTTGCTTCATATTTGCGATGGTCATCGGTTGCACGACATCACCGGTGTTGTTACCAAACGCGTTGCGGGTATAGGTCAAGACGGCGGCAATGTCGGTTACCACGAGTTTATCGCGCCAACCGCTCATCGCGGTTCCATCGCGGCCGTTCATGACCAGGTCGAGATGTGCATCGACAGGCCCGGTGGCAATCTCGCTTCCAGCCAATGCTGGAAATGCAGGCAAAAGGCCCTGACCGGCGGGCTGGTGACAGGTTGCGCATGCAGATTCGTATACTTCCTGGCCGTGCTGCATCAATTCCTGTCGGGTCCAAAGACGGTTCAGTTCCTGTTCCTGATCCCTGGATTCAGCCAGCTTCGACGCGATCCAGGACTCGAAATCAGCCTCACTCAGGGCTCGCACCACTATGGGCATAAAACCATGATCCTTGCCACACAGCTCTGCACATTGACCACGGTAGGTGCCGGGTGTTTTGATATTGGTCCAGGCTTCATTTACAAAACCAGGTATGGCGTCGCGCTTCCAGCCAAGATCGGGTACCCACCATGAGTGAATGACATCATCAGCGGTGATAAGAAATTTTATTTTTCTGTTTACCGGTAGCACCAGTGGGTGATCCACGTCCAACAGGTAGTTATCGATGCTGCGGGGGTCAACGCCTGAATTCAGTTGACGTGCTGCATTGGATGCGGAGTCAAGACTGGAAATAAAACCAAGGTCATGATCGAGATACTCATATTTCCAGCGCCATTGAAACCCCGTGACTTTTATTGTCATCTCGGAGCCCGAGGAGTCTTCCATACGTACCAGTGCCAGTGTCGCAGGCAGAGACATGCCAACCAGGATCAGAACGGGAATAACGGTCCAGATGATCTCTGCGCGAGTTGAGTGACTAAATTTTGCAGCCTTATAGCCACGCGATTTTCGATGCAACACGATGGACGTGAACATGGCCGTAAATACACAAATACCTATGATCACGCATATCCACAGAACGATCATGTGCAATTCATAGTGATCAACACTTTGTGATGTTACGCCTTGCGGCATATTGATCTCGTTACCCGTCATGGCAGGGGCCACCAATAGCAACCAGGTCGCGGCTGATACTGCCGCGAATACGGCCAGGCCAACGATGACGATATTTTCCTTTCTCATTAAAACCTGAGCCTCAATATTAATATAACTTTAGTTATGCTGATTTGCGTCTTTGCGGCAGTGCTGACCGTCGATCTTTGGTATCAAAACTTGTCCGACCATACAGCCTGGATTTGTACAATCCATAGCGTAACTGGGACATGGCTCATTTGTGTACCGTAACCGAAAAACGTAAACAGATAATTGTAACTTTCTTGACAATGTGTGGGCAAGGATTTGCATTGCTTCTTCAACAACAATCGAATCAAATACGGATCGGCGCAAAATTCGCTGCTTCGGTGCTTGGTGTTTTGGCCGTTGATGACTAAACTTACTGTCCCTGTTCCACCGTCGACAGTACCAGGACAGTATCCAATGAATATCAGGCAGACACCAATTTGACGGCCAACGCTGAACATCCAGTATTTCTGCGCCCGAATCCTGGCGACAACGATCCACTACGTGACGACATAAATCGTCTGTACCATGCCGATGAGGCCGAAGTAATCAATTGGCTGGTTGCTTCCATCGGTCTGGACGAAGAGGCCCGAAGCAGGATAAACCTTGCTGCGCAAAACCTGGTGTTGAAGGTCAGAGCAAGCAAACACGAGCAAGGTGTGCTCGAGGCGTTTATGCAGGAATATGACCTGTCTTCCGAAGAAGGTGTGGTGTTGATGTGCCTCGCTGAAGCATTGTTGAGGATACCGGACGACGAAACCGCGGAAAAACTGATCGCGGACAAGCTCGCAGGTGCGGATTGGGAATCCCATTTGGGTCTGAGTTCATCCATCCTTGTAAATGCTGGTACCTGGGGTCTGATGCTAACCGGGAAACTGGTGCAACTGGGTTACAAGACCCAGAAAAGTGTGGGCAATGCCATTGCCAGACTGGTCAATCGAAGTGGTGAACCGATGGTCCGCACGGCCATTCGCCAGTCAATGAAAATTATGGGTTTTCAGTTTGTAATGGGTAGAAATATCGATGAGGCGATGGATCGTGCTGAGAATAAGAAAAACCGGGACTATCGGTTCTCATTCGACATGTTGGGTGAAGCGGCTCTCACCGGTCCGGATGCAGAGCGGTATTTCCAGTCCTATAAGTCCGCAATCGAATCGATCGGCCGAAGAAATACCTGCGATGACATTTTTTCTGCAGCGAGTATTTCAGTAAAATTATCCGCACTGCATCCACGCTATGAATTTACCCAGCGTGATCGTGTAATCACAGAGTTGACGTTGAAACTTTCGGAATTGGCACATTTGGCCAAGACCTGCAATATTGCCCTGACCATTGATGCTGAAGAAGCGGACCGTTTGTTACTCGCGCTTGATGTTTTCGCCGTTGTACTCAAAGACAAGGGGCTCGTGGGTTGGGATGGATTGGGGATCGTAGTCCAGGCCTATCAGAAAATGGCGGGCGGTGTCATTACAATGCTGGAAGCACTCTCCAGTGAGACTGGTCACAGAATACCAGTCAGGCTGGTGAAGGGCGCTTATTGGGATACCGAGATCAAACACGCTCAGGTGGAGGGTTTCGATGGTTACCCGGTATTTACACGCAAGGCCAATACCGATGTTTCCTATATAGCCTGCGCTCGACTTCTGCTGCAAAAACGCCAGGCATTTTATCCACAGTTTGCTTCCCACAATGCACACACCATTGCGACGGTGTTGGAATTGGCTGGCAATCGTCTGGACTATGAGTTTCAACGTCTGCACGGCATGGGTGAAGACCTGTACGCGGAGGTTCTCAAGCAGGAAGGGCACTGTTCTTGCCGTGTTTATGCACCGGTAGGCAGTCACGAGGACCTGTTGCCCTACCTGGTCAGACGCTTGCTTGAAAACGGTGCGAATACGTCGTTCGTTAACCGCATTATGGACGAGAAGCTTCCGGTTGAGAAAGTGGCTGAGGATCCGCTTGAAATCGTTGGGGCAACCAGTCCGGTTGCACATCCGTCTATTCCATTACCGGCTGCTTTGTATGGTGACGAAAGACGCAACTCGCGCGGGGTGAACCTCGCGAACGATACACTTTTGGATGATTTGGCCAGTAGCATGCAGGTTTTTGCTGAATCCTGCAGTGATGTGGAACCATTGCTTGCCAGTCGGTCAGGCAGGAAATCAACTACGGGTTTGGTGGTCGAGCCCATTGCGGATACGGACCCCACCTATCCTCAATCTGTAGTAGCCCGTGTTCGCCATACCAATGAATCGGAACTGAATGCGGCTGTCATTGCTGCACGGGACTTTGCCAGTGAGTGGGAGGCCACGCCGGTTGATGAGCGTGCCGGCGCACTGGAGCGTGCGGCAGATATGCTGGAACAACAGTTACCCGAATTCATGAGCCTGTGTGCCCGGGAAGCCGGCAAAACGGTTAATGATGCCATTGCCGAGGTGCGGGAGGCAGCGGACTTTTGCCGTTATTACGCCACCAGGGCACGGCAACAGTTTTCTTCACCACAGGTACTCGACGGTCCGACGGGTGAACACAATGAATTATCACTACACGGCCGTGGCGTTTTTGTTTGCATCAGCCCATGGAATTTTCCGTTGGCGATATTCATGGGGCAGGTTTGTGCAGCACTGGTTTCGGGTAATACGGTGTTGGCCAAACCCGCAGAACAGACCCCGTTAATTGCATTTCGGGCTACTCAGATTCTGCACCAGGCAGGCATACCGCGAAATGCATTGCAGTTGTTGCCCGGGGATGGTGCAGGAGTGGGTGCGGGACTGACAAAGAATCCACAGATCGACGGGGTAGCATTTACGGGTTCAACGCAGACGGCGAAAACCATCAACCTGTCATTGGCAGCCAGGGATGCACCCCTGGCCGTGCTGATTGCAGAAACCGGCGGGCAAAATGTCATGCTTGTTGACAGTTCGGCCTTACCTGAACAGGTTGTCAGCGACGTTATAGGCAGTGCCTTCACCAGTGCGGGCCAACGTTGTTCTGCACTACGGGTATTGTATTTGCAGGAGGATGTGGCAGACAAAATTGAACACATGCTCGCGGGTGCGATGCAGGAACTGGTGGTGGGTGATCCGAGAAAATTGAGCACCGATATTGGCCCGGTGATCGATTCCCAGGCACTGGAAGTACTCAAAGCCCACGCAACACGGATGGAGAAAGAGGGACGGTTGATCGCCAGGGTACCCGTTGATCCCGACCTGTCAGGACACTTTTTCGCGCCCTGCGCCTATGCGATTGAATCCATTGAGCAATTACACACTGAAGTGTTTGGACCTGTGTTGCACGTGATCCGCTACCGGGCGCAGGAACTGAACCAGGTTATTGCCGCCGTAAACAATACCGGCTATGGTTTGACACTGGGTGTGCACAGCCGTATCGAATTGACACAAAAACAAATCACCACGCGTGCCAGAGTGGGTAATTGCTATATTAATCGCACCATGACCGGCGCGGTGGTGGGTGTACAACCTTTTGGTGGAGAAAGATTGTCGGGGACCGGGCCCAAGGCGGGTGGCCCGCATTACCTGTCAGGTTTTGCCACTGAGCGTACATTGACCGTGAACACGGCAGCGGTTGGTGGCAATGCGGGTTTGCTGGGGTTGGGCGAGTAAACTGATGGAATCCGGATATTCTTGTTGCGACCAGAACGGTTGTTGAGGGCCTGAGTTATGTACTTACGTTACTTTGGTCTCAATGAAGCTCCGTTTTCAATCACACCTGATCCGGCATTTGTATTTCTGAGTCCGCGTCACCGGGACGCTCTGGCACACCTGATGTATGGTATTGGCAAGGGTGGCAGTGGTGGTTTTGTCCAGCTAACCGGAGAAGTCGGCACCGGAAAAACCACGCTTTGCCGTTGTCTGCTTGAGCAGGTCCCTGATAACACCCGTATTGCACTTTTACTCAACCCGCTGGTATCACCACGTGAATTGCTGGCCGCCATATCCGAAGAACTGGGGATTGATGTCCGTGACACACAGGACAGTTCCCGCTTGCTGGTTGACAATCTAAATCAATATTTACTCGGTGCACATCAACGTGGAGAGCGTGTTGTCATAGTAATCGATGAGGCTCAAAACCTGAGTCCCGAAGCCCTCGAGCAGGTACGATTACTGACAAATCTTGAAACAAGCAAGGAGAAATTACTTCAAATTGTGTTGCTGGGGCAACCCGAATTGCGGGAATTGCTGCAACGCCGCAGTTTACGGCAACTGGCCCAGCGAATTACGGCCCGTTACCACCTGAGTCCTTTGGGGCACAGTGATACACACCTGTATGTTCGTCACCGGATGCAGGTCGCTGGCGCACAACGAAACCCGTTTCGACGCACTGCCATGAACGCGCTTTATCAACGTTCCCAGGGTATACCGAGATTGATTAATATCATTGCGGACCGGTCGTTGGTTTCGGCATTTGCCAAGGAACGCGCCGAGGTCAATGCAGCGATGGTGCATGAGGCTGCCAATGAGGTGCAATTGGGTGAAAGGCAAATGCGGCGTAATCGCTGGCCATGGATCCTGGCGGCGGCGGCCCTCTCTGCCCTGGCAATCAGCATTTTTGTTCCGTTCCAACTGTCCGGAGAGCCGGAAGCCGAACCTGTGGTAAATCCTGAGACCACGGATGTCGCAACTCAGACCGGAACCCCGGCTGAGGAGATAAGCTCAGAGCAAAACCCGGTTGCAAATTTCTCTGCCAATACACCCCGCCAAATTTCGTTGCCGAGCTTGTTGGATTCGGACTGGCTGGATGCTCACCAGTCACAAGCGTGGCAGGGGCTCGCAGATGTTTGGCACGACAGCGGTGCCGCGTTGGCAATTCAGGCGGCCTGCGATGGAGACAACAGCCGTGGTTACGCCTGTTTGAGAGATCAGGGCAGTTGGTCAAAAATAGAGCGATTGGGGTTACCGGTGGTGCTGATATTGCAGGGGGAGTATCCTTCATTTCTGCTCTTGTTGGGTATGGCCGAAGGACGTTTACTGGTTGGCACTGCCACACAAAATATGACCGTTGCGAGGCAAGCGGTTGAGTCACGTTGGCTTGGCGCCTATCTCGCAGCCTGGCCCCAGGCACCTGGTTGGCCTTCTGTGGTAGCCAGGGGTGACAGTGGCTCTGCGGTGACAACCATAATTGAAATGGCGGCCCGTGTGGATATGCCTTACCATGGTGGACAGGTGTTTGATGCCGCATTTGAGCGTTGGCTGAGGAGCTTCCAACTCCGCAATGGTCTGGATGCAGATGGCATCGTAGGCCGTAATACACTTCTTCACTTGATGACAGCTTCAATTGAGGACCCACAACTCCTGACAAGTTGGGAACAATAAAAGATTTATGGGCGATATTAACCTGTTCGATACCAGACATCTGATTCAGAACAATAAAAGGAACTCCTTCGGTGTCGATCCTGCTTGATGCACTTCGAAAGTCAGAACGGAGTCAAAAACCGATAGTAACCCCTGACATTCATTCGTCCGCCCCGTCAGACCCGGCTTCAAACCCACTTAACATCTGGTTGCTGGCGATTCTGCTGGTGATGGCGCTGGTGACCAGTGGCTGGATTGTATGGCGCCAGTACCAACCCGAGACCGATGCTTATCAACCACCGGTGTCACTTCCTTCCGAGGGTGTACGCACACAGACTGACGATACAGATTCGCCCGGCGGATTGACAGGCAATGAGAACGCCAGCGTTGAGCCGGCGGCAGCAACTGTGCCGGACATTAATTCGCTAAGCAGACCAAGAACACCGGTAGAGACTTATCAAAGTTCAACCGGAGACAGTGGTTCCACAGACGCAATATCAGCCGCTTCAAGCGGCTCAGGATCTGCCGAACAGACCCAAGCAAAAAAATGGAGTTCAAATACCGACGATTCCTACTCAGACCCGACACCAGTAAAGCAACAAAACGCACCGGCTTCAAACGCAAAAGCGCGCGCTCCTGAGAGTATCTTGTCACCACCTCAAATTCCGGCTCCGATCGGTTTCTGGGAATTACCGGATTCAGTACGCGATCAGGTACCGGAAATCAAATTCAGCGTATTGGTGTATGCCCGCGACCCGTCCGACCGGTTCGTATTAATCAATGGTGAGCGTTTGTCAGAAGGTGACACCTACATGCCCGGACTCATTGTTGAAGAGATTCGCCGTGATGGTGTCATATTCAGTTACCGACTTTACCGGTTCCTGATTGAATGATAGTCCCCGGACAGAATTTTCAAGTTTGAGTACAGATTTGCACACAAATCGGAACGGTTTTATTTCACATTCTGCGACATGTTGATCGGCCCCGAGGCATCACCCCGATTTCCCTGGGTGATACTGCTGATTTGCCTGATCTGCACCATTGCCAAGTTTCTTCATTCCAGTATGGATCCCGGGGCCCAGACTGCCATGCTGGAGTGGGGTGGTGCGCTCCCTACCCGTGTTTCGCAATTTTTCAGCCTGCCCATCGCTGCATGGAGTGATCATGGATTCCTGACACTTTTCACTGCGTTGTTTATTCATGCAAGCTGGTTACATTTACTGGGAAATATGGTGTATTTATGGGTGTTTGGTCTGCCACTGGAACGCCGGTTGGGGTGGGCAGGGATGATATTCGTGTTCCTGTCCGGCGGCGCCCTGGCCAACCTGCTCGTATGTCTGCGTGTGCCGGAACTGGCCTCACCAATCGTCGGCGCCAGCGGAGCCGTATCGGCGGTGGTTGGCGCCTATCTCGGATTATTTCCAGGTCGGCGTATCGGTATGTTCCTGCCCTTGGGTCTGTACCTTCAGTTCGCCCGTATCCCTGCCATACTGGTCATTGGCTCCTGGTTTACTCTGCAGTTGGTTTATACCGTAGTCGGCCCAATAACTGGGGTAGTGGCCTGGTGGACACACATGGCGGGATTTACACTGGGATTGATATTTGCCTTGCTTGTAAGGGCCGGCACTCAAATCAGATTGGGATAAAACATGGCTAAAGAAAAATTGTTCCGGATTGCTTTTCTGAATCACGGAAAGGTATATGAATTATTTTGCACCGGGGTGTGCAGCAGTGGTTTATTGGGATTCATTGAGGTTTCCGGCTTGGTGTTTGGAGAGAAAGATGGGGTGGTAATCGACCCGACAGAGGACAAGATGAGGGATGAATTCGATGGAGTCGAGATATTGCATTTGCCCATGCACAGCGTTTTGCGGGTTGAACAGGTAAGGAAAAAAGGCCAGGCGGTAATCCGCGACCGCGAGAGCGGAGAAAAGGTTACACCATTTCCGCTGTCACCCGGTAGCCGTTCGAGGCTTTGAATATATCTGGCGGTAATTGTCTGACTGGGCCTTATCCATCTACAGCTTGCCGTCCTGCAGCAGAAAATTTGTTCGCGGCTTTGAGCAGGATTAATGCCTGGTGCATCGCGTAGTCGTCATTGGCGCTGACTTCCGAGGATGAAATTCGTGGACTGATTTGGCGTTCGCCACTCAGATGTCGTTCGAGATCCTCTTCACGTTTGCGAGCGTCAGTGTCTTCAACCAACTCAAACGGGACAATCTCCACGTCCGGAATGATACCTTCGGCCTGAATAGACCGGCCGGAAGGTGTGTAGTATCGGGATGTGGTCAGACGCAGTCCTGATCCATTTCTCAAATTCAATACAGATTGGACAGAGCCCTTGCCAAAGGTTTTTTCTCCGACAATGACGGCGCGACCCTGATCCTGCAGTGCCCCTGCCAGGACTTCGGATGCAGATGCTGACCCCCGGTCAACCAGAACCACCATGGGCACAGCGTCCAGCCATTGGCCGGGTGAAGCCGAGAACTCGAGTTGGTTGGGTGCACGACCACGGGTGTACATGATCAATCCCTGGTCAAGAAACCCGTCGGCCATATCAATTGCGGGCTTGAGCACACCGCCAGGGTTACCACGCAGATCCAGCACCACCCCCAACATGGGCCGGTTGAACTGTTCCTTCATATGCTCAATTTGTTCCAGCAATTCCTCCGCACTGTTGCGGGTGAAGTGGGTAACACGAAAATAGCCGTAATCCTCGTCCACCGGTCGACTGAATACACTGTTGATGTTCACATAGTCGCGTAACAGCACGTGTTCCGATACCTCACCGTTTTTGCGCATGAAAGAGACTGTTACCTCGGACCCCAACTCACCACGCAAACTGTCGATCGCCATTTGCAGGTTCCGTCCCCCTATGGCCGAACCATCTATGGAGGTGATGACATCACCAAAGGTTACACCTGCTTTTTGTGCGGGGCCTTCATCTTTTACCGCAACCACGACAATCTTGCGGTCCCGGATAACTACCTCAACACCGATACCCGTGTAACGACCCTGGGAGTTGTTTTCCAATTGGCGGAATCTGTCTGCTTCCATGTATGACGAGTGTGGGTCCAGTTCCGAAAGCATGCCGCGGATCGCCGCGTTGAGCAGCGTGTGGTCATCAACTTCTTCAATGAAGTTGCTTCGCACCTGGTTAAATACGTCGGTGAATGAACGCAGATCATCCAGAGATAATTGAGCCACTGGAGTTGCAGCCTCATCTTCAATAGCCCACCCTGATGATGTCAGCAGCAGGGTTAAAACCAGGTAATATTTTAGTCGCATCATATTGTTGCGTTCCTTATTTGCAATTGCTCAGCTGGAATTACCGGTGTATCCAGACGGCAGGGTCCAGGGCTTTACCATTCTTACGGATCTCGAAGTACAAACCCGGCCCATTACCAATGCTTGCACCTACAGTACTGATCACCGATCCGGCTTCCACCCAGTCCCCCACATCGTGCAATAGACTTTCATTATTCGCATACAGACTCATGAACCCGTCACCGTGATCAATAATCATTAGCAGACCGTAGCCCCTGAGCCAGTCGGAATAAGCGACACGTCCATAGGCGATAGTGCTGACCTCTCTTCCGCTCTCGGTGCCAATGAGCCAACCCTGCCACCGAATTCCCTCGGATCTCGGCTGACCAAATGCATGCCTTACCCGACCTGTTACAGGTACCGGGAGTTTGCCCTTCAATTCGGACGGTCCAAGACGTCTGCCCAGGTCTGCTGGAATATCTGCAAGGACATTCGAAAGGTTTTCGAGCAACTCTTCAAGTGCTGAGCGGTCGTTGAGTAGTTCTTCCAGTCGGGTTTCATCGCTTCCAATCCGACTGGATAACAGATCAATAATTGCCTGACGCTCTTCACGTTGGGTTTGTATATCCTTTTGCACGTTCAGTAATCTCTTTTGAACCTCAACGAGCCTGGACAGTTCCATGTTGATGTTGGCCTTCATCTGATCCAGGGTTTCCAGCACTTGCCGCAATTCTCTTATCTGCTTTTTCTGTGAACGGTTGAAATAATCATAATAGGCCAGCATTCTGGATAACAAGGCGGGACTGTCCTGATTCAAAACCAGTTTTAGTCGAGATTCCCTGCCCAATTGGTAAGCTGCCATAATTTGAATGGCCAGTACTTCCCGGCGTTGTTCCAGGCTGTCCAGGTACTCCTTTCGTTCTTGATGCAGACTGGCCAAAGTTTTCTCATGCGCTTGCCTGCTGGAATTCAGTTTACGTGACTCCAGGGCGTTGGTCTGAATTTTCAGATCAGCGGAGCGCAGTAATTCTTGTTCCTCGAGAAATGTCTTACGGTTTTGATCGAGTGTTTTCTTTAAACCATTGATTTCAGTTCTCAGCTTTGTGAGCTGGGACTCGGCTTGAGCGCGCGTCAGGGTTTGCTCTGCTATCGCCACGGACCAGCCTTGCGCCAGCCAGATTGACAGACACGAACAAATTAATCCCCGTAAGCGCACTTCCCGCTCAGTCCTCCACTGCCGACTGGTTGTCCAATATCAGTAACGATTGTCCAGTCATCCTTGCGGGTGCTTTGAGACCCAGCAGCGAAAGCATGGTGGGCGCAATATCCCTCAGCGCACCACCCTCAATGGCCCTGGCATTACGTCCTAAATAGATCAGCGGAACGGGATTGGTGGTGTGCGCTGTATGTGATTGGCCGCTCTCATGGTCTGTCATCTGCTCAATATTGCCGTGGTCGGCAGTGATAAGAAGCTCCCCCCGGGTAGATTGTATCGCCCTGACCACCGCTTCCAGGCATTTGTCCACCGCCTCTACAGCAGTGATCGCGGCCGACAGATTACCGGTATGCCCGACCATATCCGGGTTGGCTACGTTGCAAATTATGACATCAAAATCAGCACCACGAATGGCGCGGACAAGTTCATCGGATAGCTGTTTAATACTCATTGCAGGTTGCAGATCATATGTTGCCACATCCGGGGAAGGCACCAGCAATCGCTGTTCCCCTGGGTAGGGTGTTTCCTCTCCACCATTGAAGAAGAAGGTCACATGCGCATACTTTTCTGTTTCTGCAATACGCAATTGCCGTAAACCGTGTTTTGACAGGCACTCACCCAGCAAATCCTGCATTTTATTCGGTGGGAAAGCGATCTCCACCGGTAAACCATCCAGGTAACGTGTCATACAGACAAACGCGGATAAACTGGGTGGCGTGCATTCAAATCCGGCGAATTCGGGTTGTCTGAACGCGCGGGTGATTTCGCGGGCCCGATCAGCCCTGAAATTGATGAAGATGACGGCATCCTGATCTTGTATGCCATTATACTGACCGATGATCGTGGGCTGGACAAACTCATCATTTTCACCCCGTTCATAGGCTGAATCCAGGGCCGAAAGCGCGTCCGGGCTGTTGTATGCCCCACGGCCGTGAACCAAAGTATCCCACGCTTTTTCCACGCGATCCCAGCGTTGGTCCCTGTCCATCGCGTAATACCGGCCGCAGATGCTGCCAATGGTCACATTATCGTAGCTGTCTATACACTGCTGCATCTTTTGTATCGATGCGCGGGCACTGCGTGGTGGTGTGTCGCGGCCATCCAGAAATCCATGTACTTCGATCCGGTGAGCGCCCCGGGTAACTGCCACACGCACCATTTCGAAAAAATGTTCTTCATGTGAATGCACGCCGCCGGGCGACAAAAGACCCATGATATGCAGCGTGGAAGCATGATTGTTACTGGCATTTATGGCACTACTCAGTGCTTTATTACGGGCAAAGCTACCGTCCCTGATTGCGTTACCAATGCGGGTGTAGTCCTGATATACAATCCGGCCGGCGCCAATATTCATATGCCCCACTTCGGAATTGCCCATTTGGCCGGCAGGCAACCCAACACTATTACCGGAAGTCTGCAACAAGGTGCAGGCTGCGACGGTGTTGAGCCAGTCCCAGCAGGGCGTACCGGCCTGACTGATGGCGTTATCGGCAGCGTCCTCCCTATGGCCCCAGCCATCCAGGATCATCAGCACCAATGGTCCGGTGCGAGCCGGCTGTTTTTTATTGTCATTCATCCAATCACCATGAGATAGAAAATATGTCCAATTTTCTCTTGTAAATCCGCGTCTCTGCCACCACATGAAATTGACGCGCACCGGCTTTAACAGTCAGTGTGTACGATTTGTTTCGTGTACCCGTTGTGTTGAGGCCTTATTATTTCACAACATCCGGTCAGCCGCAGTTTTTAGCGGTTGGTAAACTTGCAAAAGTGGCCCGTTTCCGGATAATGCGGGCGGGTGTTTGTCAGGAGACCAACAGTTGCAACAATTGATTGAATTTGCTGGTAACCATGCCTTGCTGGCTGCCGGGTTTGTCGGTGTCATCGGTATGATTATCTGGTCCGAATTGAGCCGTTTGAATCGTGGGTACCTTGAATTGACCCCGTCGCAGGCTGTGCGCAAGATTAACGCAGGAAATACATCTATTGTCGACATATCAGCGGCGTCAGATTTTTCCAAAGGCCACCTTGCAGGAGCAAAGCATGTTGCCCTGTCAAGATTCTCAAAACCGGACCCGGAAATTGAGAAATTGAAAGACGATGCGTTGCTGGTGGTTTGTAAAAATGGCCAAACCGCACACCAGGCAGCCACTCGTTTGGTAAAGTTAGGCGCGTCTGATGTGGCCGTTCTCAAGGGTGGCACCGTGCAATGGAAGGCGGATCAATTCCCACTTTCGAAAAAGTGATTGCCTGTCTGATTTAACAAACAATCGGATAAGACAATATTATTGTGATCTCATTATGATGAGTGATCCAAACCAATCTGACCCAAGGATAGAATAATCATGGCAGAAGAACAGAATCAGGAAGCAGTAGCACAGGAGCAGCAACCCCAGTTTCAGCTCCAAAAACTCTACATAAAGGACGTATCGTTCGAGCTTCCCCACGCACCACAAATTTTTCAGGAAGACGGACAGGTCGAAATCAAGATGAACCTGGCACAAAGAGTCGAAAAACTCGCTGATGGGGTTCAGGAAGTTGTATTAACTGTGACGGTTACTGCAAACCTGGGTGAAAAGACGGCCTATCTTGCTGAAGTTCAACAGGCCGGTATTTTTGCCATTTCCGGATTAAACGAGCAATCAGCACATGCGGCCGTAAACACATTGTGTCCACATACGCTCTTTCCCTATGCGCGCCGTGCAATTACAGACCTGGTGGCGGACGGTGGGTTTCCCCCACTGGTATTGCAGCCGATTAATTTTGACCAGATTTATGCACAGCGTATGCAGGAAGCCCAGGAGCAGGCCAGCGAGTCAGATGATTTTGAATTCCAGGGTAACGCCTGAACCAGGTGTTGAATGAGCGCTAATTCGCGCGTAATTACCGTGCTGGGGGCGGGATCCTGGGGGACCGCCCTGGCCCTGCAATTGGATCGGAGAGGCACCAGCAGTATTTTGTGGGGTCGTAATCCTGATCACCTGGCTCAAATCAATGCCAGTAGAAGTAACCAACGTTACCTGCCCGGTATTTCTATCCCGGCTTCCATACGGATCGAGACTGATTTGCTCACTGCAGTCAGGGCCGCAGACCACGTGTTGCTGGTAATTCCCAGCCATGCTTTTGCCGATACGATCAGATCCATAGTCCCGGTGCTTACCCCAAAGCAGGGCATTGCTTGGGGATGCAAGGGGTTTGAACCTGGCAGCGGTCGATTGTTGCACCAGGTCGCAACAGATCTGTTGCCTGAAAATACACCCGTAGCAATCGTGACCGGCCCATCATTTGCTCAGGAAGTTGCCAATAATCTACCCACAGCAGTGACGGTTGCAGGACCGGTGAACAGGTTTACTGCCGATTTGGCCTCCGCCTTGCACGGTGATCGATTTCGGGTCTATACCAGTGATGATATTACCGGGGCCGAACTCGGTGGGGCAGTAAAAAACGTCCTGGCCATAGCCACGGGAATATGTGACGGCATGAGACTGGGTGACAATGCCCGTGCAGCTCTGATTACACGTGGTTTGGCGGAGATGATGCGTTTGGGTGGCGCAATGAATGCAAAGCCCGAAACACTGATGGGTCTGGCAGGGGCAGGTGACCTGATCCTGACCTGCACGGGCGACTTATCCCGCAACCGGCAACTGGGCCTGCTACTTGGGCGCGGGAATACACTCAATCAGGCATTGGAGGATATCGGCCAGGTTGTTGAAGGCGTCAATAGCTCAGCCGAAGTTCGGCGACTTGCCATCACCTACGGCATCAAGATGCCGATATCGAAACAGATAAACGGCATCATCCATGAGGGCTGGAATCCTGAGGAGGGTGTGGTGCGGTTGCTTGCCAGGGAACAAAAGGCTGAGTACGGGGATCACGCTTAATTACGCTACACCCCAATGGGTACCGTCAGGAGCCACCTTTGAAATCAAGTTGCCGCCATGCTTCGAACAAGCCAACCGCAACGCTGTTTGAAAGGTTGAGACTGCGTGAAGACCGGGCCATGGGTAGGCGGAGCCGGTTTCCAGGATCGATTTCAGTCAGGATGGAGTTCGGCAAACCTCGTGTTTCCGGACCGAAAAGCAAGCCATCACCAACGGCATATTCAGCCTTGTCGTACAGCTTGCAGCCCCGGGTTGTAAAGGCCCACAAGGTCATATTCGGATGGGCTTTTCTGAACGCTTTCCAATTCAAATGCCGGTGCACGCTGGTCATATGTGAATAGTCAAGTCCAGCTCGCCTGAGACGCGCATCATCCAGATGGAAACCCAGAGGTTCAACCAGGTGCAAATAGGTATTCGTGTTGGCACATAAACGGATTATATTGCCGGTATTGGGCGGGATTTCCGGTTGATACAGGATGATGTGTAGCATAAACCACCGTCTGAAATTAGCAGCGCCCTGCCGGCTGATATATCGGGCAGGGCGCTGATTATAACGGTTCCAGTCTTTTCTTTGAAAGTTTAGATGGTGCTTACTGGTCGGTGTCTATATCTTTCTTTATCACGATGATCTTGTGGTTGCCGTCTTCTGAATGGATCTCATGGAGTTCTTCAAGATCCATTTCGTCACCATCTGAAATCCAGACCATATTGTCGCTGCACTCGGTATCTTCATCGTCTGATGAGCATGAGAGTTCAATGCTTTTGTGCATGACAATATTTCCAACTTCATGAGCTTCCCAGTCAATATCGTGATCTCCATCAGCGGCCATGATAAATACATTTTTTTCGCATTCATCGCCATCGGCGCAGATAACTTCTATCTTCTTGCTGAAGTGGTGTTTCTGATGCATACCACCGCTCTCGATATCCATATCGAGCAATTCACCATCCACATAGACTTCGACGCCATCGGCAGTGCGAACGAGATCCACTATTTTGCCACTTTCTGTTTCGATGGTCTGGGACTCACCTACGCCCAGGTTGCTGATGTCGGTTTCTGATAACTCAAAATCATCGGTCATAAGAGCAATGATCACTTTTTCTTCACCGCTGGCCTGAGCGCTGGTGGCAGCCAGGAAAGCAATGACAGCCACGCAAAATACGGGCTTCAGATACTGTTTCATAAGAGAATCTCCAAATTTTTTTGAATTTGCGACGAAACGAAAGCCCGTATTTCAAGGCTTTCGTAGCTTCTTTAATAGACGCAGCTTAGCAATAAAACGTCGCAAACTCTGTAAGCCGATGAATTTCAGTCATTATTTTCCAGGTTGACTCAAATTACCATACGCCCAAGTACATTTGACAGTGCCGATTCCCATCGGTATTGTTTACCCCCTCAGACACAATATCTTGTGTTATTCGAGCGGGATAGGCACAATAGCTTGTGTCGTTAATCAAATAAAACCAAATAATTAAATAGGATATTTCATGGGAAGTGTGCGGATTGAGGCCATAGGCACTGATATTCAAACAGTTCCTTTCCAGGAAGCGTCCCTGGACATTTGGGATAAAAAGTACCGGTTAAAGTCCAAAATCGGCGAGTGTATCGATGCCGATATCGACGATACCTACAAAAGAGTCGCACGCGCGATATCCAAGGTGGAAAAAACCAGGGAACTGCGCGAACAGTGGTTTGAGTCTTTTTTATGGGCCTTACGGCGTGGCGCAATACCAGCTGGAAGAATTACATCCAACGCCGGGGCGAAAGAGCATAAGCCCGCGACATCAACCATTAACTGCACTGTTTCAGGGACCATCAATGACTCAATGAATGGCATTCTGGACAAGGTGCACGAAGCCGGATTGACATTGAAAGCAGGCTGCGGCATCGGCTATGAATTCTCAACCCTGCGCCCGAAAGGAGCATACGTTTCAGGTGCGGGTGCGTATACTTCCGGACCGCTGAGTTTCATGGATATCTATGACAAGATGTGCTTCACCGTTTCATCGGCCGGCGGTCGCCGCGGTGCCCAGATGGCAACCTTTGAGATCGGTCACCCCGATGCGATAGAATTTATCCGGGCGAAGCGGGAAGATGGCCGGTTGCGTCAATTCAACTGCTCATTATTGATTACCGATGAATTCATGCAGGCCGTTGCCGATGACAAGGACTGGTCACTGGCTTTTCCCATCACGCCTCAGGAGGCCGTCGAACTGGATCTGGACAACCCGGAGCAAGTGCTTTGGCGCGAGTGGCCACTGACAGAAGTCTACGTCACAAGAGAAGACGGTCTTGTGGCATGTAAGGTATACAAGAACGTACCGGCGCGCCGTATGTGGGACATGATCATGTCGTCAACCTACGACTTTGCCGAGCCGGGGTTCATCCTGATCGACCGTATCAATGAAATGAACAATAATTGGTTTTGCGAAAACATTCGCGCGACCAATCCATGTGGTGAACAACCCTTGCCGCCTTATGGTGCCTGTCTGCTTGGATCAATAAATCTGACCCGGTTTGTTGAACAACCGTTCACCAAGGCCGCAAAGTTCAACTGGGAGGAGTATGAAAAAGTTGTAAAAATCTTCACCCGCATGCTGGACAACGTGGTGGAAATTAATGGCCTGCCCCTGGGTAAGCAACGCGATGAAATTGAGCGCAAACGCCGACATGGAATGGGTTTTCTTGGCCTGGGATCCACATTGGCATTGCTGGGTATGAAATATGGGTCGGCTGAATCACTGGTGTTTACCGAGAAAGTAGCTCGAGAGATGGCTGTTGCCGGATGGCGGGAAGGACTGCAACTGAGTCGTGAAAAGGGCCCCGCTCCGGTGATGCTGGAGGAATTCGAGGTAACGGCCGAAATGTTGCGTAAACGACCGGAGATGGGCTCGGATGGATACGAACTGGGCGATTCGATCAGCGGCGCTGTATTGCATACCAAATACAGTCGGTACATGCAGCAGATGGCGGATATTGAACCTGAACTTGTCGAAGCACTGGCTAAGGAGGGTGCACGCTTCACACATCACACATCAATTGCGCCCACCGGCACCATTTCACTGTCACTTGCCAACAATGCGTCCAATGGTATTGAGCCAAGTTTTGCGCATCACTATAGCCGCAACATAATACGTGAAGGCAAAAAGAGTAAGGAAAAAGTCGAGGTGTTCAGCTACGAGTTGCTGGCTTACCGCGAATTGGTGAACGCGATTGCCATGCCCGGTTCGGAAGAGAAAAGCACCAAATTGCCGGCGGAATTTGTTTCGGCAGACGAGATAACCCCCACCGAACACGTAAACATCCAGTCGGCTGCGCAAAAATGGATAGACTCTTCAATCTCCAAGACCGCGAACGTGCCGACCGATTATCCCTATGAAGATTTCAAAGACATCTATACCTATGCTTATGACAAGGGTTTGAAGGGGTGTACGACATTTCGCTTTAACCCCGAAGCATTTCAGGGTGTCCTGGTGAAAGAGGAAGATCTGGCCAATACCACCTACCGTTTCGTACTGGATGACGGTGAGGTTGTCGAGGTCAAGGGCAATGAAGAAATTGAATACGATGGCGAGATCCATACCGCAGCCAACTTGTTCGACGCCCTGAAGGAAGGGTACTACGGTAAATTTTAGGTAGATCAAGAAAATGACGATTAAGATCACAAAGAATATAGCGGGCTATGAAGTAGTCAAGCCGGAAGAAGACGAGGCTGCCCGGAAGGCCGCCAGGGAAGAAAAGGAGTCCCGCTCCAAGGCCAAGATCATCCATATGACCGAAAAAGTCATGCGACCAGAAGGTATGGAGGCGCTTGAAGGGTCCACCTACAAAATAAAAACACCACTCGATGATCACGCAATGTATGTCACCATCAACGACATCATACTCAATCCTGGTACCGTACATGCCCAGCGCCGGCCATTTGAAATATTCATCAACTCCAAGAACATGGATCACTTTCAATGGATTGTTGCACTTACCCGCCTGATGTCAGCAGTCTTCAGAAAGGGGGGGGATGTCACTTTCCTTGCGGAGGAATTGCAGGCAGTGTTCGACCCGAAAGGAGGTTATTTCAAACCGGGTGGCAAGTTCATGCCTTCCATAATTGCCGAGATCGGTGATGTTATTGCGCACCACATGCAAAAAATTGGTCTCATGGCGAAAGAGGAGTTATCAGAACAACAACAATTGATACTTGATCAGAAGCGTGCTGAGGCCGAAGCTACCGAGGAAAAAAAAACTTTAGCTGAATCAGCCGGAGAGGACTCTGAATACCCTGCGTCGGCGACCCTGTGTCATAAGTGTCGCACCCGGGCCGTGGTGGTGATGGATAATTGTGCGACCTGCCTGTCCTGCGGTTATTCCAAATGTGGATAAAGGCCAGGTCACTGCGCTGACCACGGTCTTGAGGATGGGGCTCACTGGTACCAACCTGACAGCCGGGTTGATAATTCTGATCGGATTATTGCACCCGGGACGAGAATTCGCTGCTATGATGCCCCAATGTTGTTACCCAGAGAACTTATAAGAGCAAAACGCCAGGGCCAGGTGTTGGACGAAGGGGTTCTGCGGGACTTTATCACCGGGATCACTTCCGGTGAGGTAAGCGATGCACAGATAGGTGCGTTCACCATGGCAGTGCATTTTCGCGGTATGAACATAGCGGAGCAGGCTGCGTTGACACTTGCAATGCGCGATTCCGGGCGTTGCCTGAGCTGGTCTGATCTGGATGGCCCGGTGTTGGACAAACATTCCACCGGTGGTGTTGGGGATCTCGTCAGTCTCGTGCTGGCACCCATGCTGGCTGCCTGTGGTGCATATGTGCCCATGATTTCCGGACGTGGCCTGGGTCACACAGGTGGAACCCTGGACAAACTGGAAAGCATTCCGGGATTCATGGTAAATCCGTCTCGCCAGTTATTCAGCCGCACGGTTCACACCACTGGATTGGCCATGACCGGGCAAGGGTCGGACCTGGCCCCGGCTGATGGCCGGATCTATGCTATTCGTGATGTCACAGCGACCGTCGACTCTATTCCCTTGATCGTAGCTTCCATCCTATCCAAGAAACTGGCGGAAGGTCTTGATGCCCTGGTGCTTGATATCAAGACTGGAAATGGCGCTTTCATGAATGAGAGAAACCGGGCTCGGGATCTTGCTGCAAACCTGGTCGAGGTCTCAGAAACGGCAGGATTGCCATGTCGTGTGGTAATTACTGACATGAACCAGCCCCTGGCGCACAGCGCAGGAAATTCATTGGAAGTTTGCGAGGCAATCCAATTTCTCAAAGGCGAATTTCAGCAATCCAGACTTGCCGAAGTTGTTCTGTCCCTGGGTTGTGAACTGCTAATATTGGGTGATCTGGCTTCAACTTCAAAAGCTGCCCGAAAAATGCTGAACAGCGTGCTGGAATCAGGTTCGGCTGCAGAGCATTTTGCCCGCATGGTGAGTATGCAGGGTGGACCTTCAGACCTGTTTGAGCAAACGGTGAATTACTTTGCCCCGGCACCTGTGATTCGACCTTTGGCAGCCGCAAAGGACGGTTGTATTGAATACATAGATACCCGGTCTGTGGGATTGTTAGTAGTAACTTTGGGTGGTGGACGCAGTTCAATGGGTGACAGTATTGATCATCGTGTCGGTCTGTCGCGCTTATGCAGTGTAGGAGACCGGGTGGATCGGGGAGACCCTTTACTCACCATCCACGCTGCAGATGAAAACGCATGGCAGGAGGCCGCAGCCACACTGAATGAGGCCATTGTTATTGGACGTAGAACGGATCCACTGCCGGCAATCTACGAACGTTTTTCGAGACCTGTAAGAGACCTGGTAAAGGAAAAAAATGACTGGAACACCTCATATTGAAGCGAACCAGGGCGATTTTGCCCGCACGGTACTGATGCCGGGTGACCCGCTCAGGGCCAAGGCGTTAGCTGAAGATCACCTTGAAAATGTGAGACAGGTAAACAGGGTAAGAAATATGCTCGGGTTTACTGGTTCCTATCGGGGGACCCCTGTTTCCATCATGGGCTCAGGTATGGGAATGCCATCGATCAGTATCTATGCCCACGAGTTATTTGATCACTACAACGTGCAGCAAATTATTCGTATTGGCACCTGTGGTGGCCTTTTACCGGATATGCAGGTGGGTGACCTGGTACTGGCCGCGGCTGCAAGTACCGATTCAGCCATGAACCGCCAGCGCTTCAGTGGCTGGGATTTCGCTGCCGGCGCAGATTTTACCTTGTTGCGTAATGTCCACGAGGGTGGACTTCAAAGGGGACTCAACATACGCACCGGTAATGTGTTGTCAACGGATTGGTTTTACCATCCAGATACAAAATTTATCGAAAAAGTACAGAAAATGGGGATACTCGCCCTGGATATGGAATCTGCGGCCCTGTATGCATTGGCGCATCAGTTCGGTAGACGTGCGCTGACGATCCTGTCAGTCAGCGATGTCATTCCCACTGGTGAGCAGGCCTCGCATGCGGAACGTGAAAGTGCCTTTGGTGCGGTCATACATGTCGTACTTGATGCTCTGAAAGACGGAAACACCGAATCTTGAACGATATTCAGAAATCGGTTGCGTTGTTGCTAACACACGCTCGTGCAGCCAGTGAAATGGCATACTCTCCCTATAGCAGGGCCAGGGTGGGAGCCAGTGTTCTTGATCAGGAAGGAAACATACATACGGGTTGCAATGTAGAAAATGCCTCCTATGGCATGACCCAATGTGCTGAGCGCAATGCTCTGGCCGCTGCAATCAATGCTGGCATGAAGCCTGGCACCGCCCGCACCGTGGTGATATACGCTACCGGTTTCGAGGTATTGGCACCTTGCGGTGCCTGTTGCCAGGTTATGAGCGAACTACTTGCTGAAGATGCGGTGGTCTATTCTTGCCATGATGAAAAGAATTACCGCAGTTGGTCGATCAGGGAATTACTACCCGAGCCTTTCATTTTAAATTAGCGGAGTGCGAGAAAGACAAAGCCGATGAAATCTCGTCGGGGTTTTCTGAAATCCGGGGGATCAATTATTGGTGTGTCCTGGATCGCTACACAAGTACCCCTGCTAATTGCTGCCGGGGAGACGGCCCGGGATAACCAGTCTTCAGGGGCAGAGTTCAAGAATATCACCCCGCTTGAAGCAGAGGAACTTGGAGCGATTGCCGATCAGATCATTCCTCAGGATGAAACCCCCGGGGCAAGCCAGATTGGTGTGGTTTACTTCATGGACATCGCATTTGGGAGTTTTAAGGCCGACGTTTTACCCTTGCTAAGGGATGGAATGCGGTTGTTGAACAGGAAAGTATCAAGCGCTAATCCAAATACAGAGCGGTTTTCACAATTGTCTTTTGATCAGCAGACCGATTTGCTCAAACAAGTAGAAAATACCGCATTTTTTAAAGAACTGAAATTTCTGACATTGTGTGGGGTGTTTGCTATGCCCGAGTATGGCGGTAATCGTAAGCATGCGGGCTGGGAGTTACTTGGATTTGACCTACGTCATGCGTGGCAGGCGCCTTTTGGTTATTACGACAGTGCACAAGACGGTAATAATGACAAAAGCGAAGACCATGACCGTGGGTGAAAAGCAACCTCGTTTCAAAACCCGTGTAGCGGTAGATTTTGTCATTATCGGCTCCGGTGCTGCCGGCGGGGTGTTGGCAAAAGAATTATCAACACGTGGATATGATGTGGTGGTATTGGAGCAGGGTCCCTATCGTACCTCAGCGGATTTCTCCCATGATGAACTAAAGGTGTTTCATCAGGACGAGCTGCTAAATCATCCAGGATGGAATGATCCGCAATCATTTCGTGTCAATGAATAAAACAGGGCAGCAGAGATAAAAAATGGACCGGACCCGGCCTTTTATGCACCACGTTCCAGGCCATACCCGTTGCCACCATTACCGGTCAAATCCTCAGGTGTGTTATTCGAGAAAGGTGCACGGGCCATGGGTCTGCATCCGCAACCCGCCCCCCTGGCAATACTGTCCCGACCATACAATGGCCGTCCGGCTTGTACCCATTGTGGTTTTTGCATGGGTTTTGGATGCGAAGCGAGTGCCAAGTCATCTTCCCTTGTCACCATGATTCCACTGGCCGAGGCCAGTGGGAGATGTGAAATCCGCCCGTTGTCCACCGTATTCCGTATAGAGACCGACGACAAAGGACGTGCATCTGAGGTTGTCTACCTGGATGAGGCCGGCAATCAGCAGGCGCAAAAGGCGAAAGCTGTGATCCTGTCAGCAAATGGGGCAGAAACACCGCGGTTGCTGTTTCTGCCCGAGTCTGATCGCTACAAGGATGGGCTGGCAAATTCATCAGGAGTCGTCGGCAAATACCTGATGGGCAATGGCCATTCGGTCTCACATGCCGCATTTGAACATCCCCTGAATGAATTCAAGAGTGTGCAGGTGACACGTATCGTGCATGACTTTTATGAAAATGATCCCATTCGTGGTTTTTATGGTGGCGGTGGATTGGACGCAAGACCTTTTCTGGATTCAACCCCGATAATGCATGCCATGCTTGATTTACCACATGGTGCGCCTGGCTGGGGACGCGAATACAAACAGATGTTAATACACTACTTCACCCGCAAGATGGCCATACTGGGAAGTACCACCTCGGTTCCGTTGGAGAGCAACAACATTTCGCTTGATCCGACGCTAAAAGATGACAAGGGCAGGGCGGCCATTCGCATGACCTACATGGACCATGAAGACGATCTTGCAATGGCGACATTCCTGCAGGACAGGGCCGTGGAAATCATGCATGCTGCCGGGGCAGATGAGGTCTGGCGTGAACCGGTAAGCGGGGGCGGTATACAGGCGCACCTGTTGGGCACATGTCGTATGGGAAATGATCCCAAAACTTCGGTAGTGGATAAATTTCATCGGGCCCACGATGTACCGAACCTGTTTATTTGTGATGGTTCAAGTTTTGTCAGTTCAGGCCGTGGTCAAGCGACGCTGACCATCCAGGCGCTCGCATTCAGGGCAGCGGAGCACATTGCAGGGTTCGCCAGGCGTGGCGAGATTTGATGGTAAACCACGGAGATTGAAGTCATGAAATACACTATGGTTGGTTTGATTCTGATTTTTCTTTTAGCTCCCATGGCCGCGTTTTCAGGTCAGCCTGATATTGAATATCACAGTGCATCACAGGAAAGGCAGATGCCGTTTTCCGACGCCGTGCGTGTTGGTCATATGCTGTATCTTTCCGGAAACATCGGGAATATTCCCGGTACTCCACAATTGGCGGAAGGCGGGATCAGCGCGGAGACCAGGCAAGCTCTCGAAAACATCAAGCTCAGCCTGGAAAAATATGGTTCATCTATGTCCGAGGTCGTGAAATGCACGGTTTTCCTCGCTGATATTAAGGAATGGGCTGCCATGAACGAGGTTTACCTTAGCTATTTTCCAAGCAATCCCCCGGCACGTAGCGCGGTAGGTGCTACCCAGTTGGCGTTGGGAGTTCGTACTGAAATCGAATGTATGGCCACCCTCAAATAGTCAAAGATGTAGAATTCCGAATGAAAAGTTCATTCGATTGATATACCATGACAGGAAAGGTTGGCTGACCGGCCTTCCCAACCCATCGCAAACTACGTTGGCCCAACCAGATTTTTGCAACAGTTTCCAAGGCGATCAATTGACACAAGAAAATGGAAGCAATAGCTGGCAAACATGCATATTTACAGGACAAGTCTGGCAATTTCTACAGTAGACCGTATCTCGATTTTGGCGCATATTTGTTCTGTAACTGTAGGAGGCCAATTTTGATGTGTGAAGGGGGTTCTACAGGTCACCTCGCTAAGATAGGAAAACGACGGCTTCTTAGCCCGCCGTAAAACGGAGTTATTGTCCCATGGAGGGGAATCATGTCGAACTATTCCAGGCTAATCAGCCAACTAATTCTCACGGTATTTTTTTCAACGGCAATCAGCGCAGCACCTCCACCGGGTAAAGGAAAGCCTGACAAGGGAGGTACCGGATCCGGGACCACGCTAAGCATTGTAAAGAACAAGGACTGGGATGCATCTTATGTTCGGCGGGTGATGAACACCTTTGCCTATGGTGGTCTGGCGACCGATGCGCAGATTCAAACCTGGGGCAATATGAAACCCGTGCAGGCCGTTGCAGAAATATTGACCTTTAACAAGGTCAACGCTCAATTGGCTCCGCCTGACCCTGGGGATGAAACTGATCTCCATTGCGGGACACTGGCCGAGTTACAGGACTTCTGGAGTTCCGACCAACCTGGCAATGTAATGAAGTATACAGAACGATATCTGTATGCCACTCTGAGTAACAGCCTGACCCTTTCCACCAACAACTTGCAACGCACCTGGACCAAGGCCATCAGCACCAGGGGTTGTAATCCCTTTCTGCACAAAATGGCCTTGTATATCACCAATTACCACGCCTCAATTTCGGTTCACAAAACCCGAGCCGGATTGATCAGGGACTACTACGACAATATTATGACCGGTCTGCAAAACGGTGCCGATTTTGTTGAGCTGATGACCATTTCAGGTACAGATGCTGCACTGGCTCGGGCATATGGTCACCAGTACTCCCGTTATAAAGACAGCACTGAAACATTTTATGGCACGGATGACTTTGGCAGGGAGTTTCACCAATTGTTATTCCGCATACAGGGTGTAACTGAGGACCCCATCTATCATGAAGACACCACCATTGAACACTCTGCCTGGATGCTGGCAGGAATGGACATCGACCGCAGTATCGGATCATATGGCAGCGTAAGTTCGAGTGACTGGTATATGGGGCCGATCGATTATTCAGATCATTATGATGAATACACCACGCCGAGATACGTGGACAACTTCTCCAACCATTACCATGCCGATGACGGGATCAGCAGTTGCCTGGAAATCCTCCACGAACAAATTTGTGGTGCCAACGCCGGTGAAAAAATTGCAGCGGTCGCACCGGTTGCTGCCGCGCATCCTGAGAGCATGGACAACGTACCGGTCACCCTCATTGATTTTTTTGCTGATGACAATCTTGACCAGGCAAAAATTGATGCGTTGCGGGGTTCCTGGGCAGAAGCCAATTACGATTTATTGGCGTTTATTCGTACCTATGCAGCCTCCAAGCAATTCCATGATTTGAGTACCTTTAAATATAAAACTGCATTTGACCGAAACCTGATGATTCAAAATGCCAATACGCTGGATAACGAAGAGGTTTTCGGTCGCAATTATTACGATTCACCCCGGGGTCGGATGGCCAACCAGGGAGCGGAGGTGTTTGAACCGGCCCACGATGTTTTTGGCGGGCAGACCGGATTCCAGGCGGCCAACAACCGTTACATATTCAAGGACGCCTACGCTTCAAATGTCGTCAGTAATAGTTTCCTGTGGGACACCAGTGACACCTATACACTTGAACCTGGTGAAGGGGCAATTGAGTATGAATGGACAAAAGAATGGGACGAAGTCATTCCAGCCAATGGCAATGGTGAGTATGTTGTTGAGGAGGTGGCAACCTGGCTATGGAATCGATTTATCGGAGATGACGGCAGAAACTTCGATGCGATCGCCCGCGCGCAGGTTCATTCCCTGTTGTTCAACGAACGCGATTTTGCATATAACGTGGACAGTGGCAATGCCGATGCGGTCTACACCTCGGACGACATTACCAACGGTGCGGCCAGCATCGTGGACCAGGAACATGCAGCGCATGTGATGGACTTCAGCAACGCCTCAACCAACAGGTATGTCGGTATGGCAATAAATTTTATCACCATGACACCCTATGCATTCGCCATGGAGGGCCAATGATATGAAACGCAGAGAATTCATGAGAAGAACCATGTTGGCCACCGCTGTTGGCGCAGGCGTGGGAATGGGGTTGCCGGTATCCTCACTGGCGGCAACCTGCACATTGGAAAATCATCCCCGCACACTGGTGAACCTGATGCTCTACGGTGGAATGGATTCACGTTTCCTGTTCATGCCTTCACCGGGTCATTTCAGTGCCAATTATCTTGAAAAAATCTGGGCCGCCAGACAGGCAATCTATACTGAAAATTATCCGGATTATGCAACCATGTTTGCCAATGAGTACCTACCCGTTTCATTTGGTGGGGGGTTGGAATTCGGAATTTTTAACCGCTGTGGTTGGCTCGCCAGCCAGTTCCAGGCGGGAAACGTCGCCATTATTGCCAACTCATTCTGTTCCAGAAATCGTCGGCATGATCAGTCCCAGCTTAATGCCAATGTGGGTGAACCGGAATTTGACCTGCTGTATTACGATCGCAGCGGTTGGGGTGGTCGATTACAGGAACAACAGGCTTCAAGTCTGAACCTAGTTGAACTCAGTCACGAGATTTCCGTGTTTGGCAATGGCAGTAACGAGGGTGAAAGACTGGCGCGTGTAATACATGCGAAAAACATGCGGGACATCGCCCTGCCAACCGTGGACGAAAACAGTGCAACCAGTCGTCGTAACGTGCTGGCGCGTTCACTGCGATCGTATTACGAGGGACGCGGTGCAGAAGTGGGTAGTGACCCGGCATCACCCTACAGTATATTTTTCCAGCACGATGCCGCATTTCGCGAATTCGGCGATGTGGTGGCAGCACGGCTGGTTGACTGCGGGGATTTACCCGTGGAACTGGCGGGACTTGACCTGTACTCGGGCCATTTTGAACAGCAATGCAAGAATCTGTATGACATCGCATTGATGGACGCATCCAGCATCAACACTCAGATTTTGTCTATGCGTTATGACGGCTGGGATACACACAACGGTCAACTCAGTCGTATTGGCAACAATCTGGATGACCTGTTCAGCACATCGGGCGGTCTTGCTACCACGATGAACACCATGGGTGCGCTGACTTCGAATACCGCTGAAAAAATAGTATTCAATTTCACTTCTGATTTTGGTCGTCAACTGATCGCCAATGGCGACCGTGGTACAGACCACGGCCGGGGTATCTACACCATATTGCTGGGCAATGAAGTATCTGGTGGGTTGTACGGGGAAATGTTTCCGGAAAGAGAGGCATTGGAAGAGAATGGCAAGATTCCTCTGGAAACTTCAGGTGCCGATATCCTGGGTTTGACATCAACGGAAAAAATCCAGGCCGCATTATGCGAGTGGGTCGAACCGGGTTCGTCGACCGCAGTATTTCCAAATGGAAATTCGGCAGACGAAGAGACCCCCGGTTTGCTGTCCGGGTTACTTCCGGTCTGAGCAGAAGATCATCATCATGGGCGCTGCCTGGCGCCCGTAATTCTGGCTGAAATTCTTTCCAGGATGAGATGAATTAGCGATCTACATCACCCTTGAATCGGGACCTTGAATCGGGACAGGCCATGAATGCCGGTACTGAGTTTTGTTTTGACCCCCCGGTTAACCAGGCTGGATATCCTGGGTGATTCCATACAACATGAGCCCGTGAGGAATTGACCGGTGTCTCTGCCTTTTGCAGCCCGGTTGCCCGGGTAAAACCAAACTGATCACCCAACAAGGAAGCACGGGTTGCGTTGACAATGTGAGGTTAATTTGACCTTGGTCAATTATGTGCTCATATCGAATTGCTAGCATAAGGTAAACCATATTGGAGAATATTATGGCTACTTATCAAAAAATACTGGTTGCGGTGGATCTGAGTAGTGAATCTGAAGTCGTAGTGGCAAAGGCACAAATGATCGCAGGTCCCGCTGCCGAGATTCATCTGGCTTATGTACAGGAACCCATGGACAACATCTATGTCGGGATTGTGCCCCAGAGTGCTGCCTTCAGTGGCCTGGGGGATCTTGAAACCCAATTGGAAGGCGGGGTAAAAACCAGGCTGGCCGCTGTGGGTGAGCAATCTGGTATACCGTTGGAATGCTTGCATGTCCTTCGCGGTACACCGGCTCATGAAATTCACAGGTTTGCCGATGAGAACAATGTCCAGTTGATTGTCATCGGTACCCATGGGCAAAAGGGATTGCAACTGTTGCTTGGTTCGACGGCCAATTCGGTGCTTCATGGCTCGGGGTGTGATGTGCTTGCGGTTAGAATTCGAGCCAAAGACAAATAATACGGGAACTGCACATTGACAGGTTCAGTCAATCAAGGGCAGATGAAAGTGCCGGACCAGTCCCGGATTTGTGCCGGGGGTGGAGCCAACCTGGCTTCTTCAATACGCTCTCACTTTCATGATCAATAAATCAGTGCTCCGGGATGAGATATTGAAGCAAATCGAATTTATCGGATAAGATTTCGAGGGGTTAAAGATCGCTTCCTGCTGCTGATGAAGTCATGTTGACCTCGCTAAGGCGGGTATTTACCTGGTTTAAGATTCCCTGGGTATCCAAGCCGGCTGAATGCAGGCAGTCATCTCGTGATCCGTGTTCAATAAACCGGTCGGGCAGACCGATATTGATGATGTTGGAAACCAGACCTGCATTGGCAAGGACCTCATTGACTGCGCTTCCAGCACCACCGGCCACGGCATTTTCTTCTACCGTTACCAGCAGGTTATGCATGGCAGCCATTTCACATACTAGCGCTGCGTCAAGTGGTTTTATAAAGCGCATATTGATCAGTGTTGCGCCCAAACGCTTGGCAACCTCGGCCGAAGGTTCGAGCATGCTGCCAAAGGCAAATATCACTATTCCACTACCACGCTGGACCAATTCGGCCTTACCGATGGGCAGGGCAGTCATGTCTGGATCGACTTTTTTGCCCGGGCCTTTGCCTCGCGGATAACGAACAGCTGCCGGGCCGGCATGCTGAAAACCGGTGAACAGCATCTGTCTGCATTCATTTTCATCCGCCGGTGCCATGATCAGCATATTGGGGATGCATCGCAGGAAACTCAGGTCAAAACTGCCCGCATGAGTGGGCCCATCCGAGCCAACCAGTCCGGCTCTGTCTATGGCGAATAATACAGGCAGATTCTGTACCGCCACATCATGAATTAACTGATCATAGGCCCTCTGTAGGAAGGTGCTGTAAATCGCGACTACGGGATGGGTGTTCTCACAAGCCATCCCCGCTGCCAGAGTTACCGCGTGTTGCTCGGCAATGCCAACGTCAAAGTAGCGATTTGGAAATCTTTGCTCAAATTCAACCAGTCCCGATCCTTCCCGCATGGCAGGTGTTATCGCGCAAAGACGCTCATCCAACTCTGCCATGTCACACAACCACCGACCAAAAACCTCGGTATAGCTTGGTGAGGTATCCGAAGAGGATGATTTTTGGGCAATACCCAATTCCGGATCGAAAGGCCCAACCGCGTGGTACTTGACCGGATCCGCCTCCGCTGGCGGATAGCCTTTACCCTTGGCGGTGATGATATGGAGCAGGTTGGGCCCGTCGACCGTCTGAATGGTCCGCAATACCCGTAACAGGGCTGGCAAATCATGGCCATCAATCGGGCCCAGGTAATTAAAACCGAGTTCCTCAAACAGGGTGCTGGGAACGATCATGCCCTTTACATGCTCCTCCCAACGGCTCATAAACCGCCACACCCGGGAGTCCCTGTGCATCATTTGTTTGCCGCGTTCCCTGATGTTGGTTACCGTCGGTCCACTCATCAATCGAGCGAGCATCTTGGTCATTGCCCCGACATTGGGTGATATCGACATCTGGTTTTCGTTCAATACCACGAGCATATTGGGGTTCAATGCACCGCCGTGGTTCAGGGCTTCAAATGCCATGCCGGCAGTCATTCCACCATCACCGATGACCGCAACAACCCGTCGCGATTGATTTTGAATGTCTGCTGCCAGCGCCATACCGAGTGCAGCGCTGATAGAGGTAGAAGAATGACCGACGCCAAAGGTGTCAAATTCACTCTCCTCGCGTCTGGGAAAAGGTGCCAGTCCACCGGTTTTCTTTATCGAGCCAATGCGATGACGCCGGCCGGTGAGAATCTTGTGCGGGTAAGCCTGGTGACCCACGTCCCAGACGACGCGATCGTGGGGTGTCTCAAAGCAATAGTGCAAGGCGACCGTCAGTTCC
This sequence comes from Lysobacterales bacterium, assembly GCA_014238945.1. Classification (GTDB taxonomy): domain Bacteria; phylum Pseudomonadota; class Gammaproteobacteria; order Xanthomonadales; family SZUA-36; genus SZUA-36. The sequence goes on from JABAAB010000070.1 coordinate 80,391, forward strand.
ACACAACCCAGTCCTGCACCGAAATGTCCCCCGCTTTTTGACACAGCTTCGAGCAGGTAGGCGCGCAATTCATCGGCCAGTTGCGGCAGTTGATCCTCCTCCAGTTCGCGTAGCTCCGCAGGCGTGGCTATTTGATCCAACAATGTGTATTTTCCGGAACTCATTCGGCTATTTTACCGTTTCCTGTTGACAGAGTAACCCGCCAGCCACATTAAAGTGTCAACATCTCCGCCCAATGGATGCAACGAAGCCAGTGCAAGATCACGCAACTCTGTTGCTCTTTCCAATGATTTACCAACTCCAATAACGGAAGGGAAGGCAGGTTTCGAGCGGGCGGCATCAGCCTGGCTTGGTTTGCCGGTCAATTCGCTGCTACCCGTCACATCCAACAGGTCATCAAAGACCTGGAAAGCCAAGCCTGTCAGTTTCCCATAACGTGCCAGTGCGGTAACCCGGGAACCGTCTGCCGCCGCCAATATGGCCGGAGCGACTGTACAGAATTGAATCAGGGCACCGGTTTTGTACGCGTGTATGTCCTCCAGTTGATCCTGTGTCAATTGTGCACCGATACTGGCAAGATCAAGCACCTGTCCGCCGGCCATTCCACCGGCACCGCAGGCCCGTGCCAGTCCCAGAATGACAGCGGTCTGCCGTTCCGGAAACGTCCTGAGAGCGCTGTCAGTTGCGAGAATTTCAAAGGCAAGCGCTTGTAGGGCATCACCTGCAAGTATGGCCGTGGCTTCATCAAATTTGCGATGGCAGCTGGGCTGACCACGTCTCAGATCATCATCATCCATACTGGGGAGATCATCGTGGATCAATGAATAAGTGTGGATGAACTCTATCGCAACTGCAATGGCATCCAGTTGGGATTCTTCCATACCCAAAACGCGGCCGGATGCGTATACAAACAGCGGTCTGATCCGCTTGCCTCCGGCTGTAGCCGAATAGTGCATGGCTTCATAGAGACACCGAGGTGCCTTCGAGGGATCCGGTAGGTAGGCGGGCAATATGTCTTCAAACCGGGTCTGCCATGCCCTGATAATGGCTTCGGTTTCAGGCATCTCGCTCAAACGGTGAGACAGATTCTTCATCATCTGGATCAATCAGTTGTTCGACCGTCTGCTGGGCACTATCGAGTGTTTCCTGGCATTGTCTTGATAATTCAACTCCCTGCTTGAATCCTGTCAAGGATTCATCCAGCGACAAATCGCCCGCTTCGAGTTTTTCAACCAATTTTTCGAGTTCATTAAGTGTCTTTTCAAAGTCCGGCCCAGACTCGGTTTTTTCAGTCATAATCAGCTTTCCGGTTCCAGCGCAGCGACACTAACGCACCACACTGGTATGGTCAACTGTTGATGGTATCAAACCCGTCATGTTGCCGGTCACGAATATAACGCAGCAGCGGATTTTGCGGTCTCCAGCGCAGGGAAATGCCGTTTTCAGTCAGCCATGTTGCAAACTCCTCGTTAATACACCAGTCACCCACTGCGACCAGCTCATCGTCAATTTTGCAAAGTGGAATGCTGTCCCTGAGCCAGGCCGGTATACTCCCCGACTGAAACAGGTTCTTCAAAGTTCGGTGAAGCCCACGATACTTGATTTTGCTTCCCTCATTGCCCTGTCTGTTACACACGATGATACGTCCGGTGTAACCAGTTTGCCTGTTCCCTTTCAGCAGAAATCTTCCGCAATCGCGGTTGAGTTCAACTTCGTCGCTGTCATCAGGAAATGTGATCACAGGACAGGGGGAGATTGCCGAGTCATCGAGCAGCCATAACTGGTCTTTGAACAGACGCAATTGCCACCCGTCCCAGCCAATAACAGGATGTTGACCCGGGTGGGATTCCAGGAATTGTTTGACCAGTGAGTCCAGACTATTCGCTGTAATGGGTGGTGCGCCCGATCGATTAAGCCAGCTTCGAATGACGAGATTGAATAATGCCGGTTCCTTACAGGCGCGCTCCGATACCTGCATTATCAAAGGATGCATCAGATTGTTATCGAGGTAGTCCCGTGCTGTTTTTTCCAGAACTGCACGTGCCCCGCGCATGGCCTTGTTTGTCAATATCAATCGCTTGCTGACATTCGGCCAGTGGGTCTCCAGCAGTGGTATGACTTCATGACGAAGGAAGTTGCGGTCATGGTCAGGTTTCTGGTTGGACGGGTCCTCAATCCAATCCAAACCATGGCAGCTTAAATAGGTAATAAGTTCCTGGTTGCGAAATTCCAAAAGGGGTCTTTGCAACATACCACGCCCCATGTTTCTGAACTTGGGCATGGCAGACAACCCATCGACCCCGCTGCCTCGCATCAGGTTTAAAAGTATCGTTTCCGCCTGGTCGTCCGCGTGGTGGGCCGTCAACAGGCTCTCACCGGGTTGGAGCAATTCTGAAATCGACCGATATCTTTGTTTGCGAGCTTCAGCCTCGGTGCCTTTACCCGTGTTTGTTGCAACGTGGACGCTCAGGCAGTGCAGAATGATCTTATATTTGCTACAAAATCGTTCACAATGGGTTTGCCAATGGTCTGCATCCTTATGCAGACCGTGATTGACATGAACCGCTTCGATTGGAACATCAAGAAGTGCACGAATTGAACTGAGTGCATGCAGCAAAGCGGTTGAATCGGCACCTCCGCTATAGCCAACCAGGTATTTGTTTGCAGTGGGAAAAGTCTGGAGTGTGCACAGCAGATGATCTGCTGTGAAGTGCAGGGTTTGATTGCTCATGGACACACCGGAGGCTCCACGGCCTAATCTTTGAATTCACCATAGGAAAGCAATCGCTGGTACCTCTCTTCCAGCAGTGGCTCGGTGGTCAGCTTGTCGAGCTCCTCTAGCTGGGCCTCAAGACAGTCACCGACCTGTGCCGCGACTTTTTCAGGGTCCTTGTGCGCTCCACCCAGAGGTTCGGGAATAATTTCGTCCACCAGGCCCAATTGCAACAGCCGGTCGGAGGTAATACCCAGTGCGGTCGCTGCGACCTCAGCCATCGCAGCGTCTTTCCACAATATGGATGCACAACCCTCCGGTGATATAACCGAATAGGTGCTGTATTGGAGAATGTTCACCCTGTCACCCACTCCTATTGCCAGCGCGCCACCCGAACCACCCTCTCCGATAATGGTGCAGATAACGGGCACTGGCAGGCGAGACATGTACTTTAGATTGTAGGCAATAGCCTCCGATTGACCACGCTCTTCCGCTCCAACACCGGGATAGGCCCCTGGAGTATCAATGAAGGTCAACACAGGCAGACGAAATCGCTCTGCCAATTTCATCAGTCTCAATGCTTTGCGATATCCTTCAGGTCTTGGCATACCAAAATTTCTGAATACTTTGGCCTTGGTGTCGCGACCTTTCTGATGGCCGATCAGCATCACGGCACGGCCCCGAAACCGTGCCAGACCTCCAACAATTGCATGGTCATCGGCGAACGCCCGGTCGCCGTGCAGTTCATGAAATTCATCGAACAGGAAATCCACATAATCCAGCGTGTAGGGTCTCAACGGATGACGGCTGAGCTGGGAAACCTGCCATGGTGTAAGCTCTTTGAAAATGCTGGCCAGCTTCTGTCTCATTTTGGCCCGCAGACGCTGTATTTCTTCCTCGAGGTTTAATGCATTGTCAGAACCAACATTACGCAGTTCATCAATCTTGGCCTGTAGCTCCGCTATGGGTTGTTCGAAATCCAGGTAATTCGGGTTCATGCCAGTCAGTCTTTTGGAAAGAAAACGAAGTATAACGGGTAGCGGGGTTTTATGCCTGCTGACTACAGATGTTTGATCTGTCCCAATGCCTCATGGCCCAATCCCATAATGCACTCAGCGATAAATCGCGGGGTGGATTCTGCCCCAAAAAACCAAGTGCCTGTGCCACCGCGATGGCCGGGTTCTCGTGCCTGACGGGATCTGCATCAAATCGTTTTCCCAGTTTCCTGCCGTCTTCAGACAATACAATGGGAAGGTGCATATACTCAGGTGGCTGAAAATGCAGGGCGTTTTGTAATCTCAATTGACGGAATGTTGAATCGAGCAAATCCGCACCTCGGACCACCTGGGTTATACCCTGGAAATAATCATCTACAATCACCGCGAGTTGATACGCTATGAGGCCATCCGCACGCCGAACAACAAAATCCCCAGTGCCCCCGGCCGGTGATTCCTCCTGTCTGCCCCTGAGTATGTCATCAAATCCGCAGTCATTTTCACTATGGCGAAACCGGACCGAGCGAGGTTTTTTTCCATTTTCAATTCCGTTTCTACAGGTACCCGGGTAAATTCCCGATGTTGGCAGGTCCCTGCGAGAACAGGCACACGGATAGGCCAATCCACTCTCAAGAAGACGCTGCAGATAAAACTGGTAGTCTTCAAGTCTGTTGCTCTGGTATAGAACAGGCCCGTCAGGGTGCATGCCCAGTCTCGCCAGGTCGGCTATGATGCGCGCGGAACTCCCGGGAACTTCGCGTGGTGGATCGATATCCTCAATTCTCAACAACCACTTGCCTCCGGTGTGCTTGGCTTCAAGATAGCTGCCGACCGCTGCCACCAATGATCCGAAGTGAAGATCTCCGGTTGGAGATGGAGCGAATCGTCCTATGACGGAGCTGGGTTTCATCACGAAGGACAGGCCTGTTAATGGAGGGTGATTACAGAGTCACTGTTGCAGTGAAAACGTATTGTTCCACGGGCACGGTAAACCTCAGTCAATGGAATTTATTGTCCAACGACTTGTGGTGCCTCGTTGAGGAAGTCACCGGTCACCAGTTTCACCCCGCACTGCCATAAGATGGCGAGGTCAGTTGCGTCATCCACTTCATCGGCAATAATTATTATTTCGTGGGAGGATATTCCCCGAACCACTGCCCGGATGATCTCCTGGTTAGGGTTGTTTGAAGACAAGCCCTGTGCCAGACCAGGCCGGAGTTTCACCATGTTGACCGGCAAGTGGTCCAATAGCTGCAATGTCCGACGATCATTATCAAATTCTGAAAGTACGACGGAGCAGCCCATTCCTTGAAGCTCCTCAACCAGGCGCTTTGTTGGCTGGAGATTGGTTTCCGCGGTAATTGCTGAAATCTGCAGGATGAGTTGAGAGCCCTCAACCTCGGTTTCTTCCAGTTTGCGCAGAAACCAGTTGGGAAAACTGAAATCAAGAATTGAGTTGCTGCTCAATGCAATGATGTGTTTATCACCGGTTCCGGCAATGGCTGTCATCAGCTGTGGAATGACATGCCGGTCAATGGTGCTGCCAAGATCATTCATTTCCGCAATTTGCATGAATTCACTGACTTGTGTGTCGCCGTCCTCTTCACGCAGAAAGGTCCGATTCTCAAACAATCCCTCGTTTTCACCTTCCAGATCCACAATAGATTGTTGAATCGTGTAGAAATCGTGATTATTCAAAGCGTGACGTATGCGCTCCACCCAGTCACGTTCGGCTTCACCGGAGGCTACTGTGGTCAGAGCTGGCTTGTACCTGATCAGGACATTTCCTTTATTGGATGCCTGCTTAAAGGCTTTTCTGGCCTGGGCAATGACTTCGTCAGCGTTTCGGGTGAATGACCCGATGGTCGCCATGCCTATACTGCATGATGCTGACAGGGTTCGGTCATCGAGATCAATGATGTGGTTGGAATAATTACTGAGAATACAGTTACCCGCATCCTGTAGTTCTGATTTGCTGTTGCGTTCCATTAAAACGGCGAAACCCTGGTCGCTGAACCTGGCTGGCAGGTCGTTTTCTTCGATACAACTACGGATTACATTGGCCAGGTCCAGGATGCAGGCATCAATGCTTTCCATGGCCATCACTTGCTGCACATCAGCGAGGCCATCGGGCTCAATGTACATTATGGCAATTCTGCGTTCACCATCCTGGTCCTGACTGATTAATCCGGACAACCGGGAGGAAAAAGTTTTCCTGTTGACCATGTGGGTCAGTTGATCTGTCTTGCGCAACCGGTCCAATTCTTCCTTCAATGCAAATTGGGCGTCCTGCTCGCAGACCATCATCTGTATACATTGCTCTTCATTGAATACAGCGGGTAAGAAACTCAGGTCAGCCACTAACTCTTTACCACTCGGTGTGTTGATCGAAACCGGCACCGGTTTATCAGGATAAACTCCATGATTCATATCTCTTAGCAGTTTCTTCAGATCTGTACCTTCTTCGGTCTTCATTAACTCCAGTAGCGACAGGCCTTCGATCTCTACCGTGTCCTTTACCTGCAGCAGATCCAGGTAAGTACGGTTGGCATACACATGCAGACCTTCGTGAATATAGGCAATTGAGTCCCTGGCACTTTCTAGCAACAGGTCATAACGCTGTTGCAGTTCATCCAGCTTTGTTTGCAGTCCGCTCTGTTCAATGGCTGTTTTTCCTCCTTTCATGTGTTGGCTTACAACCTCCATCAACTGGTCATTTTCTTCTTTGTTGAATACCTGCACCGGATGAGTACGGAGGGCCGATTCCAGGTTGAGCAGGTCACCCGGGTCGACCTGCAGTGCTACCGGTATCGAGAATTGTTCAGCGGCTTGCAGGACCTGTTCTATGTTCACTGCTGACGGCAACTGGGCACCCAACAAAACCAGGAAGGGAGACTTTTGACGTAGCGCATCTTCCAATTCACTGGAACTGGATGCGCTGATGACCCTCACCGCCACACCCGAATTGCGAAGATAGCTGTTAACGACCTGCACGTTGTCGGGAGAGTTGTCAATTATCAGTAGATAGGAACTATCCATGCCAGTGACATCCGATTCCTGAATCCGAGAGAATGCTGTTGCTCATGAATAACCTTTTTCCTGTTCACCATTTATTCTATCCGGAATTAACCGAGGATATTCCTCCTTTCTCAGGTCGGAAATGTGCCTCGATAATTGCAACCAATTATGACGTATATTCATTTGATTTAGTAGAATTGCTCCTCCCTATTTTATTCAAATAATTCACGCATACATCACTGGGCATAAGTATTAAAGAAGTATGTACGACTCTGTTGCCTGCTGATGGTTCGCGTTATGATTACAACTATTCCACACAGAACAGATTTAAATTCGTGCACCGCGCAGACAGTGGCTGTCTCGATTGGTGGGCAAGTCACCCTGGAGAATCCCATGTCGTCCTATAGTACCAATGAATTCAGAAGCGGACTGAAGATCATGCTCAATGGAGAGCCCCACAATATTGTTGAAAATGAATTTGTGAAACCCGGCAAGGGTCAGGCGTTCAACCGGGTGCGCGTACGTAACATCAAGACCGGACGGGTAGTCGAAAGGACGTTCAAATCAGGCACATCGGTGGAAGCGGCCGATGTCTTTGAAATGGACGCTCAATACCTCTATAACGACGGTGAATTCTGGCATTTCATGCACCCTGAAACCTACGAGCAGTATGCGATATCCAAGGAAGCAGTGGGTGATTCCGCCTTGTGGATGAAAGACGAAGCAGTATGCGGTCTGACCCTGTTCAACGGTGAACCTCTGAGTGTTATGCCACCAAATTTTGTAGAGTTGAAAATCATAGAAACCGATCCCGGATTGCGAGGTGATACTTCGGGGGGAGGGGGCAAGCCCGCCAAGCTGGAGACCGGAGCAACGGTACGTGTGCCTTTGTTTATTCAAAATGAAGAAGTAATCAGGATTGACACGCGCAGCGGCGAGTACGTATCCCGGGTTAAGAATTAAATGAACGATTCCCCGGTGTATATCCATGCCTGAGCGGATTCCATTGGGTTTCACATTGCCGACTCTATCCAATTGCTTCTTATACCCTGGTTTTCTGGAAGTCAGTACTGATGATCAATCCGGATCTGCGGTACAACATGCCTGTTGAATCCCCAAACCGCTGTTGTGTAGTGGTTCCTGGCTTACTGGTACCAGTAAGACCCCGTGTTCAGGTATTGGAGGATATGGCGGTGGTGATTGAAGGTGAAAAAATCACTGAGGTCATACCACGAAGTGAAGCACGTAGGCGCCATGCTGATGCGGACTTCGTCGATTTACCCGGGCATGTTCTGCTACCGGGCTTTATCAATATGCATACCCATTCAGCCATGACCCTGCTCCGGGGCTATGCTGACGATCTTGATCTGCAGACATGGCTTAACAGGTATATCTGGCCCGTAGAAAAAAAGTTCATTGGTCCGGAATTTATCAATGACGGTACCGATCTGGCAATTGCAGAAATGCTGAGAGGTGGAACCACCTGTTTTAACGACTTCTATTTTTTTCCGGAAATCACCGCCAAAACTGCTATCAGGGCAGGAATGAGGGCCTCTATCGGGCTACCGATTTTAGACTTTCCCACCGTCTGGGCTGGAAACGCAGATGAGTATTTGGAAAAGGGTCTGGAGGTGAGTGCCTGCTGGGAAGATGAGCCTTTGATCAGTATCGCCCTGGCACCTCACTCACCGTATTCAGTCGATGATCGCACGCTCACCAGGGTTGCAGATTATTCACGCTCTCTGGATATTCCTGTCCATATGCATGTGTTGGAATCCTCGTGGGAAGTTGGTGAGTCCCAGCGCAGTCACGGCAAGCCGACCCTGGGCCGCCTTGCCGATCTGGGATTGTTGAACAGACGTCTGTTGGCGGTACACATGACCCAGCTTGACGATGTAGATTTGGTTACATTGTCTGATGCGGGCGTCAACGTGATCCACTGTCCAGAATCCAATCTTAAGCTTGGAAATGGATTTTGCCCCGTGTCCAGACTTCTTGACCATAATATCAATGTATCGCTTGGTACCGATGGAGCAGCCAGCAATAATGATCTTGACCTTCTGGCGGAATGCCGGATTGCAACATTGCTGGCCAAGGGCGTCGCGTCTGACCCGCGTGTGCTCAACGCATTCCAGGCACTGGAGATGTTGACCATCAATGCTGCCAAAGCGCTTGGCCGAGCCAGTGAACTGGGCAGTATTGAAGCCGGCAAATTGGCTGACATGTGTGCGTTGCGTCTGGATGCATTGTGCACCACACCCATGTATGACGTCGTTTCACAGCTGATATATTCTGCAGCAAGTCGACAGGTGTCCCATGTTTGGGTCTCAGGGCGGCTGTTACTAGAGGATGGAGAATTTCTACACATGGATATCGCCCACATTACTGATCGTGCAAGACGATGGGCAAGTCGTATTTCATCCGGGACAAGGCCCACCGGAGTACAGGTTCTATGAGCGGTGGACAAGAAAACATTGATCCATTGGAACAACAGAAATTCGACCTGTTGGCCGCGTCCTGGTGGGATCCTGACGGTGAATCCAGACCGCTACACGATTTGAATCCAGCCCGTCTTGCGTTCATAACCGAGCGGGTTGAACTACAGGGCAAAAGAGTCATTGATGTAGGTTGTGGCGGTGGAATTTTGTCAGAGTCCATGTCAGCCCAGGGGGCCGAAGTTACCGGCATTGATGTTGCAGCCAAAGCTCTGGCGGTGGCCAGGTTGCATCTGCATGAGTCAGGTGTTCAGGTTGATTATCAGCACTCGACAGCAGAAGCATGGGCACAGCACAACGCGGGTGAGGCAGAGGTGGTCACCTGTATGGAGATGCTGGAGCATGTTCCCGACCCCTCATCGGTAATCAAGGCCTGTTCGATGATGCTGGTTGAAGGTGGTCATTTGTTTTTGAGTACACTGAACAGAACCTTGGCTGCTTTTGCCATCGCGATACTGGGTGGGGAGCATATCGCCCGTATTATCCCAACAGGTACGCATCAGTATGATCGTTTTATTAAACCGTCTGAATTATGTCATTGGTTAAGGAATTCAGACATGCACACGGTGGAGATTTGTGGAATACACTACAATCATTTAGGCCGCACCGCCCACACCGGAGGACATGTGCGGGTTAATTATATCGTTCACGCAACCCGATCTCCGTGATGACACAAACCACCGAAAGTCTGCGCCTCCGGCTTATCAACGGATGAATTGGTTGTGATAAAAACGGTTTTATTCGACCTTGATGGAACATTGCTGGATTCAGCCCCCGACCTGGTTGGTACATTGAATTACTTGCGATCAGGGCTGGGCCTGGGTGCCATGCCGGTCGAAGAATTACGCCATTTTGTTTCCCAGGGAGCAGTTGCTCTCATCAGGGCCGGAATGCCGCCATGTGACGAGGAAACACTGGAGGGTTGGCGGAAACAATTCCTGAGTCACTACGCAGATAACAGTTTTGTTCAATCACGACCATTTGACGGTGTTGAGTATGTGTTATCCGATCTGACTTCCAGACGAATACCCTGGGGTATTGTTACCAATAAAATGGAATCACTGAGCTTGCCGATTCTTGATAAATTGGGTTGGTTAACATCTGCTGAGACGATTATTTGTGGGGATACGGTAAGCCATTGCAAACCACATCCCGCACCGGTCCTGGCTGCCTGTGAGGCCATCGGGATCCGCCCTCGCGACGCATTGATGGTAGGTGATGACAGGCGGGACATCCAAGCGGGACAACGTGCCGGAAGCAGGACAGCACTGGCCCTTTACGGATACGCCACCATGGAGTGTCGTTCGGTTATGGACAAAAGCACCGACTTACTGGATGTTCCGATGGATGTATTGCGTCTGCTGGAAAACGATAAGAGTTCATGATGACAGGCAAGATGTCTCATGAGTTTGTCGTGTGTAAGGAATTATCCATGCAACCGGGCAGTCTGTTTGAATTGACCAGTCGTTTTGTCAAGCCGGAGCGACGCGAGGCATTGGTGGCTCTGTATGCATTGCAACATTCCATTGGGTCGATTCCAGATATTCGCACAGACGATGCCGTTAAATGGGCCAAACTCGAATGGTGGAGCAAGGAACTTGCTTCGGATTCCACCTCGCTTTCAAGGCATCCAGTACTGCGATTGTTATATACGACCGGGGCGAGAGAGAAACTGGACAATGCGCTGATATTGCGTCTGGTGAGTGATGCTGTCTCGCAGATAGATGTGAGCCCATGCCCCGATGAAGCCACAATGTTTCAAACATGTGCGGCTGACGGCGAGACTGCGACCATGATGGAATTGGCGCTTGACGGGGTGCAGATCAGCAGGCGAAGCCTGCGCAGTCTTTGCGCAGCAACCAGCCTGTATCGGTTGGTCTTGAAGCTGGTGGAGGGCAGGGACCTCCAGAATCATTCTGTCCCTCTGTACCTGCAGGCAAAATTTGAGGTCACCCTGAATGAGCTCCGACAAAAACCCCCACCTGATGAATACATGGAAATTGTTTGTCATCTGGTCGAAAAGGCGAGCCAATGGTACCGGGAGGGTTTGAAAGCTTGTGTTTTTACTGGTGGACATGGGAGCGGCGCCCATCTCCAGTTGCGTTGGGCGATAGAACAAAGATGGTTGGCTCGCGTGGGTAATAATATCCACTGGGTAGAGGATAAAAGATTAAAATTAGGTCCGGCAGACGCATGGTTTGCCTGGCGATTCATGAGGCGATTGAAACTCAGACACACATCAAGTTGAAAGTAGTCGGGAGATAAGATTGATGCAAAATTGTACAGGTGGTTGTCACTGTGGCCAGGTAAAATTTGAGGTGGAGGTGCCAGTAAATCCAGTGGTTCACCGATGTAATTGTTCAATTTGTCTGAAATCCGGCTATCTTCACGTGATTGTGCCGGCTGATCGGTTCAATCTGCTTTGTGGTGACGATAGCCTGCACGAATACCGATTTCATACCGGTGTGGCCCGTCATCTGTTTTGTCGGAATTGTGGGGTCAAGTCATTCTATATCCCCCGTTCACATCCGGACGGCATCAGTGTCAATCTGAATTGTCTCGAATTGTCCGGGGATATTGATGTCACGATAGAGTCATTTGATGGGAGTAACTGGAGCAGGAACAGAGAGAGACTATAGACTTACAATTTACCGCCGGTTGGTAACACCGTTATCAGGGCGGACGGCTATGTTCCTTTTTTGTCTGAGATGATATCCGGGCCCTTACCCGCGGTCTTTTCGTATACACCCTTTTCAACTTTCCTGAACTGTGTGAAGCCATGTTTTTCAAGCGTATCCCGCTGCAATGAAGGGCTGGGTGAAGCCAGGCTGGGACGTGAAATCTTTCTGCCAACGGGATTATGGCATTCGGGACACAAGGTGATCTCCGTGTCCGACAGTTTCTGCATTAATTCAAAACTGCCCGAGCAATATGTGCAATTGTCTTTGCCTCGGGCCTGATATTCATATATGGGCATTCAAATCACCAATACAGTACAACACCACAAGAATCCGTTGAATCGCGTATGGAGTCAACCGGCTGAGAGTAAATTTTAGGTGTTTTTGTTTCCTGCTCATACACAAATCGGTAAAATTGACCTTTCACCTCAGAAATTGATTCATGGTTCTTAAAAACAAGACACTGCTGATAACCGGTGCAGCGGGGGGGCTCGGAGCAGCGCTCGCGTTGCAATGTGCACAAAACGGGGCCAACATCATTCTGCTGGACAAGAATCGACGGGGACTGACGGCATTGAGTGATCGGATCACCGGAAATGGTCTGGCGGCTCCCGGGTTGTATCCAATGGATTTGGCCGGTGCAGGAATAGATGATTTTTCAAGCCTGGTTGAAACCATCAAAGTTGAACACGGCTCTCTGAACGCGTTGATCCATTGTGCTGTTGACTTCGAAGGACTCCAGCCTCTGGACCAGATTAAACCGTTGAGTTGGTTAAAATCTATGCAGGTTAATGTCAACGCCCCCTGGCTGTTATCCTGTGCTTGTCTGCCCCTGTTAAAGCAGGAAGAAAGAAGCCATTTGTTTTTTTTGCTGGATGATCTGGATAAAGTTTCGGGCGCCTACTGGGGTGCTTACGGCACTTCAAAGGCGGCTCTGACAGGATTGGTTAAGCAATTTGTTGAATCGTTGAGCAATACAAAGGTCATTGTCCGGGGAATCATTCCAGGTGTTATGCGTACGGCTTTCAGGGCCAGTGCCTATCATGCGGAAAACCCATTGAACCAGCCTGGTCCGGAGATAGCCGCAAGGAAAATTATTGACTTGGTCTTGGCCGACAAATTGCCTCGAGGTGTCATTGTCAACATCACCGATTAGCCAATTTGACACCCTGAAATTTCACAGTTCAGCAGTTGCAGCCTCGTAACCAATCATGGCCTGCTTGATATTCATTCCCCAGCGATAACCACCCAGAGTACCCAGGCTATTGATGACGCGATGACAGGGAATAATCCAGGCAACGGGGTTCCTGCCAATGGCCGTTCCAACAGCTCTGCTGGCCCTGGCATTACCGGTAAATTTTGCCAGCTGTCCATAAGTGCAATGGGTGGCTGATGGCAGGTTAAGCAATGCTTCCCAGATCTGCAGCTGAAAAGGGCTGCCCCTTAGCCATACCTTCAGTTGCTTTGTTTTCGAACCGGTAAATATTTTATCCAGTAATCGCTCCGCAGCTTCGGGGTCTTCGAATACCCTGGCGTCTGGCCATTGCTCTGTAAATTCCGACCAGGTCGTTTGCCTGTCTTTTTCGTAGCAGAAACCAAGAAAACAAAGGCCCCTCCCGGTCCAGGCAACCAGCGCCTCGCCAAATGGTGTCTGACCGTGTCCAAAGTTTACTTTTACACCCTGTCCTTTGCGTTTTGCTTCACCGGGTGTCATGGCCTGGGTTGTGATCAGTAAATCATGTAGTCTTCCAGAGCCGGAAAGTCCGCTGGAAAGCGCGGCGTCCAGCACCGTATGACCTTGTCTAAGACGCTCCAGGGCCTGCTTTTTTGTCATATGTTTCAAAAACTGTTTTGGTGAAACACCAACCCATTCCTGGAACAGGCGCTGTAGGTAATGGGGGCTAAATCCCATATGTTGTGAAAGTTGATTCAGGCCGGGTTGCTTCTTCTGGTTCCGCTCAAGCCAGGCAAGGGCATCGGCAATCAATTGATAGTGGTAGTTGGAGTCCATGTGGCTATTGTAAGAGTTGTGCTGGTAATGACCACCCGATTCTTGTCATATTAGCCAGCAGGTTTCATGGGACAAAGTAGGGTAGTATTTCCGAACAATGACCATCAAGGTGACAATCATGTCTGAAGATCTTTTTTTGAAAATAATTTCCAGGGAAATTCCAGCCGACATCATTTATGAAAATAATGATGTCCTGGCTTTCAGGGACATTAATCCGCAGGCACCGCTGCATGTATTGATCATACCCAAGTTGCGCGTAAGAACCATCAATGACATGCAAACGCAACATGCCGAATTGTTTGGCAAGCTATTTCTCGCTGCAAGGGAAATTGCACTGGAGCAGGGCGTTGCAGAGGATGGCTACAGAGTTGTCATGAATTGCAATGAAGGGGGTGGTCAGACGGTCTTCCACGTACATCTTCATTTGCTGGGAGGTCGGCAGTTTGGTTGGCCGCCAGGTTAGACCGATTTTTGGGGCTTGCTGAAGATGCAAGCCGGCAGGGTCGTTCCGGATATAATTCCATTTTCTAAACAACAAATCGCCCCAGCACAATGCGGGGGCGATTTATCTCGTTGGATATTCTTTTAATCAGGTGTCACAACCATATTGGATGCAGTTGTAACCTATCCTTCATACCAGCCTATTTATAGGTGTCTTCTTCAAACCAGAATGAATCTGAATCATCACCATCCTGACACAATCCCGTGTCACCCATGACTTTGATGTTGTTAAAAGAAACTACTTCAGCAAAATCAGAGTCAAGCACCGAAACTGATGCGGTTTGGCAA
>JABAAB010000082.1 GCA_014238945.1 Lysobacterales bacterium
CAACCCAATGACAGCGCCCAGACGATATAAGCCCGCAGTTTTTGCTGTATTTATTATCGCAACTCAGTATTTGTCACCTGCGCTATCAGACAATGTCATCGAAATTTCAACCTACTCGCCCGATATTCATCTGAACCACACCCAAAGGATAGTGGCAGATGAAGACTCCGCGTACCCGTATGGCTCAGGCTTGAGCCTGGTTGATTTCGGTGAATTGCCGGACGCTGCCGATGTGGATGCCATACATGGCCTACCTGGCGGTGATGTACTTTTCTCTGTCGAAACATCCATAGTGCTGAATGACACGCTGTATCGCCCTTGTGACGTAATCCGGTTTGATGGGATTGTGTGGACGAAGGAATTTGATGGCCGCACTGCGGGTATTCCTGCTGGTGTCAATGTAGATGCTGTTGCGATGTCGGGTGGGGTTTTGTTGCTTTCCCTGGACATAGATGCCCAATTGGATTCGGTGACCGTCAACGATTCGGATGTCATTGCGTACAATGGTAATGAATTTTCTATTTTCCTCGATGCTGCAAATGCAGGAATTGAAGCCGCTTCAGATCTGGATGCACTTCATGTAGACGACGAAGGGCGGGTGCTGGTGTCTTTTGATGGGGCCGGTGAACTCGGTGGGGTTAACTACAGGGATGAAGATTTGCTGGCCTGGGATTCGCAGGATTGGTCGCATGAGTTTGTCGGTAGCGACGACGATGAAGCATGGTCAGCGGTTGATCTGGATGCCTGGTCAGTCGTGTTTATTGACGACAACATTTTCACAGATAGTTTTGAATAGGAGTTTTCCATGACTGGTCGGAATGAATCTATTGGTCTAATTTACATGCTGTCATTGTTCTGGGGGGTTCCAGCATTTGCCAGCGATGGCGTAATCGAGATCAATCAGGCCAGCGCCGTCCACGGCGACGTTAGCTCGGGCGATACCGCGGGCTTCCCAGTGACCATCGGCACTTCGGGCAGCTACATCCTTACGGGCAATCTCGCTACAATACTGGACGAGGCGGCCATCCTTATTTCGGCCGACGACGTGACCCTCGACCTGAACGGATTCACGGTGGCGGGCGGCGGGAGCTGCAGCGGCCTCGGAACCGCGGTGAGCTGCACCGCGAGCAGCGGCACTGGAATCGCATCTGCCGGCGACCGGATCACGGTCAAGAACGGCACGGTGCGTGGCTTTGGAAGCCATGGGATCAGCCTCAACGATTACTGTCATATTGTGGACGTTACCGCGATGCACAACGGGGCGGACGGAATCGATGTCGACCGCCATTGCGTCATCCGGGACAGCATTGCCGCGATCAACGGCGGACAGGGAATCACAACTGGCGCTGCCTCTAGCCTCACGAATCTTGTCGCCCGCTCGAACGGGGGTGACGGCATAGAAACCGACAACGGCTCCACGGTCCAGGGTTGTTCCTCATGGGACAACGGCGGCGACGGCTTCGATATTGGCTTCAGCGCTACGGTGATCGGGAACGTCGCCTACGACAACGAGGGAGACGGCTTCGACGTTCGGGGAGGGGCTCTTGTCAAGTCGAACACCGGCTACGCAAACAACGGCTTCGATCTTCGCGCCGAGTTCGGAACCGCCTACATGGACAACGTCTTCCGCGGGTTGGGCGATGGCTATGTCACGGGGAACGGATTCGACGCGGGGCGGAATGTCTGCTGGGGCCAGTTATGTCCGTGAGTCAGCACGGAATCGTGACACTCTCCAAGGCAAATCATTGGGCGTTGACGCCGGCGAGGTGATTGACGACCTGTTCAGTACCGCGCGTTCGTCAATTAGAGGCGACGGAAAAAATGACCTGGACGACTTCGTGCAATAAGCGAGTTAGCGCTGTCGACGGCTCACCGTTCTGCTCCGGTTCAGGTTGCCCGATCTGGACCCCATCTGGTTGCGATACTGATTATAATTATTATAACCACTTTGCCTGGCATTGTATTGCCGGTTGAGGTTGTTGTAATCGCGTTTAAACTGACCGGATTGGCTGTACGAGGGTTGTGTCAGGGAAGCACTGGAGGACCTGGAGTTGCTTCGGTTCACATTATTCCAGCTGCCGTTGTCATATTGTGACCAGCCATCGTCAGTACGCTTATAGATGTTGCCATTTCGGCCCGCATAAATATCCCCGCCTGCGGTTTGGCCGACACCGGTGCGATTGCCGTCATTTCTGTATAGACTTGCTTGGCCGCCGGCATCGGTACTGAGATCAGTTTGCCTGCCGCCGGTGGTCCTCTGCGATTCGCCTTCAAATGCGGTTCCGGAAGCCGTATTGCCGGAAATCTCCCGTGAGGTGGATCCACGATCCTGGGAGATTTCCACGTTACCACCGCTTGATCCCTCGGCACTTATCTGCGCGCCCTGGTCATCAATCCGGCTTTGGGTTTGTGCACTGCGACCATTTTTTTCGATGGTGCCGCCGGGGATTTTGCCCCAGTTGTGGTGCACGGCGCATGGTGGAGTCGGCCGCACACCGGGTCGATCATGTCTTTCCTGAAGCGCCGGTGCCCGCACCGGAGCGGTGACACTCATTCAGCGTTTTGGCTCTGCCCTCAATCTGAATATGCACCTGCACTAGCTGTACCATTTGCAGGCAGCTTCGATCAATTACCGGATCGCAATCGGCCCGCATGCAGGGCGCAAGGCGTTGACCCTTTACAGCGTGCCACCGGATGTGGCGGATATTCCCATGCTGGCCCGCTGGTACGGCTTCAGCCTGCATGCGGTCACGGTGTGCGAAGCGCACCAACGCAGCAAGCTGGAACGCCTGTGTCGCTACATCACGCGTGGGCCGATCGCCACCCGGCGTCTGTCGGTCGA
>JABAAB010000076.1 GCA_014238945.1 Lysobacterales bacterium
CCGATGTGGATTATATTTTGTTTCATAGACGCCTCCGTTTTTGCATGATGGTTAGAGCCTTACAGCCTACCAGTTGAGGTATCCATCACTGATGGTAGCCCTCGGTTCAGCTAAGGTCGGGGGCGTCTATATCTTCTATACTCCAGCTTTGTCCCTTGTTTACCCTACGCGCCTCGAACGCGGCCATTTGTGCCATTGTTGCCTCTTTTTGGTAGCGATCTTTCCACTCAGTGTAGGGCATGCCGTAGATCCGCTCTCTTGCCTCGTCCATTGAGACGTCGTGCCCTGCCCCATCGGCGGCTGCCTTGTACCATTTGGAAAGACAATTCCGGCAGAAGTCCGCGAGTATCATGAGATCAATGTTCTGCACATCGCTGTTGATCGCGAGATGGTCGAGAAATCGACGAAAAGCGAAGGCGTCGAGGTGATCCTGATCAGTGCGCTCGAGGCTGCTGTGGTCCGACATGGTTCTTCTCCGGTAGTCTGCTTGCAGGTGGCTTCCAGCAAGATAGGATATGGTGATTTAACCGTTAGGAAGTATAAACCAACTTTTTTGAAATTTATTTCTGTTAGGAGATTGCTATGCGTGTATTGGTGGGGAAATAATGAGCCAAATCAGTGCTGAAACGAAGCCGGTATGGCCTTTGTGACCAAGGTATAATAAAAGGCCCGGCGACAGCCGGGCCTTTTTAATTGCTCTGCGGAGTCAGCTTATGCTTGCTGGATGCTCCTTGCCGGCCGGAAATACCATGCGGTAGCCAGCACCGTCAGCAACATCAGCAACAATGCCAAAGTATTGTTAACCGGCACCGGAGCCGGCAGGACGTTACGGAAGGTGCAGGTAATGTCATCACCCGGTTCAAGAATAAAGCCGGAAGGATCATAACCGTTATCGCAGGTGGCATCCGCCAGTATCCATGGAACCTCAACCTGTTCAACGATACTCCAGCTACCGGTTAAAAGGTTATCCCCGCCCTCCTGTGCTTCTCCGTTTTCCGTTTCAAGGCAGTCTACATTGCCGGTATTTGGCTGGTTAATCAGGAAGCAGAAACTATCATCCGGACCTAACGCTTCCTTGCGTACGGTGATCCTGGCGTACTTGATATTGGTAAATACGCAGGTCACTGTTTCGCCAGGATCGAGGTCAATCGCGTTGTTGTCTTCGACACCATCGTCACCCGTGCAAACCACACCATCAAAATTCCAACGTGCCGCTACCAGTCCCGACATGTCCTCATTAACCGCATAGGTGTCTTCGATTACTTCATCAGATGCCGGCAGGTTGTTGAAAGCAAGACCGCCGCTTCCATCAACGGTGCCGATTTCAAAGGGTTCGCTCCAGCTGGGTGTAAAGAGGAAAGTATCATCACCGCCATTTGCGACTTTCTCTACCGCGATGCTGCCCTGCTTGACGTTGGTGAATACGCAGTTCACGGCTTCGCCCGCCTCGACATTGAATGACGCCGTTGCCGTTCCAGTATCACCCGTGCTGTCGCCATCGTTACATGTGATGCTGACCAGGTCCCAGCCGTCCGGTACAGTTTCTGTTGCGTTGTACGCGCCGGGCATCACCTCGAGTGCAATATGCTCACCATTAACGATGCTGCCCACTAGATCACCAGAGAAGTCAAATTCGGTCGGATCATCTGCCGGGAAAGTTTCCTTGCTCACACGAATCTCACCGCGCTGGGTGTTGGTAAAGGTACAGATTACTTCACCACCCTGGGAAAGGGTGATGTCGGCCTTCCGGTTGCCGACACTCTCGTTCACGCTGCTGCCGTCGGTCGCCGTGCATTGGATTCCGGTCAGGTCGAAACCAGGGGTTACTGTTTCAGTGACGTTGTAGTCACCGTCAGCCAGGTTGTCGAAAGTGATACTGTTCGGCAGGCCGCCGTTGCCATCATCGTCGAGGCTGAACATACCCAGGTTGCCGGTGAAAGTGAAGTCCTGCTCACCATTGGGAACTGCATCCTTGATGATGGTGATTGAGCCGCCTTGGGTGTTGGTGATCGTGCAGGTCACATCAGGTTGACCGGGATCGTCACCTCCTTCACCGAGGTTACCTTCGGTCAGGCCGATGGTAAAGCCGTCACCGTTATCGGTGAATGCCGCAGGCGCGCCGCCGTCGGCATTATTGATACAACTGACGTCGCTGACGCCCCAACCTTCAGTAATGCTGGTTTCCTGAATGTTCACTTCGTTCAGGTCATCACCCTGTGCAGTCAACACATTAAAAGTCACACACTCCAGACCACCGATCGGATTCAGACTGAACGGTGAATCCGCTACACTCGGTACATCATCGGCACCTGTGCCATCGACCCAAACAATGCCTTGGTTGATGGTAAATTCAAAGTCGATATCCGTTCCCACCGCTGCCGCTTTGCAGACTTCCAATTTGCCGACCACGATCAGGTCAACAAAGGAGGTGGTGTTGGAACACTTGGATTTCTTGAAACCGCCGTAATCCTGGTGCACATTGCATGCCGGGTCATTACCGGACAGGTGCCAGGAAACGATTGCATCTACCTCGGCGCCGCCAACCGTGCCGTCACAACCAACATCGGCATCTGTAAACTCTCTCGTAAAGGTAGAGTTTACACCGTTCACGTCACCACATAAGTCACCATCCAGATCGTCAACTAACAGGAGGGTGGGATTGCCATCCGCATAAATCGGCTCGTGAAACGCTTTGGATTGGCAGCTTTCAGGTCCGCCGTTGGCCGAGGTGAGCAGCATGTTCTTGCCAAGCTCGTCGGTGGTCGGAATCCAGGCGGCGATATCGTGGCGCGATGCGGCAGCATTAATCTGCATTTCCGTCTCGAGGGTGAGTGTCGCGATTTCACCATGGATACACTTGGTGGCTGCATCCAGGGCTGTTACCAGCGCGATCGTGACGTCGTTTGACGTACAGTTCAGCGACTGCCCTACTGTATCCGCCGCACAATCCCCCGTTGTCGGAACGCTGACCACATGATTCGCCATCACGTTCAGACTGGCGCTGGCCAGCATGGTGGTGGTCAATAAAGTGGTTTTTGATAAGAAAGAACGGTAAGCCCGGTGCAACGCCGGGACGGATTGATCCGTGGATCGCATGGTAAATCTCTCCCAAAATGCCAAAACTCAAAGAGGCATTAGCATTGCCTCAACCAAATTCTCTATTGTCGAAGGGACAACATTCCTTGGTGTGATCCCGTCCCTGAACGACAATTCTTCTGTGACCGATCCTCTGGTCTGTATCGCCAGATTTTAATGCAATTTTTAGTTTCAGATTATCTTAAATTGCATTTGAATTCACGTGGGTTTCAATCATAATCTCACTAGTTACATAAAGTATCATACATAACTATTCGACAAATATCATTTTTTTAAAAACATATTTCCATAAAGATTTCAGTAAATAAATCATTTTGCCGGACAGTATTTACAATCAGCTACCGCATAAACCAGGCTAACGCCTGCGTTCGAAATTCCACGCAGTCTCAATAATCGCCTTTAATGACGTATAGGCGGCTTGCCATCCAAGCTCTGAGCGCACCCTAGATGCGTCACCAACCAGGGCCGGCGGGTCCCCAGGCCGGCGCGGCGCGGTCACGCTGGGAACCCTGAGCGCGGTGACTTCCTGCACGGCGACTATCACTTCTTTGACAGAGAACCCTTTACCGTTGGCCAGGTTGTAACTGGCACTGTCGCCGCCACCGCATAGCCATCGGACCACAGCAAGGGCGTAAGGTATTCACCTTACAAACCCCACCCGATTGTTCAGATGGCCCGTTGGCATCCAGAACTGGAAATGTCGCTGGTTTCTCACTGCATGCCGGAGTTACTGCCAGAGCC